>CACKQM010000032.1:0-2037 GCA_902602295.1 uncultured Pelagibacteraceae bacterium | reverse complement strand
TGTTCATGTGATTGGTCAAGAAATGCATTCACTATGGATGAAAATTTATCAAAATCAGTTGTTAAAGTTTTTGTAGAATTACATAAAAAAAAATTGATTTATAAGGCTGAAAAACTTGTTAATTGGGACACTGTTTTAAAAACTGCGATTTCAGATTTGGAGGTAGATCAAAGAGAAATGAATTCTAAGATTTACTATATTAGATACCCAATAGATAATTCGTCAGAATTTATCACTATTGCCACAACGAGACCTGAGACAATGCTAGGGGATACTGCGATTGCAGTAAATCCTAAGGATAAAAGATATAAAAATCATGTTGGCAAAACTGTCACAATACCAATCGTAGGTAGAAAAATAAAAATTATTAAAGATAATTATGCTGATCCAGAGCAAGGAACTGGAGCACTTAAGATTACTCCAGCGCATGATTTTAACGACTATGATGTAGGTCAAAGAAATAAATTAGAAATAGTAAATATTTTTACGGAAGAGGGAAAAATAAATAATAATGCCCCAAAAGATTATATTGGCTTAGATAGGTTTGATGCCCGAAAAAAAATATTAAATGAATTAAAAGAAAAAGACTTTTTTGTAAAAGAAGAAAATATCAAAAATAAAGTTCCATATGGTGATAGATCAAATTCAGTAATTGAACCTTTTTTAACAGAGCAATGGTTTGTTGATGCAAAGAAATTAGCGATCAAAGCTAAAAAAATTGTGAAGACAAAAAAAACAAATTTCTTTCCAACTAACTGGTCTAAAACTTATTTTCAATGGATGAACAATATTGAACCATGGTGTATTTCACGACAATTATGGTGGGGACATCAAATACCAGCTTGGTATGGACCTGATCAAAAAATTTTTGTTGCGATCAATGAAAATGATGCAATTAAACAAGCAAAAAAACATTATAAAAAAGATGTAAAACTTACAAGAGATCCTGATGTTTTAGATACATGGTTTTCTTCAGGATTATGGCCTTTCGCAACTTTAGGTTGGCCTGATAAAAAAGATTATGTAAAGAAATTTTATCCAACAACAGTTTTGGTAACAGGTTTTGATATTATTTTTTTCTGGGTTGCTAGAATGATTATGTTTGGTATGGAATTTTTAAATAAAGAACCCTTCAAAGATATTTATGTACACGCGTTAGTAAGAGATGAAAAAGGACAAAAAATGTCTAAGTCAAAAGGAAATGTAATTGATCCATTAGATCTAATTGAAAAATATAGCGCAGATGCATTACGTTTTACTTTACTTTCTATGGCGTCTCCAGGTACTGACGTTAAACTTTCAGAAGATAGAGTTAAAGGATATAGAAACTTTTTAAATAAATTATGGAATGCTAATAATTTTTTAATCACTAATAAATGTGATTTTAAAAAAACTAATAAAGTTCCAAAAATCTCATTAAACATTAATAAATGGATCTATTCTGAGTTAATAGAAACCAAAAATAAAATTCAAAAAAATATTGAAGATTATCGATTTGATGAGGCGGCAAAAAATGCCTATCAATTTGCATGGCACTCATATTGTGATTGGTATATTGAGCTGTCTAAAACAATTCTTTACTCTGAGGATAAAAAGGCAAAAACAGAGGTAAAAGAAGTTTCTGCTTATGTTTTTAAGCAAATATTAGTTATGCTTCATCCTTTCATACCATTTGTAACCGAGGAAATATGGTTAAAGAACAAATTTGATGAGTCTAATAAAAATTTCCTTATGTATAAAAATTGGCCTACTGGAAAAATCAAAAAAGACCAATCACTAAAAGAAGTTGAAAAAATTATTAAAATTATCTCTGAATTAAGATCATTTAAAAATGAATTAAATGTCAGCCCTGGTTCATTTGTTGATGTTGCGATTAATAAAATTGCTAAAAAAAATAAATCATTAGTTAATAATAATGATGTTATTTTAAAAAAACTGGGGCGTATCAACAATTTTTTTGATAAAGAACAGAATAAACCCTCTGCCACACTTGTTATTTCTGGGGACATTTTCAAGATTTATTTTGATGAAAATGTT
>CACKQM010000031.1:0-2039 GCA_902602295.1 uncultured Pelagibacteraceae bacterium | reverse complement strand
AAATAATAAACTTCTGTTAATGGCAACGCAGGCACAAGTTCAGCAGCAATAATATTTAATTCATTAGTTTTTTTTTCAATGGTAAAATTATATCTACAAACGTTTGATGTGGCCCAATACACAAGACTTGTGATAACAATTGCAACTATAATCATTACTTTACTAATACCGAGCATAAAAAAATAAATTATAGTGAGTCAACAACGACAATAGTCAGATCATCTTTTTGAATTCGTCCTGACTTAATTATATCTTCAACAATTTTATTTAATCGTTCGTGATTTGGGTTTTGTTGATACTTTTTAATATAATTTTTAAATCCATCAGACTCTAACATGTTGCCCTTAGTATCTTTTATTTCTGTAATACCATCAGTGAATATATACATTGAGCTATTAGAAAAATTAATTTTTGTTTCTTTAAATTTAAACTTTGGAGCGATACCTAAAGGTGGTCCTGCTTCTTCAAAATTAGAAAAGGTTCCATCGTTAGAATAAATTAACGGAGGTTCGTGTCCTGCATTAGCTAAGGTTAATTCTTTTTTGTTGCTATCATAAATTCCAATCAGCATTGTTACAAACATGCCTCTTGATGTTGTCTCACAAATTTCTGAATTGAGAATATCTAACAACTCTGCTGCAGAAAAATTTGTTTTACTTAAACATCTATACAAACTTGATGCCTTAGACATTAACAAAGAAGATTTAATTCCTTTTCCCGACACATCAGCAACACCAAAGCCATAAACTCCTTCAGATAGTTCTGCAAAGTTATAAAAGTCTCCTGAAACAACTTTAGCTGGGATGTTTATACCTGCTATTGGAAAATTTTCTTTTTGGTTTTGAGATAGTAAAGTTTTTTGTATCTCACCAACAATTTCAATTTCTTTTTGCATTCTATTCTTATCTATTAAATCTTTCGCCATCTTGGCATTATTAATTGCTAATGCTGCAGGTCCAGACAAAGTTTCTAAAAGTTTTCTATCATTCTCCTCAAATAATTTATTGTTTGTTTTTTTATTCAAGCAATGAATAACACCGATACATTCGTCTGAAACAATTAATGGTGAACATAAAACTGAATATGTTGTAAAATTTGTCTTATTATCTAAATCAAAATAAAATTCAGCAATTTCTCTTACATCTTTACGCACATCACCAACTCTAATACATTTCTTCATCACCGCTGCCTTACCCATTACTCCTTGGGTGATAGGTATTTCAAAATCTTCGAGGTATGCTTGATGTTTTGATGCGATACATTGGAATGATTGATTTTTTTCATCTATTAAAAAGATATTAGCGGCTTGTGCATTTATTCTTTTTATAATTAATTCTAATGAATTATTTAATGTTTCTTTTAAATCAAGTGTTTTAGCAAACTCTTGATTCATTTTAGTCACTAATTCTAAATCTTTACTACTAGTGTCATCTACTTTAGTGGTTTCCTTTTTTTTTGCGCCAAAAAACATACTATTTATAAATTGATATTCGTTAATTTTTTGATATTTTTGAATTTGATGGAATTCATTATTCATGCGCCTAATTTCTATTTGCACTTAACAGATGCAATGATGCTTATACAATACTGCATTGATGGGCTCATAGAATTTTCCTCTTTAATAAAACTATAAATTGTGTCCTATATTATAGTATTTATCTTCGGAAGTATATGGGGGAGTTTTAGTAATGTGTGTATTCATAGAATTCCTGATAATTTAAGTGTTATCTATGGCCGGTCTCATTGTCCAGCATGTAAAAAACAAATTAAATGGTATGACAACATACCTTTATTGTCTTTTATCATTCTAAAAGCTCAATGTAGGGATTGCTCAGCACAAATAAATTCCAAATATTTTATGGTAGAGTTAATCACTGCTCTTAGTTTTGTATTTATATTTTATTTGTTTGGTCTCACTTCAACAAGTCTATTGTTTTTTATTTTATCTATTGGCTTTGTGATAATTTTTTTTATCGATTTAAAACATTTTATAATTCCAAATGAAATAACTTACCCATTAATCCTAATTGGTTTTTTTA
>CACKQM010000030.1:0-2144 GCA_902602295.1 uncultured Pelagibacteraceae bacterium | reverse complement strand
TCACCTTTTTCTGCCCAAAGCTCGATTTGGGGTCCTCCAGGAAATTCTATTCCTAAAAGTTTTGCAGTTTTGTCGAAAGCTTCACCTAGTGCATCGTCAATAGTTGTTCCTAGTCTTTTATATTTTCCAAGACCTTGAACATTTAAATATTGTGAATGACCACCCGAAATTAATAGCAGGAGGTAAGGATAATTTAAGTTTGAAACTAATTTTGGACTCAATGCATGTCCTTCTAAATGATTTACAGCTATAAAAGGCTTGTTTATGGAAGAGGCAAAAGCTTTCCCAAAGCTTAAGCCCACTGACAAACAAACTATTAGACCAGGACCTGCAGTCGAAGCTACTGCATCAATGTTTTTGATTTTTATTCCACTATCATCCAAAGCTTTTTTCACGATTAAATCTATTTTTTCTATATGTGATCTGGCCGCTAACTCTGGAACTACACCTCCAAATTCTTTGTGGACATCAGTTTGGCTAGAGACAATGTTTGATAAAATTATAGGTTTCCCTTGGTCATTCTCAGTTATAACTGAGGCAGCTGTTTCATCACAACTAGTTTCAATTCCAAGAATTAAGGGTTTTTTAATCATACAAATAGTTTTTAATAATTGTACATTTCCAATACAAGAAAGAAATAAATTTATTTATGACTAAAAAAATTATCATAGGTTCAAGAGGTAGTAAATTAGCATTGTTGTATGCTCAAAAAGCTAAAGAGCAAATTATTAAAAAAACTACTTTAGATACAAATGATATTGAAATTAAATCTATTTCAACAAAAGGTGATCAAGTTAAAGATACTAGGTTATCTGATATAGGTGGCAAAGGATTGTTTTCAACTGAAATTGAAAAAGAGTTAGAGAGTAAAAGTATCGACATTGCAGTACATTCATTAAAAGATATGCCAGCAACAGAAACTAGCGGACTCAAAACAGATTGTTTTTTAGAGAGAAATGATCCAAGAGAAATTTTGATAACAAATGATAAGAAAAAATTAAATGATCTTAAGCTGAAATCAATTATAGGAACATCTTCATTTAGAAGAGAATTTCAAATTAAAAAATTAAGATCTGATCTAACATGCAAAATAATTAGAGGTAATGTGGATACTAGAATTAAAAAACTGAGAGATGGAAATTATGATGCAATAATTTTGTCTTATGCAGGGATTAAAAATTTAAATCTTGAAAATGAAATAGCTGAAATTTTTTCAGCACAAGAAATCATACCAAGTGCTGGACAAGGAATAATTGCACTCCAATGTCGTAAAGCAGATAAAGAAATTATTTCAATTTTAAAAAAAGTAAATCATGAAGAAACTTATAAAAGAGCTCATGCTGAGAGAAATGTTCTTAAAGTTTTAGAGGGAGATTGTGAAACAGCAATAGGCGTTTATTCAAAAATAGAAAGTGATACAATTGTAGTTGAGGCAGAACTTTTTTCAATAGATGGTTCTCAAAGATTTTATGAAAAGAAATCTGGCCAGATTGATAAATTTAAAGAGATTGGTAAACAAATTGGGCAGAATTTAAAAATGCAATCAAATAATTCTTACAAAAAATAATATGCATATTTTATTAACAAGACCACTGGAAGATTGTTCAGAAATGATTTTAAAGTTTAAATCTTTAGGTCATCAAGTTTCGCACATCCCACTGATTAATATTGAAAAAGTTGATTATGAGGAAATTAAATTTTCTGAATATGGAGGAATTATTTTTACCAGCGCTAATGCAGTGAAATATTTAGATCAAAATAACATAGACAAAAATATCAAATGTTTTTGTGTTGGTAATTTAACTGAAAAAAAGGCCAGATCATCAGGATTCCAAAACACAGTAGCTGCAGAGGGTAATGTTTCTAACTTAAAAGAGTTAATTTTACAAACTTACGATACAAGAAGTAAAAAGTTACTTTATGTCAGCGGTGAAATTATATCTGTTGATTTAGATCAACAACTCATGAAAGAGGGCTATGGAATAAAAAGATTGATCAATTATAGAGTAAAACATAATCAAAAATTCAATGAAAGTTTTGTAAAAGATTTAAAATTGAACGTGCCTGATATGGTTTATATTTATTCACAGAATAGTGCTCAAAGTTTTTTGAGTTTTGTCAAAAATCATCAATTTGAAAGCTTA
>CACKQM010000029.1:0-2205 GCA_902602295.1 uncultured Pelagibacteraceae bacterium | reverse complement strand
AGACTTATTGAGTTGAATTATTAATTCTCTAATTTGTTCTATATCTATGTTTTTTTTATCAAGATTAATGTCAATTAAATTGAAATTTGGGCATGAACCATTTTGAATTAACTTAAATGAGCGATTATTAAAATTTATTTTAAATTCAACTAAATCATAAGGCATTTCTTCATCTTTTGATAAAACAAAATTAATTAAATGATAAGCGAGAGTACACTTGCCAATACCTTTTTGACCGGTTAATAAAATCTTTGATGGTAATCTTTTTTGATCAAATAATTTAGCAAAAAATAAAAGATTATCCTGTAATCCATAAAGATTTGTTTGGCTGTTAGGATATAAATTCATTTTAATAATTTTTCAATTTTATCAATTATGATTTTTTTGTTAAATTCTATTGGGAGGTTTGAATTTATTATTTTATATCTTTTTTTATTTTTTGATATTCTTAAAAAACCATTTTGTACTTTTTTATAAAATTTTTCTTTGAATGTATCGTAACGATTAAGTTTTTTTCGTTGTTTCAATCTTTTTTGCATATTGTTTACGTTAACAATACTTAAAAATGTAAAATCTACTTTAAATGATTTTAAAATATAATTATTAATCTTTTTAATAATATCTAAATTTACACCCATTCCAAAATGTTGATAAGCAATGGTAGAGTCGGTAAACCTATCAAGTAAAATTATCTTTTTTCTAAAATTTTTTTTCAAATTGTCCATATTTTCACTTCTGGCCGCTAAATAAAGTAATAAATCAGTTTTTTTTTTAAAATTAGATTTCTTATCTAAAATTAATTTTCTTATTTTTTCTGAGTTGTTATTTCCTCCAGGCTCTCTTAACTTTATATGAGGTATTTTTTTTCTTTTTAAATATTTAGAAACATTATTAATATGAAAAGTTTTTCCACTACCCTCAATACCCTCAAAGGCTATAACAATTTTTTTAGACATCACCCCAAATCAAATAATTTAAGGATTTTATTAACCTTGAAAAAATATTTACTTTGTTTACTTGCTCTTTTGCCAAAAGATCATATTCATCAATTAATTCATCATCATAAATAATCCTTAATTTTGCTAAAACTTGATCTTTGCTAATTGGAGCTTCAACGGGTCCTTCATATAACATTTTAACTTTTAAAAGCTTTTTCTTACCTTTCTTTATAATTTTATAGATATCTTCTTTAGTATAAACTTTAACAAAATCTTTTTTTCCTAACCAAACATCAACGCTATCAAAATCTTCTCCTGACTTATTTATTTCTACTAAATCAAAATTCGTTAAACCATATGTCAACAGTTTTGAGCTCTCTCTAGATCTTGAATTTTTAGTTTCAAAACCACTAGCCACTCCAATTAGCCGTCTCCCTTTTCTTTCTAATGATGATGCTAAGGAATATTTTTCCACTGCTAGATATCCAGTTTTAATTCCGTCTGCACCCATATTTTTATATAGAAGTGGATTTCTATTTCCCTGAGTAATTGGATCACCTCCAGTTCTATCCCATGTAAATTCTTTTTCACTGAACCATTCGTAATATTCTGGATAGTTCTTAATTAAATAATGAGACATTATCATTATATCTTTTACTGTTGAATAATTGTCAGGATCATTAATTCCAGATGAGTTAGCAAAATTTGTATTTTTCATACCAATTTCTTGTGCTTTAGAAGTCATCATGACAGCAAATTCTTCTTCCGTACCCGCTATCCCTTCAGCTAATGCAATGCAAGCATCATTTCCTGAGGCAACAATAATACCTCTAAGTAAATTTTCTACACTTACCTCATCATTAACCATGACAAACATTGAGGAGTATCCAGATGTTGACAACCGCCAAGCTCTCTCTGAAATAATAAATTTTTCATCTAAAGTTAAATCACCTGATTTAATCAAATCAAAAGCAATAATAGTGGTCATTATTTTTGTCATTGAAGCAGGATAAATTGATCTGTCTGGATCTTTTTCGTATAGAATTTCACCCGATAAAAAATCTTGTAAAATTGCTGTTCTTGCTTTTATGTCAATATTAGAATGTGCAGTATTGAAAATAAAAAAAGTTAAAAGAATTGTAATTAGAAAATTTTTAAACATTTTTTAGCACTTCTAAGTTTTCGAAATTAAGAGATTTTAACTTCTCAAATGACTCCTTCAAACTTTTTATATCATTAAAAGGACCTATTAATACTCTAAATTTAG
>CACKQM010000028.1:0-2877 GCA_902602295.1 uncultured Pelagibacteraceae bacterium | reverse complement strand
TCATGGACTTGATTATAAAACAACTGAATTATTATCTAGATTTAAAGAAATAGAAGAATTCAATATAGGACATTATTTAATCGGTGAGTCGGTTTTTTTTGGTTTGTCCAAAGTAATAAAAAAATTCAAAAAAATTATTAAATAACAGAAATGAAAATATTAGGAATTGGAGTTGATATAGTAAAAAATAGACGATTTCAGCCTTTAATTAGAAACCAAAAATTTATAAAAAGAACTTTTGGACCAAATGAACTTAAATTTTCTAAAAATAAAGTTAATAGAACAAACTTTTTTGCAAAAAGATTTGCAGCCAAGGAAGCTCTATCAAAATCATTTGGTACTGGAATTAGAGATAATCTAAGTTTCAAAGATATTGAAATTTTAAATGATAAAATGGGTAAACCTTTTTTCTATAAATCAAAAAAAATTGATAGAATTATAAAAAAAAAGTTCAAAATTAAGAAATATGACTTGTTTCTTTCACTATCTGATGAAAAAGATAATTCAATAGCGTTTACAATTTTGGTTAAAAGATAATGTTAGATAAAAATTTCTTTAAAGAAAACATAAAAACTTTATTTTATGCATTAATTATTGCTATTTTTATTAGATCTATATTTCTCCAACCATTTTATATACCATCTTCATCCATGGAGCCTAATCTGTTAGTTGGAGACAGATTATTTGTAACTAAATATTCATATGGTTATAGCAAACATTCATTTCCATTCAGTCCTCCTATTTTTACAGGAAGAGTTATGTTCAGTGAGCCAAAAAGGGGAGATGTTGTAGTATTCAAAACTCCTGCAGATAATAGAACTGACTATATAAAAAGATTAATTGGTTTGCCCGGAGACCAAGTACAATTTATTAATTCAAATTTGTATATAAATAACTCAGAGGTTTTAAAATCCAGAATCTCAGAAAGTGATAAAATATTCTGTGGAAATAGAAACATTGATGTATTTACTTTTGAGGAAATTTTACCTAATGGAATAAAACATAAAACTGTTTACTTAAAAGATTTTACTTTTAAAAATTCAGATAAATTTATAGTTCCAAAGGATCACTACTTCTATTTAGGAGATAATAGAGATTGTTCTAAGGATAGTAGATATTTATCAAGTGTAGGATATGTACACAAAGATAATCTTGTAGGAAAGGCCCAATTTATTTTCTTCTCATCAGATAGATCTGTTGGAAATATTTTTTCATTTTGGAAATGGAACAAATCAATCAGATTTGATAGGTTTTTTCAAAAGATCAAATAATGAAAATTAATTATCAAACTTTAGAAAAAAAGATTAAGATCAATTTTAAAGACAAAGATTTGTTAGTTAGATCATTAACTCATAAAAGCTATAGCAAAGAAATTAATAACGAAAAATTAGAATTTTTAGGAGATCGTGTCTTAGGATTAGTAATTGCAAAAAAACTTTTGGAAATTTACCCCAATGAAAAAGAAGGTATATTAGATAAAAAGTTTGCATCTTTAGTAAATAAGAAAACTTGTTTACAAATCGCAAAAAAAATTAATCTTGATAAGTATATTTTAACTTTAGATATTAAGAAAAAGAAAAATAAAACAGAGGATAAAGTTGTTTCTGATTGTTGTGAAGCATTAATAGGATCTATCTATCTAGATAAAGGTTTTAATTCTGTAGAAAAATTTATTTTAGAATTATGGTCAGAAAATATTAAAGACAGTGTTGTTACTCAAATAGATGCAAAAACAAAATTACAAGAATTCTCTTTAAAAAGATTTAAGAAATTACCTATTTATAAACTAATTTCAAATACTGGACCAAGACATAAACCTCTTTTTAAAGTTGGTGTAAAATTAATTGATACTAAGTTTTTTTTAGCAGAGGGTAGTTCAAAAAAAGATGCTGAACAAAATGCTGCTATTAAATGTTTACAAAATCAGAGTAAATTATGATATGGGACGATATTGGATTTTTATTGAATAAGAATAGATATAATGAAAATTCATTAATATCCGAAATTTATACTAAAAATTTTGGTAAAGTGAGTGGCATTATTTTCGGTGGAACTTCAAAAAAAATTAAGAACTATCTTCAAATAGGAAATAAACTATATGTAAATTATAATTCTAAAAATGAAAATAGCATGGGTTATTTTAAAGTGGAGATTCAAGAAGCTTTATCTCCATTATATTTTGATAATCATCAAAAATTAACTTGTATTTCCTCAGCTATGAATTTGGTTAAATTGCTTACAGCTGAGTCACAAAAAAATGAAAAGATATTTTCTTTGTTAGAAGAATTTTATATTTTATTGAACTCTAAAGACTGGATAAAAAATTATATCTTTTGGGAGTTGGAATTATTTAAATCTCTTGGCTATGACTTAAATTTTGAGAATTTAGTTAATGAAAAAATTATTGGTGATCAAAAACAATATATATCGAAGTCATCAACAGAAAAAAGAATTATACCTAATTTTTTAATAGATAAAGATAATTCAACTGAAGATATAGGATCTTTACTAAGAGGTCTTAAATTGTTGAGTGATTATCTTGAAAAGTCAATTTTAAAGCCAAATAACCTAAACCAACCAATCAGCAGATTACAATTTATTAATACTTTAAAGTAATTATTTAATAATTTGGTCTAATCTATCAGCGTAATAACTAACAATAGCATTTGCTCCAGCTCTTTTAAAAGAAATAAGACTTTCTAAAATAATGTTTCGATCAGTTAAATCGTTTTTAATTCCATGTTCTAATAAAGAATATTCACCTGAGACTTGATATGCCATAACTGGAATCTTAAAGTTTTCTTTAACTTGTTTAATAATATCAAGATATGGTAGCCCAGGTTTAACCATAACCATATCAGCTCCTTCTTTAATATC
>CACKQM010000027.1:0-2999 GCA_902602295.1 uncultured Pelagibacteraceae bacterium | reverse complement strand
TTGCTAAATTAACTAAAATGGGCTGTTGACTCTCATTATCGATCTTGTTGTAATTGATTTTTATAAAAAACGTTTAAACGGAGGAAAAATGAAAAAACTAAGTAAAGTATTACTAGCTATTTCTTTTGTACTTTCACTAACTACTTCAGCATTTGCAACAACAGTAACGGCAGTGTCATGGGGTGGGGCTTATACTGAGTCTCAAAAGTTAGGTTATGGTGATCCTACAGCTAAAAAACTTGGCATAAATATTGCCTGGGTTGACTATTCTGGTGGATTATCTGAGATTAAAGCACAAAAAGAAGCTGGTAAAATCACGTGGGATATAATGGACGTGTTTGCAATGGATACTATTACTGGATGTGATGAGGGATTATTTGTTGAATTTGATTTTGACAAAGACTTCCCACCAGCTCCAGATGGAACTCCTGCAAGTAAAGATTTCTTTACTGCAATGCCAAGTAAATGTGCTGTAGGAAATATTTTATATTCTTGGAACTACGCTTATAACACTGAAAACGTTAAAGGTACTCCAAAGACTATCAAAGATTTCTTTAACACAAAGAAATTCCCTGGAAAAAGAGCTATCTACAAAAGCGCTTTAACTAATTTAGAGATCGCTTTAGCTGCAGATGGTATCAAGCCAGGTAAAGGCGGAGCAAAAATCTACAAAGCTTTAGAAACAGAAAAAGGTGTTGAAAGAGCAATGAACAAGATCAAAGAATTATGTACAGATCCAAAAGGTGGATGTGTATTTTGGTCTGCAGGTGCTCAACCACCAGAACTGTTAGTATCAGGTGAAGTAGTAATGGCTACTGGTTGGAATGGTAGATTCTTCAATGCAGAAATTGGAGAAGGTGCACCAATCAAACAAGTTTGGGACGGCCAAGGTCTTGACTACGAATATTTCGTACAAGTTAAAGGTGGACCAAACGATTCTAATGGTATGGCTAAAAAAGCTTTAGCTATGATGACTAGTTCTGAAATGTTAGCAGGAAGTGCTAAATACATCGCATATGCCCCTTGGAGAAAATCTTCAATTGGTATTATGGAAAAAGGTGAGCCTTGGTATAAAGATGGTAAGACTAACATGGTACCACAAATGCCAACTGCACCGGCTAACACTAAAAACTACTTCCTAGTAGATCCAATTTTCTGGGCTGATAACGGAACAGAGCTTGGTGAAAAATGGGAAGCTATGAAAGCTGGTCTATAATTTAAGTTTTAAAGAACTAAATTATATATTATAATTTAAGGGCGGTTATTTATAACCGCCCTTTTTATTTATGAGCTCAGAAACAAAACAAATCTTAACTACAGACGGAATACCCTTAGAGGTTAGTCTAAAAAAAGCGGAAAAAAAGAATAAGATCAAAGCTTTCTTGCTCGTTGCTCCTTTATTATTTTTTTTAATTATCACTTATGTTTTTCCAATAGGTGACATGTTGTTCAGAAGTGTTGATGATAAAATGGTAACACAAATGTTACCCAAAACATTTAAAGCAATGGAAAACTGGGATGGTCAAGAGTTGCCAGATGAGGAAGTTTTTGCAGCATTTCATGAGGACTTTATAAAACTAGTTGAAGATAAACGAGAAGGTAAACTATCTACTCAATTAAATTATACTAAAAATGGATTTAAAAGTATTATTAAAAAATTAAGAAGAGCATCTAAAAAATTTGAAGAGGGAAACTATAAAGAACAAATAATGGCAGTACACAAAAGATGGGCTGATGTTGAGTACTGGAGAGCAATCCAAAGAAGAGCCCCTGAATTTACAGGTCAAAAATATTTAAAAGGAATGGATATGTATGTAAATGAGGAAGGGAAAATAGTAAGCGTTGAAGAAGATAGGAGAATTCACAGAGTATTATGGTTAAGAACTCTGGAGATTGCATTCTTTGTGACTGTCTTTTGTTTTTTGATGGCTTATCCAATAGCCCATTTGTTAGCTACTCTGCCAATGAAATATAGTAACTTATTAATGATCTGTGTGCTGCTTCCGTTTTGGACTTCATTACTTGTAAGAACTGCCAGCTGGATGATTTTGTTACAACAACAAGGTATTGTAAATGATTTCTTTGTTGGAATAGGATTAGTAGCTGACGATAATAGGCCTGAGATGATGTATAACAAAACAGGAAGTTACGTTGCTATGACACAAATATTGCTGCCATTTATGGTGCTTCCGCTATACAGTGTAATGAAAACTATCTCACCTAGCTTAATGAGAGCTGGAAAATCGTTAGGCGGAACGCCTTTTGTAGCATTTTGGAAAGTTTATTTCCCATTAACAATCCCAGGAATAGGTGCAGGCTGTTTATTAGTATTTATTTTAGCGATAGGTTATTACATCACCCCAGCCTTAGTTGGTGGAGCATCTGGGACTTTAATAAGTAACCAAATTGCTTTCCACATGAAAAGCACTCTTGATTGGAGCTTTGCATCAGCCATGGGATTAATGTTGTTGAGTGGAGTACTGGTAATTTATTGGCTTTATAACAAACTAGTTGGAATTGATAATATTAAATTAGGATAATCAAATGGCTTTACCAAAATATACTGAACCACATTATAGAATTTGGCATTATATTTATCTTACAATTTGTGGTGCTGTTTTCTTTTTTCTAATTGCACCTTTGTTTGTAATATTCCCATTATCATTTAATGCAGAAGAATTTTTGAGTTTTTCTGATGGAATGAAACGTTTGGATCCAGATGCATTTTCTTTAAGATGGTATAAGGACATGATTTATGGAACAAAAAATCCATGGGGATTAGCAGCCAAGAATAGTTTTATCATTGCGATTTTTGCAACAATCGGATCAGTGATACTTGGGACAGTTGCGGCTTTAGGATTGAGCAGCAGACATATGCCATATAAAGGATTAATAATGGCTGTATTAATTTCACCAATGATTGTTCCATTAATTATTTCTGGTGTTGCAATATTTTTCTTTATGGCAAAAGCGGGTTTAGCAGCAACTCATACAGGAAT
>CACKQM010000026.1:0-3700 GCA_902602295.1 uncultured Pelagibacteraceae bacterium | reverse complement strand
AATCAATCTATTGATTGTGAAGTTATGGATATTAGCGAAATTAAAAAAATAGAAAAAGCAGTCGGGTTGTATCCAACTGTTGGAGAAAATTTAGATTATTTGAATTCAAATACTTTAAAAATCGATTTCCTTTATAGAAAACTTGATCAAAACTCTTGGCAATATTGTAATAAAGGTTTCTTTAACTTTAAAAATTATATTCCAAAAATTATTTCAATACTTAACTAAAACCATCTAAACATTCCAATAATTCCGGCTGTAGCATAAAAGAATTGTAAAAATAATATTCCTCTATGACCGCCTCGATAAGCCCAAATTCCAATTAGAATTGCAGATATTAGTAGTAAACAAAAACCAAAAAACTCTATACCAATATTCATAGCTACAAATAATGAGTACAATATTGCAGTGATAACACCTGCCCATTCAAAAATTTTATTATTCATATTTATTTATCTCGCGAGTTTTATAAAAATATCACCCATTCCAGCATCTAAATTTTCTAAAGGTGTATTATTTCTCAACTCACAATATCTACCCGTCACTTGATGACTTTTAACAAAGTCTATCTCATCTTTCGCACAATTTTTTCCATTGTGCAATAAACCTATTACTATTCGATCATTAAGACTATACACTTCTGATTTATTGATTTTTTCACCATTACAAAAATAATCTTTATTAACTCTATTGGGAAAATCTTTTTTAGCACAAGGATTTTTTATTGTTAAAACGTAGAATTCTTTAAAACCATCTTCAAATTTATGTTTCATCTTTTGGGCTTCAGAATATTTCATAAGATCACACGAACATGGAACACAACACCTAAAATAGTTTCCACAAATTTTTTTATTCGTTTTACTTTCTTTTATAAATAAGAATTCTGAGTCACTATTTGGATCAATTAAAGACCCAGAAACTGCACAATATAATTTGTTAAATTCAACAAAGTCTTTGTAAGTAATTTTTTTATCTATGATGTATTTAAAAAATTTTGGTCCTGCGGCATTTCTATTTTTATCAGGGAATATTCTAGACCAATCAGTAATAAGCTCTTTGTGATAATTTTTTTCTCCAGCAATCGACTTAAGCTGAAATGATATTAAAAATACAATTAAAAATATATTGAATATTTTTTTCATTTCTGTCTTACAATAATTGTTTGGTTAAGTTTCTTTATATCAATCATTTCTTTACTTCCATTTGTCCATCGAATTTCTACTTTAAAATTTTTTTCTTTTTTTCTAATTCCATAATGTGCCACAGGTTCCATTTGGCATAAGTAACCAGATCCTGCATCAATTGTTTTTGAATGTTTTCTTTGATTAGTTATTAAGGTAACAGTGGCTCCTCTTGCTGGCGCACCATACTTATTTAATGGTTTAATCCTTAAGTATTTACTTCCTTTATCAACTTTTGCTTTATACAAAGTTAATGTTTGTGCTTTACTTTCACCACGAGAAACTAATAATTCTAAAATTCCATCATTATCTATATCCGCGACTGCAGCACCAGTTCCATATCCATTAGCTTCGAGTCCTACCTGAAAATTTATCTGCTCAAATTTTCCATTATCTTTAATACGAAATAACTTATTTGGTTCTGCTATATTGTTCATGAAAACTTCATCAAAACCATCATTATCAAAATCTGCAGAAATAATTGTTCTTATTCTAGAGGGTTCATCAAAATCTTTATTTCCAATGTCTTTAAATTCATTATTTTCCAGGACCCAAGCTCTGTGATATCCAAGCCAATTACCACTTAAAATATCTAATCTACCACGGTAATATATGTCTGATAAAGCTGTACCCCGTCCATTTTGGATTGCATCATCTAATCTATAATCAAATGCAACATCATCAAAATTTCCATTATTATTTTTAAAAAGAAAATTTGCTCCTCTCTCATTAGCCGCAAAGATATCGGCTCTTTGTGTCAAAATATGCCCAGATACAACTGCTCTTCCACCAGTAATATTATCCAGATTTAAATTCTCAGCTTTATCTTTGATAAGTTCATTTTCAATCTCATAAAACCTTGTTGGTCCTCCGTAGTTTGCAACATAAATTCCATATTCACCATCTCCCTTTCTATCTACACAAACAACAGATCTTCCTGCTGTTAAATTTAGATTTTCTTTATTTTTTTCTAATTCAAATAAATCAAAATAATTATTATCTTTTATATCCAATAATCTGTCTGAATATTTTTTAACTCCACTATATGTATCGGTATTTAAAAAGTAGATTTCTTCAAAGCCATCTTTATCAATATCACATGCAGCAACTCCAATGGTTTTCTTTGAAATATCTGAAAAAATTTTTTGTTGGTTTATATTTTTCAATTTTCCATCTTGAAAAGATAACGCTAAATTCGGAAAACCAAAACCTGTGACTAAAAACTCATTATTTCCATCCATATTAAAATCTGTCACTGAAATACCATAGCTCAGTCTTTTTTCATTATTCTCAATAATTTTTGATAGATCCTCAAAAAATTCTGCACGAGCGTTGTTTGTAAGAATTATTAATAAAAATAAAATTGAATATTTATAAAAATTTTTTATTTTTTTGATGAACATTTTTTTGAACAATACTTAACTTTTTCCCAATTAAGTCTCCATTTTTTTCTCCATTTAAATGGCCTTTGACATATTGGACAAACTTTAATTGGTAAATTTTCTTTTTTCACTAAATTGTATTTTCTTTAATGAATTTATCTGCAGCTGACAAAATCAATTTTTTTCTATCAGTTTTCATCTTATCGAAAATTCTCACCATCATTGAAAGCCTTGGATTTTTTAAAAAAAACTTTCTATTTCGATCTATAAATCTCCAATAAAGCCCATCCATTATATTGCACCAATCACCCCTCTTAAAATCCATCATCTTCATAAAATAACTTGATCCACAAATGTATGGTTTAGTTGCAAATATTCCACCATCACTAAACAATCCCATTCCATAAACATTTGGAACCATCACCCAATCTGAGGAGTCCACAAACATTTCCATAAACCATTTGTAAACAATAGTGGGTTTGATTTCACAAAGGTTCATTATGTTTGATAAAATCATAAGTCTTTCAATGTGATGAGACCATCCATGATTTAATGCGTTCTTTATTGCATAATCCAATGGTGGTAATCCAGTAGTGCCGTCATACCAGGATTTTTTCATCTTACGATTTTGTTTGAAAAAATTTCCTGTCTCCATTTCAGTAGAATAACTTTGATAAATTCCTCTCATAAATTCTCTCCAACCAATTATTTGACGAACGTATCCCTCTAAAGAATTTAGTCTTATCTTTTTACTTTTATGGAATTCTAAAATTTTTTTAATTATAAATTCTGGAGTTATAAGACCTAAATTTACATATGGACTTAGTGCACTATGAAACAAAATATTATCTTTTTGATCAACTGCATCCTCGTAATCACCAAATAAATTTGATTTTTCTTTAATGAAAAAATTTAAAAGCTTCAAAACATCATTGTGTTCTGTAGCAAACCAGAAATTTTTGGTACTGCCAGGATGATCCTTAAATAGCTTTTCAACAATAGGTTTTAGCTTTTTAGTATGAGAAGTTTCATTTATTTTTGGAAATTTTGGGATTGAAATATTTTTTGGTAATTTATTTCTATTATCCTCATCAAAACTCCACTTACCTCCTGTAGGATTCCCATCAGCACCCATTA
>CACKQM010000025.1:0-4755 GCA_902602295.1 uncultured Pelagibacteraceae bacterium | reverse complement strand
TTAGCTTTGCAAGTTTTCTAAAATCACCAAAATTGTGACAATCTTTCAATCTCATTATCATAAAATGTTTGTTTAAAAGGTTTTAAGGAAATTAAACATATAACTATTTGCCCCAGGATTTTTATCTCCCAAACTTGCATTGGATAAATGATTATATGATAAGCCTAATTGGCTATTTTGGAATAAATTTAAAGAAATCTGGACCTCGCTTTTAAATTCTAATAGGTGCCCAAGATCTTTTCCATCTCCCTTGTTATAAAGTCCAGGTGTAAAACTAGGAATAATATTCAATGGTCCTAAGGAATATTGTGCCTGCACACCAGTATACAGATAAGCTGCACTATCAGCAGTAAACATAAATCCTGTTATTGGAGAGAGATTACCAAGAAAAGTATCTCTGTTTAAATCAGTATTCTGATGTTGAAACCCAATTAAAGCAGATCTCTTTCCATTATCACTAAAGTCAAACATTCCTGAATAAATATTAAACTTTGTATTATCATTACTTACTTTAGTATCCTCTGCAAATATCGATGAAGAAATAAAAACAGATAATATTACCAAGTAACAAATTCTAAGATAATTCATAATTTTTTTTTATTTAATATAACTTTCTTGAGTATTATTGCACCACCAAATACAAACATCAATATAGGTAATAACCAAAGAAAATAGGTATTTTTACTGAATCCTGGATCATAGAGAATCCAATCTCCATATTTATTTTTAAGATAAGCATATATTTGTTTTTCATCTAAGCCTTCATTTAATTTTTTTTCTACTAAAATTTTTAAACTATTAGCAAATTCAGAGTCTGAATCGTACACTGATTGTCCTTGACAAATTAAACATCTTAAATTTTTTGTTATTTCAATTTCTAAGTTTTTAGCTTTTAAATCAGAAGAAGAAAAATAAATCAAAAAAATCACAGAAACTAAAATTTTTAAAATATTCATTTTGTCAATTCTTTTATCTCAGAAAGTAATTTTTCATTCAATGGACCAATAATTTTTTTAATAATTAGATTATTTTTAATTAGAAAGGTTTCAGGTACCCCATATGCACCCCATTCAATTGCTATTGTACCATCATTATCTAAAAAAATTAAGTCGTATGGATTATCTAAATTTATCAAAAAATTTTTTGCATTATCAAAATTATCTTTATAGTTTTGTCCAATAACTTTGATATTCTCTTTTTTACTTAAATACATTAGATACTTATGTTCCTCTTTGCAAGGAACACACCACGAAGCCCAAATGTTTAATAAATAATAATCACTTCCTATAAATATCTGATCTGAATTTATTTTGTCTTTTGAAAAAAACTCTTTTGCGTCAAAATTTGGAATTTTAATTTCTGATTTTATTGTAGGTGTATAGACATTTGTATTTTGTAAACCTTTGTAGAAAACAAAGAAAATTATTGAGAATGTAAAAATTAAAAATATTGGAAAAATTTTAGTTTTCATATTTTTTTCTAATTAAAGATAAACAGCCACTAAGGCACAATAGAATTGTGGAAATCCAAATCCAAATCATGAATGGCTTTACTTGATAACGAATATTAAAATAATCTTGATTTTGGACGTAATTCATTGTCATAAATTTATCAGTGAATATATTAGTTTTGATGTCTGCTTCACTTGTAACAATATTTGGTTGATTATATATTCTTAGTTCAGGTTGCATAACCTCAATTAATCCACTTTGATCCTCTACAATAAACTTACCTTTAATTGCTTTAAAATTTTGTTTATTTTCTTGCTCAATGCTCTCAAAATTAATCTTCAAATTTTGAGCTTGGTAAGTTTCATTAATTTTTAAATTTGTAATAACTTCAGATGAAAAAATATTATTAAATAAAATACTAAGTATCAAAATGCTAAAACTAAAATGAGCAGTAATTTGCGACAGGTTTCTATATTTTCTGTGAAAAAAATCTCTAAGAGTTATAAAAAATAAATAAAAAGCTGCTGTAATTAGAATAGTATTGTAAAGAAAATTAATATCTAAATTTCTAATTATCAATACTGATAAAATTAAAGAAATTACAAAAAATGAAATTAAATAAATTTTGTCTTCAATATCTGATTTAATCCACTTTAATTTAGGTCCTATTGCCATCGCTAACATAAATGGGATTAAAAATGGTAGGATCAATTTGTTAAAAAATGGTGGACCTACAGATATTTTTTGAGATGAAATAACCTCTAAAAATATTGGATAAATTGTTCCAATTAAAACAACAGATAAAAAATACATCATAAACCAATTATTAACTAGAATTGATGTTTCCTTACTTAATAAGTAGAAAGTTTTGGAATTGTTGTTTTCACTTTTATGAAAAATTAAAAATATAAAAAAAGATAAGAATATCAAAATAAATAAAAATATTAGAATATACAAACCTCTCTCTGGATCATTAGCAAATGTATGGACAGAATTTAAAATACCTGATCGAACCAAAAAAGTACCACACATACTAAGGGTAAAAGTTGCAATTGATAACACAACAACCCACGAGGTAAGAATTAGCTTTTTTTCTAAAACTAATACACAATGTAATAGTGTTGTTAACGCAAACCATGGCATTAAAGATACATTTTCAACTGGATCCCAAAACCAAAAACCTCCCCATCCTAACTCGTAGTAAGCCCAAATGGATCCAAGTAAAATTCCTAAAGTTAAAAAAATCCAAGAAACTAAAACCCATTTTTTGATATGTGATGCCCATATTTTTGTAATATTATTGGAGCAAACTGCTGCAAGTGCTGAGGAAAAAATTATGGAAGTTCCAACATAGCCTAAATATAAAATCGGCGGATGAATTGCTAATGCAGGATCTTGCAATATAGGATTTAAACCTAATCCCTCTTTTGGAACTGGAAAAACATGATTAAAAGGATTGGAGGTTTGTATTAGAAAAATAAAAAAACCAACTATTATTATCTGCTGGAATAATAAAGTTAAAATTTTATATTGTTTTGGTTGATTTTTTGACCTCAGTAAAAAGACAAATATAAATAATGTTAAAACTAACAACCATAATAATAGACTACCCTCATGATTGCCCCAGGTCCCAGAGATTTTATAAAACAGCGGCTTAGTTGTGTGGGAATGATTAAAAACTGTCTCATTGCTAAAATCTGAGTTAACAAAAGATAAAATTAAGCCTGAGAAGCTTATTATTACAAATAAAAGTTGTAAGAATACTAAGGATATTACTTTAGTATCTAACTTCTGAGTATCATTAAAATTTTTAATTGAAAAAAATATAACTAAAATTGAAACACCGACACCAAAGATTAAAGAATAATATCCAATTAAACTCGACAATTTATTTCTCCTCTAAAGCAGCCTTTACTTCAGGAGGCATATAATTTTCATCATGTTTAGCTAAGATTTTCGTTGCTGAAAAAAAATTCTCATCTTTTAAAAATCCCTCTGCAACAACACCTTTACCTTCTTCAAAAAGATTGGGTATTAATCCTGAGTAAACAACATTAATTTCACTTTTAAAGTCTGTAATAACAAAACTTAATTCTTTATTTATAATAGAAATTGAGTCAGTTTTTACCATTCCTCCAATTCTAATCTTTTTCTGCTGCATTTCAGATAAAGTTTTTATTTCAGATGGAGATTTAAAATATACAACATTTTCCTCTAATGATTTTAGAATAAGGAATATCGTTAAACTTAATGTAACAGCGATTAAGAATATAAAAAAAAATCTTAGTTTAACTTTACGACCATACATGGTTTAAAAGTTAAATAGTTGAAGTGTTGGATAGAATCTCTCTATTAATTCTTTGTAGTCTAGCAGAGGCAGCTCTTTCAGAGTTTAGGTTTCCAAATTTAACAATAAACTTATTTTTTTCACTTTCATATTGATTTTTAATCACCAGATACAATGACATAAAACTTAAAAAAGTAAAAGCAAATGAACCCCAAACATAAATTCCGTATCCGTCCATGTAAAAAAATTCACTTATCATAATCTGTCTAAACCCTTATTTTTAATTTTTATCAGTTCTGTATTATATTTCATTAAAAAAATTAGCAATGAGAATAGGGCAAATGCCGCAGTCATAATTAGTAAAGGAACGAGCATCGAAGAATGAATAGTAGATTTTGATAATATATTAATTGATGCTGGCTGATGAAGTGTGTTCCACCAGTCTACAGAATATTTAATTATAGGAACATTTATTATTCCTAAAATTGTAATAATTGAGGTTACCTTAAAAACTTGTTCTTTATCTTCATAAATTCTCCAAGCAATTAAATAAATCAAATAAAATAATGCCAATATTAACATAGATGTAATTCTGGCATCCCACGCCCACCATGTTCCCCACGTGGGCTTTCCCCAAATAGAACCTGTTACAAGAGCAATTACATTAAAAACAAATCCTGACGGAGCCAAACTCTTTGAAATTAAAAAGAAATTTTTAATTTTAAATATATAGCCAACGATAGAAAGGATAGTAATAGTAGAAAAGATACCTAGTGAGATCCATGCCGCGGGAACATGAACATACATTATTCTAACAGAGTGACTTTGTTTATAATCTTCTGGTGAGAGAATTAGAGCCTCAGTTAAACCTATAGAGACTACCAAAATAAATAATAATAAAACGTATTTTGGTGCTTTAGAAGTTATAGAAAAAATTCTATTAGGTTCTAGTAATTGAAACATAAAATTTTATTTTTAAAATAAATATTAGGGTTATTTAGTACGAAATAATTATCT
>CACKQM010000024.1:0-4952 GCA_902602295.1 uncultured Pelagibacteraceae bacterium | reverse complement strand
CTTGATCGGTTTCAATTTTAGTTCTTTCAATAGATAACAAAAAAACCTTATTAAATGCCAGATACTTTATATCTTTCACTTTAACTTTTGCGCCAGAACTACAAGCGGAAATCATTTGTAGCCCCTCTTGATCATTCGCAATTATTTTTGCTAAATATTTACTCATTATTTCAATCTTTTAATTTTAACACCAATTTTTTGTAATTTATTTTCAATATTTTCATATCCTCTCTCCAAGTGATAGACTCTTCCAACAATACTTTTACCATTCGCCACTATTGCGGCTAATACTAAAGCGACACTGGCTCTTAAGTCACTAGACATTAATTCAGCACCAATAAATCTGGTATTGCCCTCAATCAACGCTTTATTATTTTGAATATTTATTTTCGCGCCTAGTCTTTGCAACTCAGCAACATGCATAAATCTATTCTCAAAAATACTTTCAGTTATAGAACTTTTCCCAACACTCTTACACATTAGAACCATTAATTGAGCTTGAAGATCTGTCGGAATGCCTGGAAACTCTTTAGTTTTTATATTTTTAATAGGTTTGATTTTGTCAGGTCCTTTTATAAAAATTTTGTTACCCAAAGTTTTGATCTTTGCCCCAACTTTTTTTAATAGCTCTATTTCGGTATTAATTATATTTGGGTCTAAATTTTTAATTTGTAAATTACCTTTGGTAAGCGTTGCCGCTACACAAAAAGTTCCCGCCTCTATTCTATCAGCCATAACTGTGTGACTTGTTTGATTGAGAGAATTAACTCCTATAATGGTGCAGGTTCTTCCAGACCATTTTATATTTGCACCTGCTTGACTTAAGAATTTTGTTAAATCTTTAATTTCAGGTTCCAATGCACAATTTTTTAAAATTGTTTTACCTCTAGCTAAACATGCAGCTATTATTGAATTTTCTGTAGCGCCTACACTAATTTTAGGAAAATTTATTTTTTTGCCTTTAAGTCTTCCATTTGATTTGGCTAAAATATAACCATCTCGTATTTTATATTCCATTCCCAACTTCTTTAATGCACTAAGATGATAATTTACAGGTCTCGCACCTATAAGACATCCACCAGGCAAAGATGTTTTAGATTTATGAAATTTAGAAATTAATGGACCCAACACTAATATTGAACCTCTCATTGTTTTTACAAGTGAATAACTTGCAAATGTTTTCATATTCTTTTTATTAATAATTTTTGCAGTTTTTCTGTCTTTAGATAAAATTATTTTTGATCCAAGAGATTTTAATAAATTAAGCATAGTATCTATATCTCTTACTCTAGGTAAATTTTTAATAATTACTGGTTTGTCAAATAATAAAGTTGCTGCAAGAATTGGTAGAGATGCATTTTTGGAACCCGAAATCGAGACTTTACCCTTGATTTTACAAGGACCATTGATCAGAAATTTATCCATAAATTACTTTTTTATTTTAGCAACCTGTATGGTGGTTTGTCCCTGATATTTACCGTTTTTTGATTTATATGTCGTTTCTGGCTGGGTATCTGATTTAAAAAATAAAAATTGAGCAATACCCTCGTTTGAATAAATCTTTGCAGGATTAGGAGTTGTGTTGCTTAATTCGATAACAATATTACCTTCAAATTCATTTTCAATTGGCGTTACATTACAAATAATTCCTGTTCTCGCATAAGTACTTTTTCCAACACAAATACAAAGGACATCCTTTGGAATTCTAAAATATTCAATGGTTTTTGCCAAAACAAATGAATTTGGTGGAATTATACAATATGGCCCCTTTCGCTCAATAAAGTTTTCATCAGAAAAGTTTTTTGGATCCACTAGCGAACTATTAACATTTGTAAATATTCTATATTCATCAGAAATTCTGACATCGTAACCCATGCTACTTAGTCCATATGATATTTTCCCCTCAGAGACTTGATGGTCCAAAAATGGTTCAATCATCTTATGCTCTTTACACATTTTTTTTATCCAAGAGTCTGGCTGAATGGACATTATTTTGTTTTCTTTTTATTTTTTTTTTGAAAAATTTTTCTTTTTTTTAAATTTTTCCTAAGCGCAGTGCTTAGGCGCTCATTTTTATTTTTAGTAATCATTCTTTATTTGGATTGGTAAGGAAATCTAAAGTTATTGGTTTAGATGCATCTAAAGCTTTATCCTTATTGTTATCTTTTTTAGAGCCTTCTTTTGCTAATCTTTTTGCTTTTTTTTCAGCAAGTTTTCTCTCCCTTTTCGCTTGCTTTTCCATGAGCTTGGCACTTTTGGTTGATTTATAATCGTAATGAATACCCATAAAATTTCCTTGGTAAGATATAAATCATATTAATCAAAAAATTAAGGCAATAATTTGGAAAAAATGCACTATTATCAATAAAAATAGAATTGATCCAAATGCTCCTATAGTTAAATGGCATAACGTGTCCATGGTAAGGATAAATTCCAAGTTCGATTCTTGGTGGGAGCACCACTAATTTTTATAAAAAGACTTTCTAAGAAAAATTGTAATCAAGACTAAACTAAAAAAGGCTAAAATTGGAATATATATTTCAGGTGAAAAAATTATATCTGTAATTTTAGGAACTTGTGAATTTTGTTCTATTACTTTTTCCAGACCACTACCTAAAGAAACAGCTAAAAAAATTTGAGGTATAATTCCTATTAATGATGCGAAAAAAAAATTTTTTACCCTAACATCAAAAATTGTAGGCAAAATGCAGCTAAGTTGCCAAGGTATTCCTCCAATAAATCTATATATTAATAGATAATAAAATTCAGACTTTTTAAATTTTCTCTCTAGATTTTGATATCTATTTAAAAATTTTTCTCTAATTAAATCTTTTAAAAAATAGTTTCCAAAAATATATAAAAATGTTGCACCAACACTCATACCTATGACCACAATTATAGTACCCAGCCATTTGCCAAAAATAAATCCTCCTAGTAATGCAATTGGAGAACCAAAACCTAAAAATGGGAAAACCCATAATATTGTAAAAATTAAAAAAATTATGGATATTAAAAACAAATTAGAATTTTTTAATTTTAGAAAATATAATCTGTTTTCTTTAATGAAGTCATAAGAAGTTATTTCTTGGATACTAAATTTTGAAAAAAACAATAACACAAATATAGTAAGTAAAACTAAGTATGATAAACCTATTATTATTTTAGTTTTCTTAGCTTTTTCCATCATGGTTCATGGTATTTATAAATCTTCTATTTGCTATTTATATATTTAATTATTATAAAGAGCGAAATTTTATATAAATTTAACCGCTTTTATGAAAAGAACATATCAACCATCTAGGAAAAAAAGAAGCCGAACCCATGGTTTTAGATCAAAAATGAAAACCAAAGGCGGCAGAAAACTTTTAAAAAGAAGAAGAGCTAGAGGAAGAAAAAATTTAACAGTATCGTCCACTGTTAAAAGAAGAAGAAAATAAAGCCAACTCAATGAAAAGCAAAATTGTTGCTCTTTCAAAGAATGATGACTTTAAAACTTTGCTCAAAAAGAAAAAAGTATCAAACAGATATGTAACAATTTTTTTTGGTAATATTAATAAAAAAAATAATCAGAAACTTAATATTTCTTTTGTAACTAAGAAGAAGATAGGAAATGCTGTAAAGAGAAACAAGATAAAGAGGAGACTAAGAAATATTATGAATGATGCTGTTAAAGAAATATCTCTAAAATATCACTATTCATATCTTGTTATTGCTAAGTCAACTATGCTAAATAATGAATTTAAAATTATAAAAGAAACCTTATTTCAGGATTTTGAAAAGATTAAATAATGAACATTTTTACAATTATATTTATAAAATTAATTCTGGCTTACAAATACCTAATAAGTCCATTACTAGGTAACTCTTGTAGGTACTTTCCATCTTGTTCCGATTATAGCATTGAGGCATTAAAAACTTATGGTTTTTTTAAGGGTGGATATTTAAGTTTAAAAAGGATTCTTTCATGCCACCCTTTTAAAGAAGGTGGAATTGATCCTGTAGAAAAAGAAATAAAAGTTAAAAAATAATGGACTCTAAAAATACAATAGCAGCTATAGCTTTATCATCTGCTGTAATTGTTTTATGGGCATTATTCTTTGTTCCAGAAAAATCAACAGTAGATCAAAATATTGTTGAAAAAGAAAAAATTGAACAAAGCGGTGATGCACCAAGCTTAGAACAAAAGGAAACACAAATTACAATTTCACGAGATGATGCATTAAAACAAAGTAAAAGAATTCAATTTGAAAATGAAAATATTATAGGTTCAATATCATTAAAAGGTGCATCAATAGATGATTTAACTTTCAAGAATTATAAAGTAACCCTTGATAATGAAAAAAGAGTAACTTTATTAGGACCTCGAAATATTAAAGAAGGATATCTAATAGATAGTGGTTTTGTTACTTCTGATAAAAATGTTGATGTTCCTAACTCAGATACAATTTGGTCAATAGAAGGTAACAACAAACTCACAGACGGGTCTCCAATAAAACTATCATGGTCCAACGAACAGGGCCTAAAATTTGAAAAAATAATATCTTTAGATGATAAATATCTTTTTACAGTTAAACAAAAAATAATTAATGAGAGTAATAATAAATATGATTTTTACTCATATGGACAAATAATAAGAAATGAAATTCCGGAAATAATTGACTTTTTGATTCTTCATGAAGGACTTATTGCAACTTTAGATGATGAATTAATAGAGGAGGATTATGATGATATTCAAGAAAAGAAGTTTACTAAAGTAGCTAATAAAGGGTGGTTAGGGATAAGTGATAAATATTGGATTACTTCCTTAATACCACCAAAAGATAAAGAGTTTAAAACAACATTCGACTATAAAAATAAATTTAGAGCAAATTTTATTTCTACAGATCCTTTGGCATTAAATGAAAAAAGTTCAATTGAAGAAGAATTACAAATTATCGTTGCTGCAAAAAGAG
>CACKQM010000023.1:0-5170 GCA_902602295.1 uncultured Pelagibacteraceae bacterium | reverse complement strand
TAATAATCTAAATTAACAATAATCAAATTGGAACGTTATTTAATAGACTAATTGCAAATATTTTATATAAAACTCAGTGTAGCTATCTTCTAAAACATATGGCAACGTGGCGGAATGGTTACGCAGAGGATTGCAAATCCTTGTATCCCGGTTCGATTCCGGGCGTTGCCTCCAAAAAAAATCTTGTTTTAGTGAAAAAAAAAAGTAAGTTGAGATTTTAATATTCCTCGGTAGCTCAGTTGGTAGAGCAGTTGACTGTTAATCAATTGGTCGCAGGTTCGAGTCCTGCCCGAGGAGCCAAAAATTATCCAACCTTTGAAATATTGTTACTTGCTACCTGTAATGATTTATTAAATTTCAATTTTTGATCAGCATTTAATTCAGAATATAATTTCACTAAAAAGTTATAATTTACATTCATATGACCCTCTTGTGATTTTTCTAAATTTATAAGATATTCTGAAAAATCTTCGAAAAAATAATTAATTGGGACTTTAAGATAGTTCGATAATTGTAATAATCTTATTGAACTTACTCCATTAGTGCCTTTTTCATATTTTTGAATTTGTTGAAATGTGACGTTGATTGCTTTTGCTACTTTAGTTTGAGTTAAACCTAGTGCTAGTCTTCTAAGCTTAAGCTTATTGCCTAAATGCTTATTAAAATTATCTTCCATTAAGACCCCTCTTAATTTTTTTAAAAAACTAATTGAACTAGTTTTTAATACCTACTGCAAGAATAAATTTTTATTTTTTTGCCTAAAAACCCGTATTAGGGGAAATATGTCAAGCATTACTTCATCTATAATTTGAGAAAAATTTCTTGAAATTAGCTTGAACTATAGTATCTGGCTGAGGAAAAGTTTGGTTCTATCACTCTTTGGATTAGCAAAAAATTCTTTGGTATCAGCTTTTTCTACTATCATTCCTTCATCCATAAATATCATTTGATCTGCAACTTCTTTTGCAAAACCCATTTCATGTGTAACTACGATCATAGTCATTCCTTGTTTTGCTAAATTTACCATAACATCTAATACTTCTTTAATCATTTCAGGATCTAAGGCAGATGTAGGTTCGTCAAAAAGCATTATTTTTGGCTCCATACATAAAGCTCTTGCAATTGCAGCTCTTTGTTGTTGTCCTCCAGATAATTGTCCTGGATATTTTTGTGCTTGATCAAGAATTTGTACTCTTTCTAGATGTTTTAATGCTAGTTCTTCTGCCTCTTTTTTAGGCATTTTTTTAACCCAAATAGGAGCTAATGTGCAGTTATCCAAAATAGATAAGTGAGGAAACAAATTAAATTGTTGAAATACCATTCCAACTTCAGCTCTAATATGTTCAATATTTTTTGTATCCTCTGTTAATTCAGTTCCATCAACAACAATATTACCTTCTTGATGCTCTTCTAATCTATTAATGCATCTAATTAATGTAGACTTCCCTGATCCAGATGGGCCACAAACCACAATTTTTTCTTTTGGTTTAACTTCTAAATTTATTCCTTTTAAAACTTGAAAATCTCCAAACCACTTATTCATATTACTTATTTGGATAATACTATCTGACATAAATCTTTATCTATCGGTTTTATATTTTTGTTCTAGATTATAACTATATTTACTCATTGCATAACAAATAATCCAGAAAATTATAGCAGCAAATACATACCCTTCCATAGCAAATCCTAACCATTTCGGATTTGTTTTAGCTAAATTTAACATTCCAACTATTTCTAATAATCCGACAACGAATATTAATGGAGTATCTTTTACAAGTGCTAAGAAAGTATTTGCTATTCCTGGTATTACTAATTTAAGAGCTTGTGGTAAAATTACAAAAATATGCATTTTCCAATAACCCATACCTAGTGATTTTGCAGCTTCGTATTGACCTCTTGGTAAAGCTTGTAGACCACCTCTGATAACTTCCGCAACATACGCAGCTTCAAATAAAGAAATTGCAATTATGGCTCTGACTAATTTATCAATAAAAAAGTCTTCTGGTAAAAACATCGGAAACATTACGGCAGACATAAATAAAACTGTGATTAGCGGAACACCTCTCCAGAATTCAATAAAGCCAACTGATATATATCTAATTAATGGAAATTCGGATCTTCTGCCAAGAGCAAAAGCCATTCCGATTGGAAAACAGAAAATAAGACAGAAAAAAGAAATAATAAATGTTAGCGACAGACCTCCCCAAGCACCCGTTTCGACCCAATTTAAACCATCTAATTTTCCAAGTTCAATGTATTCTTCAAAAAAAAGAAAATATTTTAAAACTAGATAAAGTGCTAAAGGAACTATTAAAAAGTAATAAAATTTAAATTTACTTGGAATAAAAAAACCAATGATGATAGATAAAATTGCAGCAATAATTCCATAAGAAAAGTCAAAAAATACAGGGCCACCTGAAATAAAAAAGAAGATAAATAGGAATGCAATCAAAGGATAAATAACTACATAATATAGTGTCAAATATTTCTTAAATTTATCAGTCGCAAAATATCCAACAGAACCAAGTAACACTAAAGCTACAAATGATAGATTAATTCTCCATTGTTCTGCATTTGGATACATTCCATACATAAATCTTCTCATCCAAACCTTAATATACGTCCAGCATGCACCAGAGCCTGTACAAACATCTTTTGTATCTCCTGCAAAACTAGCATCAATAACAAACCAGCTTAATATGGGTGGTAGAGATTTGATGATTATGAATATTATCAATAATGATAAAACAGCGTTAAAATTATTTGTATTAATATGTTTGTTTAAAAGGTCTAAATTTTTAATTCCACTATACTCTATTCGAATGAAATAAAGACCAACAAAACCAAGTGCTAGAGGTAATAAGAAACTTAAAAAATTAGGTAAAAAACCAGTTAAATTTAATCTAAAAAAAGAATTTAGAAAAACATCTAAAATACTAATTAAAAATAAAAAAGAACCAAGATACAAAAAGGTATTAAGGTTAGTTCTATCAGGTTTTAAAAAATTAATATTAGACATTATTTCTCCTGAATAGCTATTTTCTTGTTGTACCAGTTCATTAAAATTGAGATTGAAATACTCAAAGTTAGATAAGTAAACATAGTGATTGATACTATCTCAATTGCTTTACCTGTTTGCATTAATGCCGTTCCGGCAAAGACTAATACTAAATCTGGATAAGCTATAGCAGCTGCTAGCGATGAATTTTTAGTTAAATTAAGATATTGGTTTGTTGTTGGCGGAATTATTATTCTTAAAGCTTGAGGCATAATTACTAATTTAAGTACTTGATTAGGTGTAAGTCCGATAGATGCTGCTGCCTCTTTTTGACCTTTACCAACACCTTGAATTCCAGCTCTGACACATTCAGCAATAAATGTAGCTGTATATAAAGATAAAGATAATGTTAATGCTATTAATTCTGGGGGTAAACTTACTCCTCCCTCATAAATAAATGATGTTGTAGCTAATTGTTTTAAAACAGGAACTTCAAAAGAAAGTCTTACGCCACCAATTAAAAAACTTAAAAGTGGAAGAATAAATATCAGTCCTATAGAAATTAAAAAAACTGGAATTTGTTTACCTTGATTTTCCTGAACTTTTTTAGCATGTGCTCGTATAACAATGATTGCTATGATTGCAGCTATAATTGAATAAAAGAAAATATTAAAATTTTGCCAAATAAATGCCGGAACATATAAACCTTTTATAGTTAGAAAAAAAACTCCAAACATTGCTTCAGCATCTTGTGGAAGTGGCAAAGCACGTAATGCAGCAAAATACCAAAAGAAAATTTGAAGTAGTAATGGAATATTTCTAAAAAACTCAACATAGAAAGCAGCAAATTTATTAATTAGATAATTAGGTGATAATCTTGCTATACCAACTATTACTCCTAAGATTGTTGCAATAATTATACCAATCACAGATACAAGTATCGTATTTAGAAGACCGACTAAATAAGCTCTAAAATATGAGTGTGATCCATCATATTCAATTAATGAAAACTGAACGTCAAAAGAAGATTCTTGAGATAGAAAACCATAACCAAAATCAATACCTCTATTTTCCATATTGATTTGAGCATTATAAGTAAAAAAACCAAAAACTAAGACTACAGCTAAAACTGTAATTAATTGTGGGACTATATCTTTAAGTTTTAAATTCACTTTGCAGATAATATATGAGTTTATAAAAAAAGGGCTAGAAAAATCTAGCCCTTTTTAATTAATTTAAACTACAATTATCTTGCAGGTGGAACGTAAAGTATTCCGCCTTTTGTCCATAATTGGTTTGGACCTCTGTCTGGTAAAATTCCAGTGTCAGCTATATTTCTCTTATAACTTTCACCATAATTACCAACTTGCTTGATAATTCTTAAGCTCCAGTCGTTGTCTAGACCAAAAGCAGCACCTAACTCACCTTCAGCTCCAACTAATCTTTTGATTGCTGGGTTGTCTGAAGTTTTCATCATGTCTGCATTTGCTGAAGTAATACCATATTCTTCAGCTTCGATCATAGTGTTCAAAGACCATCTAACGATATCTTCCCAAACTGCATCACCTTGTCTAACAACTGGTCCTAAAGGTTCTTTAGAAATAGTTTCTGGTAGAACAATGTGTTCATCAGGGTTTTTCATTTTTGTTCTTTGAGCAGCTAAACCAGATTTATCAGTAGTGTATGTATCACATCTACCTGCATCGTAAGCAGCAACAACTTCATCAGCTTTTTCAAATGCAACTGGCTCATAAGAAATTCCTTTTGAATTAAAGAAGTCTCTCATGTTTAACTCAGTTGTTGTACCAATGTTTGTACAAGCTGAGATACCATCTTTGAATTGGCTAGTTGAAGTGATACCTGAACTTTTTCTTACCATGAAGCCTTGACCATCGTAGAAGTTTACTCCAACGAAAGTAAGTCCAATATCAGCATCTCTAGAGAGAGTCCAAGTTGTGTTTCTTGATAAGATATCAATCTCACCAGAAGTTAAAGCAGTAAATCTTTCTTTAGCACTTAGTGGTGTAAACTTAACTTTGTTTGCATCACCTAATACTGCAGCAGCTACAGCTCTACATACGTCAACGTCAACACCAGTCCAATTTCCTGCAGCATCAGCATTAGAAAATCCTGGAAGACCTTGAGATACCCCACATCTTACAAACCCTT
>CACKQM010000022.1:0-6025 GCA_902602295.1 uncultured Pelagibacteraceae bacterium | reverse complement strand
AGAGTTTTAGTTGTTGATGTTTCGAATAAGGATGAAGAAAATCAACCAATTGCATTAATCAATCCTGTAATAAAAAACTTAAGCAAAGAAACATCGGTGTACGAGGAGGGATGTCTATCAATACCTGAAACTTTTATTGAAATTGAGAGACCAAAAATTTGTGAGGTGGAATATATTGACGAAAAGGGGCAGAAGAAAAATCTTAAATGTGATGGGCTTTTATCTACTTGTATTCAACATGAAATTAATCATTTAGATGGAAAATTAATTATTGACCATTTATCAAAATTTAAGAAAGATTTTATCATAAAAAAAATTTCAAAAATTAAAAAAAATCCAGACAGAATAGTAGTTTAAAGATGGCAAATAAGATTATCTTTATGGGTACACCAATATTTTGTGTCCCTATTTTAAAATCTCTATATCAAAATGGTTATAATATTTCTGTGGTTTTTACTCAACCACCGCAAAAATCTCATAGAGGACAAAAAATTAACAAAAGTCCAATTCAGGGTATCTCTGAAACTTTAAATATAGATTATAGAACACCCAAGACACTTAAGGATAATCAAGAAGAGTACGAATTTTTAAAAGAGTTAAATGCCGATCTTGCAATAGTGTGTGCATATGGACAAATTATTCCTGAAAATTTTTTAAACTTAACTAAAAAAGGTTTTGTAAATATTCACGCCTCAATTCTTCCTAGTTGGCGAGGCGCAGCGCCAATCCAGAGATCAATTATGAATTTAGATCCAGAAACTGGCATAAGTATTATGAAGATCAAAAAAGAATTGGATAGCGGACCAGTTAGTAATATTTATAAAATCAAAATAGATCAAAACCAAAATGCTCAAGAAATTTCAGAAAAACTATCCGCTTTAGCTGCTGAAAAAATCTTAGATAATGTGGATGATATACTTGAAGATAAGGCGAAGTTTATTGATCAAGATCATTCAAAAGCAACTTATGCAAAAAAAATTGATAAGGAAGAGTCACAGATTGATTGGGACGAAGATGCCTCTAAAATTATCGGAAAAATAAATGGATTATTTCCTTCCCCAGGTGCTTCCTTTAGTTTTAACGGCGAAAGATATAAAATTTTGAAAGCCGAAATTGGTAATGGCACAGGTCAAGTAGGAGAAATTATTTCGAATCAGTTAGAAGTAGCATGTAATAACAACCAATCTATTAAGATTCTCGAAATTCAAAGACAAGGAAAAAGACCACAAAAAATTGGCGAATTCATGTTGGGCTCTCAAATCAAAAAGGGCTTAAAGTTATCAAATGTTTAGGTATCAAATATTAATTGAATATGAGGGCACTAATTTTAGGGGGTGGCAAATTCAAAAAAAAGGAAAAACTGTCCAGGGATTATTACAAGAGAAAATTTCAAAACTTTTAAAAGAAAAAATCATAATATATGGAGCTGGAAGATTAGATGTTGGTGTACATGCCAAAGAACAGTCAGCACATTTTGATTGTAAAAATAAGATTGTAAAATTTGATAGATTTTTAAAATCAATCAATCATTTTTTAAATAAAGATGGAATAGCAATACTTAAAATTACAAAAAGAGGTAATAATTTTCATGCCAGATTTTCAGCTAAAATGAGAGTTTATAATTATGTGATTATTAATCGGATTAGTGGACCAGTTTTAGATAAAAATAGAGGCTGGCATATAATAAAAAATCTTGATTTAAAACTGATGAAAAGTGCCGCAAGAAAATTGATTGGTACTAAAGATTTCAGTACTTTTAGAAAATCGAGTTGTAGGGCTAAAAGTCCAATAAAGACTATGAAATCTGTAAAAATTAGATCTATAAAAAATAAGATTGAAATAGAATTCAGATCTCAATCTTTCTTACAACAACAAGTCCGGTCTATGGTTGGTTGTTTAAAATATGTTGGGGAAGAAAAATGGACATTAAAAAGATTTGTAAATGTAATGCAGTCTAAAAAAAGAGAATTATGTGCTCCACCTGCACCACCTCATGGTCTCTATTTAACGAGAGTTATTTATTAATTTTTTTTTATTACTCATCGCAAATTTACGATGTATTCGCCATCTACTTTCCTCACGAATTATAAAACCACAACAATTTTTTGATTTACATTTACAAGGAAATTGCTTGTAATCTTCTTTATCAAAACTAAAACCATAATCACAAGTTATCTCTTCGCCTTTCTTAATATCTCTATCAGCAGTTATCCAAATTTTTAAACCCTTACCATCATACCTGGCGTTAGCATTGCAACTATGATTAACTAATCCAGCAATGTTAAATGAAAAATCACCGTCCAAAGTAAATTTTTTATTTAGAGTAAATAGATAAATAGGTTTTTTATTGTCATATTTGTCTGACTCTTCAACTTCTTTATTTGTAATTATTTTTCCTAAGTAATTAATAATTTTTGTACCTTCTTTGATATTTTTAGTAGCATAAAGTCCACGACCTTTATTATCAATTTTTGATTTTCTTATTTTGTATAGTTTCATGGAGTCGATTTATGATGGGCTAGATATTCATCAATTGAATTCTACCAATGCATTAACATGTTCGTTAGCGCTTTCTGCTAAAGCATTTAAATCATATCCACCTTCAAGTATAGAAACAACTTTACCCGCAGTAAATTTATTGGTAGCTGCTAATGTTCTTTTAGTAATTTCATAAAAATCTTTTGAACTAAGTTGAAATTGAGCTAATGGATCATCTTTATGTGCATCAAAACCTGCTGAAAATATGAGAAAATCTGGTTTATATTGAACTAATCTTTCTAACACCCTATCAAATGCATTAAAGTATTCTTCTGAGTTCGTCCCAGCGGGCAAAGGGATATTCAATGAATTATTAAAGTCTCCTTTATCTTTATCTGTTCCACCCCCAGGATAAAAAGGATATTGGTGCGTAGAAATATATAATGAATTTTTATTATTACGCATGACATCATAATTTCCATTACCCCAGTGCACGTCAAAATCTACACAGGCAATTCTTTTATATTTATATTTTGACACTAAATAGTTTGTTGCTACTCCCGCGTTTGATATACAACAGAATCCCATAGCTTTATTTTTTTCAGCATGGTGCCCAGGTGGTCTAGCCAAACAGAATGCGTTTTTAAATTGACTACTCTCTATTCCATCTATTGCTCTTATTGTTGAGCCTGCAGCATCAAAAACTGCTTTTTTACTTTCGGGTGATACAACAGTATCGCCATCTAGAAACTTAAGGCCTTTTTGAGGAAAAGAGTATTTTAAATTATTTATATAGTCTTTTGAATGTGTCATAGACAATATATCATCAGGAACAGTATCTGGCTTATCCCAGATTAGGTCTTTTCTTTTTTTTAATTTTTCTTTTATAGCAATTACTCTTTTAGGCTGCTCAGGATGACCATCGCCAGTGTTATGTTTCTCATAGGAGTCAGAATTTATGATCGCTGTTTTCATTTAAAATAATTTATTAAAATGTTTTCATAAATTTTCTTAAGATTTTTCAAATCTTTTAAAGATACGGCTTCATCAACTTTATGCATTGTTTTTCCAACAAGCCCAAATTCTAATCCAGGTGATATTTTTCTTATGAATCTCAAATCTGAGGTTCCACCTGTAGTAGATAGCTTTGGTTTAATTTTAGTCACTTTCTTTATGATATTTTGTATCATGTGCGTTGTTTCATTTGGCTTTGTTAAAAATGCCTCACCTGAAACTCTATAATCAATTTTAAATTTTGATTTATTTTTCTTGGTTATTTTTTTAAAAATTTTATTAAGTCTATTTTTAATAGAATTTGACGAATGTTTATTATTAAACCTTATATTAAATGTTGCCTCAGCCATAGCCGGGATAACATTATCAGCGTTATTATTTATATTTATTTTTGTAACCTCTAAGTTTGTAGGTTGGAAGTTTTTTGATCCTCTATCAAATCTAATATCTTTTAATTCTTTTAAAATTTTTACAATTATAGTTGAAGGATTATTAGCTCTATGAGGATATGCAACATGGCCTTGCTGACCAAAAATATTTAATTTACCAGTCAAACTACCCCTACGTCCAATCTTTATCATTTCACCTAATTTATTTGGATTTGTTGGTTCACCAACAAGACAAAAGTTAATTTTCTCTTTCCTTTTTTTTAAATAATCTACAACTTTCTTGGTGCCATTTATTGCATCACCTTCTTCATCTCCTGTAATAAGTAAACTTATTGATCCGTTGAATTTTCTATTTTTTGATAAAAAAGTGCTTACAGCAGACACAAAAGCTGCAACAGAGCTTTTCATATCATTTGCACCTCTCCCAATTAAATGGCCTTTTTTGATTGATGGTTTAAATGGATTTACTGTCCAATCCTTAATGTTTCCTGGAGGGACAATATCAACATGTCCTGCGAACATAAAATTCGGTTTCTTAGATCCTAATCTTGCATACAAGTTTTTCACAGGCTGAAATCCTCTTTCTTTAAATTCCAATATTTTTGTTTTGAAACCTAATTTTTTTAATTTTTTTTCTAAAAATTTCATTACACCAGCATCAACTGGAGTGATAGAAGGAAATCTGATTAGCTCTTTAGCTAATTTTAACTCATTTAAAGTTTTCATTTTTAGTCTCTTAAGAGGTCGTTAATAGAAGTTTTAGATCTTGTTTTTTCATCAACTTGTTTAATTATTACTGCACAATACAAGGAGGCAGAAGAATTATTTTTATCAGGCAACGAGCCTGGAACTACAACTGAATAAGGTGGTATTTTACCATAAGTAATTTTCCCAGTTTTCCTTTCAACTATTTTAGTTGATTGACCAATATACATACCCATACTTAAAACTGAACCTTCTCCAACAATTACGCCTTCAACTACCTCTGACATCGCTCCAAGAAATACATTATCCTCTATGATTGTTGGTAAAGCTTGTGCAGGCTCTAGAACTCCACCAACACCCGAACCTGCAGAAATATGGCAATTCTTACCTATCTGACAACAACTACCAGCTCTTGCAAAAGTATCAATCATCGTTCCTTCGTCAATATAAGCTCCAATGTTTACATAACATGGCATAAGAACAGCGTTTTTTCCGACAAATGAACCTTTTCTTACTGGTGAGTTCGGAACCATTCTAAAACCTGCTTTTTCATGATCAGCTTTGGTCCATCCTGCAGTTTTACCTTTTAATAAATGTGATTTATCATACCAACTACTATAAGGACCATTTAAATTTTCCATAGGGTATATTCTAAAACTTAACATTATAGCTTTCTTAAGGTGCTGATGAGTTACCCATTCTCCATTTATTTTCTCAGCAACTCTTGATTTACCACTATCTAAATCAGCAATAACTTGGTTAATAGAATCTTTTAAATTTTGATCAGAATTTTGGTTTACCTGATCTTTATTTTCCCAAGCATCATTGATTATTTTTTCTAAAGACATAATTAATTACTTTTTAATAGCCTTATTTCTTTTAGAAATAAAGACAGATTTTCAATTTTGTGTGAAATAAAATCTTTGTCTGCATCCATTTTTCCAAAATGCTCATCATTAATTAACCAAACGGTTGTACAACCTCGTTCGTGTCCTATACTTAAATTTTTAGCTATATCTTCAATGTAAATAGTCTCTTTTGGATTTATACCAAATTTTTTTACCATTAAGTCGAAGGTTTCTGCTTCTGGTTTAGGTACATAACCAGCGTCTTTAATATCAAAAACCTTATCTCTTCCAAACAAATCATACACACCCAAGTGAGTTAAAATATTAGCAGCATGTTCAGCACTACCATTGGTGAAGATAAATTTTTCCATATCTAATTGTTTAAGCTCATTTCTCATAATTTTATCTTCTTTCATAAATGATAAATCAATTTCATGGACGTAAGATAAAAATTCATCTGGTGATATTCCATTATGGACCATTAATCCTCTTAGTGATGTATTATATTTATAGAAATAATTTGTTTGTAATTCTTTAGCTTTATCTTTATCAATTTTAAGTTTTTCAGATATAAATTGAGTCATCCTCTTT
>CACKQM010000021.1:0-8965 GCA_902602295.1 uncultured Pelagibacteraceae bacterium | reverse complement strand
TTGAAATTTTGAAATTTAAATCCTTTTTGTATTTCAAAAGAAAAATTATTATTAGAAGTTAATGATATTTTTTCTATTTCAAAATTTGGTAAAAATGGTTTGACTAATAAATCTATATTTTTTTTATCTAAATCAGACTTTTTATGCGCAAAGGTACCATCTACAAAAAAATCATCATTCTTTTTTTTAATTGATACTTTTTCTGAAGAAATTCCTATTTTATCAAATTTAAAATTAAGATCTTTAACTAAAAAATTATTTCTACTATAGTCAAAAATAAAGTCTAATTTTTGTAGATTGTATTTTTTTAATACATTTAATTCAACATCTTTTACAAGACCATTGATCTCATAATTGTTTTTAATATTTCCATTTGAATCAAATTCTAACTTTATATCAGCAATCAAATATCCTTTTTTAATGGTTTTTTCCATTATGAATAATTCAGGAGTATTTTGAAATGATCTTAAAAAAGAAATTAAGTTTTTTAACTCAAGAGATTTCGATGAAATCTCTAAATTTTCAATTGAAAACTTATCTTCTATTAAGGACTTTAACGAAAGTTGTATTTTTATATTTTCAATTTCTATTTTTTTACTTTGATTTATTAAATTTGTACCAATTGTTTTAGCTTGAAGTTTAAATTGAAATGGATCTAAAATTAATTTTATTTCTTTTAATTCAACTTCTAAATTCTTATCAAATTTTCGAATTTTTTCTGTTATTTGACTATTAAATTTATCAGTCTCAATTCCAAAAATACTTAGGTACGTTAAAGTAACAAATATTAAAAATAATATAGTTATAAAAAATTTAAAAAAAATTTTCATTATGTTTGATACAGCGATTGTTCTAAAAATTCATCAATTTCCCCATCTAAAATCTTATCTGGATTAGAGCTTTCAAAGTTCGATCTATTATCTTTTACTAATCTATATGGTTGTAAAACATAAGATCTTATTTGATGCCCCCAACCTATTTCAGATTTTGATGACTCGGTATTTTCATTTTCTTTTTCTTTTTTTTTTATCTCAAAATCATAGAGTCTTGCTCTAAGTATGTTCATGCATGTCTCTTTATTTTTATGTTGAGATCTTTCATTTTGACATTGAACTACAATTTTAGATGGTAAGTGTGTAATTCTAACTGCACTGTCAGTTGTATTAACATGTTGGCCACCAGCACCACTAGATCGATATGTGTCAATCCTCAAATCTTTATCTTGAATTTCAATATTAATATTTTCATCTACAACTGGATAAACCCAAATACTAGCAAAACTGGTATGGCGTCTTGCACCTGAGTCAAATGGCGAAATTCTCACTAATCTATGAATTCCAGACTCTTTTTTTAACCAACCAAAAACATAATCACCTTCAATTTTAATTGTTGAGGATTTTATGCCCGCTTCATCACCCTTATGCTCACTAATTAATGTTGATTTATAATTTTTATTATCAGACCATTTTAGATACATTCTCCTCAACATATCTGCCCAATCTTGACTTTCAGTACCTCCAGCGCCAGCATGAACTTCTATATAACAATCAAAAGAGTCAGACTCATTTGATAAAAAACAATTGATTTCATTTTTTTTCGCTAATTTTCTTAAATTCTTGATACTTTCTAAAACCTCATTTTGTATATTTGTGTTATTTTCCTCTAAAGCTAATTCATACAAATCTCCTAAATCTTTTAATTGATTTAAAGAGTTTTTGTGAGAATTGATCAGGTCTTCATACAATTTTTTTTCTTTAAGTATTTTTTTTGAATTAGACTTATTTTGCCAAAAATCAGGATTAAGAATAGTTTTATTATGACTTTGTAATTTTAAATCTATCTTATTTTTATCAAAGATACTCCTTAACTCTTTGATTTATTTTTTCTATCTCTTTTTTATAATCTGTATATTTATGATCCATTAATAAAACTTTAGTATATTATTCGTATCTAATCTATTATTATTTGAATATAATACTTTGCCATCAATAACATTCTTGCTTTTATATGCTTCTAAAATTGTATCTTTAGATGAAAATTTTGCTTTTTGACCTGTCGTCGGGTCAACTACCATCATTGTAATTCCATCAGCAACTTTAAATGGTCGAGCTTCAGATTTTTTTATGGCCGATTCGATAAATTCCTTAAAAATTGGTAATGCTGTTTTTGAACCAGTTTCAAATTTTCCTAAGGGTTGAGGATTATCCATCCCCACATAAACTCCAATAACATAATTAGAGGTGAACCCAATAAACCATGCATCAGTATTTTTATTGGTTGTTCCTGTTTTGCCCGCAAGATTCAAATTTAAATCTCTTAGTTTTTTTCCTGTTCCTCTTTTTATAACACCCTCTAGCAAAGAAGTAATTTGATAGGCTGTCTGAGGAGAAAATACTTGTTTAAAATTATTTCCTACATTAGGAAAATCTTTACCAGTATATGAAAGTTTATCGCAATTTAAGCATGATCTATTTTCATTATTTAAAATTGTGTTTCCCTCGCTATCCTGAACACGATCAATCAAAATTGGTGAAACTAATTTTCCACCATTTACAAAAGCTGAATATGCAGATGTGAGTTTTAACAAAGTTGTTTCGGCAGAACCCAGAGAAATAGATAAAAGCTCATCAGGATTTTCATATATGCCAAGATTTCTAGAAAACTCGGCAACTTTACCTACACCTAGATTCTGTGCAATTCTTACTGTCATTAAATTTCGTGACTTTTCCAAACCAATTCTCAATGTTGATGGCCCATAAAATTTTTTTCCATAATTTTCCGGCTTCCACATTTTTAAATCAGTTCCTTGATCTAAAACTAACGGTGCATCTAAAACTAATGAGGAAGGAGTGTAATCATTTTCTAGAGCTAAAGCGTAAACGAATGGTTTAAATGCTGAACCGGGTTGCCGCAAAGCTTGTGAAGCCCTATTAAACTCACTATTTTTAAAACTAAATCCACCACTAAGAGCAACGACTCTACCTGTGAAAGGATCCATTACAACTATACCACCATTTATTTTTGGTAATTGTTTAAGACTAAACTTGTTATCTCTTATATTCTTAACATAGATTATGTCTCCCACTCTAAAAAGATCATCTAATTCTTTTTTAGTCCAAGAGATATTATTATAATCTATAATTCCTTTGATTTTATCTTTTGTTTCTATTTCTAAAGAAAATTTAGAAATTTTATTTATTATTGCAATTTTCCAATCAATTGAATTCTCTAGATCATATTTATCTAAACCAATAGACCAATTTTTAGAATATGGTTTATTTAATAATGGACCACGCCAACCTTTACGTTGATCATATTTGATTAATCCATTTCTTAAAGAGTTTGTTGCTATTTTTTGCAATTCTAGATTTATTGGTGTGTTAATATTAAAGCCTTGATTATAAACTTTTTCGTATGATAGAATTTCAATGATATTTTTTCTTACATCTTCAATATAATATTGAGCATCTTCTAAATAAACCCTTTTGGTTTTTTTTAATTGAATATTTTTTTTCCTAAAATTTTGATAATTTTTTTCTGTTATAAAATTATTGTCTAATAAATTTTTTAAAACTAAATCCCTTCTAAATTTTGCTAATTCAATATTTCGATATGGATTGTATTTGCTTGGCGCCTTAGGTAAGGCAGCTAATAAAGCAGCTTCTTCATAATTCAATTCTTTTATTGATTTGTCAAAGTACTCAAGACTTGCAGCAGCTACTCCATAAGCCCCGCTGCCAAGATAAATTTGATTTAGATATAATTCGAGTATTCTTTCTTTCGATAATGCTCTTTCAATTCTAAATGCTAAAATAGCCTCTTTAATTTTCCTGTTTAAACTAACTTCATTTGTCAAAAGAAAGTTTTTTGCTACTTGCTGAGTTATTGTCGAGGCACCTTCTAGTCTTTTAGATGTGAGAATATTTTTAATATTATTTATAACAGCTCGCAAAACTCCTTTTGCATCAACTCCTGGATGGGAAAAAAAATTTTTATCTTCAGCAGACAAGAAAGCATTAATTACATTTTTTGGAATTGATCCATATGGTACAAATATTCTCTTTTCTTTTGAAAAATCTGCAACTAAATCACCATTGCCAGAATAAACCTTACTTGAAACGGGAGGTTTGTAATTTTTTAAAAATTTGTAATCAGGTATATTATTAGAAAAATTCCATAAAATACCTAAAACAATTATTGATAAAATTAATAAAAAACTAATAAAACCAATAAATAAATTCTTTAAAATTTTACTCATTTTATTTCCATTATATATCGGAATTTGTTAAAGATAAGGCATAAGAATACAAACAAAATTTAAATTATTTATGAATCAATCAAATAAAATGTTATGGAAAAAAATTTATATATTGATGCTTCGCATCCAAATGAGATTAGAATTGTGCTCAAGTCAGGTGAAAAAATTGAAGACTATGAGTATGAAGGCATAAAAAATAATCTAATAAAAAATAATATCTATTTAGGCAAAGTGAGTCGTATAGAGCCATCTTTGCAAGCTGCTTTTGTTGATTTCGGAAGAGAGCGACATGGCTTTTTATCTTTTAATGATATTCAATCTGATTATTATCAAATTCCACAAAGTGATTTAGAAAAGATAAAACAAGAAGAAGAAAGAGTCCGAGAAGAATTATCAAAAAAAGTCGAAGCTAAAGAGGAAGAAAATTTAGCTGAAGGTAAATTAGAAATTGAGGATCCCTTGGAAAAAAAGGATCCAATAGAAAAAAAAGATCCAGAAGACAAGGAAAATACAGAAAATGAAAAAGAAAAAAAATATAAAAGTAAATTTAGATTCAAAAGATATAAAATCCAGGAGGTAATAAAGCCCAATCAAGTAATTTTAGTTCAGGTTATAAAAGATGAGCGGGGTCAAAAAGGTGCCGCGTTAAGCACATTTATTTCTATTGCAGGAAAATATATAGTTTTAATGCCTAACACACCTAAAGGTGGAGGAATTTCGAGAAAAATTTTTAATCCTGCAGATCGAAAAAAAATAAGAAGTATTTTGAATGAAATTGAAATCCCAAAAGAAATGGGACTTATAGTAAGAACCGCTGGAAGCAACAAAACTAAAAATGAAATCAATCATGATTTAGACACACTAATTAATAATTGGAATCAAATTAAGGAAAATGCCTTAAGCTCTATAGCGCCTTCATTAATTCATCAAGAAAGCGAAATAATTAAAAGAACTTTAAGGGATATGTATGATGAAAATACAAAAAATATAATCATTGAAGGTAATGAGGGTTATAAGAAAGCTCAAAATTTTATGAAAATGATGATGCCTTCTCATGTAAAAAAGATAAAAAAATACAGAGGAAAAAAACCTTTGTTTATTGAGGAGGGTATTGAGCAAAAATTAAATCAGATATTTGAAAGTGAAATAAAATTAAATTCAGGTGGCTACTTGGTTATCAATCCAACTGAAGCATTGGTTTCAATTGATATCAACTCTGGAAGTTCAATAAAACAAAAAAATGTAGAGAGCACTGCTTTAGATACAAATCTTGAGGCAGCTGAAGAAATAGCAAGACAAATAAAAATAAGAGATTTATCGGGACTAATCATAATAGATTTTATTGATATGCTTAGTTATGGTAATCGGAGATTAGTTGAAAGAAGACTTAAAGAAAAATGTAGAACTGATCGAGCCAGAATTCAAATTGGAAGAATATCAAATTTTGGGCTTTTAGAAATGTCTCGACAGAGATTAAGAGAAAGCGCCGTAAAGTGGAATATTAAACTAACAGATGAATCCTTTGCGCTAAAAATTCTTAAATTAGTCGAATTAAAAGCGGTTTTAAACAAAGCTAAATTTGTAGATTTAAAAGTTTGTAAAAAAATTTCTGATTTTCTTAAAGAAAATTTTATTGAAGATCTTACATACTTCGAAAAAAAGAATAAAATGAAAATTGATATAATATCTGATAATAGCTTAATAATTCCTGAATATATTATTGATATTAAAAATAAATCTAAGAAAACTATAGAACTCATTGAACAATTTGAAAAATTAAAGAATCTTGAGGAACAAAAAGTAAGTAATGTTATTGAATTAAAAGACAAGAAGAAATTTAAAAAGAAAACTTTTAGAAAAAGAAAATATTTTAAAAAAGCTAAATAATTCCAGACTTTGGTGAAGATGGATTTCCGTATAGAGTTTTTTTTATCCTTCCAGATAAATAAGATTGACGACCTGCTATAACTGCATTCTTAAACGCCAAAGCCATTTGAAATGGTTTTTTTGCTTTTGCAATTGCTGTATTTACTAAAACCCCATCACATCCAAGTTCCATAGCTATAGCTGCATCTGAAGCTTGTCCTAGACCTGCATCAATGATTAATGGTAATTTTGTTTGCTTCCTTATTATCTTAATATTAATCTCATTAATTATACCTAGACCTGAGCCTATTGGGGCAGCTAAAGGCATTATTGAGCAAGCACCTGCGTTTTCCAATCGTTTTGCCATTAAAGGATCATCATTACAATAGACCATAACTTTAAAACCCTCTCTGGTTAATATCTCGGTAGATTTAAGTGTTTCAATCATTTCTGGAAATAAGTTTTTTTTATCACCCAAAACTTCAAGTTTTACTAATTTCCATCCGCCAATCTCCCTTGCTAATCTTAAAGTTCTTAATGCTTCTTTTGAATTAAAACATCCAGCAGTGTTAGGAAGGTAGGTAATTTTTTTAGGATCTATATAATCCATTAATAATGGTCTTTTTTTATCAGTAATATTTACTCTTCTAACAGCAACTGTTACTATTTCAGCTCCAGATAATTTAATTGCCTTAGCACACTCTTGCATGCTTTTATACTTACCAGTTCCAACAATAAGTCTAGAACTAAAATTTTTATTAGAAATAATAAATTTATCTTTTTTCAATTTTAACCACCTCCAATGAAATGAACTATTTCTATTTTATCATTATTTTTAAGGTTGATGCTTTTTATTTTTTTTTTATCCACTATTTCTTGATTTAATTCAATAGCTACTTTCGTTAAAGGAATTTTGTTTTTTTGAACAATATTGAATAATGTTGAATTATTATTAATAGCTTTCAATTTTCCATTTAATTTTATTTTTATTTTTTTTTTCATCGTATATAAAAGCTAAATGAATAATAAAATAATTATTATTAATGGTCCAAATATTAATCTATTAGGTGAAAGAGAACAATCACAATATGGATCGATTACTTTTGACAAACTTAAAGAAGAATGCTTAGCGAAATCAAAAGAATTAGGACTTTCCACTGAATTTGCACAATCAAATGTTGAGGGTGAATTGGTTAATATAATACAAAATGCTAGAGAAAAATTTGATGGGATGATTATTAATGCTGCTGCATTTACTCACACCTCAATTGCAATCAGAGATGCTTTAGAAATTTTTAAAAAACCTATTATTGAAGTACATATTTCAAATATCTATAAACGTGAAGAATTTAGAAAAAAATCTTTAATAAGTGATGTAGTTACAGGTGGAATATTTGGCTTAAATGCTGATGGTTATATTTTAGCCATAATTTCAATGCAAAAGCTAATTCAAAATGAAAATAGATAAAAAAATTATAAAAGAGTTAAGTGATTATTTGGATGAATTTAATCTTACTGAACTGGAGTACACTGAAAAAGATACCAAAATAAAAGTCTCAAAAAATAATATTTCAATTAATAATCAAACGAATCAAAAATTATCTAAGGAAATAAGCTCAAATAAAAATTTAGAAAGTCAAAATAATATATCTGGAATTGAAGTTACATCACCAATAATTGGTACTGCTTACCACGCACCTGAACCTGGAGCTAAAAAATTCGTAGAGGTTGGAAAGAAAATAAAAAAAGGTGATACAATTATGATTGTAGAGGCTATGAAAACTATGAATCATGTGCCCTCAAGTTCTGATGGAATAGTTAAGAAGATACTTGTAGCTGATGGTCAACCTGTAGAGTTTGGCCAAACCCTTATCATTTTAGAATAATGTTTAAAAAAATTTTGATTGCAAATCGTGGGGAAATTGCAGTTAGAATTATAAGAGCATGTAAAGAATGGGGAATCTCTACTGTTGCTGTTCATTCAGACGTGGATAGAGAAAGTATGCACGTTAAATTAGCAGATGAAAGTGTTTGTATAGGCTCTCATCAACCGGCTAATAGTTATTTAAATATTCCTGCACTTTTATCAGCTATAGATTTGACTAATGCTGAAGCAGTTCATCCTGGTTATGGTTTTTTGTCTGAAAATGCAAACTTCGCAAAGATACTTGAAGAAAATAAAATCAAATTTATCGGTGCTTCTGCAAAACATATTGAAATGATGGGAGATAAAATTCAAGCAAAAAAAATTGCAAAAGAAAATGGATTACCTGTTATAGAAGGGTCTGAGGGTGGTGTTCAAGATGTAGCTGCAGCAAAAGAGTTGTGTAAAAAAATTGGTTTTCCGATCTTAATTAAAGCCTCCGGAGGTGGAGGAGGTAAAGGTATGAAAATTGTTCAAAAAGAAGAAGATTTTGAGACAATGTTTTCTACAGCAAAATCAGAGGCAAAAAAATATTTTGGCAATGACGAAGTTTATATTGAAAAATTTTTTCAAAATCCAAGGCATATAGAAGTTCAAATTTTAGCTGGAAAAAATGCAACAATCCATTTACATGAAAGAGATTGCTCAGTTCAAAGAAGACATCAAAAATTAATTGAAGAAACTCCAAGCCCAGTTTTAAACGACAAAATTAGAAAAGATTTATTTGATAGAACTGTAAATATGGTCAGAAAAATTGGTTATCAAGGAGCTGGTACAGTCGAATTTATTTATGAAGATGGAAAATTTTACTTTTTGGAAATGAATACGAGAGTTCAAGTTGAACATCCAGTTACTGAAATGGTTACAGGAATAGACATAATTAAAGAACAAATATGGATTGCTTTTACTGGTGAAAC
>CACKQM010000020.1:0-9544 GCA_902602295.1 uncultured Pelagibacteraceae bacterium | reverse complement strand
TTTTTTAATTTTTTTAATTTTTAGAGGTCTAATTAGTAAACTTGTAATCAAAAAATTAGAAATAATTTCAAAAAGAACAACAAATAAATTAGATGATACTTTTGTAAATTCTTTAGTTGGTCCAGCAAGATTTTTACCAATTGTTTTAGGTTTTTTTATAGCAAGTTATTACATGACGTTTTCTATGGAAGGTAGAGAAATTGTTGATACTATAAATAGAACTCTAATAACCATATTAATTTTTTGGGTTATTCATCAAATTATAGAACCAGTATCATATATCTTAAGTGGTCTTGATAAATTATTAACAAGAGAACTCATTGGATGGATTATTAAATCTTTAAAGATTTTAATATTTATATTAGGACTTGCGGCAGTCTTAGAATTATGGGGGATAAAGATTGGACCAATTATTGCTGGTTTAGGTTTGTTCGGAGTAGCAGTTGCATTGGGTGCTCAAGATTTGTTTAAAAATTTAATTTCTGGGATTTTGGTATTGGTTGAAAAAAGATTCAAAATCGGTGATTGGATTTTAGTTGATGGAATAATTGAGGGTATTGTTGAAAAAATTGGTTTTCGATCAACAACAATCAGAAAATTCGATAAATCATTAGCAATAATTCCAAATTTTCAATTTGCAGAAAATGCTGTGGTAAATGTAAGTGAAACTTCAAACTGGTTAATTAGTTGGATTATTACTCTCCAATATGACACTTCGGTTGATCAATTAAAAAATATTAGAGATCAAATTGAAGATCACATAAAAAAAAGTGATGACTTTGACACTAATATAGGAATTGCAGTAAGAGTCGATAAGTTTTCAGATAGTTCTATAGACATGTATGTGCGTTGTTTCACAAAATCGGATAGTTGGAACGAATGGCTTTCGGTAAAAGAGAAACTTGCAATTGCAATAAAACAAATTGTTGAAAATAATAAAGCCTCTTTCGCATTTCCGAGTTCTTCGATTTATATTGAAAAAAAATGATTGCTATCTTTTATTTAGTTTTACAATTATTAAAACTTTATTCGTATGTAGTGATTGCCAATGTTATAATCAGCTGGTTAATCGCTTTTAATGTATTGAATACTCAAAATAGATTTGTTTATGCAGTTTTAGATTTTACTTACAGATTAACAGAACCATTTCTAAGAATAATAAGACGATTTTTACCAAATTTGGGAGCGTTAGATATTTCTCCAATTATTTTACTGCTATTGATTTGGTTTATAGAAATGTGTATGAAGCTCTACATTGCACCAATGATATTCTAGGATTTATGATTTTAATTGATGGAAAAAAAGAAGCAGCACTATTAAGGGAACAGCTTAAAAAAGAAGTATCTGATCTTAAAATTAAGTATAATAAAGTTCCAGGGTTAACAGTAATTTTGATTGGAGACTTAACTCCTAGTCAGATTTACGTTCGAAATAAAGAAAAATCTGCTAACGAAGTTGGACTTAAATCAGATGTAATTAAATATCCAGATAGTGTCGAAGAAAAAGTTATTTTAGAGAAGATAGATGAATTAAATAAAGATAACTCTGTGTCAGGTATTTTAGTTCAATTACCATTACCAAAACATATTGATAAACAAAAAATTATTGAAGCGATTGACCCATCAAAAGATGTAGATGGATTTCATCCAATGAATGTTGGAAATCTTTCATCAGGTTATGACAGTTCCGTTCCATGCACACCATTAGGATGTTATTTGTTAATTAAAAAGATAGAACCTAACTTAAATGGTAAAAAAGCAGTTGTTGTTGGTCGGTCTAACTTAAATGGTAAACCAATGACTCAACTTTTACTTAAAGAAAATTGCACTGTTACTATAACACACTCTAAAACAAAAGATTTAAAAGCAGAGTGTTTAGAAGCTGATATTATTATTGCAGCTGTTGGTATCCCCGAGTTAGTTAAAGGTGATTGGGTTAAAAAAGATACTATAGTGATCGATGTTGGAATTAATAAAACTGAGAAAGGTATCGTTGGTGATGTTGCATTTGATGAAGTTTCAAAAAATGCTAAAGCACTCACGCCTGTTCCTGGTGGAGTTGGTCCAATGACAATCGCTTGCTTGCTAAAAAATACGATTGACTGTTTCAAAAGATCGCAAGCATAATATTGAATTCCATAAATTTTTTTTGATAAGATAGGTTATGAAAAAACCTAGATACCCCTATAGAATTGCACTTCTTATGCTCATACTGACAGTTCCACCAATTGGCGCGACACAATTAGGTTGGTATTTATATGATAAACAAACTGGATTTGATTATGGTATGATAGTTGGAACATTTTCAGTAATTTATGCTGCATGGTTAATGTATGAAAAAAATTGGAGAGAAGATGATGAGGATTAAATTGTGGAAAAAATAATTTTTTTCGGATTAGCGATACCAATTTTAGCATTTGTCCTTTACTTGGGCGGAACAGCTATCATGAAAGGCTTTGAGGCCAAAAGAGAAAATAAATCCAATGAGAGCTTAGAAGATCAGGACCATGAAGACAATTTATCTGATAATCATGATAAGTTAACAGATGAATTGGATAAATTAAATCAACTCCTTAAAGATGGTGTTTTAACTGAAGAAGAATTTAAAAAAGCTAAAAAAAAAATTTTAGATAATTAATTATAATTAAGTAATTTTTTTAAAGATCCAAACTCACCTATTTTATAAATAATTGTATCTTCTTTTTTAAATCCATATTTTTCCGCTCCAGCTTTAAATCTTACAGGTGGCTCCATGATTGGTTCTAGGGATAAAACAAACGTGCCCCAATGCATTCCAATAACTTTTTTGCTCTTTAAATTTTTTGCAACCTCTAAAGCTTCCTCTGGATTAGTGTGATAAACCGACTTGTCTTTATAAGGCATTATTGGATAAAAATTATAGGCACCAATATTTATAAATGTAAGATCAATTGGACCATACTTATTACCTATATCTTTATAAATATCTCCTACTCCAGTGTCACAACCAAATAATAACTTTATATCTTTATATTCGATCAAAAAATTTCCCCATAAAGTTTTATTAGTATCTGTAAGACTTCTTTTTGACCAATGCACAGCAGGTAAAAAAGTAATTTTTAAATTTTTATTTATTTCAATTTTATCATACCAGTCCATTTCACTCACATTGCTATAACCATTTCTGGTAAAATATTTACCAAGTTTTAATGGAAGTAAAACTTTAGAATTTTTAAAAGGAAATCTTCGGATCGTCATCATATCTTGATGATCATAATGATTATGCGTAAGTAAAAAAATATCTGTTTGTGGAATTTCGTTTAATTTTAGTGCTGGTTCGGTAAATCTCTTAGGTCCAAAAATTAGCGGCCCGGCATTTTTTGAAAATACTGGATCTGTAATAATTGTTGTTTCACCAAGCTTAATTAAAAATGTTGCATGGCCAATCCATGCTACATAATCGTCTTTTTGAAATTTTTTTAAGTCTGTTAAAACTTTCTCTCTTTCAATAACATGTTCTTTGGGAACTGTCATATCAAGCTTTTTTTTCTCTCTATTAAAAATTTTGAAGGACCATTTAACATTAGGATCTGGTTTTGGTGAACCCTCAGGATTTCTAAAAGTACCGTCTGGTAAATGGTGATAAGGTTTTTTTTCCACTAAAACTAATTTTTTTTATTGTAAATTTTTATAATTGTCTCCTCTAGAGTTCTACTCATTATTATGGTGCCCTTTTCATTTGGGTGTATACCATCACTTAGATTAAACTCGGGCTTCATGGCCACTCCCTCAAGTAAAAAAGGAATAAGCTTTATTTTAAATTTTTTGGCTAGATCAGGAAAAACTTTGTCAAATTTTTTTTTATAAGAAAAACCATGCGAGGTTGGAGCAATCATCCCAGCTAGGACAATTTCAATATTTTTATCTTGAGCAATTTTTATAATTTTTTCTAAATTGCTTTTTGTTTCTTTTGGCTGGATGCCTCTTAACATGTCATTAGCCCCTAAGCATAAAATTATTAGATCTATATCTGGCTCACTCAAAGTCCAATCAGCTCTATTTAATCCCCCTGACGATGTACTACCAGAAACACTGCCATCAACAATCTCAATATTATAACCCTTTGCTTCTAAATTCTCTTCTAAAACGACTGGTAAACTATTGTCATCAGACAAACCATAACCAGCCATCAAACTATCACCAAATAATACAATCTTTTCGATTGCATATGCATTAATGGTTAGTAGACAGATAATAATTATTTTAATAATAAAACTTTTGCTCATGAGTACTCTTCTTAAATTAAAAAAGATAAATCTTAAATACCAAACTGGCAAAGACAATATTAGTGTTTTAAAAGATATAAATTTGACCACAAAAAAAAAAGAAACTATTTCAATAGTAGGTGAAAGCGGTTCAGGAAAAACAAGTTTAATCATGTTAATTGGTGGTTTAGAGCGTCCAACTTCAGGCAAGATATACTTTCAAGACCACGAAATTACAAAATTAAGTGAGGATGAAGTATCAAAAATCAGAAAAAAAAATATTGGTATAATTTTTCAGTCTTTTTATCTAATCCCAAATTATACAGCCTTAGAGAATGTAACCTTAATTCTTGAATTGAATAAATTTAAAAATCCTGAAAAAGAAGCAAAATCTCTTTTAGATAGATTTGGCTTAAAACATCGACTAAATAATTTACCCAGTCAGTTATCTGGAGGAGAACAACAGCGTGTAGCTATCGCAAGAGCTATTGCTATGAAGCCAGAGCTAATTCTAGCTGATGAACCTACAGGAAATTTAGATACAGAAAATTCCGATGTGATTTCTAAAATTTTATTTAGGTATGTTAAAGAGGAGGGTTCCTCATTAATTATGGTAACACACGACCCAAAACTTGCTAACCGCGCAAGCAGAAAAATTAAAATTAAAGATGGAAAAATTAAATAATTTTTATCAATATAAGTTTATCTTAATATATGCTCTGCGAGATTTAAAAAGGAACTATAAAAAAATCTTCAGTATAATCATCACTCTGTTCATCAGTCTTTTTATATTAAGTGCAATATTTACTATTGAGGATAGTTTAAAAAAGGAACTCAAAGAAAATGCTAAAGAGCTTTTAGGCGGAGACTTAGAAATTGATTATAACAGAAATCAAGGAAATATAGATTTATTAAATAAAGTTGAAGAGTTTACAACTATATCAGAGATGGTTGAATTCAGCACAATGCTTTCGACAACAAATCGAAAGAAAAATAAATCTTTATTTACTAGAATAAAAACAGTTGACCAAAAGTATCCTTTATATGGTGAGGTAACTTATGAACCTGCTGATGCTTATGAAAGAATGAAAACTGAACCTTATACAATTTTAATTAATGAGAGTTTATCAAAAACCTTAAATATCAAAACAAATGAAATTGTTAAAATTCAAGATCAAGAATTTCTTGTTATTGGTAAAGTAAGATCTGTTCCAGATGTAAGTGGATTTGTGACTTTTGGAGATTGGGTTTTAACAGGCAAACAAACTTTAGATATCTTAAAACTTAACGGAATAGGAAATTTTTTAAATTATGAATATAAAGTAAAATTTAATACCAATGATAATCCAGAAATAATCATAAAAAAAATTGAAAGTATTTTTAAAGATGATCAAAAGGTAAAAATTAGATATCCAGAAAATGCAGCAAGTGGATTAAAAAGAGTAATTGGTAACTTTTCACAATTTTTATCCCTTGTCTCAATAAGTGCGATGCTTATTGCTGGTATTGGTATTGCTAATACTCTCTTGTCTTTTATAAATCAAAATAATTTGTCTATAGCAGTAAGAAAGGCCTTAGGTTTCTATTCCGGTAATATTAAAAAACTTTATTATCTTCAATTGGCAATATTATTATTTATAATTACTATTTCAGCATATTTAAGTAGTTTATTAATTGTGCCATTAGCAGACAAATATTTGTCAAGTAGCTTTGGACTTAAGATAAATTTATTTTTTTCTTTTTTTAATTTTTTAAAAATATTTTTAATAGGTTTATTAGTTTTGATAATTTTTTCAATTCCTACAATTAGTTCTATCGATCAAGTTAAAGCTTCAAGTCTATTTAGAAATGTATTCCAAAACTTACAATTTTATTACTCAAAAAAATTAATTGGCATGAGTATTATAATGTTATCGATTTTGATTTTAATATTTATTTTTAGATCAGAAAATCTTGTTTATAGTCTTGGGTATTTTGGGGCATTTTTTATTTGTTTGATTATCTTTTTTCTACTTTCAAAGTTAATCATATTTTCTCTAAAAAAGTTTAAATTTAATTCGAGCACTCCTTTGAAAGTATCTATTAAAAATATTACACAATCAAAAAGTATTACACCTATTACAATTATGTCTTTAGGCCTTGGTGTTACATTACTTTTAACTTTGGCATTAGTTGGAACTAATTTTAAAAGAGAGATAGCAAAATCAATACCTGACATCGCTCCTGATTATTTTTTTGTGGGCATTCAAAATGGAGAGCGTGAAAAGTTTGAACAAAGAATTTTATCAATCGATCCTGGTGCAAATATTGAAATTGTACCAATGGTTTCTTCAGGAATAGTAAAAATTAATGGTATAAATCCAAACACATATATTACACCTGAAAATGATAGTTATTGGGTTATTGGCAGTGAACGGAGATCATCTTGGACAAAAGAAGTTCCTGAGGATAATCTAATTATTGATGGTAAGTGGTGGGATTTGTCTAAACCAAATCAACTTCAAATATCATTAGACGCTAAGGTTGCAAAAGATTTTAATATTAAATTAGGGGATATATTTACTTTAAATATCTATGGTAGAGAAATTGATGGTGAAATAGTCAACTTTAGACAAGTTGATTATAGAGATCTAAATATAAATTTTGCAATGCTTTTTAACCCTGACTTTACAAAAAATATTCCTCACGAATATTTAGCAACTACAAAGTTCTATAATTTAAATAAATTTGATGAAACAAAAATGCTTGAAATTTTCCCTAGTTTATCAATGATTAAAATTGCTGATTATTTAAATAAAGTAAGTAATGTTTTAAATAAAGTTTTCATAGCAGTTATTGTAATTTCAACAGTCACTATCGTCATTGGTTTAATTGTAATATCAAGTGCAATAATGGTCCAAGGAAAAGTAAGAGAATACCAAAATTTGGTTTTTAAAATTTTAGGTTTTTCAAGAAAAGAGATTGTTTTTTCTTCGCTGATTGAATTTATGATTATTTTTATATCTGTAATAATGATTGCAGTTTTGTTTGCTGTAGTTGGTTCAAAATTTATTATTGAAAATATATTTGAGTTATTCTGGAAGTTTGATCTTAAAGTTTTGATTTATCTTGGTTTATCCATTGGTTTAGTAACTTTGGTGTTAATATTATTAACGAATATTAAATATTTAAATCCAAAGGTTTATCCTCTTATAAGAAATCAATAATCACTAAGATCTATTTAGGCTTCTCCATTAGCCAAAGGTTATCACTCGCCAAAAAGTAAATTTTTCCATTTTTTGGATGAACCTGGATATCTCTAATTCGTCCGATCTCATCTTTAAAAATTACATCTTCTTTTATGTTGGACAAATCATTGAAGATTAGTTTTCTTAAGGATTGATCTTTTAATGATGTAATTAAAGCATGACCATTCCATTCATTAAATTCGTTTCCTTCATAAATTGTAATTGCACTTGTTGCAATTGAAGGCACCCAATACTGAATTGCTTTTGTAAAGCCAGGTTTCCATTTTGGACCAATAGGAAAGCCAGAATAATTTTTTCCTCCCCAACCTAATATTTTCCAACCATAATTTTCACCTTTTTTTACTTCACCAAACCAATCACCACCTTTGGCACCATGGTTACTTATATAAATTTTACCATCGTATGATGATAAAGTTAGACCTTGAGGATTTCTGATACCAATTTGATAAATTTCAGGTAGCCAATCTGGCTTATCTACAAATTTAGGATTGTCATTTGGAATACTTCCATCAAGTTTAATTCTTATAATACTCCCAGGATGTTTTGAGGGATCTTGGGCAATCATGCCCTTACCTCTTTCACCGGCAGAGGCAAATAAGTGATTATCTTTGATCGCTAACCTTGAACCAAAATGATATCCAGAATCAATGGGAGGTTCGGCTTGAAAAATATTTTTAAAATTTAATTTTTTTTTATCAAAAATGGCTTTAGCAATTGAGGTACTTGTTTTACCATTACCTCTATTTTCAGAATATGAAATATAAATAAAATTATCTTTATACAGGATATCTAAAAGACCACCTTGTCCATGTTCTAGAAAATTTAGGTTATGATCAACCTCAACAGCTTTTTTTTGGAGTATATCTACAATCTTAATTTTTCCACTTTTTTCAGTAACAATTAGTTCTTTATTATTTAAAAAAGACGAACCCCATGGGTCGTTAAGAGAAACTAATTTTTTGAATTTTAAATTTTGAGCAAATAAATTAGTTGAAAAAAATATAAAAAATATAATTACAAAAAAAAGCTTTTTCACCTTATGAAAGTTTAGATCTTCCACCATCTACTGCAATAATTTGACCTGTTATCCAAGAGCTATCTTCAGTGATTAAAAATCTAGCTAAAGAGGCAGAGTCTTTTCCCTCTCCCAATCTTTTTAAAGGATGGGCCTTTGCAATACCATCTGCTAGTGCTTTATTTTTTAACATGGGCTCAGCAATTTTTGAATTGGTTAAGCTTGGCGCAATACAATTCACTCTTATGTTTGGAGCAAATTCAGCTGCAAGTGAAACTGTTAAACCCTCAACAGCTGCTTTTGTTGATGCAATAATTGCGTGATTGGTAAATCCTCTTTGAGCAGCAACAGTTGAAAATAAAACTATTGAGCCCTTATTTTTTTTCAAACTGTCTTGATAACCCTTAATAACTTCAACCGCAGAATAAAGATTTAATTTCATACATTTTACAAAATCTTGTTCTGTTACCATTCTCACAGGTTTTAAGTCAATTGACCCAACACAATAAGCAACACCTTTTACATCAGAAATATCATTTTTAACTTTTTCTATAAATCCCTCTTCCAAAACATCTGCGATAGTAAAAGGACACCCTAATCTCTCTGAAATATTTTTGACCTCGTTTTCATCTCTACCCACTAAATGGACGCTATTTCCAGAATTTACTAATTGTTCAGCCAAGCTTGATCCGATTGAACCTGTCGCACCAAAAATAAGATATTTTTCTGACATAAAAAATTTAATTAGTTATATTTAATTATGAAGTTATTTTTTATACTGGGCAATCAATTATTTCCATCAAAATACCTAGACCGCTTCAAAAAAGACCACCTTTTTTTCATGGCTGAAGATTACGAGCTTTGTACTTATGAAAAACATCATAAACAAAAAATTCTTCTATTTTTATCATCAATGCGATCTCACGCAGATGTACTTAAAAAAGATAAATTTAAAATAGAATACTCAAAAATAGAGGATAAAGAATTTAAGGAAAGTTATTTTAAAAAGCTAAAAAAATTAATTAGCACAAAAAAGAT
>CACKQM010000019.1:0-10653 GCA_902602295.1 uncultured Pelagibacteraceae bacterium | reverse complement strand
TGTCAACATAATAAAATTATTTTTTTCAATTTAAAATTGTATAAATTAAATTAGACTAAAATCTGTTTTTGTATATAAATTAATTGATTCATTATTCAAATAAAATTTAAAATAATAACCGAGGTTAAATGGCAAAATATTTAGTTGAAACATATTACACATGTACTTTTAAAGTAAATCATTATTTGGATGATATTAATGAAACTGAGCTTAAAAATTTAGAAAAACGTGACGATGGTAAATTTGAAGTCCTGGACGTAAAACTTGATAATAGAAAAACCAAAAGCTTAGATCCAAATAATAAAAAAATTGTTGAAAATAAGAAAATTGATGTAGTAGCCACAAATAACCAATCATCATCAAAAAATTTAGAGAATATAATTAAGTCAAATAATAATAATTCAGAAAAATCAGGAAAAAGATTTAGTATGCCGGATAGAAGAAAAGGCTACATCCAAAAAGCAACTATTGGTGATCATAAAGTATATTTACACACTGGTGAATACGAAGATGGAAAAATTGGAGAAATTTTTATTGATACAAGCAAAGAGGGTGAATTGGTCAAAGCTCTAATGAACAATTTTGCTATAGCAGTGTCACTAGGTTTACAATATGGGGTTCCACTGGATGAATTTATAAGTGCTTTTGTTGGTACAAAATTTGAACCTTCCGGTAAAGTTCACGGAAATGATAGAATTTTAACCGCAACATCAATTCTAGACTATATTTTTAGAGAATTAGCAATTTCTTATCAAAATAGAGAAGATTTGGCTCATACACCATCAATTGGTAATTCAGAAATTTCAAATATTGATGAGCAAAACTCAGATGATCAAAATCAACTTTTGAAAATAGTAAAAGATATTACTAGTAAAGGTTTTGTCAGAAATAACTATAAAAAAAATTTAGTTGATTTATCAGATGTTAAGATAAATCTTAAAGGTAAAAAATAATCTATTTTTTTATTTTGAGAGCTAGATTAAGCTCCTTTAATTGCTTTTCATCTATTGATGATGGAGCATTCATCATTAAATCTTGAGCGTTTTGATTCATGGGAAACATAGTTACTTCCCTAATATTTTTTTCGTTTGCCAAAAGCATTATTATTCTATCAATTCCAGGAGCTATTCCGCCATGCGGTGGTGCACCATAGCTTAAAGCATTAATCATTCCACTAAATTTTTCGTCAACTTGGTCTTTATCATAACCGGCAATTGCAAATAATTTATACATAAGTTCAGGAATATGATTTCTTATAGCACCAGATGAAAGTTCGATCCCATTACATACTATGTCGTACTGATAGGCTAACATATCCAAGGGTTTTTCAAAATTAAGTTTTTTAATATCCCCTTGTGGCATCGAAAAAGGATTGTGACTAAATTCAATTTTATTTGTTTGATCGTTTTTTTCAAACATTGGATAATCAACTACCCAACAAAATGCAAAAACACTATCATCTATTAAATCTAAGTCTTTTGCAATTTTATCTCTAGCCAAACTAGTTATTCGCTCTAAATCCTTTTTTTTACTGCAAGCCATAAATATACTATCTCCAACTTTTGCGCCTGTTTTTTTCATAATTTCCTCTAAAGACTCTTTTGAAAAAAATTTACCCACTGGCCCTTTTGCAGAAATCCCATTTTCAATAGTGAAATAAGCTAGTCCAGAAGCTCCCTCATCTTTGGCCCATCTATCAATATTATCAAAGAAGCTTCTTGTTCTATCTTTCGTATTCTTAGTCACTATACATCGTACATTTGAGCCAGACTTCACGAGTTTTTTAAAGATATCAAAAGAAACATCCTCTCTTGTAAAAGTTTCTGTTATGTCCTCAATTATCAATGGATTTCTAAGATCGGGTTTATCACTTCCATACTTTAAAAGAGCATCTCTATAGGTAATTCTTGGAAATTTTTCTGATATAATTTTTTTTTTTGAGAATTTTTTAAAAGTGTTTACTAATAATTGTTCAACGACTTTGAAAACATCCTCTTGCTCAACAAAAGACATCTCTAAATCTAACTGATAAAACTCTCCTGGGCTTCGATCAGCACGAGCATCTTCATCTCTAAAACATGGGGCGATTTGAAAATATTTATCAAAACCTGAAACCATTATGAGTTGTTTAAATTGTTGCGGTGCCTGCGGTAAAGCATAAAACTTACCTGGATTCAATCTACTTGGCACAAGAAAATCTCTGGCTCCCTCAGGACTAGATGAAGTTAATATTGGTGTTTGAAACTCTAAAAAACCAAATTTATTCATTTCATTTCTGATAAACGAAATAACTTTAGATCTCAAAATAATATTTTCATGAATTTTTTTTCTTCTTAAATCTAAATATCTATATTTTAATCTGATTTCTTCAGAATATTCTTGATCACTAAAAATAGGCATTGGCAATTCTTTGCACTTACCCAAAACAACAAAATTTTCGATAGTGACTTCAATCTCTCCTGTTTCTATCTCTTTATTGATTGTATCAGTTGATCTATCAACTACTTTACCCTCTATATTAATAACTGTTTCAAGTTGTAATTTTTCTAAATCTTTAAAGTTTTTATTTTCTTTGTCTACTATGCACTGTGTGATGCCATAGTTATCACGTAAATCTAAAAATAAGAGATTGCCATGATCACGTTTCTTATTAATCCAACCTGAAAGTAAAATATTACTCCCAACATTTTTTTTTCTAAGTTCGTTACAATTGTGACTTCTATATTTATTCAATTATTCTCCCAATACCTCTTTAATTGTACTTAAATTTATAGATCTTTTTTTTTTTAAACTTACTTCGTCGATTTTATATATAAAATCAACTATTTTTCCATATGATCTATCAATTCTTTTAATAATATAGTCAATTAATTTTTTATCTATTGATATTTGACGATCAGATAAATTTTTTAAAATAAGAGCGAATAAAAGTTCATCATCAGGTTTATCAATATTTTGAAGTAAAAAATTTTTTGATCTTGATTTTAAATCATTCAACTTAAAATCAATACTTACAATGGAACTTTCAGAGGTAACTATTAAATATTTGTTATCTTGTTCAACTATATTACACAGAGTAAAAAATAAATTTTCATTTATCTTTTCAGACACATTTTCTAAAATAATATTTTGGAAGATTTTTATTTTTTTAAAATCATTATCACATAGTAAATTAGCTTCAATTTTAGTTCCTTTATGTTTTTTTAAAAAAATATTGATTAAATGTGTCTTTCCAGAATATTTTTCACCGCTAATATTGAGAAAATTTTTTTCCCATTTAGGCCATTTGTTTAATAAATCAAATATTTGCTTATTACTTTTTGATACATAAAAATCATCTTCTTTAAAATTATTGTCATAATTAAATTTGATAATTTCTTGATCTATATCTTTCATTGTAAAATCCAAGTCTTATTCTGAGTGCTAAAAACAAAATTTTTATCTTTCATTAATTTTAAGAACATATTTGGGGTACCATTAAAAATAATTTGATAATAGATATGATTTTTATCAAATTTTAAAACAAAATAATCATATACTAAATTTATTTCATTTAATTTTCTCTCAAAATTTGAAACTTTCAAATTATCATCAGAATCTAATTTGACAAATATTGGCAGTTTAATTGAGGTATTAATTCTATTAAAGATTTTCCAGTGATCTTCATAAATTATTTTTAATTTATCTATTAAGTCTTTAATATCGTCCTCATCATCAAAATTTATATCAGAAAATGAGAGATTTTTTAAAACTACTTTCTCCTCAATTGTTATCCTAGATAAAATTCTCACATTATTATTATTTTTAAAAACTAAAGTTACAATTGAGTCATCTAAATTATATTTCCTAGTAATCTCTTCAAAATTATATTTTTCAATTGTCTCGTAATTTTTTTTTATGAGATTTAAATCTTCTAGATCTTCAGTTGGCAAAAGATACTCGAGAAGATGTGATTTTTTATTATACTTATTCCAATTGTTAAATAAGTTATTTTCTGAAAAGGCTATTAAATTATCATTCTTTTCTTCTATTATAATTGGAAACAATAAGAATTTTTTTCTATTTGGAACCGATGGGAACACATTTTTATTTTCCAAGTAATTGAAAATTTTTTTTTTGTTAAAAGCGACACCCAAATTTACATAATAAGTCTCATCAATAAACTTTTCCTCTTTTACAGAAAAAGACTCAATCATTCCTTTTATCTCAGCTAATTTTATTCCTTTAATTATTTCTTGATCTGAAGAAACTATAATAGTTGAGATTAATCTAGAAAAAGCTTTAACAAAACCATCATCTATCACCTTATTTTTATCAAAATTTATTTCAAACGGCTTTGAAATTTCAATATTATTTACTTCGAAAGATTTTGCCTCAACTTTATCTGTGGAAAAAAAAAATATATTTAAAGATAGAAAAGCAAAAAAAATATATAAAAAATGTGAAAAATTTTTAAATCTGACTATCATACTTTATAATAATGAATAAAAATCTATTAACATACAAAAAAAGTGGAGTTGATATTAAGGCTGCAGATAAGTTTATAAAGTTCATAACTTCAATTTCATCAAAAAAAAAGGGCAAAAAAAAGTTTAATAATATAGGTGGTTTTGGCTCTATAACAAATATTCCCAACAATTTAAAAAATCCAAAAATTGTAGCATGCACTGATGGGGTTGGTACTAAAATAGAAATAGCAAATCTTTTAAAAAAATTTGATACTATTGGTATTGATTTAGTTGCGATGAGTGTAAATGATTTGATAGTTCAAGGTGCAACTCCCTTTTTTTTCTTAGATTATATTTCGATAAACAAAATTAATTTACCAAAACTAAAATCAATCATTAAAGGAATTGTTAAAGGCTGTAATATATCTGGTTGTGATTTAGTTGGTGGTGAAACAGCTGAAATGCCTGGTACATACGAAAAAAATAAATTTGATATTGCCGGTTTTGCAGTTGGATTAGTTGAACAAAAAAAAATTTTAAACAAAAATGATGTCAAAGAAAATAACCTTATTTTAGCAATCCCATCAAGTGGCCTACATTCAAATGGTTACTCATTAGTTAGACATATTATTAAAAGAAAAAATATATCAATTAATAAAAATATTTTTTTAAAAAAAGAGCTACTAAAACCAACAAAGATTTATGTTAAAGAAATTTTGAGTCTCATTAACAAGAAACTAATAAATGGTTGTGCAAATATTACCGGTGGAGGTTTACCAGATAATATTAAAAGAGTTATTCCAACTAATCTTTGTGCAGAAATTGATTTAGAAAAGATAAAACCTCTTAAAATCTTTAAATGGTTAAAAAAAAAATGATGTAAATGACTTCGAAATGTTAAAAACTTTTAATTGTGGTGTTGGTTTTTGTCTAATCATAAATCCAAGAAATTTAAAAAAAATTAATAAATATTTTTCTAAAGATTATAAACCTTATGTGATTGGCAAAATATCAAAAAATTTAAAAAAAATAAAATTAAATGGTAAAATTAATTGGTCCTAAAAAAATAAGAACTGCAGTTTTTATTTCTGGCACAGGTAGTAATTTAAAAAATCTAATTAAATTTTCTTTAAAAAAAATCTCTCCAATTGAAGTAAATTTAATTGTTTCAAATAATTTAAAAGCAAAAGGACTTAAATTTGCAAAACAGTATAAGATTAAAAAAAAAGTTTATAATTATAATAAAAAAAGAATCTCAGAAAAAAAAATATTAAAAGAACTAAAGTCAAATGACATTAAACTAATATGTCTGGCGGGGTTTATGAAAATTTTATCTAAAGATTTTATAAGAAAATTTAAAGGAAAAATTTTAAACATACATCCTTCTTTATTACCAAAATACAAAGGATTAAACACACACCATAAAGTAATTCAAAATAAAGAAAAATACTCAGGATGTACGGTGCATTTAGTAAACTCAAAACTTGACTCAGGAAAAATAATTCTTCAAAAAAAAGTTAAATTATCAAAAAAAGAAACACCCTCATCTCTTCAAAAGAAAATATTAAAAGTTGAACATATTTTATATCCGAGAGCTATAAGCAAGATATTTGTTAATCTTTAAAGAAAAAATCAATTTCAATTTTTGCATTTTCAACACTATCAGAACCATGTACTGAATTTTTATCTATTGAAATCCCATATTTTTTCCTGATTGTTCCTTCTTCAGCATCATCAGGATTAGTTGCTCCCATTAATTTTCTATTGTCAGCCACAGCATTCTCTTTCTCAAGTATCATTGTAATTATTGGGCCTGATGAAAGATATGAACATAAGTCATTATAAAATGGTTTTGTCTCGTGAACTTTATAAAATTTTTCAGCTTCTGATTTTTCAATCTGGATTTTTTTTTCTTTTAAAATATTAAATCCTTTTTTTATAAATATTTGTTTAATTTCATTATCCAGGTTTCTTTCTACTGCATCTGGTTTAATAATTGATAAAGTTTGTTCAGTGTTACTCATAATAATCTTCAACTAATTGATTTAATAATCTAACTCCAAATCCAGTTGCACCCTCAGAGTTTAAAGCACCTCCATATTTTGAAAATGCCATACCTGCAATATCTAAATGTGCCCAAGGAGTTTTATTAAGGATGAATCTCTGTAAAAATTGTGCTGCAGTAGTTGAGCCAGCTCCTCCAACATAATTAATATTTTGCATATCAGCATTTTTGGAATTTATTAATTTATCATAATTTTTATCAAGTGGCATTCTCCATACCCTCTCACCAACTTTCTGACCTGCATCAAATAATTGTTTAGACAACTTATCACTATTTGAAAAAAGGCCCGCAAATTCAGAACCCAAAGAAACTATAATTGCTCCAGTTAAAGTCGCTAAATCGACAATAAATTCAGGCTTATATTTTTTTTCTGTATATGTAAGTGCATCAGCTAAAACTAATCTTCCCTCAGCATCTGTATTTAAAACTTCGATTGTCTTACCACTGTAAGATTTCACTATATCACCAGGTCTTTGCGCATTGCCGCCGGGCATATTTTCAACAAGACCCACAACTCCAATTGCATTTATTTTTGCTTTCCTTAATGCAAGATTTTTCATCAAACCTACAACAACAGCAGAACCAGCCATATCATAAGTCATGTCTTCCATAAATTTTGCAGGCTTAAGAGATATACCACCGGTATCAAAACAAACTCCTTTTCCAACAAATGCTAAAGGTTTTTTTTTTGATCTTGAACCTTTCCACTCTAAAGTAACAAGATAAGACCCTCTTATACTACCTTGTCCTACGCCAAGAAGTGCATTCATACCAAGCTTTTTTAATTTTTTTTTGTCAAATACGTTTACTTTAAGACCAAATTTTCTAAGCTGTAATAATCTTTTTGCATATTCATCTGGATGAAGAATATTTCCTGGTTCTGAAACGAGATCTTTTGTCAAATTTGTGCCCTCAATCAGAGATCTATACTTCTTATTTCTATTAAATTGGAAGGTTTTGTTTTTATTAAAGACCTCTATATCGAATTTTTTTTCTTTACTTTTAGATTTATATTTATTGAATTCGTATGATTTTAATTGAAGGCCTTGTGCAAATTGATCAAAGAAGAACTTATTTTTAGGAAAAGTGTTCCTTATATTTTGTTCATAAAAAGTTGTTTTTAAATACAAATTTAATTTTAAATACACATAAAATTCAGCACCAATTTTTTCAATCTCAAATGGAGATTGACTATCTTTAATTTTTATCAAAATAACTTTTTGCGAAGCATTTATATCTAATGATAAAAAATTCTTATCATCTAATTCATTTGAGCTAAGTGACTGATTTATAAAGTTAGAAAATTTAGATATTGGAAGTTTGCTGAGTTCATTTATTTTAAAATTTTTATTGGTAAAAAAAACATGATTCTTTACTAATTTTTGGTTTAAACTATTTTTGATACTTATTTTTATTGACATTTATTATATATGTGTACTTTGAGTTGTATTTAAATTGTAAACTAATAGCTGAAAATATATAAATATATTTTGGTAGATTTCAATGGAAAAAATTTTGTTTAGAAAAATACTTAAAGATTGTCTAATTTTTTTTTTAATTACTCTCTTTTCTACAGGTATAATTATTTGGGTATTTCAAGCTGTAAATTTCCTTGATATCATAGTAGAAGATGGAAGAAATTACTTAGTTTATTTAAATTTTTCTCTATTAAATTTTCCAAAAGTACTCAGTAAATTATTACCTTTTATTCTGTTTATAAGTTTTCTTTATGTTATTGGAAAATACGAATCAAATAATGAGTTAATAATTTTTTGGAATTTTGGAATTAACAAAATTGAAATAATAAATTTTTTTATTAAATTTTCATTTTTAATAATGTTACTTCAGATATTTCTAACAGCATTTATAGTTCCAAAAAGTCAAGATTTGGCAAGATCTTTTTTAAGAACATCATCAATTAATTATCTGGAAAATTTTATTAAGCCAAGGATATTTAATGATGCTGTGAAAGGTTTAACAATTTATAGTAATTCAAAAGACGAGACTGGAAGATTAAAAGAGATTTACCTTAAGAAAGGCTCCGAAGGAAATTTTCAAATAACTTTTGCAAAAGAAGGTAGGTTTAAAGAAATAGGTAAAAATCAATTTTTAGAATTAAAATTTGGAGAAACAATTAGTGTTATTGGAGACAAGATCACAAATTTTAAATTCAAGAAAACAGATTTCAACTTAAGCAACTTTGAAGATAATACTACCACCTATAAAAAAACACAAGAGGTTGCAACTATGGATCTAATAAAATGTTATCATAATTTGATGGGTTTCAACATTTTAAAAATCAGTCAAGATTTTACAGTTGAAAATTGTATGGCTGATAACATTGATAATATATTAAAAGAATTATACAAAAGGATTATAATTCCATTATACATTCCAGTTTTAATTCTCATATCATTACTACTAATATTTAAATCTAAAGAAAATATTAATTATCCAAGGTACAAAATTCTAATTTTTCTAATTGGTTTTGGCACAATAATTGTCTCAGAAATGACAATCAGATTAATCAATGAAAATTTTTTAAAGAATATTAAATTTTTTATAATACCATTGTTTTTAATCATAAGTCTTTATTCAAATTATTTGATAAGATTCAAAAATTTAAAAACTTACAAATGAATACTTATACAAAATTTTTAGTTAAAACTTATTTATCATCTTTAATAAATGTTTTTTTTATTTTTTTCTGTTTAATATATATTTTAAATTTATTAACAGAATTAGAGTTTTTTAAACAGACAAATGTAAAATCATATTTTCCACTCTATTTATCTTTAATAAATACCCCAATGTTTGTTTTTGAAATGTTTCCATTCATTTTTTTAATTTCAACACAATTTTTTTTTAATACTCTTTTTAATGATAATGAGATAAATATATTTAAGTATTCTGGACTTAAAAATACAAAAATATTTTCCATATTATCTATAACAACTTTTTTTGTTGGTATTTTTATAATTTCTATTTTTTATAATTTATCATCCAATCTAAAAAATTTATATCTAGGTTTAAAATCAAATTATACAGAGGATAAGAAATATCTTGCTGTAATAACAAATAATGGTTTATGGATAAAAGACATATATAATGAAAATATACTAATGATAAATGCTAGTTCTTTTAATAATAATGAACTTATTAATACTTATATATCTGAGTTTGATAAAAATTTTGAAATTATAAGAAATATTAAAAGTCAAAAGGTCGATATAACAAATAAGGAATGGATTATTAAAAATGCTGAGATTTATGTTCAAAATAATAAGCAAACTATAGAAAATTTAAAATTCAAAACCAATTTTGACTATAAATTAATACAAAATTTATTCTCTAATATGTCCTCTTTATCATTTCTAGAATTAATTGAGATGAGAAAAAACTACAAAAAACTAAATTATTCACTAACAGAAATAGATCTTCAATTATTCAAATTAATTTCATTTCCTATCTATTTCATATTAATGTTTATTTTTTCTGCAATAATTATGATGAACACAAAAACTTTTAAAAATAAAAGTCTTAAAATAACAATGGGACTTTTTTTATCAGTCATTATATACTATATAAACAATTTCTTTTATATCTTGGGAACATCTGAAAAAATAAATACTATTAGTTCTGTTTTCATTCCTTTAATTATACTAACAACTATAAACCTTTTTTTAATGAGAAATGTAAATGATAAATAAAATTATAATATTTTTTTTAATCATCTCTAATCTAATTTTTTTTAATGTTTATGGCAATGATCAGATTAGTTTTGATGTAACTGAAATAGAAATTCTAGATGATGGAAATAAGATAATCGGAAAAAATAGGGGCACTATAGAAACTGATGGTGGTATTGTCATTGAAGCTGATAAATTTGAATTTGATAAGAAAAAAAATATTTTAAAAGCTCAGGGAAATATAAAAATTGAGGATCAAACCAACAGCTATAATTTTTTAGCCAAAAATATTATTTATTTTAAAAATAAAGAGAAAATAGAAATTAAAGGTAAAGCAAAAGCTTTAATTGGTAATAATTATGAATTTAAAATTGAAGATATTATAATTCTGAGAAATGAAATGATCATTAGCTCAGATATAGGTGGAACAATTTTAGATAAAATAAATTAT
>CACKQM010000018.1:0-11018 GCA_902602295.1 uncultured Pelagibacteraceae bacterium | reverse complement strand
GAATTGGTGGATTAAAAGAATTAATAAAACTTAATAACCAAGGATTCTCAACCGCACTGATGATAGATCAAAGAGTTTCTCAGGGCATTAAATCAAATTTTTTTAATGAGAAAGCGTTTACTACTACTATTCCAGCTCAATTGATAAAAAAATTTGATATGCCTGTTGTTCCTATTTTTATAGAAAGATATGAGGGTATTAAATTTAAAATGAAAGTGCTTGAACCAATTCACTTCTCAAAACAGGACTCTATTGAAAATATAACAAACAAATTAAATAATACTCTTGAAAAAATGATACTTGCTAATCCTAATAATTGGATATGGTCCCATAATCGTTGGAAATAATGCTATTTATTGTCTAATTCCTCTTTTTTTTTAGTAGCCTCAACATATGAATAATACGGTTCTTGTAGTTCAACATTCCAGTAAGTCAAATTTTCAAGACTGATTGCTTTACCCGAAACTGCACAAATGACATGGTCGCCTGACTCAATTACTTGAAAATTATTTGGTAAATATTTTACTTTTGCTAATTTTTTATTCATTTATAGTTTATATATTTATACATGATTGTAGGGATTATAGGAAGTGGAGGAAGAGAGCATGCCATTTGTCATGCACTAAGTAAGTCAAAAAAAATTGATAAAATTTATTGTTTTCCTGGTAACGCTGGCACCGATACATTGGCTGAAAACATTAACTTAGACATAAATAACTTTGAGGAAATTAAAAATTTTATTCTTTCAAAAAAAATAGAGATAGTGGTAATTGGCCCAGAAAAACCTTTGGTTGATGGATTGACAGATTACTTAGAAAGTTTTGATATTAAGGTTTTTGGACCTAGTAAAGTTGCTTCACAATTAGAGGGATCTAAAATATTTACAAAAAACATTTGTAAAAAATATAATATTCCAACTGCGAGTTTCGGAGTATTTGATGATATTAACCAAGCTAAAAATTTTTTAGACTATTCAAATTTTCCAATAGTGATTAAAGCTGACAATTTGGCTGCAGGGAAAGGTGTTTATATTTGTGAAAATAAAGAAGAGTCATATCAGGCTGTTACAGAAATATTTGAGGGAAAATTTGGTGATGCCAAAAATGTTCTCATTGAAGAATTTTTAAAGGGTGAAGAAATGAGCTTTTTCATTTTAAGTGATGGTGTTACTTACAAAAATTTTGGCACAGCTCAGGATCATAAAAGAGTTCATGAGGGTGATAAAGGAAAAAATACTGGTGGTATGGGTGCTTATTCACCATCACGATTAATAAATGGAGAGCTCGAAAAGAAAATTTTAAATAAAATAATTGATCCAACCTTGAGAGCACTAAAAGATTTAAAAACATCATATAAAGGCTTTTTATATGCTGGGCTAATGATAACAAATAATGAACCTTATTTAATTGAGTATAATGTGAGAATGGGTGATCCAGAATGTCAAACTATTCTTCCTAAACTAAATACAGATTTCGGTGAAATTATTAATTCATGCTGTAATGGAAAATTAAATGAAAATGAAATTAATTGGAATAATAAAAAAAGTTTATGTGTTGTCTTGTGTTCAAAAGGTTATCCCGAGACCTACAAAAAAAATGTTGAAATCAAAAATATCGATAAAATTCAATTAAACACTGATGACCACTTATTTCATGCTGGCACTATTAAAAAAGATGATGTTGCATTGGCGGTGGGCGGACGAGTTTTAAATTTTGTCTCTGTATCAGATAGTTTTGAAAAATCAAGAAATAGGATTCATGAGCTTCTTAACAATCTGAATTGGTCAAATGGTTTTTTTAGAAAAGATATTGGTTATAAAGTAATAAAAAAATGAGAATAATTGGTGGAAAATTTAAAGGAAAAAAAATTTTACAACCAAAAGACAAAGAAACAAGACCCCTAAAGGACATAGCAAAAGAATCTATTTTTAATATTATTAATCACTCAAATAAATTTAAGATTAATATTGAAGATTCATTAGTTTTAGATCTATTCGCAGGTGTTGGCTCATTTGGTTTAGAGTGTCTATCAAGGGGTGCTAAGCATGTTACTTTTGTGGAAAAGTATAAGGGGGTTTTGCCAATTTTAAAAAGTAATCTAAATAATTTAAATATGAAAAAAAAATATGAGATCATAGAAGAAGACTTAATATCTAATTATTTTTTGAAAAAAATTCAGCTTAAATTCAATATCATATTTTTAGATCCTCCCTATAAAGAGAAAAGATTATCAAATATTATTGATAATATTTTTCAAGAAAAAATTCTCAATAAAAATGGGGTGATTATTGTGCATAGGCATAAAAGGGAAGATGATGAGTTTTCAAAAAATTTTAAAATTCTAGATGAGAAGAAATATGGAATATCAAAAATTATATTTGGTAATTTAAACTAAAATTTTCTTAGTCTCTTTTTTAATTAACTCGACAGCAGGTTGATTAAAGGGGTTTATTTTCAAAGCTCTTCCAACTAAAATAGTTTCCAACATAAAAAAACAAAATAACTCACCTAAAGTTTTTTCATCTCTTTTTTTAATTTCAAAACTTCTAAAAGGTATATTTTTTTTTGTAAAAACATTTTCCGTAGCTTTTTTTTGAGCGTAAGTAATATTTTGAATATTTTTATTTTTAAGAAAATTTTGTGAGGATAAAATAAATCTATTATCTATTTTGGGGGTATTATTTTCATGAACATAAAAAAACGTATAAAAATTATTTTTAAAACCATCCAAATAAAGCTGCATAACACTATGATTATCTCTGGGCATGTTAGATACGACTGGCAATAAACCTTTTCCCTTTTTACCCAAACTTTCAGCTACTAGTTGTTGATACCACGAAAAAAAATTTTGAGATTTTTCATCATAATTTATGATAATTGAATTAAATTTTCTTTTTTTAATTAAATTTATTGTAGACCCCACATTAGATATGAGCGCATTTAAATATTTTTGATTTTTAATTAAATTATTAAATTGCCTAAAACTTTTTGAATTAAGACCCATTAATTCTGCGGGCAACATTCCAACTTCTGATAAAACTGAGTATCGACCACCTATAAAATTATTGTGATGAACAATCTCCGACTTTAATTTATGAGCCAATAAATTTAAATAATTTTTTTTATTTTCCGTAATAAAAATATTTTTATCATTTTTTTTGATAAGAATATTAGAATTGACTATTGTCTCTAAAGTATTGCCTGATTTAGAGATGATTAAATTTAAATTTTTTTTATTTCCAGATTTTTTTTTGAAAGTTGATAAATTATCATAAAATAAAATATTCTTTTTAATTTTATCTTCTAGAAAACTATAAATAGTTTTTGTGCCTAATGACGAACCACCAATCCCAATTATACGAATATCCTTAAATCTCTTAAAAATTCTTAAATGTTTGATCTTAAATTGGTCTTTATAATTTTTACTAAAAGATTGAAGAATTTGATTATTTTCTTTAATTAATTTTTTAAGATTTTTTTTTATCTTAGAATTTTGTTTACTACCCTTAAAATTTTTAAAAAAAATTCCTGATGTAATCATTAATTATTTTTAATTTTTTCTAAAATAGAATTTTCAAAATTTGTGTTTTGATTAGTGTTTTGATTATCTAAATCTGTATCCTTGTTGTTAGAAAGTAATGATTTGATATCTGTATTCTCTTCATCCTCAGTTACTTGATTAGTTTGCTGCGGTAATGGTAATTCATTAAAGTCTGGGGGCATCACTAAAGGTGATTTCTTTTCAACCAAAAATTCATCTATACTATTTTTTTTCTGTGAACTAAAACCTTCGCTAATAGAACCACATGAATTTAAAACTAAAGTTGAAATTATAATTGTTGTTAGTTTAAATATTTTTTTCATCAATTTTATTTTTTTGATTATCTATTATCTCAAAAATAATCAAAAATAATACTCCTAATGAGATAAATATATCCGATACGTTAAAAATAAACCAATGAAAATTTCCAATATGAAAATCAATAAAGTCTGGCACCGCCTTAAAAAATATTCGATCATATAAATTACCTAGGGCTCCACCAAATATCATTAAAAGTGAATATTTTTTAAGACCATCACTTTTTAAAGTCATAAAAAAAATAATTAAAATTACAGCTGCAATTAAAATTGTTAAAATATTGTACATATGACTTTGATCAAATGATAGTAAACCAAATGCTATTCCTTCATTATAAATTAAATTGATATTCAAAAATTTTGATACAAATAGTTCAGATGATAAATTTTTTTCATTTTTAGAAATCACATAGACTTTGGTAAATCTATCTAGACCAAAGATGCTCAGAATAATAAAAAAATTTATTATAAAATTTTTATTTAAGAAATTTGACATTTAGGGTGTCTTTCACATGGGTCTTCTCTAATCTTCCAGCAAACTGAGCATTTATTTCCAGAAGCTTTTTTTGTCACAACTAAAATATCTGACTGATTATCAAAATTAACAACAGCTTTCGATACAATACATAATTCAGATAAATCCATATCTTCAATTATCTCCTTATATTTTTCGTTAAGTTTAATATTAAGATCTGCTTCTAAACTTGAACCAATTTCTTTACTGGCTCTTTTTTCCTCAATACTTATGTTACATACATCTCTAATTTTTATTAATTGAGACCATCTTTCTGTAAGTTCTTCATTTTCAAATTTTTCTGGAAAAGTAAGAAATTTTTCCAAATGGATGCTTTTACTATCCTTTGATATCAGCTGATGTATTTCCTCAGTTGTAAAAGACAATATTGGAGCGAACCATCTGATTAAAGATTTTAGCAAAACATTCAAAATTGTAACACAAGATTTTCTTTTATCAGAATTAATTGGATCACAATATAAAGTGTCCTTTCTTATATCAAAATAGAATGCCGACAAATCTGTTGTGCAAAAGTTCAACAATTCTTTATAAAGATTGTGAAAATCATATCTTTTGAAATAATTTTCAAATTTGTTGTTAAGGGAATAAATCTTACTTAACATAAATTTCTCTAGCTCTGGCAAGCTTTCAATGTCAATTTTATCTAAATCAAAATCTTCGTATTTGTCATTTATATTTCCTAATAAATATCTGAATGTATTTCTAATTTTACGATAAGACTCAGAATGCTGATCCAAAATAGAATAATCTATTCTTAAATCTTCAGCATAATTTGATGCAGCAACCCAAATTCTTAAAATATCTGCACCATATTTTTTCAAAATATCCTCAGGTGCAATTACATTTCCAAGTGATTTTGACATTTTAAGACCTTTGCCATCCACAACAAATCCATGGGATAATATAGACTCGAAAGGTGCCTTACCTCTTGTTCCACATGACTCTAATAAAGAGGAATGAAACCACCCCCTATGTTGATCAGAACCCTCTAAATACATTGATGCAGGCCATTTAAGGTCTTTTCTCTTCTCTAGTACAAAAGAATGGGTTGATCCACTATCAAACCAAACTTCAACAATATCGCTAAGCTTTTCAAAATCTTCTGCTTTATATTTATCACCTAAAAATTTTTGAGGGTCATCTGAAAACCAACAATCGGAACCTTCTTTCTCATAAATACGCGCAATATTTTCAAATACTCCATCATCAATTAAAATTTCATTAGACTTTTTATTTACAAAAATAGGAAGTGGCACACCCCAAACTCTTTGTCTTGATACACACCAATCTGGTCTTGTCTCGATCATTGATTTTAATCTTTCTTTACCTTTGCTTGGATAAAAGGTCGTATCATTTATTGCTTTTAAAGCCTTACTTCTCAGTTGATGACTTTCCATAGAAATAAACCATTGTGGTGTCGCTCTATGGACTAAAGGTGCCTTTGATCTCCAAGAGTGAGGATATGAATGAACCAATTCACCATTTGAAAGAAGTTTATTCTGGTCTTTCAATTTTTCGATTACAACTGGGTTAGCCTTAAAAATATGTAAACCTTCAAACAGAGAAACATTTTTTGTATATTTTCCATCATCGTCCACTGTCTCAATTGCCTTTATTCCGTTATTTAAACAAAGATTAAAGTCGTCGGGTCCATGACTTGGTGCACAATGAACAATTCCTGTTCCTTGTTCAGTGGTTACAAAGCGTGCTTCTAACATTGGAATATTGTAATCATACCCTAAATCAAAAAATGGATGCTTACAGATTGTATCTTTTAAATCTTTACCTTTAAATTTCTTAAGGTTTTCAAATTCTTTAATCTCACAATCTTTTAAAACTGATTCCAATAATGCTTCTGCAATAACAATTTTTTTATTTTTAAAATTTCCGTCATCATTAATTTGAATTATTAAGTAATCTAAGCTTTCATTGTATGCCAAAGCTTTGTTTGCTGGTATCGTCCAAGGAGTGGTTGTCCATATAACAATATCACAATTATTAAGTTCTTTAATTTTTGATGATTTAACTGGAAAACAAGCATAGATCGTATCAGATTTATGGTCTTGATATTCAACCTCGGCATCAGCTAAGGCAGTTTTTTCTACAGTTGACCATAAAACTGGTTTAAATCCTCTGTAAAGACTTCCTTCTTTTAAAAATTTTCCAAGTTCTCTTACAATTTGTGCCTCTGCATCATAACTCATTGTTGAATAATAGTTTTCCCAATCACCAACAACACCTAATCTTTTAAATTGGTCTTTGTGAACCTCTATCCATTTTTCAGCAAAAGTTCGGCATTCTTTTCTAAATTCTACAATCGGAACATCGTTCTTATTTTTTTTATTTTTTTTGTATTGTTCCTCGATTTTCCATTCGATAGGTAAACCATGACAATCCCAACCTGGAACATAAACAGAGTCTTTACCATCCATTTGATGAAACTTTACGATAATATCTTTTAATATTTTATTTAACGCAGTACCCATATGTATATTTCCATTCGCATATGGGGGACCATCGTGAAGAACAAATTTTTCCTCTCCTTTTCTTGAATTCCTTAACTCTTTATAAAGATCAATTTTTTTCCAAAGCTTTAAAATTTCTGGTTCTCGAATTGGTAAATTAGCTTTCATTGAAAAAGCTGTTTTAGGTAAATTAATTTGGTTTTTACTCATTTTGTTTTTTTTGCTGTTACTAAATCAATTTTAATTTGTTTTTTTAATTGATCTACATTTCTGAATTTTTTTTCAGCTCTTATAAATTTTAAAAATTCTACTCTTAAATACTTATTATATAAATTTCCAGAAAAATTAAATAAATGAACTTCTAATAATATTTTTTTTCCATTAAATGTTGGACGATATCCTAAATTGGCTATTCCTTTAATATATTTTAAACTTTTTATTTTCTTAACTTTAACAGCATAAACACCTGGTTTTGCCAGAACATAATCTTTGATATCAATGTTGGCTGTTGGAAAACCAATCTTTTTTCCTAGTTGTTTACCTTTTTGAACTTTTCCATCAATTGACCATTTTCTATCTAAAAGTTTATTAACTTTATTAAGTTTCCCACTCTGCAAATATTTTCTCAATAATGAAGATGAAATAATTTGTTTTTTAATTGATAAAGGTTGTGGTTTAACAATTTTATAATTACATAATTTCTCGTGATGAATTAATTGTTTTACGTTTCCTTCTCTTTTGTTTCCAAATCTAAAATTATTACTTACAAAAATAAATTTAGGACTAAGTTTTCTTCCTAAAGTTTCTTTAATAAATGAAATTGATTTTGTTTTTGAAAATTTACGATTAAATTTCTTAGTAATAACAAAATCAACATTAAGTTTACCTAAATTTTCAATTTTTTGGTTTAAATTAGATAGTCTAAAATTTTTTAAATTGGAGTTAAAAAACATTTTTGGCATCGGCTCAAAAGTCAAAACACCAATCTTTGAGGAATATCTTTTTTTGTATTTTTTCGCTAATCTAAATAATTTTTGATGTCCAAGATGAAGTCCATCAAAATTACCAATTAAAATAATTGAATTTTTATGATTTTTTTTAATATTAAAAGTATTATATAATTTCATTTTCACCATTTTAAATCTGATTGTATATAATTACAGATTGTTTCATAAGATTTCGCGGTTGCTTCAATCCCTTTTTCTTTGATTTCATTTTTATGAATTCCATTTGAAATAATTAATGAGTCATAATTTAAAAGATTTGCACCTTTAATATCAGTATTTAAATTATCACCAACAGAAAGAATTTTTTTACCTTTGTTATTAATAGATAAATTATAAACCTCAGGATATGGCTTCCCAAAATATACTACCTTACCACCCATTTTTTCAAAAACCATGGCAACTGATCCTGCACAAAGTTCTCTTTTATCACCTCTATCCACAATTAAGTCAGGATTGGTGCAAACCATCTCTTTATCTAAATTTTTTTCAAATAAATCTTTATAATAATTTAAATCTTTTTCAAATTTTTCAAATAACCCAGTACACAATATGTACTCTCCATCATCAATATTGTCTGACTTCATTTTTGCGAAGTCATTAAACAAATCAAAATCACGTGGTGGCCCAACATGAAAAAATTTTTTGGTAGATAAATTTTTCTTAAGATAATTTAATGATGCTTGCCCAGATGTAAAAACATGATCTCTAATTTCTTTTTCCATGCCCATTTTTTTTAAAAAGGATTTAACAACATCATTGGGTCTTGGAGCATTTGTAAGTAGAATGTATTCTTTGCCTTTTTTTGTGATTTCTTTTAAAACGTTGATCGCTTCTTTGTGAAGGTTTATTCCATTATGAATAACACCCCATAAATCGATATAAAAAAGCTGATAATTATCAACGATTGAGCAGAAACCATCTTTGTCTAAATTTTTAGTCATTAAAATAATCTATAAACCAAAAAATCCACAATTTCCTACCTTTTTTAATAAACTAAATATCAAGTATATCTTGAAATAGTATTACCAATCTCTATATGAACTCCATATTTATATAGGAGAATATATGAAATTTAGACCGTTACATGACAGAGTTTTAATAGAAGTTTTAGATAGCAGCGAAAAAACTGCTGGAGGAATAATCATACCAGATACTGCACAAGAGAAGCCTCAAGAGGGAAAAGTTGTTGCTGTTGGTGGTGGTGCAAAAACTGAAGATGGAAAAAAAATTCCAATGGATGTTAAAGTTGGAGACAAAGTTTTATTTGGCAAATGGTCAGGAACTGAAGTCAAAATTGATGGTAAAGAATACAGCATAATGAAAGAGTCAGACATTATGGGTATTTCAAGTAAATAATATAAGTTAAAGGAGAAAGTATAATGGCAAAAGTTGTTAAATTTGACGCTGAAGCAAGATCAGCAATGATAAGAGGGGTAAATATCTTAGCTGATACTGTTAAGGTAACTCTAGGTCCTAAGGGCAGAAACGTTGTGATGGACAAATCTTATGGTGCTCCAAGAATTACCAAAGATGGTGTTTCAGTTGCAAAAGAAATTGACCTTGAGGATAAGTTTGAAAATATGGGTGCTCAAATGGTTAAAGAAGTTGCTAGCAAGACAAATGATGAAGCTGGTGACGGAACAACAACTGCAACTATTTTAGCTCAAGCGATCGTTAAAGAAGGTGTAAAATATGTTACAGCTGGAATGAACCCAATGGATGTAAAAAGAGGTATTGATGCAGCAGTAGATGTTGTAAAACAAAACTTAGTTTCTTCAGCGAAAAAAGTAAAAGATAGTGATGAAATTGCTCAAGTAGGAACTATTTCTGCAAATGGTGATAAAGAAATCGGAAGTATGATTTCTAAAGCAATGCAAAAAGTTGGTAATGAAGGTGTCATTACAGTTGAAGAAAATAAAGGAATTGAAACGGAACTTGATGTTGTTGAAGGTATGCAGTTTGATAGAGGATATTTATCACCATACTTTATTACGAATAGTGATAAAATGACTACAGAGTTAGACAATCCTTTTATTCTTTTACATGAGAAGAAATTAACAAATCTACAACCAATGGTTCCACTTTTAGAAGCAGTGGTGCAAGCTGGTAGACCATTAATGATTATATCTGAGGATGTTGAAGGTGAAGCTTTAGCAACTTTAGTTGTTAACAAATTAAGAGGTGGTCTAAAAGTAGTAGCTGTGAAAGCTCCAGGATTTGGTGACAGAAGAAAAGCTATGCTTGAAGATATTGCAATTTTAACCGGTGGAAGTGTGATTTCTGAAGATTTAGGAATTAAACTTGAAAACGTTAAATTAGATGATCTTGGATCATGTAAAAAAGTCAAAGTTGATAAAGATAATAGTACTATCGTAAATGGTAGTGGTAAAAAATCTGATATCGAGGCTAGATGTTCTTCAATCAAACAACAAATTGAAGAAACAACTTCTGATTACGATAAAGAAAAACTTCAAGAAAGATTAGCTAAACTAGCTGGTGGTGTTGCTGTAATTAAAGTTGGTGGCGCTACAGAAGTTGAAGTTAAAGAAAGAAAAGACAGAGTTGAAGATGCACTTAATGCAACAAGAGCTGCTGTTGAAGAAGGTATTGTAACAGGTGGTGGATGTGCTTTGTTATATGCTGCTCAAGAGCTTGAAAAAGTAAAAGCAAAAGGTGAAGATCAAAAAGCTGGTGTTGATTTAGTTAGAAGAGCATTAGAGGCTCCTATTAGACAAATTACTAAAAACGCTGGAGTAGATGGTTCAGTTGTAGTTGGTAAATTGTTAGAACAGAATAAAAAAACTCATGGCTATGATGCACAAAATGAAGAATATTGTGATATGTTTGCTAAAGGTATTATTGATCCAGTTAAAGTTGTAAGAACTGCACTTCAAGATGCAGCATCAATTTCTGGATTATTAGTAACAACAGAAGCAATGATAGCTGACAAGCCAGAAGAAAAAGATGCGGCTCCTGCTGGAATGCCTGGTGGAATGGGCGGCATGGGTGGTATGGGAGGAATGGGCGGCATGGGAATGTGACCCAATAACTCTTAATTAAAATTCAAAAAGGGCAGTTTTTACTGCCCTTTTTTTTTGTTTACTCAAAAAATTTATAAGTAAATAATTGATATAATGAATATCTCCGAGATAAA
>CACKQM010000017.1:0-14958 GCA_902602295.1 uncultured Pelagibacteraceae bacterium | reverse complement strand
ACCAAAAAAAATGTGTTCCATGTGAAGGTGGAGTACCTGCACTTGATCTTTCTGACATTCACAAATATCAAAAAAAAATTGAAGGTTGGGATGTAGTTAAAAATGATAAAAATATATATTTTTTAGAGAAAAGATTTAAATTTAAAAATTTTTTAGAAAGCCAAAAATTTGTAAATGAAGTAGGTCAAATATCAGAACAAGAAGGTCACCATCCTGAAATTTTATTTGGATGGGGTTATGCAAAAATAAACATCTCAACCCATGCAATTGAGGGATTATCAGAAAACGATTTCATCTTAGCTTCAAAGATTGACAAGATTTAATGTCTAAAATGTCTTGTTTTAGAAAAAATTAAAATAGTATTAGTTTTATCTGCAAACTTTATAATTTCTTTATCTCTGATTGATCCTCTAGGTTGGATTACAGCAGAAACACCGGATTGAATTAATTTTTCAATACCATCAACAAATGGAAAAAAAGCATCAGATGCTGCAACAATTTCTTTTTCATTTTTTTTGAACTTTCTCATTTTATTTATTGCAATTTGACAGCTATCAAGCCTACTAGGTTGTCCAGATCCGATTCCAACTGTAGTTTTATCACCAACGAGCACAATAGCATTGGATTTAACATGACGTGAAATATTGAATGCAAATAATAAATTTTCAAATTGTATTTTGTTTGGTTTTTTCTTTGAAACAACTTTGAAATCTTTTTTTTTAAAAACAAGGTCATCTTGAGATTGAATTAACATTGAGTTTGATACAGAGTTAATTTGAAGAACATCATCAAAATTAAAGTTTGTTGAATCTATAATTCTAATATTCTTTTTAGATTTTAATAATTTAAGCGCGCTTGTTTCAAAACCATTAGCAATAATTACTTCTAAAAAAGTTTTGTTTAACTCAACAGCTAAGCTTTTATTAATCTTAAAATTACAAGAGACAATACCTCCAAATGCGCTCACAGGATCACATTCAAATGCAGATTTATAACTGCTTACTCTATCCTTTAAAATAGAAACTCCACAAGGGTTAGCATGTTTGATAATTACGGTGCCTATATTTTTTGGTAGACTTTTGGATATTTTTAAAGCAGCAAAAATATCATTATAATTGTTATAACTTAATTGTTTTCCATGAATTTTTCTTAATTTGAAATCTTTATTTTTAGAGTAAATAGCAGATATTTGGTGTGGATTTTCTCCATATCTTAATCTCTCAATTAAGTTTCCGTAAATAATTTTTTTCTCTGTAAAATTTTCACCTCTGACTGAATTGAAGTAATCTGAAATTACGGAGTCATAATATGCTGTTTCATTAAAGGCTGATTGAGATAATTTTTTTCTAAACTCTAATTTTGTTGCACCCTTAAATCTTTTTAAATGATCAATCAATGCTGAATATTGATTGGTGGATGTTATTACTGTAACGTCATTGTAATTTTTTGCAGCACTTCTAACTAAGGCAGGACCGCCAATATCAATTTTTTCAATTATTTTATTATGATTTTTTGTTGTGTCTAAAGTTTTTTCAAATGGATAAAAGTTGACTATAACTAAATCAATATTTTGAAAATTATTTTTTTTTATTTCTCTTTTATGAAAATTATTGTTTCTTTTATTTAAAATTCCCGCATGAATTTTAGGATGTAGTGTTTTAACACGTCCATCAAGAATTTCATTAAAACCAGTATAATCAGAAACTTCAAGGCATCGATAGCCTAATTTTCTAATTGCCTTAAATGTACCCCCAGAACTAATCAGTTTAACATTATACCTGTTTAAAGTTTGTAATAATGGTTTTAAGTTTGATTTATCTGAAACAGATATTACAGCTGATTTTATTTTTCTTTCTATATTTTTTTTATTTGCCATTTAATATCTTCGGTCTGGTTATTTGAAATTCCAGAAATAAATATATTTTGATTATCAATATACGAATTTTTATTACCGAAATATAAACCATTATCAATATTTATATCATAATTATCACAAGTAAATTTCCATCCCTCATCCTCCAATTCAATTAATATTGATTTACCATCCTGAGTTTTCATTAATTTTACGTCAGGTTCTACATGAAATCGAATTTCAAATTTATAATTTTTATTAATCTTTTTTAGAATTTTATCACAACCAACGAAAGTTTCCTCTTCAGGATAAAATTCTATATTTCTCTCATGAATAGTATTATATTTTTTTTGGTATCCATCATGAGAAGCATTTATTTTCCAATAGTTTTTTTCAAAAATAGTCTCTCTTTTTGTAATTTTTAAACCCCTGGTAACAAAAAAAGATTTATCACTGTTTGTAAATTTGCAGGAAGAATTATCATCGATTACTAAGGTATTCTGAGCGGCAGTTGATCTTGATAAATGATTTAGTTTTATATTTGTTTCACTATGATAGCCACAATTGCTAATTAATTTTTTTCCATTAGAAATTATTTCAAAAGATAAAGCTCCAGATTGATAATCTTTAGAAAAAAATGAATTTGGTGATGGACCAGCATCCATAGTGAGACACATCTTTTTATTTCTCAAAATTATATATCCTCCATAATCTTGATTGTCATTTTTGAATTTATAACCTAGTCTTTGAAGATAATTATCAAAATTATTATTATCTGATATGTTATTACCATTATAAAGAATATCACTTTTTAGGTTTTGCCAAACAAAAGCGTAACCTTGTCCAAGATAGTAGATTGTTTCATTGATATGTTCTGGAATATTAATTTGAGATTCTTTAAACCACTCTCTGATTAAAATATAATATTTCAAATAAAATATTAATTGTTTAATACTCCTTGATTTAGGAAAACCAGAATTATCAAGAGTAATTTTAGATATTTTTTTTAGTAAATTTAAACCATATGGCAAATACTTTTTTTCATCCTGATAACAAAGGCCAACTAATATAATAGATGCACAACCTATCAATTTATCTTCAACAAATTTTGATTTATTAACTTCATTTATGAGGTGATTTGCTTGTTTTTGTACCATAGTGTTGAAATTAATTTTATATTGTCCGCTACTATCTTCATAAGTGAGATTATGACTAGATAACCAAGCAATAATTCTTTTTGCAGTTAAATCAAAACTCCAATTTTTTGCATTGTATTTATGATTTAAAGTCACCCAGTTTTTTATAACTGATTGAGTATTTTTTTTTGAAGACTTAAGATCTAAACTAAAAAGCCAATAAAAATTATTAAGTTTTCTTAAGTTTTTCTTGGTTATTTCTTTATTGTCCCAAATTTCATTTAATGCAAAATCTTCAATCCTAAATTTTTTTTTTTGATATTTAATTAAGGATGAAAGTAAATAAGGACTAGGCTTATAAATCAAATTTTGATAATAAGTTTTTGAAATTTTTTTATCGTACAAACTAGAATTTAAATATAATTCTCTTATTTTATCGAAAATATTAAAAAAAAACCGATTTATGTAAACCATGAAATTATTTTGATTTTAATAATTCAATATTCTTTTTTATATCTCCATTATTACTTTTAAAAATTGTTGTTCCAGAAACGAGTATATTTGCTCCTGCTTCTATTGCCTTTTTTGAATTGTCAAAATTTATACCCCCATCAATTTCAATATCAAAATTGAGATTTTGAGTTTTCTGAATTTCTTTTAGTTCTTTAATTTTTACTAAAACTTCTGGCATAAATTTTTGACCACCAAAACCCGGGTTAACACTCATTATTAAAACTAAGTCAATTTCGTTCAAGTGTTCTCTAATTACATCAACTTTAGTTTCAGGATTTAAAGATACTCCGACCTTTTTATTTAATTGTTTTATCTTTGAAATAGATGAACTTAGATCGTCTGTAGCTTCAGGATGAATAGTAATAATATCTGCACCTGCATCAGAATATGCATCGATATATTTATGTACTGGAGAAATCATTAAATGGACATCAAATATCATTGATGATTGTTTTTTTAATGCTTTTATAACTGGAGGTCCGATGGTTAAATTTGGAACAAAATGCCCATCCATCACATCTACATGTATCATATCGGCCCCAGCGTCTTCCAAACGTTTTATTTCGTTTCCTAATTGACTAAAATCAGCAGATAAGATTGATGGTGATATTTGTATTTTTTTCATTGATAACTAAATTATTAGTAACAATTTTTAAAATTTAATTGAATTAAAAAATTGATAAATTTGCCTAGAAATTTCACTTTCCAAAGGAAAAGATAACATTCCCATGACAGAATATCCCAAAATCCATGGCATTAAATAAAATCTTATCATAAAGAAAAACCAAGCAACATATAGTGGAACTATCGGTTGAATAATAAATTCGGGTGTAATTGGTTTAAAAATTCGTAGTAATGGATTGGTAAATTTTACGAATACTTTCATGAAAAAAAATTGAGAGTCTTCTTTTTGGAAAATATTCATTGCAACTCTGCCAATTAATGTCCACATTATAACCCCAAGTATGTAATCAATAATGTATACCATTGGGTGAAAATTAGCCGACATTTAAGAATTTATATTGGAAAAAGACTTGAATTAAAAGGGGCGAAATTAATCGCCCCTTAAAATAATTATTTAGTGTTGTTTGCCAAGGATCGATTTACCTGATGGTACACGAACCTCATCAACCATTTTCTGCGTTGCAGCGTTTGGCGCTGAAGTCATTAGACTTACAACAACCATAGCTACTAAGCTGACAGCTGAACCAAAGATACCAAATGTTAACTGTGTAATACCTAAGAATCCACTTCCGCCGTTTCTTACCCAAATTAGGTAACCAGCACCGGAAATTAATCCTAAAGCCATACCAGCTATTGCACCTTCTCTGTTAGCTCTCTTCCACCATACACCAAGTACAAGTGGGAAGAATAATCCAGACATCGCAAAGTCAAAAGCCCAGATTACCGAACCTAAGATACCTTGGATCTCCATTGCTGCAATAGTTGCTCCAGCAAAACCAATTACTACAAGTAGTACCCTTGCAACAACTAGTCGCTTAGCAGTCTCAGCTTTTGGATCGATGATTTTATAATAAACATCGTGTGAGATTGCGTTTGCAATTGCTAGAATCAAACCATCAGCTGTTGACATGGCAGCAGCCATACCTCCAGCAGCAACTAGACCTGAGATTACGTATGGTAATCCAGCTATTTCTGGAGTTGCTAACACAACGGCTTTACCACCCATGAAAAACTCGTTTAATTCAAGAGTTCCATTTCCGTTAAAGTCGCTTACAAACATTAAGTTTGCTTGGTTCCAGTTTTGATACCAATCTATCGCTTGGACTTCTGAAATTGATTTACCAATAATACCTGTTGGTAATGTTGGATCAATCAATGACAACTTAGATAGTGTCGCTAACATTGGAGCAGAAGAATAAAGTAGGAAGATGAAGAATAAAGACCAACCTACTGATTTTCTAGCTGCTTTTACACTTGGAGTAGTGAAATATCTCATCATCACGTGAGGCAATGAAGCTGTTCCCATCATCATCGCTAGTGCTAATGAAATAAACGCCCAAGGCGTTGCATTCACCGCTGAGTGAGCTTTGGTTATACCAGCCAAACCTTTTGGCACCTCTTTTAGATTTTCAGCAGAGTTTTTCACAAAACCAAACTGAGCTTCTAATTCAGCAATTCTTGATACTTCATCAGCTAACATGAAGTGTGGGAAGAAACCCGCACCCATTTTGTTACTGATCCAGAATACTGGTAATAAGTAAGCTATGATTAGTACAATATATTGTGCAACCTGTGTCCAAGTTACTCCTCTCATACCACCTAACATTGAACATAGTAAGATACTTACTAATCCAACATAAACTGCGTATTGGAATGGAATATCAAGTGCAACAGATGCAATAGTACCTGTAGCGTTAATTTGTGCAGTCACATAAGTAAATGATGCAACAGTTAAAACTACTACTGCAAGAAATCTACTTAAATTACCACCATATCTTGTACCAATAAAATCTGGAACTGTGTAACAGCCAAATTTTCTTAAGTATGGTGCTAATAAAGATGCGACTAATACATATCCACCAGTCCAACCTACAAGAAGTGCCATATATCCGTAACCTTTAAAGTAAATACCTCCTGCCATTGCAACGAATGATGCACCAGACATCCAGTCTGCTGCAGTTGCCATTCCGTTGAATACAGTTGGCACTTGTCTTCCAGCTACGTAATAAGCATCAGCTTGAGCTGTACGTGATAGATAACCAATTATAGCATAAATGGCTACTGTGAAAGCAACGAAACAAATTCCGATTGTTTTCGCAGTCATACCCATCTGCTCGGCAATTGACATAATGATTATGAAAGCTAAAAAACCACCTGTATAGATTCCATAAACCTTAGGTAAATTGTCTATAAAATTACCTTTAATCATTTAGTCATCCCCTCTTTCTGAGAAGCCGAACTCTTCATCAATTTTCTCCTGCCTGTTCGCAAACCAGAAAATTAGGATTACGAAAGCACCAAGAGAACCTTGACAAGTGAACCAATAAGTTAACGGATAACCAAATGGTCCCGTAACTTCATTCATTTCAGCCCCGAATAAGAAGATGCCAATTGAGAATACAAACCAGATTGCTAGTGTCATGAATAGCAAACCTCTGGATTTTTCCCAGTGTTGTTCTTGTTTTGACATTTATACCTCTCTCTTTTTAGTTATAACTGGCAAAAACCATAACCATTATCGAAGAGATTTAAAGTGTTAAAATTGCTCAAATTAGTCCGATTTATGGGTTATAACTATCAAAAATAGCTTATTTTATGGGAAAATATAAACTTACCTGGAAAGATCTTACCTTGAGGGACTTCAAGATCTATCTATTTGCCCTTTTTAAAGCATTTATCCCTAAAAAAAAATAAAGTCATTAGATGAATTGGAGGATTTTATTCAAACAAAATCAGCTTGGGTGTCACAAGTTACTTTGTATGGTTATTTAAAGACCAGGATGGGCACTAGGTATGTTCTTCATTTTGAAAATGATGAATTTATGAAGTCAGTTAATTTAGCTAAGTGGAACATCTATGCTGTGGCTTTGCAAGATCTTACGTTTTTTACCTTCTCTTATTTAAAAGCAACTACAAACTATGAAGATACCAATAGGGCTAAAGAAATTTTTTTTAAAATTCTAGACGATGAAATTTCAAACAAAATGCCTTTAGATATTATCGAAAACACCAAAAAAAATTTTGATGAAAGATTTGAGAAAATGAATTGGGATACTTATCATAGTGATCTTCCTTTTAATCCGAGCGCATTATCTTTATATAAGTGGGCTCCAATTGCTGAGGAGCTAAAAACTTTAGATCGTAAAATAGTTTTGAATTCAGTCATTCTCAAATGGGACGTCGTAAAGAAAGAATTTCAAGAAAGATTAGGTTTCTAAGTATTTTTTCTATTGTCAACTAAACTATCAACAACACTTGGATCGGCTAAAGTAGTAGTATCACCTAATTGACCATGTTCATTTGCTGCAATCTTTCTAAGAATTCTTCTCATTATTTTTCCAGATCTTGTTTTTGGAAGCCCTGGAGTAAAGTGAATCAAGTCAGGAGTTGCTAATGGACCTATTTGTTTTCTAACCCATAATTTTAGTTCTCTTTCAAGATCTCCTGTCTCAGTCTCACCTGCATTAAGAGTTACATAACAATATAGTCCATTTCCTTTAATGTCATGTGGATAACCAACCACAGCAGCTTCAGCAACTTTAGGATGAGCAACAAAAGCACTTTCAATTTCAGCAGTACCCAAGTTGTGTCCTGATACAATAATTACGTCATCTACTCGTCCAGTGATCCAGTAATATCCATCCTTGTCTCGTCTGCACCCATCCCCTGTAAAATATTTTCCATCAAATTGAGAAAAGTAAGTATCAATAAATCTTTGATGATCGCCATAAACAGTTCGCATTTGGCCTGGCCAAGACTGAGCTATACAAAGTCTCCCTTCTCCCGCACCTTTAATTTCTTTTAGAAAGTTCAAAAAAGTTTGGTTCACAATGTATTGTTGTTGCAATTGATGCAAAGAAAAATGGTGATAAGTGGGAAATATTTACTCATGGAGGCAGAAATAATAGTGGTCTAGATGCTTTGGAGTATGCCAAAAAAATGGAAGATAATGGGGCAGGAGAATTACTTGTAACATCAATGGATAGAGATGGAACACAAATAGGTTATGACGTCAATTTGATGAGCAAAATTGCATCAAAAGTAAATATACCTTTAATTGCATCAGGAGGCGTAGGGAACTTAGATCATTTGGTTGATGGAATTAAGTTAGGAAATGCAAGTGCAGTTTTAGCAGCTTCAATATTTCACTATGGAAAACATTCAGTGCAAGAGGCCAAGGAATATTTGGACTCGAAAGGAATTCCTGTTAGAATTTAGAATGTTAAGTACACTAGAAAATCTATTCAAACTTGCGCGTGAAAGAAAAGAAAAACCAGTCAATGGATCGTATACTAATAAATTATTATCAGATAAATCACTAAGCAAGTCAAAAGTTCTAGAAGAAATAAATGAACTGATTGAGGCAGTAGAAAAAGATACTAATAAAATACATGAAGCTGCTGATGTATTTTATCATTTGATAATTTATCTTGAGGCAAATAATATTAAAATTGAAGATATCGAGAAAGAGTTAGAAAAAAGAAAAAAATCAAATGAGTAAAATAAAATATATTGTAATTTTATTAATCTGTTATGGACTTTATAAGAGTTATGTTGCTTTCACAAACTTTGAAATAGGTGTTTCTTCTAGAGTTACTCAGTTAGAGGAAGGGTCTGATTTTGAAAAGAAAGGCAAGGTTATTGCATTGATGATGTATTTGGGTGACCCTCCTGACTTAAATGAGCATTTATTGGTAAAAAGTAAATCAAAGTGTTTAGATATGAAAAGAATAGCTGAGGAATCATCTTTTGCTTATTACGAATGTGCTGTTGTAGATGCTAATATTAGAGGTGGTAAAATAATAAGCATAAATGAGGAGTTAAAAGTTTTAGAATGACGTATGATGAAAACAATATTTTTGCAAAAATTTTAAGAGGTGAAATTCCTTGTAAAAAAATTTATGAAGATGAGTTTGTATTATCTTTTCACGATATAAATCCTCAAAAAAAAATTCACGCACTTGTAATTCCAAAAGGAAAATATATAGATTTAGATGATTTCAGCAATAAAGCTTCACCAGATGAGATGGTAGGATTATTAAAAGGTATTAATATAGTAGCAAAGAAACTTGGTATTTCAGTTGATACGGGTAAAGGATATAGAGCTTTAGCAAATATAAATGAACATGGTGGTCAAGAAGTACCCCATCTTCATTTCCATTTATTCGGTGGCGAACCAGTTGGTAAGATGGTGCAGTGAATAAGAAGGTTGAAAGAAATTATTTAGAAATATCTTATTTGGAAGATTTAAAAGACTCTTCAAATTTATCAGACCACCACTCAATAAATTTAGTCAATCCAGTTGATTTTCAGTTAAATAAATTTTTTTATAAAAATATTGGTAAAAGTCATCATTGGGTAGACCGATTAGTGTGGAGTGAAAAACAATGGCTAGACTATGTTTCTGACAAAAAAGTTAAGACATATATATTAAAAGAAGGAGATGAATTAGCAGGTTATTTTGAATTAATTTTACACACAGATAAAAATGAAGTTGAGATTGCTTATCTGGGTTTATTGGAAGAATATCAAAATAAAAAATTAGGTTCATATCTATTATCAGCAGCTATTAAAAATTCTTTTAAAGAAAAACCCAAAAGAGTTTGGGTCCATACGTGTTCATTAGATCATAAAAATGCATTAAATAATTATATTGCACGAGGTATGAAAGTTTTTAAAACTGAAACAGTCGTAATTTAAGCTAGTTTTGTTGTGGAAGTTTAAATATTTCCTTTTTTAATTTTTGATTTCTTTTAATGGAAGAAAGATAGGTAATACTTACATTTTGATAAATATCTACTGTTTGCCATCCAATTAAGTTATAAGTTTTCTTATCAAAAAATAGATTTATCTCATTTTCATTTTCTGTAAAATTAAAGTTTATAAAATCATCACTTACTTCCCTTTGGTCTAAACTTTTTATTTTTTTTAATAAATATTCTTTATTGAGAATTGTATCCAGAGGAGTTTTTTCAAGTGGATAAAAGTAATAACTACTTAATGTTTTGATAACTAATGATTTTCCATTTGCAACCAAAACCTTCTGATTACTTGAATTATATTTACAATAAATTTTTTTTGGATACTCAATTATACAATTACCATTTTCAATCTTACCATTAATATTTTGTTCAAAATCAAATGATACATTTTTAATATCTGTAAATTTTTTAATTATATTTTCTTTTATCGATGCTGAGACATTGGAAATTATTGAAAAAAAAATTAGGATAATAAATAGTTTTTTCATTTAAGAACATCTCTTTTTCCAACATGATTTGCTTTACTTACTATTCCCTCAGCCTCCATCATATCAATTATTCTTGCAGCTCGATTATATCCAATTTGAAGTTTTCTTTGTAAAAATGAGGTTGATGCCTTTCCTTCTGCTTGAATTATTTCAATAGCAGTTTGGTATAATTCGTCTTTCTCACTTTGATTTTTTGATTCATTCAATTCTTTTTCATCAGCAAAATTAAGTATTTCATCAACATAATCAGGCTCCGCTTGAGATCTTAAAAAATTATTAATTTTTTCTATTTCTGTGTCTGAGACAAATGGAGCATGAATTCTTACGATTTTATTTGCGGATGACATATATAGCATATCGCCTTTTCCCAATAATTGTTCAGCACCCTGTTCACCTAAAATTGTTCTACTATCTATTTTAGAGGTGACCTGAAAAGAAATTCGGGTTGGAAAATTTGCTTTAATCGTGCCTGTAATCACGTCAACGCTAGGTCTTTGAGTGGCCATAATAATATGAATACCAGCAGCTCTAGCCATTTGTGACAATTTTTGAATATAATTTTCAATTTCTTTTCCTGCTACCAACATTAAATCAGACATCTCATCAACTACTACCACAATGTAAGGCATCGGCAATTTATGTTTTGAATTATAACCATCAATATTTCTCACTCCTTCTTTGGTCATCAGCCTGTATCTGCTCTCCATTTCTTTAACTACCCAACCGAGAACAGAGGCAGCCTTTTTTGCTTCAGTAATGACAGGACAAAGTAGGTGTGGAATTCCTTCATAAGTAGAAAGTTCTAACATCTTAGGATCAATTAAAATAAATTTACATTTTTCTGGAGTATGCTTGTAAAGAAGTGATAAAATAATTGTATTAATACAAACTGATTTTCCAGAACCGGTGGTGCCAGCAATAAGTAAATGAGGCATTGCAGAAAGGTCTCCTATTATTGGTGTGCCAGAAATATTTTTACCTAGAGCAATAGGTAATTTAGTTTCTTTCTTTTTAAAATTAGAATTATTTAAGATTTCACTAAGATAAACATTTTCTCTATCTGTGTTTGGAAGTTCTATACCTATAGTATTGCTTCCCGGAATAGTTGCTATACGGGCTGACTCTGAGCTTGTATTTCTTGCAATGTCGTCAGATAGATTGATTATTTTAGAAACTTTAATACCTGCTGCAGGTTCAAATTCATTCAGTGTAACCACTGGTCCATGACTCACTTTTTTAATTTTCCCGTTAACGCCAAAATCCAAAAGAATTTTTTCTAAAAATTCTGGATTGTTATTTTCATTTTTATTTAAACTTTCTCTTTCTTTTTTTGTTGGATTTTTTAATAGATCGATTGAGGGAAGAGAAAATTTGGTTTTTGAGGACCTATTATTTTCAGCTTTAATAAACGGTAAATCTTCTTGAATTATGTCTTTTATTTCATCTTGAGGAATAAATTCGTTTATAAGTTCATCTTTATTTGTGTAACTTTTAGAGTTTTTATTAAATAAATAATTTAATATTTTTCTTACACTCGAAATAAAATTTTTTAAATTAAAATTTATACTTAAAATGAAAAATAATAGAGTGAGTATTAGAAGTAAATAAAATGAAAAATCATCATATCTATTTAATAAATTAATTAAAAAGTTTTCTGATAGGTAATTTCCAACAAAACCACCGCTACCATTAATATAAAGTGTAAAATTTTCAGAGTAAAATTTTGAAAAAAATAAAGATCCAAATAATACATAAATTGTTACAAAAAAGGTGTTTTCTATGATAACTAAAATTTCCTTTTTTCTAAAAATGTTTAAACCTGTAAAGATATAAGTGATGGGTAATAAGTAACCTATTAAGCCTATAGATTGTAAAATAAAATCTGACGTAAAACTTCCCTGATAACCTAAAACATTTTTTATAATAGTATTTTCTGGGAAAATAAAGTTTGGGTCTTCTGGAGAGTATGAAATTAATGCGATTAAAATTAAAAACCCCATTAAAAGAACAAAAATACCAAAAATTTCAATTAATCTATTTGTAATGAATGTTAGAGCTGTGTTTGATAGTTTTTTTATATCCATATCAGATGAATCAAATTTACCACTTTGTATCATCTAATTTTTATTGTTAAAATTAAAAATTAATATGAAACTTTGTATTCTAGGTGGTGGATTAACTGGATTAAGTTTAGCAAAATCTTTAGTTAAAAAAGGATTATCTATTGATATTTTTTTAAATAAAAAAAAATCAGATTTTAATAGGAGTCGAACGATTGGTATATCCAATGATAATCTTATGTATTTTAATAAAGAGATATTAGATATTAAAAAATTATTTTGGGACATAAAAAAAATTGAAATTTATTCAGACAACTTAAGAAATGAAAAAATTTTAAATTTTGAAAATAATAATAAAACTGTTTTTGCAATAATTAGAAATTATCAATTACAAAGTAAATTACTCAAAAGTTTAAAAAAAGATAAGTTATGTAAATTTAAACAAAATTTTGATTACAATCTTTCAAATTTGAAAAAATATAAATTAATAATCAATAGTGAAAATGATAACTATTTTACAAAGAAGTTTTTTGCGAGAAGTTTGAAAAAAAAATATGATAGTCTTGCGTATACTACAATTTTAAAACACGAAAAAATCCAGAATAATGTAGCATCTCAAATATTTACAAAAAATGGACCGTTGGCATTTTTACCATTATCAGAAATAGAAACTTCTGTTGTTTATTCAATTAAAGGTAAAAAAAATATTAATCTCAAAGAATTAATTAAAAAATATAATACCAAATATTCAATTACAAATTTTGGCACTAGCAATTTTTTTGAGTTGAAAGCTTCGAATTTGAGAACTTATTATCATAAAAATATTCTGGCTTTTGGTGATGTATTACATCGCATTCATCCTTTGGCTGGCCAGGGTTTCAATATGACTTTAAGAGATATTCGAGATTTGGGTAATTTAATTGAACTAAAGTTAAAGAATGGATTAGAGATAGATAGTTCAATTTGTGGGGATTTTCAAAATACCACAAAATATAAAAATTATTTATTTTCAAGTGGAATTGATCTTGTATACGAATTTTTTAATTTTGAAAGCAAGATGAATAATAATATCCTTAGCAAATCATTGAGAATTATTGGAAGAAATAAATTCCTAAATAGATCTTTTAAAAACATTGCAAACAAAGGTTTTGAAATTTAGTTTTATTGAACAGTTGTATTATTATAATTGTCAAAAGAATATGTAGTTAAAATTTCTGAAATTTTAGTTTTTCTAAGCTCTAAATTTTTGGCCTCTAATAAAATTTGTTTTTCTTCTAGCGTAAAAGGAGATGCCATCGCTAGAGCGTTTATTGTTTCATCTAAACTTTGTTTCTCTAATCCCTTCCAATTAATAATAAATCCTCTTTTTTCAAAAAGATTTTTTAAGTCTTTAAATATCAATTTTAAATCAGAAAATTGTAGATTTTCACTTTGATAACTAAGATCATCATAAAAATTATTAAAATCTACATTACATTCTCTGTATTTTTTATTTGATTTTACTTCATCTGTTTTTTTAAATCTTATTATACCCTTAAGTTCTATCAAAAATTGACCAGTATCATTTTCTCTAAAGCTTGTAATTTTGCCCATACATCCAATGTCATATAATTCAGGGTTAACTTCACTTTCTTTTGAATTTTTAGGTTGTATCATCCCAATAAGCTTGTTTGACTTCATACTATCATTAATCATATCGACATATCTTGGCTCAAATATATTTAATGGAACAGTAGTTCTTGGAAAAATGATAAAGTTACTTAATGGAAAAACTGGTATTGTTTTTGGTAAATCTTCTTTTTTCATGAAAAAAACATACCATAATTAATATTACTTGAATTAAAAAAAACGACACACTATATTAATTTCTTTTGCGGGCGTAGCTCAGTGGTAGAGCGTCTCGTTGCCAACGAGAAGGTCGAGGGTTCGATCCCCTTTGCCCGCTCCAGTAAACAAAATATTAAATGATTACCTGGATTGCCTCATATCCTAAAAGTGGAAATACTTATCTAAGGTCATTAATATCAGCATATTTTTTTTCTGACTCTGGAAAATTTGATTTCGATATGTTGTTAAATATTTTACAATTTCCATCTTTAAAGTTCTCAAAAAATGATTTGTTTTCGAAAAAAGATGCTGCTCAAAATTGGATTTTAAATCAAAATCATTTTTTTAGTAAAAAAAATATATTTCTAAAAACTCACAATACATTAAGAGAATATGAAGGTTATAAATTCACTTCGTTAAAACAGACAAGTGGAGCTATTTATATAGTCAGAGATCCAAGAAATGTAATTCTATCTCTGAGCCACCATTACTCATTATCTTTTGATGAGGCTTATGATAAGCTAATTGATAATAATGCATCATTATTAGAAAAAACTTTTAATAATGACCACAGCAATTTTACTTTTTTGGGATCCTGGTCAAAACATTATAAATCATGGAGAGATAATAATGAGT
>CACKQM010000016.1:0-14997 GCA_902602295.1 uncultured Pelagibacteraceae bacterium | reverse complement strand
CGGAGTTGTAAAAAAAATTTCAAAAAAAAATATTTTTGGAAGGAGTAATGTAGATGAATTTTCAGATCTGGAAATAGAGTTTAGCGATCAAGTTAAATTGACTGCTAAAGTTTCTATAATTCAAAATCTTGACAGTTATATTGAAATTTTAGGAGAAAAAGGAAGCATAAGAATTAACAACCCTTGGATCCCTAATCAAAATTATGTAATTATATTAAATAAAAATAATACCAAGAAAGAATATAATTTTATCGAAAAAAAAAGTTTATGGCAACTTACATTGGAAAATATAGAAAAAGATTTAACTCAATTTAAAAATGCACCATCAACCTATGGAACTGATATATCTTCCAGCATAGAATATATGGAATTAATAAATAGGTGGAGAGGTATTTAAGTAAAGTGATGAAATGAGAAAGTTTGATTGTATAACTTTTTTTCAAGAAAATTTTATAACTAATATTAGATTCGAAATTTTAAATAAATATGTAGATTTTTTTGTGGTATGTGAAAGTTTATATGATCATAAAGGAAATAAAAAAGATATTAATTTTAAATTAAAAAACTTAGATTTTAAGAATAAAGTTAGACACATTGTTTTAAAAGATCCATTTCCTCAATCATTAAATTTGTGGGAAAGACAAGCTTTTCAGAGAGAATATTTATTCAACGGTATTAAAGACTCTGATGAAGATGATTACATCATGTTTTCGGATCCAGACGAAATCCCTAGACCTGAGGTTTTAAAGAATTTTATATTAAAAAAAAAATATGCAATTTTTCTTCAACAATGTTTTAATTATAAATTTAATCTTTTAAACATAAATGAAACACCATGGTCAGGAACGAGATTAACCAAAAAAAAATATTTATATTCATTTGATTTTTTGAGACAAAAAATATTGGTAAAAAACATCAAAAAGTGGTGGAAATTTAACATTGAAAAAAATATTCAGGTTTTAGAAAATGGCGGGTGGCATTTTAATAATTTATTTTCACCTGAGATGATATCAAAGAAATTAAAAACTTTTGCGCATGATGAATTTAGTTCAGATGAATATAGTAATGTAAATATTATTAAAGAAAGAATTAAAAAACGTGAAGATTTATTTAAAAAAGGACACACACTCAAAAAAGTAGAATTAGATAAAACATATCCAGATTACATTACACAGAGAGTATCTGAATTTAATGAATATATTTTAGACTGATAGAAATTGTTCTCTAGTTTTTTAAATTTTTGAGATAATCAGAATAAGGGCAATTACCATAAAATTTAATATTGTTATGAAGTTGTTTTTTTGTGATCCATCTTTTTCTATAAGCTATTTCATCAAGACAACCAATCTTTAATCTTTGTACTTTTTCTACAGAGGTGACAAAATTGTTTATATTTGTAAAATCCTCAATTTTGCCAGCATCTGACCATATTGCACCACGTCCTAGAACTACATAATTCAAATTATTTTTTTTTTTATAGTATTTAATAAGATCAACAATTTCTGTTTCTTTTCTTTTAGATGGTTTAAGTTTTTTAGATAAATTAACAACTTTATTATCAAAAAGGTATAATCCTGTAATTGCCTTACTTGATATAAATTTTTTTGGTTTTTCAACAATCAAATCAATTTTTTTTCGATTTGTTTTCACTACTCCATAATTCTCAGGGTTTGATACATCTTTAAGATATATAGTACATCCACTATTAAATGTTCTTATTTTTTGTAACTGATCATTCAACCCTTGACCATAGAAAAAATTATCTCCAAGAATTAATGCTACATTATTAGATCCAATAAATTTTTCACCAATTTTAAATGACTCTGGTATACCATTTGGTTTATTTTGCTCTTCATAATTAATTTTTAATCCCAAGTGTTTTCCATTGCCGATTATTTTATAAAAGTTCTTTTTTTGTCCCTTATTAACTATAAGTAGGATTTGTCTAATATCTGCCAACATTAAAATTGAAAGTGGATAAAAGAATAAAGGTTTATCATAAATAGGTAGAAGTTGTTTATTAACACTTTTTGTTATTGGACTTAATCTTGTACCTTTTCCGCCTGCAAGTACTATACCTTTCTTGATCATACCTTATTTCCAAGTCTACTAGAATATTTTTTTTTATCTATATTTTTAATCCATATAAAATTATTTAAATACCATTGAATTGTTTCATAAAGACCTTTTTCTAAATTATATTTTTTTTTCCATCCTAGATTTTTTAATTTTTTTGTATTAAGTGCATAACGTAAATCGTGTCCAGGTCTATCTTTTACATAAATTATTTTACTTTTGTTTTTTTTATTGAAATTGTTTTTGAAAAGATTAATTAGTTTTTTACAAATAAAATTATTCGATACTACTTCCCCAGATCCAATATTGTAATTTTCTCCAATTTTACCTTTTTTATAAATTTCTATAAGAGCTCTACAATGATCATCAACATGTATCCATTCCCTCTCATTAATCCCTTTTCCATACACTGGTAGTTTTTTATTATTAATCAAATTAATAATCATTTTTGGTATAAGTTTTTCTGGGAATTGTTTAGGCCCGTAGTTATTACAACAATTGGTAATTATAATTGGTAGTTTATAAGTTCTAAAATAGGATCTAATTAAGTGATCAGAAGAAGCTTTACTTGCTGCATATGGAGAACTCGGTCTATATGGATCACCTTCTGAAGATATTTTTTTTTTAGGCAAATCTCCATAAACTTCATCAGTTGAAATATGTACAAATTTTATATTACGATTTTGTTTAATATATTTTCTTATTTGTTCGAGTAAAACTACAACACCATTAATATTTGATTTGACAAAAATTTCTGGATTATCAATCGATCTATCCACATGGGTTTCAGCAGCTAAATTAAAAATTGAAATAGGTTTGTATTTTTTTAAGATTTTGAAAACTGCTTGAGCATTATTTATATCTATTGAAAATAATTTATATTTCTTTTTATCTATTTTTTTTAAATTCAACAAATTTGAGGAGTAAGTTTTTTTATCTAATATTACTACAAAGTAATTTAATTTTGTTAAGTGTTCTACTAAGTTACTTCCAATAAATCCTATGCCGCCAGTAACTAGTATAGATTTTCTCTTCATAATTATTTCTATTATTAAACTATTTATTGTATATGGACTATATTTATGAATAAGTTGAATGATATAGCCGTTTAATATTAAAAAATAAAGGTTTCTATAGAATTTAATATAATAATTAGTTGTTGGAGAGATGGCTGAGTGGTTGAAGGCACACGCTTGGAAAGCGTGCAAAGGGGTAACTCTTTCATGGGTTCGAATCCCATTCTCTCCGCCATAAATTGAATTTAATTGAATTATCAATTAATCTTTTAAAAAAATTTTATTAAGATATCATTAATTATAATTTACTTAAAACTTATGGACTTAATTGGTATTATTTTTAAGTTAATATTATTATTAATTGTATTTTTTGCATTCACTTATTTTGTAAAAAAAATAAAAAAATATATTTCGATATTTAATATCAATGGTTTGGATGGGGTATATTATTATTTCAAAAATAAAAATTTCAAAAACTATGGAATTTGGAATTTTATAGATAATAAAAAATATAAACTTGGAAAAAAATTAGGTGAATATTCTAAAGAAAAAATCCTTTTTGGACCATACTCTGGTACAAAGTTTATTTTTAAAAGTGGATGGTCTAATACAGATTTTGGATCTAAATATTTAGGAACCTATGAAAGGCAGATTCAAAAAAAAATAATTTATTTAAAAAAAAAATTTAAATTGAATTTTTTTGTAGATTGCGGCGCGGCTGAAGGCTTCCATATAATAAGCTTATTAAAAAAAAAAATATTTAAAAAAGCGGCTGCATTTGAAATTAATAAAAAAAGTAGAGATATCTTAATTAAGAATGCAATAAATAACAATGTCAAAAAAAAAATTTCAGTTTTCTCAGAGGCAAATTTTGCCTCTCTTAAAAAGTTAAAAATAGAAAATTTAAAAAAAACATTATTCCTTTTAGATATTGAAGGAGCAGAATTTAATTTATTTGATAAAAATTTCTGTAGATATTTTTCAAAATCTCTTTTTATAATTGAAGATCATAATTTTCTTATATTAAATAAAAAAAAAACTAATTCATTTTATAAAACTATAAAAAAGTTCTTTAAAGTAGAATTTGTCGAGGATAATTTTGAAAACCCTCTTAATTATAAAATTTTAGATAATTTTACAGAAGATGAAAAATACTTAATTTTGTCTGAGGGTAGACCTATAAGAATGCAATGGATAGTTCTTTTACCAAAATAATCATTATTTTATTTCTTGAATAATTTGTTTGATTATATCTTTTAAAGAATATTTTAATCTCCATTTTGGGTAATGTTTTTTAAATTTTGAAATATCTGAAATATAACAAATATGATCTCCTACTCTATTTTTTTTACTAAAAGAATAAATCATTTTTTGTTTTGTCATTGTTTCAATTAATTTTATAGCCTCCAAAATTGAACAATTGTTTCTCAGTGAGCCTCCGATGTTATAGACTTCACCCTTTTTTGGTTTTAAATGAAAATGCCAAAATGCATTTAGTAAATCATAGCTATGTATGTTATCTCTTACTTGTTTACCTTTATATCCAAATATATTATATTTTCTTTTTTTTAAATTACATTTAACTAAATAATTTAAAAAACCATGAAGTTCGGCTCCAGAATGTTTTGGACCTGTAATACAACCAGCTCTGAATATGCCAGTTTTTAATTTTAAATTTTTACCATATTCTTGAGCCAATAGGTCCGCAGAACATTTAGATACACCAAACAAACTATGAGTTGATGTATCTATAGACAGATTTTCATTAATACCATTTTTATACCTGCCATCTATCAAATCAAATCTATTCTTTCTTTCTTTAATTTTAAGTTTATTTGGTGTGTCACCATAAACTTTATTAGTTGATACATATATAAATGTTGCTAGTGGACAATATTTTTTTGTACATTCAAGTAAATGTAGTGTTGATCTAGCATTTATATCGAAGTCTAAAACAGGTTCTTTGTAAGCCCAATCATGTGATGGCTGGGCAGCGGCATGGATAATACACTTAATTTTTTTTTTATATCTTAAAAAAATGTCAGTAATTTTTCTTTGATTTCTAATATCTATATTGTGATGAAAAATTTTGTTTTTAAACTTTTTAATCTGGATTTTCTTCTGCCAGCTAGTATCAGCATTTTTCCCAAAAAAATACCTTCGAAAATTGTTATCAATAGCGATGATTTTAAATTTTTTTTTTATAAAAAAATCCACTGCTTCTGATCCAACCAAACCATTTGAGCCTGTTATTAATGCATATTTCATTTGAAAAATTTTTTTATCTTTTTGTAATCTTTTTTTAACCACATAAGATTTTTTTTTAATATATCATTTATATTAGTCTTGGGAGACCAATTATAAAATTTTTTGATTTTCTTATTTGAGCTTATAAAAAAGGGTATGTCATATTTTGAGGTTTGTGGAACAGATCCAATATAAGGATAATTGTTCGTTATCTCCTGACATTTTTTTGTTAACTGTTTTAATGATAAGGAATTTTTTTTTCCACCACCAATACAAAATAATTGATTATTAATTCTCGAAAAAGTTAAAATTTGTTTTTTTATAAGTGATGAAAAGTCATCGACATATAAAATATCTCGAATTTGAGATCCTCTGCCTTCATAACCAATATAATCTAATTTTAAATTCTTTAAATGTTTCCATAACCACAAACTAATAAGTCCTTGCTCTACTTTTCCAAATTGAAGAGGTCCTGTAATTATTCCCGACCTATTAATAATATATTTGATATTAAATATATATGAATATTCTTTGATTAATAATTCAGAGGCATATTTTGTAAAACCATAAAGAGTTTTAATACCATTAGTGTTAGTTCTTTCATCATAATAAGAATTATTTTTGTATTTAAATTTCTTGTTACTTTCATCTATAGGGTAAATCCTACTACTTGAAATAAATATTAAATTTGATTTATCTTTTTTGCTTTTTTCTAAAATATTCAAAGTTGTTTTTAGGTTGTTTTTAAATACATTTTTTGAGTCTTTTCTGGAATTTTCAACTGCTGGATCTGCAGAACAATCAATTATAAATGAAAACTTTTTTTTGATTTTTAAAAACTTGTCTGAGGATATATCAATTTTATAATTTATAATTCTATTTTTTTTCAAAATATCTAGATTGAATTTTGAATAAGTTTTTTCTAGATTATCGACCGAATATACAGAAAAGTTTTTTAGTTCTCTCTTAAGATATATTGATAAGTTTGTTCCAACAAAACCACAACCACCAGTGACTAAAATTGATTTACTTTTCATCATTAGATAAATATTTTTTTATACAAAATATTATAAAAAAGTATGACAAACATACATTTATTTTAAAGAAATGATAATTTTTATTTAATGTATCATTGTAAATCAAATGAAAAAAAACTTTTATTTGTCTTAAAATTAGTTTTATTAATCTTATTAAAGTTAATTTTTTTAAACCAGCCCCATAATAAGAATATCTCCAATATCTTTTTGATAAAGTTAATTCATCATCAAATTGATAATGATAACACAAAGCTTTAGGCGCATAATATAGATTACAATTTTTTGATTTTAATATTTTAGAAAAGTTTACATCTTCTCCATTTGTTCTAAATTCTTCATTATATTCAATTTTTAATTTTTTAATTTTTTTTTTGTTGAGTAAAGAATTAGCACCAAAAACAAATTGTGGATTATTAATATTTTTATCTCCCCAATTTTGTTTTAAATATTGACTTCGCCAATGATTAGCAGGTTCTTTTTTGTATTTGTCTATAAGCTTACCACCAATCAAATCTACATTTTTTATTACCATTGTTTTAAAAAGAATTTCCAACCAATCTTTTTTACAGACCACATCCGAGTCTATAGATGCTAGAAAATCATATTTAGAATATTTCAAAGCAATATTTCTTGATTTAGCTAAACCATAATTTTTTTTGTTGTTTATTATTTTAATTTGATTGAAATTTTTTATCAGCTTTAAAGTTTTATCAGTTGAACAATCATTTATTACTATAATTTCTTTAGGCTTAAGCGTTTGTTGAAGAACAGATTTTATAGACTTTTCAATTGTTTTTTCAGCATTAAAAGCTGGTATATATAGGGAAATGTTATTTTTCATTAAATAAGCTTTTTATATATTCTATCTCTATATTATAAAATATTTTTTTAAATTGAATTATATTAAAAAAAAACTCAAATATTATTTTAAAAATCTTTTAATTTATTTTATGACAATGCAATTATAATTAAGATATTTCTTCAAAAAAATGTTATATTGAATTTCATTAATTTACAAATATGACGACAAAAAATAATTACAAAGCAGATTCAATCAAAGTTTTAAAAGGTCTTGAGGCAGTAAGGAAAAGACCGGGGATGTATATTGGAGATACTGATGACGGTACAGGTCTTCATCATATGGTTTATGAAGTTGTTGATAATTCTATTGATGAAGCACTTGCGGGTTATTGTAAAAATATCGATGTTATGATGAATGCTGATGGTACAATTACTGTTAAAGATGATGGTAGAGGCATTCCAATAGATATCCATAAAGGGGAAAAGAAATCTGCAGCAGAAGTGATTATGACTCAACTTCATGCTGGAGGTAAATTTGATCATGACTCATACAAAGTATCAGGAGGTCTGCATGGCGTCGGTGTATCTGTTGTTAATGCTCTTTCAGCAAATTTACAATTAGAAATTCATAGAGATGGTCAAAAATATTTCATTGAGTTTAAAGAGGGAGATGCAAAATCGCCACTAAAGAAAATTGGTAAATCTAAAGAGACTGGTACTAGGATAACATTTTTACCTTCAAAAGAAATTTTTTCATCTATCAAATTTAGTTCAAATACACTTATAAAAAGAATGAGAGAATTAGCTTTCTTAAACAAAGGAATAAAAATTACATTTTCAGACCTTACAAATAAAAAGGAAAAAAAAACCATCTTTAAATTTGATGGTGGTGTAATAGAGTTTGTTAATTTTTTAGATGAAAAAAGAGAAAAATTGCAGAATAAAAATGGTTATGATTTATTTAAAAAGCCCATTTATATAGAGGGTAAAAAACAAAATGTAGAAATAGAGTGCTCTCTCAAATGGAATGCTTCCTATAGCGAAGATGTATTCCCATATACCAATAATATTCATCAAAAAGATGGTGGAACACACCTGCTTGGTTTTAGAAGCGCTTTGACAAGAGTTGTTAATAAATATGCAAACGAGCATAACCTCTTGAAAAAAAATAAATTTACTATTTCAGGTGATGATATTAAAGAAGGGTTAACTTGTGTATTGTCAGCAAAAATCCCTGATCCTAAATTTTCATCTCAAACTAAAGATAAGCTAGTATCTTCAGAAGTACGAACGATAGTTGAAAATATAGTCAACGAAAAGCTTTCTATATGGTTTGATCAAAATCCATCTATTGCTAAAATTATTTTAGCAAAGATTATTCAAGCTGCGTTAGCCAGAGATGTTGCTCGAAAAGCAAGAGAAAGCGTAAGAAGGAAAGGTGCTCTAGAATTAAGTGGGCTTCCTGGAAAGTTAGCCGATTGTCAAATTGGTAAGCAAGAGGGAACAGAACTATTTATAGTGGAGGGAGACTCAGCTGGTGGATCAGCGAAACAAGGCAGAAACAGAGCTAATCAAGCTGTATTGCCTTTGAGAGGAAAAATTCTCAACACTTACGTAGATGCAAACGATGGCAAGAAAAATGGCAATAGTAATAATGGTTCAGATCATAGGACAAAAGCTTTATCAAAAATGATCTCATCAAACGAAATTTTGACATTGATAAATGCTTTAGGATTAGATCCAAAATCTCAAGAAATAGATTTAAAAGATCTGAGGTATGGTAAAGTTATAATTATGACGGACGCAGATGTTGATGGGTCTCACATCAGAGCTTTATTATTAACTTTTTTTAACAATAAACCATTTAACAAACTTATAGAAAATGGCCATGTTTATTTGGCACAGCCACCTTTATTTAAAATTAATAAAGGATCAAAAGGAATTTATATTAAAGATGAAAAAGAGCTTGAGCAATATATTATTAATAACAATAAAGAGTTTAAAAAAATTAAAAAGGGATCAAAAGATTTTGATAGATTTATAGAGTCCGAAAAATCAAAATTAAACATTCAAAGGTTTAAAGGTTTAGGAGAAATGAATCCTGAGGAATTGTGGAGTACTACTTTAAATCCTGATACAAGAAATTTATTGCAAGTTCAGTATTCAAAAGATCTTAAAAAGGATCAGGTTTTGATTCATACACTCATGGGAAATGATGTTTCTTTAAGAAAAGATTTTATAGTATCTAACGCAATAAATGTTCAAAATTTAGATGTTTAAAAATGAAGTTTTTTGAAACTTCAAAACAATATTCTTTAAAAAAGTCAATTTATATAAATTTAAGATGGATTGGTATCATTGGTCAATTAATATCGGTATATCTAGTATATTTTTATTTAAATTTTGACTTTAACTTTATTTTCGCAAATTTTTTTATTTCTATTGGAATAATTGGTAATTTATATTTAATTCTTGTTTACAAAAAAACTCAATTAACAGATAGATCAGCATTTATTCATTTACTCATTGATATAATTCAGTTGTGTGGGTTGATTTATCTTACAGGGGGTGTGAAAAATCCATTTATTATTTTTTTAATAATACCAAGTGTCTTTGCTTCATCAAATTTGAGTTTTAAAACTAATTCACTATTAGTATTATTAACTACTTTATCTATTGTAGGCTTAACCTTTGTTTCAGAAGACTTACCCGGAGCCTTAAGTGATCACTTTCATGTGAGTAATTACTATATCTATGCAATCCCTTTATCTTTAATTATTGCTCTTCTTTTTTTAAATTATTTTGCAATTATATTTGGTGCTGAAAGCAAGTTAAGAAAAGATGCTTTAAATAAAATGGAAGAAATTATGGCTAAAGAGCATGAGATGTTATCTTTAGGTGGACAAGCGGCTGCAGCCGCACATTCATTAGGGACACCCCTATCAACAATAAAGGTAATTACTCAGGAATTATCAAAACAACTAAAAGATCAAAAAGAAGTTTCACAAGATATTAAATTGTTATTAAGTCAAGTTGAAAGGTGTAATGAAATATTAAAAAGATTATCCTTAAATCCTGATCAGGAGGATGAATTTATTGATGAAGATTTATCAATGAAAGAATATTTAAGACAAATAATTTCTTCATTTAAGGAAACAAGTAAAAAAGAATTTAGTCTTAATTTAGAACAAGATTTAAATTCAAAGAAAATTTATAAATCGATTGAAATAGTTTATGGTTTAAGAAATTTTATTGGCAATGCAAATAAGTTTAGTAAAAGCAAAGTTTTTATAAATTTGAAAAGTGATAATGATTTTACAGAAATTACAATTGAAGATGATGGTGATGGGTATCCAAGTGATATTTTATCAAAAATTGGAGAACCTTATCTAAAATCTTCTGATAAAAATAGTGGATTAGGTTTAGGATTATTTATAGGAAAGACTTTATTAGAAAAAAATTTTGCGATTGTAAATTGTTGGAATTCTCAAACAAGAAGTGGAGCTGAAGTTACAATAAAGTGGAAAAATAAAGATTTGTTCAATCTTTAATGTAAATTTTTTTTACTTTTAAAAAGTTCACTCAATTGAGAAATCATGACATCTCCCAATTCATTGACATCTGTAATCTTTATTGCTCGATTATAATATCTTGATACATCATGGCCTATTCCAATTGCTAAAATTTCAGTTTCGGTTTTTTCTTCGATAAATTTCACAATTTTCTTTAAATGTTTTTCAAGAAAATCTCCTGAATTAACTGACAGAGTTGAGTCATCAACTGGCGCTCCATCAGAAATTACCATTAATATTTTTCTTTCTTCTTTTCTTTTTTTTAATCGATTAAATGCCCAAGAAATTGCTTCACCATCAATATTTTCTTTTAATAATCCTTCTTTTAACATTAAACCGAGATTATTTTTACATTGTCGCCAATGTGTGTCAGCCCCTTTATAAATTATGTGTCTTAAATCATTTAATCTACCCGGTGTTTTTGGTTTACCCTCTTTATTCCAAAACTCTCTACTTTTTCCACCTTTCCAATTTTTAGTTGTGAAACCTAATATTTCAACTTTAACAGAACATCTCTCCAAAGTTCTTGATAAAATATCAGCGCAAATCGCAGCAATTGTAATTGGACGTCCTCTCATAGATCCTGAATTGTCTATTAAAAGAGTAACGACAGTGTCTTTAAAATCTAAATCTTTTTCTTTTTTAAAAGATAGTGAATTATAAGGGTCCATTATTATTCTTGGTAATTTTGAACTATCCAATAACCCTTCCTCTAAATCAAACTCCCATGCCCTATTTTGTTTTGCCAGCAGTTGTCTTTGAAGTTTGTTTGCAAGTTTGGTAATAACATCTTGAAAACCTATTAATTGTTGATCCAAAGTTTTCCTTAGTTTTGAAGCTTCATCAGAGTTTTCTAAATTTTCTGCTTTTGTTATTTCATCAAACTGGGTTGTAAAGATTTTATAGTCTGTATTTAAATCATTAATTGATTTTTTTTGGATAATTTGCTCATTATTTTTTTGATCAGATTCACTATCAATTAGTTGCTCATCAAGTTTATATTCATCTATGTCATATTCAGAGTCTAAGCTCGCTTCAGTCTCTTCATTGTCATTTTCATCTCTAGTATCATCTGAATTGTTGTCTTGATCATCATTAGAAGGATTATTTTGACCATCATCTTGATTTTCTTCCCTGGTTTCTTCATTGTCCTCATTTTTAAAAATATCCATTTCTTCTAATATTTCTGAAAACTTTGAGGAGTATTCATTTTGATATTCTAAGTTCTCCTTCAAAAATTCAATGTGTTTATTCATTACTTTGTCGAAGTCTTTTTCCCAAAAATTTAACATATTATTGGTTAAGGGATTTAATTTAACGTTCAGAAATTTTTTTAACATATACAACTCAAAAGCTTCTACAACCGGAACATCTTCTTTTGAATTTAATTGGTCTTTTCTTTTTAATTGGATTATTTGATCATAATTTTCTTTAAGATTTTTTGCTATACCTTTTAACATTTTTGAGCCTAGGCATTCATATCTTACTTTTTCTGCGATAGAATAAAGAGACTTATATGAAGAATTTAAAGGTAAATTCTTTTTATAAATCTCATCATTTGAAAACTTTTTTTTTAATGCAGATGAGTCGGACGCTGCTCTAGCTTTAATGAAATCTCCTTTGGAGTTAAGATTTTCAATATCAACAAAATTCAAATCTTTTTTGTTTTTTTCATCAATAGTTTTAAGATGAATATCATCAGAAATCACTCTAGCTGTTGAAGTTAAAGCTTGCTTAAGTTTTTCCCTTAAGTTTTCAGCCTTGTTATTTTTCATTTAAATTTGAATATTTGCTAGTGACTCTGGCAGTTCTTCTCCGAAACATCTTTGATAGTATTCAGCAATTGTATTTTTTTCAATTTCATCACATTTATTTAGAAAAGTGACTCTAAATGCGTATCCTACATCTTTAAAAATTTCTGCATTTTCAGCCCAATGCAATACAGTTCTTGGACTCATTACAGTACTTATGTCGCCAGCTATAAATCCTTTTCGAGTTAAGGATGCAACTTTTATCATATTTGAAACTTTTTCTTTTCCTTTGGGATTATTTAAAGATTTGTTTTTCGCTAATATAATATCCATTTCTTTATCTAGACTAAGGTAATTAAGTGTTGTTACAATATTCCATCTATCCATTTGACCTTGATTGATTTGTTGTGTTCCATGATAAAGTCCAGTGGTATCTCCTAATCCAACAGTATTTGATGTAGCAAATAATCTAAAAAATTTATTTTGCTTTATAACTTTATTTTTGTCTAACAGGGTAAAGTTACCTTCAGCTTCAAGAACTCTTTGAATGACAAACATTACATCAGGTCTTCCAGCGTCATACTCATCAAAAACTAAAGCTACTGGATTTTGAATTGACCATGGTAAAATACCCTCATTAAATTGTGTAATTTGTTTTCCCTCTTTAAGAACGATAGCATCTTTTCCAATTAGATCTATTCTACTGATGTGGCTATCTAAGTTTACTCTAATACAGGGCCAATTTAATCTAGCAGCAATTTGTTCTATATGTGTAGATTTTCCTGTACCATGATAACCTTGCACAAGAACTCTTTTGTTGTGTGCAAATCCAGAGACAATCGCAAGTGTAGTATCTCTATCAAATTTATAATTTTTATCTATTTCTGGAACATATTCACTTTTTTTGGAGAATGCTTCTACTTCCATCTCAGAATCAATCCCAAATGATTGTTTTAATGAAATTTTAATATCTGGCTGAATGTTAAGATTGGGTGTCAATTTTTTTCCTATATGTATTTTTAAGTTGCGTGTAAGCTAAAGTAATTAACTTTAGTTTCTCTTCATATTTTTTATTTCCGGCATTCATATCAGGGTGAAATTTTTTGACAAGTGTTTTGAATTTTTCTTGAACTTTTTGCCATTTTAAACCTACGGAAACACCTAATATACTAAAGGCTTTAATATCTTTATGGTCAAATTTAAATTGACGCATATGATTGAACTCACTCTTAAATTTATCATTATCCATTTCATCTTTTAAAGTGTTATTCCATAAAACTTTAAAAAAATTATCAGACGAACTAAAACTTTGAGTAGGTTTATGCCAAATCATATCTGATTTTAAAAAATTAATTACTTGATCATCATTCATACCGGAAAAATAATTCCAATTTTTATTAAATTCTTTAACATGTTCTAAACATAACATCCTATATTTTTTACTATTATCCTTTTCAACGGGTGCTTTATATTCACCAATTTCTTTACAATTATTCCAGTCGCAAATATTTTTCATGATAATATAATTATACTTATGAATATAAATGATTTAATTGCAATCGTAAAAAAAAAACTAGAAAATCAAATTGCTTTAGAAAGTATATTAATTGAAGATAAATCTTTTCTTCATAAAAATCATACTGGAAACCAGGCAGGTAAATTTCATCTTAAAATTTCTTTAGTGTCAAAGGAACTTAAGCAGATGAAAAGAATTGATAGTGATAAAAAAATTTACAAAATTTTAAATGAGGAATTAAATAAATATATTCATTCTATTCAAATTTTAATCAATTAATTCATTTTTTAAGAATCCATTTAAATTTTTTGCTGAGTACTCTTGATTTAAAATTGTTTGGCCCATTTTTTTTAATAAAATCAACTTTATTTTATCAGAATTGTTTTTTTTATCAGTCTTCATAAATTTAATAATTTTACCAAGATCTTTCCTTTTAAAATATTTTTTTATATTTGAAGGTAATTTTGAATTTTTATAATGAGCAGAAATTAATTTATAATCATTAGAATTTAGGAATTTATTCTTATTGCTAAATTTTAATGCAACCATCATTCCTAGGATAACAGCTTCGCCATGATTTAGTCTTTTAGAATATCCTAATGAAGCTTCAAATGAATGACCAAAAGTGTGACCAAAATTTAATTTTTTTCTTAAGTTGCCCTCTTTTTCATCTTTCTCAACTACTTCTTTTTTAATTTTACAACTCTCAAATATTGCCTTTTCTATATAAGGAGATTTAAGTTTTATAATGTTATCAAAATTCTGATCCAAATAATTGAAGAATTTCTTTTTAGAGATTATAGAGTGTTTTAAAATTTCACCATACCCACAAACAATTTCTCTTCTATTGAGTGTTTTTAAAGTATCTATATCGCTGATGACTAATTTCGGCTGATAGAAGCTACCAATGAGATTTTTTCCATACTTAGAATTTACTCCTGTTTTGCCACCAATCGATGAGTCTACTTGAGCCAAAAGAGT
>CACKQM010000015.1:0-17169 GCA_902602295.1 uncultured Pelagibacteraceae bacterium | reverse complement strand
GCTGTTAAAAACATTGCAAAAAAGTGTGATCTGTTTTTTGTTATTGGCAGTCGAAATTCATCTAACTCAGTAAGACTTGTAGAGGTTGCTAAAAAGTCGGGGTGTGAAAACTCAATACTGATCCACTCACAAAGTGAAATTCCATTCAACTTAATTGAAAATTCAAATATAATCGGAATTTCATCTGGTGCGTCTGCCCCTGAAATACTTGTCGAAAATTTCATTAAAGAATTGAAAAATAAATTTACAGTCACTATAGAAGAAGTGGAAATTATAAAAGAAAACGTTGTTTTTCGTGTTCCGAAAAAATTAAATTAAATGGCTGTTTACACTAAGATAAATAAGAAAGATATTTCGTATATTAATAAAAAATTTGAAAATCAAAAATTTTTAAGTTTTAAAGGTATAAAACAAGGTATTGAAAATACTAATTATTTATTAAAATCAAAAAACAATAAATTTATATTAACTATATTCGAAAAAAGAGTTCAAAAAAAAGAAATACCTTTTTTTATGAAATTAATGGATCAACTAAATGATCTAAAGATAAGATGTCCAAAACCATTGAAAAATCGTGATGGAAAATATCTGTTTAAAATAAAGAATAAGGTTGCTTGTGTTGTTTCATTTCTTGATGGAAAAGATAAAAAAAATCTTAGTTTGAAGAATTGTTATGATATTGGAAAAACTGTAGCTCAAATGCACTCTTCCTCGAAAAAAATAAGATTGTTTAGAAAAAACTCAATGAATATAAAAAATTTAAATCCATTATTAAAAAGTATTAAATTTAAATCAAAAAAATTTATTAATTTAGAAAAATTTCTCAAAAGTAATTTTAAAGAAATTAAAAATAAATGGCCGAAAAAATTGCCTAATGGAATAATACATGGTGATCTTTTTATCGATAATATATTTTTTAAAAAAAATAAGATCTCTGGAATTATTGATTTTTATTTTGCTGCAAATGATTATTTTATGTATGAAATAGCGATATGTATCAACGCTCTTTGTTTTGATAAAAAAAAATCACAATTTAAATTAAATAAAAAAAAGGTTAAAAATTTAATTAGAGGATATGAGAGTATTAAAAAAATCTCTGGAATTGAAAAAAAATCATTGAATATTTTATGTCGAGCTGCTGCGATGAGATATTTTCTTACAAGACTTTACGACTACACAAATACTCCAAAAACTGCTTTGATTAAAATTAAGGATCCAAGAGAATATTATCAAAAACTGATAATTCATAATAATTTAAAAAACTATAGAGATTATTTAGGTTAATGATTAAAATTTATACCGATGGTTCATGTCTTGGTAATCCAGGTAATGGGGGTTGGGCAGCAATAATTTTAAATGACGGAAAAAAAACTGAAATCAAAGGAAGTAAAAAAGATACGACAAATAATCAGATGGAATTATTAGCACCTATAGAGGCGCTTAAAAAAATTCCAAAAGGAAGCAAAGTTCAAATTTTTACAGACTCTAAATATGTTAAGTCTGGAATAACAGAATGGATACACAATTGGAAAAAAAATGGATGGAAAACTGCAAACAAAAAAGAAGTGAGCAATAAAGCTCTTTGGACAGAATTAGATCTATTAAATAATGAGTTTGAAATAAGTTGGAACTGGGTAAAAGCTCATTCAACTGATGAATTGAATAATGAAGTAGATTTACTTGCTAGAGATGCTGCTAACTTGTAGTTAGGGCACCTGGCAACAGAACTGCCCTACCTAGATTAAATTATTTAATAAGTTTTCTGCTGAAGTTAAACCACATTCCTTAGTTTCTTTTTCAACATGAATATTAACAACTGTGAAATTTTCAATCACCATTAAATAACGATTTGATCTAATTCCCATACCTTTTGCATTACGATCAACTTCTGCCCCAATTGCTTTCGTAAATAATAAATATGGATCAGATAACATTTTAATTTTATCTCCAGTATTATTAATCTCTCCCCAGCCATTCATCACATAAGGATCATTTACTGATAAACAAAATATATTTTCTATTCCTTTTGCTTTGATTTTATCTGCATTTGCTACAAAGCCTGGTAAGTGAAGTTTGGAGCAAGTTGATGTAAATGCCCCAGGTAAACCAAACAAAACGACTTTACCATTACCAATAGTTTCTCTTAATTTACTTTTTTGAGGTTCTCCATCAACAAGTTGAAAAATCTCTGTATCTGGTAGTTGATCTTTTATTTTAAGTTTCATATCGAATTCATTACATATTTTTTAACTTTTTCAATATCATTTGATAGAAGTTCAAATTTTTCTTTTCTATCATTAACGTATTTGAGACTATCTGGTAAATTTTCAGTTTTTGAAATTGCATCTTCTATTGCTTTTGGAAATTTACATGGGTGTGCAGTTGATAATACAACACAATTTTTCTCTAATCCTAATTTTCTCACTGCACCAATACCCACTGCAGTGTGCGGGTCAACTACCATCTGATGCTCATCATTGATAGTTTTTATCATTTCAATAGTTTCGTTTTCATTGAGCATTTCAGATATAAAATTCTTTTTGATTTTGTATAAGTCGTTTTTATCAATTTTATAAGTGTTATTTTTTATTTCACCCATTACATCTTTTGTAACTTCTGAATTACAATCTTTGACGTCATATAAAAGCCTCTCAAAATTACTTGCTATTTGTATATCCATACTTGGAGTATTTGTTTCCTCTACTTTCTTTTGACTATAATCACCACCAGATATAGCTCTGTGCAGTATGTCATTTTTATTTGTAGCTACGATTAGTTTATCAATAGGAAGACCTAGTTTTTTGGCTAAATAGCCAGCGTAAATATCACCAAAGTTTCCTGTTGGAACAGAAAAAGATAGTGGTTGGCCGTCTCCAATTTTAAAGTAAGCGTAAAAATAATACACCGATTGAGCAACTATTCTTGCCCAATTAATTGAATTTACACCCGACATATTAATTGCTTTGGAAAATTTTTCGTCATTAAACATTGCTTTAACTAAATTTTGGCAATCGTCAAAATTACCCTCTACAGCAATGTTAAATACATTATTCTCTTCATGTATTGTCATTAATCTTCTTTGTACTGGTGAAATCTTATTATTAGGGTGCAATACAAAAACATTTAAATTGTTTTTTCCCTTCAAAGCATCTATAGCAGCAGCACCCGTATCGCCTGAAGTTGCAACAATTATATTAATTTTTTTTTTATCACGGCCTAAATGATATTGATAAAAATTACCTATTAATTGCATTGCGATATCTTTAAATGCAAGTGTAGGTCCATGAAATAATTCTAATACTTTTAAATCTCCTAGATCTGATATTTTTACAACATCGTCGGATCTGAAATTTGAATATGATTTTGAAATCAAAGAGATTAGATCATCTTTAGACATGAAATCTCCTATAAATGGATAAATTATTTCAGCAGCCAAATCATTGTAACTCAGGTTTTTTAGATTATCTAATTCTTGCTTTTTAAAGGGTTTAATTGATTTTGGAACAAATAGTCCCCCATCATCTGCCAAACCTTTGAGGAAAACATCTTTAAAAGTAAAGTTTTTCTGATTATTTCTTGTACTTATATAATTCATTTAATAATTCTTTTTTCTAAAATATAGATATAGCAAAAGAATTGAAATCGCTAATGAAAACCATGTCATTGCATATTTTTTATGATTGTTGGAAATATTAGCAGTAATTTTTTTTGGTCTAGGAAACTGATAATTTCCATCTAAATATATTATGTACTTAGAAAATTCTTTACCAGTAAATTTTGAGATATCTTCTCTATTCAAACTAAACCAGTAATTTTCTTTTATATCATTATCTGGTTTAAATATATTTTTTCTTCCCTGTGTTTTAAGAGTTCCTTCTATATTGTTTTGATCCAATATATTTATCTCTGGTGTATCTTTTTTTTCAAATGGTATCCATCCTCTATTGAGTAAATAGTTTTCACCATCTATTAGAATTGGATTTAAAACTTCAAACCCAGGTGTTCCAGAGTCATTTAAATTATATAAATAAATCTGTTTCTCAAAATCAACGCGACCTGATGTTTTGATTTTAAGATAATTTTGTTGATTAGATTGTGAAAGTTGAACTGGAGGATTTTTCAATGAATTTTCAATTTCTAGGATAAGATTATTCTTCCAATTTAAACGAATTACTTGCCAAGTACCTAAAGCAATAAAAACAAAGATAAAAAATATGATAAAAACTGAAAATAAAAACTTATGTCTCAAGGTTCAAATTAGCTTCCCCAAATATAGATCGCAGCAAATAAGAATAGCCAAACTACGTCAACAAAGTGCCAGTACCAGGCTGCTGCCTCAAAACCAAAGTGATGATCTTTGTTGAAATGACCTAACTTTCCTCTCCACAAACATACAGCTAAGAAAATTGTACCTACGATCACATGAAAACCATGAAATCCTGTTGCCATGTAAAATACTGAACCATATATGTGATCTGAAAATGCAAATGTTGCATGATGATATTCGTAAGCTTGTAAAGCAGTAAAACAAACTCCTAATATAACTGTTAAAACTAATCCTTGAATAAATCCTTTTCTATCATCCTCTAAAAGAGCATGATGAGACCAAGTCACAGTAGTTCCAGACAACAAAAGAACCAATGTGTTTATTAATGGTATATCCCAAGGATCAAAAGTTTCTATATCTTTTGGTGGCCATACATTTCCAACAAAGTCATTTGGGAAAAGACTCACATCAAAGTATGCCCAAAACCAAGCAACAAAAAACATTACCTCAGAGGCAATGAATAAAGTCATTCCGTAACGATGATGTATTTGAACCACAGGTGTATGATGTCCTTGATGCTCAGCTTCAATAACTACATCTCTAAACCACATGTATGCTCCATAAATTAATAAAGCAAATCCAAGGTACATTCCCCATGAAACCTCATAATGCATGTAGTAAACAGCGCCAACAGCTAAAATTAAACATGAGAATGAAACATAGATAGGCCAAGGACTTGGGTCTACTAAATGGTAATCGTGTTTTTTTTCAGCTGACATTTTTTTGGATTATGATTGTTTATAGTAATCTGTCGAGAAAAAAGTATACGACATAGTTACATCCTGTAAATTTTTTACTGTTGCATCGTTGACCATTTCTGGGTCTAAATAAAAAGTCATCACATAGGTTGCAGTTTCGCCAGCTTTTAATTCCTGTTTTTCAAAGCAAAAACAACCAAGTTTACTATAATATTTTCCAAAGCTTGAGGGTGAAACGTTAAAACTTGCTACACCTGCAGTTGGTTCATTACTATTATTGGTTACTTCAAATTCAATTTTGTTTACTTGACCCACTTTAACATCCATCACATTCGATTTTGCTTTAAAATCCCATGGTAAATTATTAACATTGGTATCAAATCTCACACTAACTACTTTATCTAAAACAATTTTTGGCGCTTTGTCTGCTACTTGAGTAGTTCCTCCAAAACCAGTAACTCTACAAAAAATCTCATAAAGAGGGACTGATGCATATGATAAACCTAACATCAAAACAAAAATCCCAGCTAAAACTAATGGTGTTAATTTCTTTTTTTCTATCATATCGACCTATCAAATACGCCTGTATTATATAAAGTAAAAAAGAAAAGAAAAATCATAAACGCAATAATAGCTAATGCCGTAAGAATATTTTTTCTTTTTGTTTTTTTATCTGGTGTAATCATATTATTTTATCAATCAAAAACAGAACAAAAACTAAGAATAAATACAATATTGAATATCCAAAGATAGCTTTTGCTTTCTTAGAGTTAAATCTATTTTTTTTATAATCCAACAATTCATAACATAAAAAATTGTAATAAAAAGTTAATAGCAGTGATGGAATTAAAAATGTTAAACCAACAAAGTTAATTAAATATGGAAAAATAATTACTGGTATCATCAATAAAGAATAAATGAATATATTGATTTTGGTACTTTCTATTCCATTGGTTAGTGGCAGCATTGGTATTTTGGCTTTCTTGTAATCATCAGACTTGTATAAACTAAGTGCCCAAAAATGAGAGGGTGTCCAAAAAAATATTATTAAAAAAAATGTTAATGGTTCAAGCGATATAGAGCCTGTAGCAATAGTCCATCCTATAACTGGAGGAAAAGCACCAGCTGCTCCACCAATAACTATATTTTGTGGAGTTCTTCTTTTTAACCAAATTGTATAGACAAACACATAAAACAATATTGTTAATAATAATATTGCAGCAGAAACTCTGTTGGTAAAATAATCTAAAGCTACAACTGAAACTATTGATAATGTAACACCAAATATTAAAGCCTGATTTCTATTGACTTTCCCTGTTGGGATTGGTCTTAAACAAGTTCTGGTCATTAAAGCATCAAGATCAGACTCATACCACATATTTAAAGCACCAGCTGCGCCAGCACCTAATGAAACGAGAAGAATTCCAATAATTGCATCTTTAGTTGAAACAATGTTAGGAGCTGTTAATAAACCTACGGCACAGGTGAAAATTACCAATGACATAACTCTTGGCTTCATCAATTTAAATAATTCTGAAAGATTAAATAAATCCTCTTGGCTTAAGCTTCTTTTTTTTAGCCTTGAATTATCCATCGGTTCTTAATGCTCTTATTTTATTAGCCGTGCGATTTTTGTGTACCCTGACCATCTTCAAATTTTGGTAATTCCTCAAAAGTATGGAAATTTGGTGGAGATGGCACAGTCCACTCTAACGTTGTTGCTCCCTCACCCCATGGATTTTGTGCGGCTGCTTTCTTTTTTGCAAATGCATAAATCAAATTCATAAAAAATACAGCTAGCCCAGCTACAGCCACGTAAGACCCTATTGAAGATATATAATTCCATCCGGCAAATGCATCAGGATAATCAGCATATCTTCTTGGCATCCCAGCTAATCCTAAAAAGTGCTGAGGGAAGAAAATCAAGTTAACTCCAATAAATGTTAACCAGAAATGTAATTGACCCATCCACTCAGAATATTCATAACCACTCATTTTTGAGAACCAATAATAAAAGCCTGCAAAAATTGCAAAAACAGCTCCTAGAGAAAGTACATAGTGAAAATGAGCAACTACGTAATAAGTGTCATGCATTGCAGTATCAACACCTGCGTTAGCTAAGACAACTCCAGTTACTCCACCAACTGTGAACATAAAAATAAATCCTAATGCCCATACCATTGGTGTTTTAAAAGATATTGAACCACCCCACATTGTTGCAATCCATGAGAAAATTTTTATTCCTGTTGGAACAGCAATAATCATTGTTGCAGCTAAAAAATATGCTTTTGTATCTGTGCTTAATCCAACTGTGTACATATGGTGCGCCCATACAACAAATCCGACAATTCCAATTGCTACCATTGCATAAGCCATTCCAAGATATCCAAAAACAGGTTTTCTAGAAAATGTAGAAACAATATGACTGATCATTCCAAATCCTGGAAGGATTAAAATGTATACTTCTGGATGACCAAAAAACCAAAATAAATGTTGGAATAAGACTGGATCCCCCCCTGTCTGGGCTTCAAAGAAGGCGGTACCGAAATTTCTATCTGTTAATAACATTGTTATTGCTCCAGCTAATACTGGTAAAGATAATAATAATAAAAATGCAGTTACTAATATAGACCACGCAAACAAAGGCATTTTATGTAATGTCATACCTGGTGTTCTCATATTTAGAATAGTAGTAATAAAATTAACTGCTCCTAAAATTGATGAGGCACCCGCTAAGTGCAAACTTAAAATAGCTAAATCCATCGCTGGTCCAGGTTGTCCAGCTTTTGAGGACAACGGAGGATAAATAGTCCATCCACCCCCTACACCAGTTTGTCCTGGAGGGCCATCTGCAAAAATTGATAAAATTAATAAAGTTAAAGAAACAGGAAGTAACCAAAAAGAAATATTGTTCATTCTTGGAAATGCCATATCAGGAGCTCCAATCATAATTGGCACAAACCAATTACCAAAGCCACCAATCATTGCTGGCATTACCATGAAAAAAATCATTATTAAACCATGTCCAGTAACCAACACATTATATAAGTGATAATTACCACCTAAAATGCCATCACCAGGATGCATTAATTCCATTCTCATTAAAACAGAAAAAGCAGTTCCAATAACTCCTGCAACAATTGCAAAAATTAAATACATTGTCCCAATATCTTTATGGTTAGTAGAATACGCCCAACGTTTCCAACCAGTTGGAGTATGATGATCGTGTGATGCTGTTTGTGTGTACATAATTTATTTACTCGCTAATTTAAGTTTATCATTTTCAATTTCTTCTTTTGCAAATTTCACACGCGCCTCAGATAACCATTCTTGATATTCATCTTCACTAACTACTTTTACTGCAATAGGCATAAATGCATGTTTTATACCACAAAGTTCTGAACATTGACCATAATAAGTACCAACTTTTTCAGCCTTAAACCACGTTTCATTAATTCTTCCAGGTACCGCATCCCTTTTTACTCCAAACGAAGGTAGGGCCCATGCATGTAAAACATCATTTGCTGTTATTAAAACTTTAACTACTTTGCCAACTGGAACAACAACTTGATTATCAACAGCTAACAATCTTGGTTGATTTGCTTTTAAATCTTTTTCTTCAATCATGTATGAGTCAAATTCCAAATTTTCGTCTGGATATTCATAACCCCAATACCATTGATAGCCTATTGCTTTGATTGTTAAATCTGCTTTTGGAATCGTGTCTTGCTTATATAAAATTTTAAATGATGGAACCGCCATAACAATTAAAATTAAGCAAGGAATTAAAGTCCATAAAACTTCAACAGTTACATTGTGTGTTCTCTTTGAGGGATTAGGGTTTGCTGAGGCTCTAAATCTTACACACGCATAAAGCATTAAAAATAAAACAAATACACTTATTGCTATTATTATCGGTAATAACAAATTATCGTGAAAAGCTACAATGTCTCTCATCGATTCTGATGCCGCTTTTTGGAAACCTAATTGCCAATCAACAGGTTGGTTTGCAAAAGCATTTTGAGAGATAAAAATACTTGAAAATATAAATAAAATTTTTTTCATTTTTACTAGCTATATAAAGCTCTTTTGTAAAAATTACACTTTAGTTTTCGCGACAATTTATCAATTAATCACATAATTTATGATCGAAATTGCAGATATCACCGCGGTTTCTGATCTTAAAATATTATCATTAATTTTTAGTGCCTGTACTCCTTTAAAAGATAGAATCTCTTGCCTTTCGTGTTCTGAGAAATCTCCCTCAGGACCTATAATGATGCAAATTGGTTTATTTGAAAACTTTGTTTTTTCAATTTTTTTATTATTAGAATTTAAATCAGTAAAAATTAAGTCTATTGAATTTGATTTTAAAAATTTTTTCAAATTTTGAGCTTTCTCAATTTCAGGCACATTTAGTCGATTAGATTGTTCACTTGCTTCAATAACTATTTTTTCTAAACGCTCATTATTAATTTTTCTCACAACTGTTCTGTCAAAAATAATTGGTAAGAATTTAGTTACTCCTAGTTCGGTTGCTTTTTGAATCATAAAATTTTGATAGTTTGATTTAATCGGTGAGAATGCTAGCCACAATTCTTTTGAACTTTCTTTTTTTCTTAATTGTTTAATTGTTTTAAATTCAACATTTCCTTTTGATATTTTTAAAATTTTTGCTTCCCATTCTCCATTTTGATTGAATATTGAAAAAGCTTCACTTTCTTTAATTCGCATAACTTTAGTCAAATAATGTGATTGGGACTTATCTAATATATCAGTCATATCTGTAGATAATGTTCTCGAGAAAAATAATCTAATATTGCTCATTTGTGTTAAGTTAGTTTATGGAAAATGTTAAAGCAATAATTTTTGATGCATATGGAACATTGTTTGATGTCAATTCAGCTGCAGAAAAATGCAAAGATAAAATTGGAGATAAATGGGAAGGATTTGCAAATTTTTGGAGAACCACTCAATTAGAATATACTTGGCTTAGAAGTTTAATGGATCGACACAAAGATTTTTGGCAAGTTACAGAAGATAGTTTAGATAAATCAATAAAAGTTTTTGATATTGATCCTTCAATGAGAAATGAATTACTCGATTTATATAAAATTTTATCACCCTATAAAGAAGTTCCAGAAACTTTAAGAACTCTAAGAGAGAAAAATTTTAAATTAGCTATTTTATCAAATGGTACTCCATCACTACTGGACGAATTAGTAAAAAGTAATCATTTGAACAATTTATTTGATGATATATTTTCTATAGAACAAGTTGGCGTATATAAACCGAGTTCTAGAGTTTATGATATGCCTATAAAAAAATATAATATTAATAAAAGTGAAGTTGCATTTTTAAGTGCTAATACTTGGGATGTTTCTGGTAGTGGAAATTATGGTTACCAATCTATTTGGGTAAATAGAAATAATAACATTTTTGATAACTTAGATTTTAAACCAAAATATCAAATTAAAGATCTTAGCAAACTAATTCAATTACTTTAATATTTTAAAAAAAGATCAAAGGTGACAAAATATTTTTTTTTGTGCTTGCAAACAATGGTATAATCCGCCATTGTATTTACTAAGATTAATTTATCATGATTAAAGTACTAGATTTATTTGGAAGAGTTTTAATTTCTGCATTATTTTTTTTAAATGGAATTTTTAAAATCAATAATTATGAGGGAACCATAGGTTGGATGGAAAGTTTTGGTTTGCCAGGTATATTGATTATACCTGCAATTGCTCTTGAAATAATTGGACCCATTCTAATTGTAATTGGCTATCAAACTAGAATTGCTGCTGCGGCTTTAAGTTTATTTTGTTTTGCAACAGCTATTATTTTTCACAATGATTTTGCTGATCAGGTACAGCTTACTGCTTTTCTTAAAAATATTGCTTTAGCTGGTGGTTTTTTATTCTTGGTAGTTAATGGTTCTAAAGGTTTTTGTTTAGATAAAAAGTGATCTTGAAATTGATAATTAATTCGTTAATTAATGCGAATGAAAAATATTGAAGTAAAACAAATCATTGATCCAATCCCAGCTTCAGATGGAGCTGGAGTAAAGTTAAAAAGAAGTATTGGAGTTGAACCCAATTACTTTGATCCTTTTTTGATGCTAGACGAATTTGGCTCTGAAAATAGTGATGATTATGTAGCTGGTTTTCCCCCACACCCCCATCGAGGAATTGAAACAGTGACTTACATGCTTGCTGGTGATTTTGAACATAAAGATAGTACAGGCGGTGAAGGTAAAATGACTGCTGGTGATGTCCAATGGATGAAAACTGGAAGTGGTATTATCCACTCAGAGATGCCTGCAATGAAAGAAGGGAAACTTCATGGATTTCAGCTATGGATCAACATGCCAGCAAAATTAAAAATGAGCAAACCCGAATATATTTATATTGATGCAGATAAAATGAGTGTACATGAAGATGACAACAAAAAAGTAAAAGTTATAGCTGGTAAATTTGAAAAAGCAGAAGGTCCAGTCAAAGGACATAATGTTGAGCCAGTTTATTTTGATGTCGAACTAAATAAAGATAAGAATTTTAATTATCTTCTACCATCTACACACAATAGTTTTATTTATTTGATAGATGGAAAAATTGAGATAGGTGAGCAAAAACATGATAATGTTAAAGATAGCACCTTGATATTACTTACAAGAGGTGAAAATTTGAAAGTGAAAGCTTTATCAAAAGCTAAATTTTTAATTATTTCTGGAAAACCAATAAATGAAGAAATTGCAAGAGGTGGTCCGTTTGTAATGAACACAAAAGCAGAGATATTACAAGCCGTTCAAGATTATCATAACGGCACGTTTGTAAAATAAAAAATGAAATCGATACAAATAGAGAGATTTGGTGGACCTGAGGTTTTGGTTATTAAAGATATGGACATTGGAAAACCCGGTCCAAAAGAAGTCTTAATAAAAAATAAATCAATAGGTCTAAATTTTATAGATATTTATCACAGGACAGGACTCTACCCTATTCCATTACCAAGTGGTATTGGGCTTGAAGCTAGTGGAGTTATTGAAGAAATAGGATCTGACGTAAAATTATTCAAAGTTGGCGATCGAGTTACACATGCATCAATGCCTATTGGGGCGTATTCAGAAAAACAAATTATGCCTGAAGAAAAATTAATTTCTGTTCCAGATGGTATTTCTGATGAAGTGGCATCTTGTATAACTCTAAAGGGTATCACTGCAGAGTATCTATTACATAGAGCCTATCCATTAAAAAAAGGTGATAAAGTGCTTTATCATGCTGCAGCTGGGGCTCTTGGTCAAATCTTATGCCCTTGGGCTAACTCGCTAGGTGCAGAAGTTATCGGAACAGTTGGTTCAAAAGCTAAAGAAGAAATTGCCAAGAAAAATGGCTGTCACCATGTAATTAATTATTCTGAAAAAAATTTCTCAGAGGAAGTTGAAAAAATTGTAGGGAAAAATGGTATTGATGTTGTTTATGATGGTGTTGGAATAAAAACCTTCAAAGGTTCAATTGAAACATTAAAAATAAGAGGAATGATGGTAGCATTTGGAAATGCATCTGGGTATGTTGATACTATTGATGTAAAAAAAGATATTAATGCTAAAGGATTATTTTTTACTCGACCATCCATCGCGCATTATACGATTAAAAGAGAGGAATTAGTTGAGTCAGCAAAAAAAGTTTTTGATGCAATTTTATCTAACAAATTTAAAGTAGAAATTTCAAAAAAATATTCTTTAACAGATGCTGCTCAAGCTCATAAAGATTTAGGGGCAAGATTATTAACTGGTCCAGCAGTAATTATTCCTTAAATTGAATATCCATGTCAGAAAGATGAAGTCTCAGAGCCTTAGTTGAGATCTGAATTTCAATAATAAAAAATATAATTGAAATCATCATTGATAGACAACATGATCCAAAAATTATTCTTGCAATAAAAAGTTCCTGTAAATAAAGACCGAAAACAGTTAGCATATTGAACAAAAATCCAAAAGCAGCAAATAAAATACTTAATTTTAAAACACCAATTCTTTTCTCTAAATTTATCAATTGGTCTTTCCATTCAGGTGGGGTATGTTTTTCAAATACGTACTCATCATGTATTTTTCTTATTAAAGAACTCAAAGTATGAAACCTATTAGAATACACTCCCATTATCAGTGGGATTGCAGGAAACATTAATGCGGTAACAGTGTAATCTATATTCATGCGAATCAATTTGATTATCAATCTTGGCTTTGTTATTTACAAGTAAAATTTTATGGACCAATTAAATTTATTTATTGAGCTTACAAGGTTGAGGAAGCCAATTGGTTACATGTTGCTATTTTGGCCGTGCGCTTGGGGATTAACTTTGATTTACGATTTTTCTAATAATCTTGAAATTTATTTCAATTATCTCTTACTTTTTTTTCTTGGTTCGGTTTTAATGAGATCTGCAGGATGTATAGTTAATGATATTTTAGACAGAAAATTTGATCAAAGAGTTGATAGAACTCAAGATAGACCAATAGCTTCAGGAAAAATTACTATTAAAATTGGATTACTATATGTATTAATCTTGTGCTCACTTGCATTTTTAATTCTGATAAATTTTAATTATTTCACAATTATTATTGCCTTAGCATCTATGCCTTTAGCTTTCACATATCCTTTAATGAAAAGATTTACATATTGGCCACAACTTTTTTTAGGAATTACATTCAATTATGGATTAATACTTGGTTGGACTTGCATATCAGAACAAATAAGCCTTACACCTTTGATTTTTTACGTTGGAGCCATATTTTGGACACTAGGATATGACACAATATATGGATTCCAAGATATTAAAGATGACGAAATTATAGGAGTGAAATCAACTTCAATAAAGTTTAAAGGAACAGCAAAAATTTTTTTAATAGTATGTTATTTATTATTAGTATCTTCACTTATTATTGGGGGATTAATAATGAATTTTAGTCTTGTATATTTTTTATTTATTTTAATTCCAATAACACACTTATTTTATCAAATAAATAATTTTGACTCAAAAAATCCTACATCATGTTTAAAGGTTTTTAAGAGCAATAATAATCTAGGTATTATTATATTTTTTAATATTTTAATTGGAAAGTTGTTTTAATTATGAACAAGACAAAAATTCTTAAAAGACTTTACAAAGATTATACAAAAAAATATTTAAAACAAATTTTTTTAGCAATATTTTTTTCGTTGTTAGTGGCAGGAAGTACTTCAGCAATCGCTTGGCTCTTAGACCCAGCGATTGATAAAATCTTTATTCAGAAAGACCAATCATTATTAATTTTAATACCTATACTAATAATTTTAGCATTTACAACTAAAGGTGTATCACTTTATTTGGCTAAAGTAATGATGATCAACGTTGCAGAGGAAATAAAAAAAAAGCTACAGATAGATATGCTGGGTACTTTAATAAATGCAGATACTCAATCCATTGATGAAAAGCACTCTGGTAAATTTATTTCTAATTTAACTTATGACGTTCTTCATATAACTAATTTGTTAAGTAATGGAATTCTTAATCTCTTTAAAGATAGTTTAACTTTGATTGGTCTATTAACTGTCATGTTTTTACAAAATTGGAAGCTTTCATTAATTGCAATAATATTAATTCCTATAGCTAGCACAGCTGCAAGATCACTTGGTAAAAGAATGGGTAAAGTTACAACTCAGGCTCAAGAAAAGTCAGGTTTCTTAACAAGGTATCTGGTTGAGCTTTTTAAAAATCACAAATTAACTAAAATTTTTCAAAAAGAAAAATATGAAGCTAATAGAGCTAATGATTATTTAGATCAACTAAAGGAAAAGAATAAAAAAATTGGTATCGTAGTCGTAAGAATATCTCCAATCATGGAAATTCTCACTGGGTTTATGATAGCAATTTTAATCTTCTACTCAGGAAAATTAATTGCCAGTAACGAGCTAAGTGTAAACAATTTTTTTTCATTTCTTGCAGCAATGATGCTCGCATATCAACCAGTTAGATCTCTTTCGACCTTGAATATCATAGTCAATCAAGGTCTATCTGCGGCTGGAAGAATTTTACCAGTGGTTGATACAAAAAACATTATAAAAAATAAGGAGAATGCTAAAGAAATTAACATCGAAAATGCAAACATTAAATTTAAAGATGTATTATTTAGTTATAAAAATTCTGACGGCGATGTTTTAAAAGAAATTAATTTAGATTTTGAAGGAGGAAAAATGACTTCACTAGTTGGTCATAGTGGTTCCGGTAAATCTACTATTTTAAGTTTAATTCCAAGATTTTATGATTGTAAATCAGGTGATATCTCAATAGATGATCAGTCAATTTATGATGTAACATTACATTCTTTGAGAAAGAATATTTCTTTAGTTAGTCAAGAAACAACTCTTTTTGATGATACAATTAAAAACAATATTAAATATGCTAATCTAGACGCAAGTGATGATGAAATATTTGAAGCAGCTAAACTTTCGCATTGTGAAGAGTTTATAAAAAATTTACCTGAAAAATATGAGACATTAATTGGTGAAGATGGTGTTAGATTATCCGGAGGAGAAAAACAAAGAATTTCTATAGCAAGAGCAATGCTAAAAAAAAGTTCAATCATTTTATTGGATGAAGCAACTTCCTCTTTGGACTCAGAAACTGAAACAAAAATACAAGATGCCTTAAAAATCTTAACAAAAGGTAAAACTACGATTGTAATTGCTCATAGGCTTTCGACTATTTTAAACTCAAACAAAATATTTGTCATAGACTCTGGAAAAATAATTGATTATGGAAAACATGAAGATTTATTAATTAATTCAAAAATTTATAAAAATTTTCATGATAAACAATTTCAGAGGTAATGATTTTTTTTATTTATCAAATTTTACTCTCAATAATTTTATGCTTCTCTCCAATAATAGTTATTTTAAGAATCATTAAAAACAAAGAGGATAAATTTAGATTTAAAGAAAAATTTTGTTTTTTTTCAAAAAAAAGAGGAAGCGGAAAATTAATTTGGTTTCATGGGTCTAGTGTAGGTGAAATATTAAGTGTTGTTCCAGTAATTAAAAAATATGAAAATGATAAATCAATAAGTAAAATATTAATAACATCTAGTACACTGAGTTCATCAAAAGTATTAGAAAAAATTAAATTCAAAAAAACTATTCATCAATTTTATCCAATAGATCATGTATTTTTCTCAAAAAAATTTTTAAATCACTGGAAACCAGATGTAGCAATTTTTTTAGAGTCTGAAGTTTGGCCGAGTATGTTTAAATCCATAAAAAAAGAGAATATTCTTTTAATTTTACTTAATGCTAGAATTACTAAAAAATCTTTTGATCGTTGGAATAAAATAAAAAAATTTTCTAATTCTATTTTTAATCTTGTAGATAAAGCATATTCACAAAATTTAGAGACAAATTATTATCTAAGGAAATTGAACGTTAAAAATATAAAGTCTACTGGAAATTTAAAATTTATTGAACATGATACGTTAGAGATAAATCACTCAGATAAAAAGTTATTCTCACAATTTAAAAAATTTAAAACTTTTGTTGCAGCAAGTACACATAACACCGAAGAATTATTTGCAGCTAAAACACATATTCTTTTGAAAAAAAAAATAAAGAATATTATTACGATCATAATACCCAGACATATTGATAGAGTTAACCAAATTATCTCACAAATTAGTGAACTTGGGCTTAATGTAGTATCGCATAAATCAAACAAAAAAAAATTGAGTAATATCGATATTTATGTTGTTGACACTTTTGGGGAGTCTAAAAAGTTTTACAAACTCGCCACGTCAGTTTTTTTAGGTGGTTCAATTATAAAAAGAGGTGGTCAAAATCCACTGGAGCCTGCTCGATTTGGAGCAAAAATATTACATGGACCTAACATTGATAATTTTAAAGATGTTTACAAATATTTAAATCAGTTAAAAATATCGACCACAATTAACTCTCCTCAACAATGTGCCAATTCAATAATTTTTAAAAAAAATATGAAAAAAGTAAAAAAAATGAAATTTCTTGGTACAACTATACTTAAAAAAACCCTAAATGAGTTAGATAAATCAATCCATAATGAAATTTAAAAAACCCAAATTTTGGGATTACAAAAAAC
>CACKQM010000014.1:0-19133 GCA_902602295.1 uncultured Pelagibacteraceae bacterium | reverse complement strand
TGAACGTATATCCTCAGAGACTATTCAAATGTTTTCTGGTGTATCTTTAAATGATGATTTATTTGATAATGATTTAAATGAAATATTAAAAAAATTATATAATACAAATTTTTTTGAAAATGTTTCTGTAAAAGTTAAAAATAATACACTTTTAATTGAAGTGAAAGAAAATCCGATTATACAGAATATTTTTTATGAGGGAATTAAATCAACAAAAATATTAGCTGATTTAAAAAAAAATATTGTTTTGAAATCTAGGTCTTCTTTTAATGAAGTTTTATTAGAGCAGGATAGACAAAATATAAAAAGTTTTTTAAAAGAAATAGGCTATTACTTCTCAAACATTGAAATATCGATTACAGAATTAGAAGATAATAAAATAAATTTATTTTATAATATTTCTTTAGGTGAAAAAGCTAAAATTCGAAAAATTTCTTTTGTTGGTGACAAAATCTTCAAAGATAAAAAGTTAAAAAGTGTAATTTTAAGTGAAGAATATAAACCTTGGAAATTTTTATCTGGAAAAAAATATTTAAATGAGTCGATCATTAGATATGATGAAAAATTATTAAAGAATTTTTATTTAAATAAAGGTTATTATAATGTTGTTATTAATTCATCATTTGCAAAAATGACAGACGAAGAGTCGTTTGAATTAGTATTTAATATAGATGCAAAATCAAAATTATTTTTTGGTACTCTTAAAATAGATTTACCGAGTGATTTTTCCAAAACTAACTATGAGAAAGTAGAAAAATTTTTTAAAAAATTAGAGAGCGAACCATATTCAATAAATCGAATAGAAGATATAGTGGAAAAAATTGAGATAATTACTATTAATGAACAATATGAGTCTATAAAAGCAAATATTAGTGAAAATATAGTTGCTGATAAAATTAATATAGATTTTAAAATAGAGGAAACAGAAAAATTTTTCGTTGAGAGAATAAATGTTTTGGGGAATAATGTTACTTTAGAGTCAGTTATAAGAAATCAAATTGAAATTGATGAGGGGGATCCTTTTAATCAAATACTTTATGCAAAATCTATAAATAATATAAAATCTTTAAATTTTTTTGAGAGTGTAACTGGTGAAATTTTAGACGGAAAAGAGTTTAATACAAAAATAATAAACATAAATATAACTGAAAAAGCTACAGGTGAAATTTTTGCTGGTGTTGGAACTGGTACAACTGGCTCATCTTTCTCTTTTGGTGTAAAAGAAAATAATTATCTAGGAAGAGGTGTACAAGTTGATGGTGATTTGCGTGTTTCTGAGGAGAGAATTAAAGGTAAATTCCTAGTTTCTAATCCAAATTATAAAAATTCTGATAAAAAAATTGATTTTGCACTTATGGCAACTGCAACTGATAGATTGGGAACTTCTGGATACAAATCTAATGTAACAGGATTTTCTATTGGAACAGAATTTGAGTATTTAGATGACTTTAGGTTTGGATTATCCACAAATAATAATATAGAAAAAATAGATGTTGATGCAAGTGCATCAGCTAAACAAAAAAAACAAGATGGAAGTTATTTTGATAGTTTTATTGGTTTAAATTTTGTTTATGATAAGAGAAATCAAAAATATCAAACAACAGGTGGTTTTTTAAGTGATTATTTAATTAATTTACCAGTTTTAAGTGATACCAACACATTAACAAATATTTATAGTTACAAGTTTTTTAGTGAATTATATGAAAATAACGTTTCATCTATCTCTTTTTTATTTAAAGGTGCAACTTCTTTAAGTGGTGATGATATAAAACTATCTGAGAGATTGTTTATTCCAGGAAGAAAATTAAGAGGTTTTGAAACTGGTAAAATTGGACCTAAAGACGGGAGTGATTTTATTGGAGGTAATTACGTATCTACTATTAATGCAACAACAACTTTGCCAAAAATATTAGAAAATGTTCAAAATATAGATATGGTGATGTTTGCAGATGTAGCAAATATATGGGGAGTAGATTACGATAGTTCATTAGATAAAAGTGGTATTAGAAGTTCAATTGGTCTAGGGCTAGACTGGCTAACTCCAATTGGACCTTTAACTTTCTCATTTGCTACACCAATAACAAAGGAATCTACCGATATCGAGCAAACATTTAGATTTAATATAGGTACAAGTTTCTAATGGAAATTAAAAAAAAATTAATCACTATTTTTATAGTGTTGTTTGTTTTCATTACGAAATCATTTGGGCAAGGTCAAATTGTTTATTTAGATCTAGATGATGTAATAACCAACACAAAAGCAGGTAAAATAATTTTAACTAAATTAGAAAAATCAAAAAAAACAGCATTATTAAAATTTGAAAAAAAAGAGGAAGAATTGAAAAAGATAGAGAATGAAATAAAAAAACAAAAAAATATAATTTCTGAGGAAGAATTAAAAAAAAAATTGGTAAATTTTAAAAATGAATTGTCTAATTTTAGACAAGACCGTCAAAAGGTTATTAATGAATTTAATCAAAAAAAAAAAATAGAATTTGAGCAATTTTTTAAAAAGATAACCCCAATTATTGAAAAATATGTTAGTGAAAAAAATATTGAAATTGTACTTGATAGAAAAAAAATTTTTATAGCAAGTAAAAAAAAAGATATAACTAAAGAAATAATTAAAATAATTGATGCTAATATTAAATGACTACATCTTTAAACAAAAAACAAATAATCGAATTATTACCTCATCGTGAGCCAATGTTATTAATTGACGAACTTTATGATATTAAAAAATTATTTTCTGCAACAGCCATTGTAAATGTTAAAAAAGATAGTTTTTTTGTTAATGGTCATTTCCCTGGACAACCTGTTATGCCAGGTGTTTTGATTGTAGAGTCTTTTGGTCAAGCTGCAGCGGCTTTGACTGCTCATGGTTTAGATAGATCAACATATGAAAATAAATTGGTATTTTTAATGGGTGTAGAAAAGGCAAGGTTTAGAAATCCAGTCATACCTGATTGCAAGTTAATTTTAAAAATTGAGGCCATTAGGTCTCATGGACGTGTTTGGAAGTATAAAGGTGAAGCATTTGTTGATGATAAAAAAATGGCAGATGCAATATGGTCAGCTACAATTGTCGATAAGAAATAATTAGCAATAATTCTTGATAACACAACAACTTATGCTTTGGTAAAAGCAATTATGTCAAATCCATTTTTTATTAACAATGGACCATTTAATATTTCAGAAATTTTTAAAATTTTAAAAATTGGACTTAAAATTGAGGAAAATCTGATAGTAAAAGATATTCAAGATTTATTTAGTGCCGATAAAGACTGTATTACTTTTTTTCATTCAAAAAAATATAATCAAATAGCGAAGAAAACCAAAGCTTCATATTGTATTACAACACAAAATTTAAAAGACTATCTTCCAAAAAATTGTACTCCTATTGTGGTTGAAAATGTATTAATTTCAACTTCTCTTGTTACTCAAAAGTTTTATCCAAATTCGATTGAGGATGAGCATGATGTATCCGCTGTTGATATAAAAGATACTACTCTAAAAGATAAGGTAACTGCTGGAAAAAATGTATTAGTTGGAGACAACGTCAAAATTGGAAAAAATTGTTTAATTGGACATAATTCAATTATAGAACGTAATGTCCAAATTGGTGATAATTGCAAAATTGGATCTAACACAATTTTAAGAAATTCTATATTAAAAAATAATGTAACAATTTTAGATAATTGTGTAATTGGCAAAAAGGGATTTGGTTTTTTTCCATCACAAAGTAAAAATATGAGATATCCTCATATAGGTATTGTTATAATCAATGAAAATTCTGAAATTGGATGTGGATCCACAATCGATCGTGGCTCTTTATCTAATACAGAAATTGGAAAAAATACTTTTTTAGATAATCAAATTCATATAGCTCATAATGTTAAAATTGGTGAAAATACAATAATAGCTGGACAAGTTGGAATTGCAGGTAGTTCCATTATTGGAAATAATGTAAAAATTGGCGGTCAAGCTGGAATATCTGGACATTTGAGAGTAGGAAATAATGTTGAAATTGGTGGTGGTAGCGGTGTTATAAAAGATATACCTGATAATGCAAAAGTTATGGGTTATCCGGCGAAGAGTATTAGAGAATTTTTGAAAGATAAGAGATGATACACAAAACTGCTATTGTTGATCCAAATTCTAAAATATCATCTAATGTAGAGGTAGGTCCCTATTCAGTAATTGGTCCAAATGTTGAGGTAGGAGAAAATACTATTATCCAATCTCATGTTAGTATTGTGGGAAACACTAAGATTGGAAAAAAAAATAAGATATATCCATTTGCCTCTATTGGAAACGATCCTCAAGATCTAAAATTTAATGGTGAGGATACTAAATTAGAAATTGGAGATAACAATAAAATTAGAGAATATGTAACAATAAATCCAGGTACTAAAGGTGGGGGTGGTATTACTAAAATTGGTAATGGATGTTTATTTATGGTTTCATCACATATAGCGCATGATTGCTTAGTCGAGGACAACGTGATACTTGCAAATAATGTTCCTCTTGGTGGACATGCACATATTGAGCAAAATGTAATAATCGGTGGCAATTCAGCTGTACAACAATTTACTAGAGTAGGTAAGTTTGCAATGATAGGGGGAATGTGTGGAGTTGTTAGAGATATCATTCCTTATGCGATGGTACACGGAAATAGAAGTGTTCTTCAGGGTTTAAATTTAATTGGATTAAGAAGAAAAAATATACCTAATAAAGAAATCTTAGTTTTAAGTGAAGCATATAAAGAAATCTTTAAAAACGAAAATTTGACAGAAAATTTAAAAAATTTAAATACTGAAATCAAAAAAAATGGTCTTGTAAAAGACGTTGTTGAATTTTTAGAAAAAGATAAAAAAAGACCAATATGCACACCTTTTTCAAAATAAAATGATAGGTTTGTTTTTAGGTGATACAGATTTTTCGAAAATCGTTCTTAAAAAAATAAAAAAATTAAAAAAAAAGTACTTTATAATAGATTTTTCCAATAAGAATGATTTTGCTAAAGAAAAAAATTCTTACAGAATTAGTATTGGAAAATTTGGAAAAATAATAGATCTAATTAAAAAGCAAAAATCGAATAAAGTTCTTTTTGCTGGGAAAATTGCTAAACCAAAATTTTCTACATTGAGATTAGATTTGAAAGGCATTTATTACATGCCAAGTATTATAAAAGCTGCTAAATTAGGAGATGCAGCTATAATTAAAGTTATTATTGAAATCCTTAAAAATGAAAAAATTGATGTTATAAGTTCAATTCATTTCAATCCTGAGTTAACTGGTAAAAAAGGTTTGCATACAAAGATAAAACCTTCTCGAGCAGATATTAAATCAATCAATAGAGGTATAAAATATTTAGCTAAAACTAATAGTTATGATCATATTCAAGCAATAGTAGTAAGAGATAATAAGATAATAGCAAAAGAAGACAATAGAGGTACCAAAAAAATGATGACTAAATTAAAGAATAATTCTGATGGTATTTTAATAAAATTTCCTAAAAAAAAACAAGATTTGAGAATGGATTTACCAACAATAGGGATTCAAACTATTAAAGATTGTAAAAAATATGGATTAAAAGGAATAGTTCTTAAATCAAAAAAAAATATCTTTTTAGATAAATCTAAAAGTATTGAATTTGCTGATAAAAATAAAATTTTTATTTTGATAAAATGAAAAAAATATTTGTGCTTACAGGAGAACCCTCTGGAGATAAATTAGCTTCCACAGCGATTTCAAAACTTCAAAAAGATTATACCGATATTGAATATTTATCTGTAGGTGGGTCAAATTTAAGAAAAATCGGAATAGAGTCTATCTTTGATTTGAAAGAAATAACTTATTTGGGTTTTACGAGTGTTTTGTTAAATATTTTTAAGATTAATAAAAGAATTAATCAAACTGTTGAAGAAATCTTGAAATTCAATCCAGATATTTTGTTTAGTGTTGATAGTCCAGATTTTACTTTAAGAGTTGCAGAAAAGGTAAAAAAAATTAATCCTCAAATTAAGACAATTCACTATGTAGCCCCGCAAGTTTGGATTTGGAGAAAGGGAAGGGTAAAAAAAATTAAAAAATTTATTGATCATATTCTTTTATTATTTGATTTTGAAAAAAAATTTTTTGATGAAGAGAATATAAATAATACTTTTGTTGGTCATCCGTTAATAGAAAATAATAAAAATAATAAAACAGATATCAATAATTTTATTTCTAATAATCAAAAGATAATCTCCATATTTCCAGGTAGTCGAAAATCAGAAACAAATGTTTTGTTACCAATATTGATTGATTTTATAAATATGATGAATAAAAGAAATTCAAATTATAATTTTATTTTTCATGCTACTGAAGAAAACAAAAATAATATTGTTGAGTATATTAAAGAGAAGGATTTAAATAATATTGATGTAATTTCAGATGAAAATATGAAAAAGGAAATATTATCAAATTCAATTTTTGCTGTATGTAAGTCAGGAACAATATCTCTTCAAGTCTGTAATGCTAATGTTCCTTCAATAATCATTTATAAGTTAAATTTTATAAATTTTATGATCTTTAAATTATTGGTAAATGTTAAATTTGCAAATATCATCAATATAATTAACAATAAAGAAGTCATTCCTGAATTGTTGCAAAGTGAGTGTAATGCAAAAGAAATTTATAATTCTGTTTCATATATGCTTAAAAATCCAGAGATTGGAAAAAAACAATTAGAACAATGCAATCAAACTTTAAAAGGAATTAGATCGAATTCTTCATCATCTAATGAGGTAGCCACAATATTAAGAAATAGTCTTGTTGGATAATCTTTTTTTAACCTCTTCTTTACCCAGAGATATAATTATATCATAAATACCAGGTCCAAATTTTGACCCTGTTAAAGCCACTCTTAAGGGCTGACCAACACCTTTAAAATTTGTGTTATTAGATTTTATTAGTTTCTGAACTACCGGTTCTAAATTTTCTCTTGTAAAGTTGCTTATTTCTTTAATATTATCTTTAAATTCAGAGATAATTTTTTGTGCATTAGCATCAATTAATTTTAGATCTTCTTTGTTAAAATTAACTTCATCATTAATAATATATTGGCTATTATTATATATATCCTCTAATGTTTTAGCTTTATTTTTAAGAAAACTTAAAGATTTTTTAATTTTATCTTTTTTTTCGCCAATAATCTTATTTTTAAAAATCTCACAATAATTAATTAGTTGATTAAAAAGTTCGTTTTCATCAATGCTTTTTATATAGTGTTCATTCATAGATAAAATTCTACTTAAATCTAATTTTGATGGTGATTTTCCAATACCTTCAAGATTAAAATATTTTACACTTTCATCTAAAGTAAAAATTTCTTTATCTTCGTATGACCAACCCAATCTTAAAAGATAATTTCTCAAAGCATCTGGCATAATACCTATTTTAGAATAGTCCTCTAGAGTTGATGCTTTATCTCTTTTTGATAATTTTTTCCCCTCAATTGTATGAATTAATGGTATATGTGCAAATGTTGGTAAAGCCCATTCCATTGCTTCATAAATTTGAATTTGTTTAAAAGTATTGATTTTATGATCATCACCTCTAATAATGTGTGTCATATTCATCTGATGATCATCAACAGCAGCCGATAAATTATAAGTTGGTGTGCCATCATTTCTTAAAATTACAAAATCTTCGATCGTATTATTTTCAATTTCTACGTTTCCCTGAACTTTATCTTTCAATATTGATGTACCATCAATTTTACTTTTAAATCTAATTACTGGTTTTATATCTTTAGGCGCTTCACTTTCATTTCTGTCTCTCCATTTTCTATCATAAACGTATGGAATTTTTTTTTGTTTAGCTCTTTTTTTTTGGGCTTCAATTTCTTCAGTCGAGCAATAACATTTATAAGCACTACCTTTTTTTAATAGTTCATTTGCAACTTTTATATGATCATCAATTTTTTGAGATTGTATATATTCTGTTCCATCATGATTGATACCTATCCATTGCAAAGATTTTATAATTTGATTTTTGTATTCCTCTTTTGATCTTTCTTTATCTGTATCTTCTATCCTTAGATAAAAATTACCATTTTGGTTTTTTGAATATAACCAATTAAACAAGGCTGTTCTCACCCCACCAATATGCAAAGGTCCAGTAGGTGATGGAGCAAATCTAGTTGCTACTTTTTTCATTAAAAATGGTTTAGACTATTTTTTTAGAAGTTTCTATATAAAGATACTAAAACACCTTGAACTTTTACTCTATCAGGGCCAAAAATTTTGGTTTCATAGTTTTTATTAGCACTTTCTAACGCTACTACTTTACCTTTTTTTCTAATTCTTTTAAGCATAGCTTCGTGTTCGTCAATTAAAGCTACCACTATTTTTCCATTATCGGCTGTATCAGTTCTTTTGATGATGACTGTGTCTCCCTCATGAATTCCAGCTTCAATCATTGAGTCTCCTTGAACTTTAAGGCCAAAATAATCTCCATTTTTTTCTAAGTTATTTGGTAGTGGAATTCTAGAAACTTCATTTTGAATTGCTTCAACAGGTGTTCCAGCTGCTATTTTACCTAAAACTGGCACCTCTGCATCGTCGGATAAAGGTTTTTCTTCATCCAAGCCTCCTTTAATGACACTTGGGGAGAAATTATTGTAAATATCATTTGCAGAAGCAGTCTCTGGTAATTTTATAACCTCCAAAGCCCTAGCTTTATGTGCAAGCCTTTTAATGAAACCTCTTTCTTCTAAAGCACTAATTAATCTGTGAATCCCAGATTTTGATTTAAGATTTAGAGACTCCTTCATTTCTTCGTAAGAAGGGGATACGCCAGAGCTCCTCAACTTCTTGTTGATAAATAAAAGCAAGTTTTTTTGTTTTTTTGTTAGCATAAGAACAAATATCGTACAAACAATGTTCTATAAAAGTTCTTTGTAATTCACAATAGTTTAAAAGTGAGGAAAATATTGACTTTTTTGACTATAAAACTGAAAAAATAGAATTATCGTCTAAATTTTTTAAAAGTGATTCACCAATTAAAAAGGTTTTGATGGATGTTTTATTTGATAGTTCCAATAGTTCTTCTTTAGATTTAATTCCACTTTCAGAAATCAATGGGCCAGGGTGATTAACCAAAATATCGTGGATATCATAAGTTGTATTAATATCAGTTTTTAAAGTTTTTAAATTTCTGTTGTTGATACCTAATAAAGCATTTTTAAATCTAAGTGCTTGTTTAGCTTCATTAACAGTATGAACCTCTATAATAACTGACATGTTCAATTTTAAAGCTTCTTCATATAACTCATCAGCCAATTTATCTGAAACTCCAGCTAAAATAATTAAGATAGCATCGGCACCATAACTTTTAGCTAAAGGAATTTGAAATTTATCTATAAAAAAATCTTTACAAAGAATTGGTAAATTAACATCTTGTTTAATTTTACTAATATGCAGTAAGTTTCCTAAAAAAAAATCCTCCTCAGTTAAAACAGATAAACAGGTTGCTTTATTTGATTTATACATATTAGCTATTTTTACAGGATCGTAGTCTTTAATAATTATCCCTGCAGAGGGACTCGCTTTTTTTATTTCAGCAATAATTGAGAATTTTTTATTTTCAACATTTTTTTTGATTGTATCTTTAAAATCGACGTATGTACTATTTTTTTTTATTAATTCCTCGAGTGACTCAAGACTTATACTTTTTTTAAGCTCTAAAATTTTTTTACTTTTAATATTTATTATTTTTTCAAGAACATTTTCAGCCATTTTGAATTTTCTCTAACTGTTTAAATGTTTGACCTGATAAAATGTGTTTTCTAGTATCATCATAAGCTTTATCAAAATTCTGATGAGTTTCATTAACAACTAATCCTGCTGCAGCATTTAAACAAACTGCTTTAGAAAAATCATTATCCTCACCTTTAAATATATTAATCATTCTATCTGCATTAAAAGCTGCATCATTTCCAATGAGATTTTCAAATTTATCTGCTTTTATATTTAACTCATTTGGATCAATAATAATCTCAGAGATGACACCATCTTTTAATTGAATTACATTAGTCTTAGCATAAGGTGAAATTTCATCTAATCCATCTTCACTATTAACTATCCATGCAAATTTAATATCTAAATTTTTTAAAGCATGAGCAAATATTTTTAATAGTTTTTTATCAAAAACACCAATAACTTGTCTTTTTACTAAAGCAGGACTACTTAAAGGTCCGATCATATTGAATATAGTTCTTTTTCCAATTTTTTTTCTTGTAGGTCCAACAAATCTCATTGCGCTGTGATAGTTGGGTGCAAACATGAATCCAAAATTATTATTATTAATTTGATTTTCAATATCTTTTGGCTCTAAATTTATTTTTATATTTAAAGCCTCTAAAACATCACCAGATCCACATTTTGAGGATACAGCTTTATTTCCATGTTTAGCGACTTTAACACCCATGCTTGAAAGTAATAATGCTGAGGCTGTTGATATATTAAGTGTATTCATACCATCTCCACCAGTCCCACAAGTATCAATACAGTTTTCTACATTTACTCTTTTGGACTTATTTCTCAGCACAAAAACTCCACCAGCTATTTCATCTGAAGCTTCACCCTTAGCTGATAAAAGCGTCAAAAAATCAAATATTTCTTGGTCTTCTGCTTTACCCTCCATCAGTAATTCAAAAGCAGATTTACTTTCATCGAAAGTTAAATTTTCCTTTTTCTTAATTTTTTCAATGAATTGTTTCATTAATCCTAAATTCTTATAAAATTTTTTAAAATTTTAATTCCTAATTTAGTTTTAATACTTTCAGGGTGAAATTGCACTCCATGTATATGATATTTCTTATGTTGTACTCCCATTATAAGTCCATCTTGAGTCTGAGCAGTAATTTCAAGATCTTTAGATAATGATTTTTTATCAATAATTAAGCTGTGATATCGAGTGGCTTCAAACGTTTTAGGGAGATTTTTTAAAATACCCACTTTTTTTGAAAAAATCTTACTAGTTTTTCCATGCATTAGCTTTCTAGCTTGAATAATTTTTGAGCCAAATACTTGACCTATAATTTGATGACCTAAACAAACTCCAAGTATTGGTATTTTTTTATATAAAGATTTAACGATTTTAAGACAATTACCTGATTGATTAGGGTTACCAGGTCCAGGTGAAATTACGATCTTATGATATCTTTTTTTTAAAATTTCATGAGATGTAATTTGATCGTTTCTAATTACTTCAACATTCACTTTTAATGAAGACAAATAATGGTAGAGATTAAAAGTAAAACTATCGTAATTATCAATTAAAATTATCTTTTTCATTTTAACGCATTAATTAAAGCTTTTGCTTTATTTACAGTTTCTTCATATTCTTTTAATGGTTTGCTATCTGCAACAATTCCTGCTCCAGCTTGGACATAAAATCTGTTTTTTTTTGCAACAGCTGTCCTTAAAGCAATACATGTATCAAATTCTCCATTGGCAGAAAAATACCCAATGCCACCGGCATAAACTTTCCTTTTTGTGGACTCTAGTTCATCAATAATTTCCATAGCTCTTATTTTGGGAGCTCCAGATACAGTTCCAGCTGGAAAACCCGCTAAAAGAGACTTAAATTTAGAAAATCTTTTATCATGTTTACCTATTACGTTCGAAACTATATGCATTACATGTGAATACCTTTCAATTATAAAACTTTCAGTTACTTTGATGGAATTAGTTTTAGATACCTTTCCGGCATCATTTCTTCCAAGATCTAATAACATTAGATGTTCAGAAAGCTCTTTTTTATCTCTAAGTAAATCTTTCTCATAAAAACGATCCTCTTTAATTGTTTTTCCTCGAGGTCTTGTTCCAGCAATGGGTCTAACAGTTATTTCACCATCTCTTAACCTTACTAATATTTCTGGACTGGCACCTATTATTTGGAAATCAGTAAAATTAAAAAAAAACATAAATGGAGATGGATTAGTTATTCTCAATTTTTTATAAATATCGATGGGTTTTTTTGTCAACTTAGTCTCAAATCGCTGACTTAAAACGACTTGAAAAATATCTCCTAATTTAATGTATTTTTTTGCCTTATTAACTATAGATAAAAATTTATTTTTAGAAGTATTTGAATTAATTATAATTTTTTTTGACTTATTATTTATTACATTATCAATTTTTTGAACAGATGATTGCAAAGAAAGCTTGAAAAGATCAGATTGGATATCTTTATACTTATCTTTATAATTCGTAATTTTTTCATCTTTAAAAATATTATTGATAAAGAATATTTCCTTTTTTAAATTGTCATGGATAATGAGTGTTCTTGGACGTAATAATCTAACATCAGGTAATTTTAGGTCATCTTTACAATTGTTTGGAATTTTTTCGATGTATCTAATTGCATCGTATGAAAAATATCCTGAAATCAAAGAGCAAATTTTTGGTAATTTTTTAGGAGTTTTAAACTTAAAATCCTCAATTATTTTCTCAATCAAATATTTAGGTTTATCCTTTAACTTAATTTTTTTATTTTTTTTTATTAAATAAGAATTATTATTATTAAATTCCCAAATTTTATCAGGATTTTTACCAAATATAGTGTATCTACCTCTAATCTTACCTTTTTCGACTGACTCAAATATAAAGCTATTCTTTTCAATTAAAAAGTTATCAATTAAATTAATTATTTCTTCATCAGTTTTTACTTTTTTTGATGTGTAGATTATTTGATTTTCGTTGTTTCTGTGTCGAAACTTGAATTCTTTGAAGCTTCGATTAATTTTCATTTAAAATAGTTTTTAACTCGATCAATAGTCTGTTGATTTAAAGAAACATCATATTTGTCATTTAAAAATGTATCATAAGATTTTAATAATGAATTTTTACTTTTAGAATTTTGTTTTGTAATATATTGTTTAAATTCCTCTTTATTTGTATCTATGATTTGTTTTTCAAATTTTTTGACTTTTGCTAGGTAAATATTGTTATTTTCATCATTTATTAAAGTAAATGATTTCTCAGGCAAGCTATATAAGACTTCAACAGCATTGATATCAAATTTTTTATTATCTCGCACAGAATTTAGTTTTATCATCTGAATTTTTTCTTTTCCATATTCTAAAAAATTATTGTTATTAAATTTTTTATTGGTTATTTCATTTAACAATTTTTGGTTATAGTCAAATTTATTTTTTTGAAAAACTAATTCAATTACCTCCTGCTTAATTTGGTCATCATTCAAGTCTGGTTCCTTTTGTGAAATACTTTTGACATGATAAAGAATATAATCATTACCAATTTCAAAAAGATCAAACTTATTATTCCTTAGCTCAAAAATTTTTTTTTCAATTTCGTTACTATCTGGTGAAAATTTAAAGTCTTTGATGTCAATTGATGTTAAATCAAAATTAGATATTATTGTTTCAAAATCAAATTCATTTGAAATATCAATTTCTATTTGATCAATTTTGTCAAAGAATGTTTGATTAAAATCATCAATTCCAATCAGATTCTTAGGATTTATTATGGAGTAACTGAAATCAAGATATTCTACTTTTAATTGTTCTTTATTTTCAATAATAAATTTATTTAATTCTTCCTCAGTGATATTTTCTTTTTTTACATAGAAATCATTTAAATCAATGAATTCTATCTCAAGTTTCTGACTTTCTTCTTCATAAAGTTTATTTATCAAAAATTGTGGAGATGTTGTACCGGCACCTATATAATCAAAAAGTTTTTTTTGTAGTTCTCTCTTTTTTAATCTTTGCTCAAAACCTGGTGCGGACAAATTATTTTCTAGTAAAAATTTTTCGTATTTAATTCTTTGAAAAATACCATTTTCATCTCGAAAATTTTTATTTTCTTTTATTTTCTTTAATAGGATAAGCTCAGAAATGCTTAACTCAAAATCTTTAATTTCTAAATCAAGTAATGTTGTAGAAACCAAACCAGAAAGAAGTTCCTCTATTATATTTTGGTCTAAGTTTTCTCTAATTGTTTTTTCAGGAATTCCAGAACTATTTAAGTAATCAATAAATTCTTCAGTAGAAATACTTTTTTCATTAATCTTCACTACATTGTTTGTATTTCCACTGCTAAACATACCTCCCATTCCCCAAAAAACAAATGGTAAGATAATTATACCAACAAAAACACCGGCAAGTTTTGTTTTTGCAAAATTTCTTAGACTACTAATCATTACTATAAATTTATTGATCTATAAAAAGCAAACCTATAAATTAAAAAACGTCTCATGACAAATAAATATATGTACTTTATTGCAAATTGGAAAATGTTTGGTGTTTTAAATTCCTTAAATTCACTGAATAAAGTCGTCAAATTTTTTAAGAACTTTAAAAAAAGAAAATCTTTGAGAATAATTTACTGCCCACCAAATACCTTGATAGGAGCAATGTCAAAAAAATTGAGAGGATCAAATATTGATGTTGGTGCCCAAAATTGTCATGAGCAGGATGTTTATGGTGCTTTTACAGGTTCAGTCAATTCTTTAATGTTAAAAAATATTGGTGCTAAATACGTCATTATTGGCCACTCTGAAAATAGACAAGCTGGTGAAACTGATAAATTAATAAATCTGAAGATTAAAAGTGCATTGAAGTCTGGGCTGAGGGTAATTTTTTGTATTGGTGAGACGCTTAAAGCAAAAAGAAAAAAAATTACCAAAAGTGTTTTAAATAGACAGATTAAAGCAGGTTTGAAAAATATTAAAAATAATAAAAAAATTATAATCGCATATGAACCAGTTTGGTCAATTGGTTCAGGAATTATACCAAAATCTGATGACTTATTTAAGACAATCAGTTTTATTAAAAGAGAAAAAAAAAATTATAAAGTTCTTTATGGTGGCTCAGTAAATCCAAAAAATATTAATCAATTGAAATCTATAAATAATATTGATGGTTACTTAATAGGTGGGGCATCTCAAGATCCTAAAAAATTTATTGATATAATTAAAAAAACATATAATTAACCCCTCATGGAAAATATATTGTTAATTTTGAACATCATATTTGGATTAATATTGGTGTTACTAGTTTTGATGCAAAAGTCTGAGGGTGGTGCTTTAGGAATTGGAGTTTCTCAGGAAAGTTTTATGTTTTCCAGATCAGCAGGTAATTTTATGACTAAAGCAACAGCCGTTGTTGCCACTTTATTTATAATTTGTAGTTTAGCACTTACAATTGTATCTAGAGGAGAATTAACACCTACATCATCTGTTTTGGATACTATTGAAGAAAAAGCAGAGGATACTCCCGCTATTCCAGAAAATAATAATTAATACTTTTAATTTTCTTTTTTATTCGCTATAAGATACTTCCATGGCGCGATTTATTTTTGTCACGGGCGGCGTGGTTTCATCGTTAGGAAAAGGTCTCTCTTCTGCATCTCTAGCTTATTTACTTCAATCGAGAGGGTATAAAGTTAGATTAAGGAAATTAGATCCTTATTTAAATGTAGATCCTGGAACAATGAGCCCATTTCAACACGGAGAGGTTTTTGTAACTGATGATGGTGCTGAAACAGATTTAGATCTTGGGCATTATGAGAGATTTACTGGAGTATCTGCAAAGAAGTCTGATAATATTACAACAGGTAAAATTTATAATGATGTATTAAAAAAAGAACGTGAAGGAAAATATCTCGGAAAAACAGTTCAAGTTATTCCACATATAACTGATAGAATAAAAGAGTTTATAAAGAATGACTCGTCGAAAGAAGATTTTGTTATTTGTGAAATCGGCGGAATTGTTGGTGATATTGAGAGTCTACCATTTATTGAAGCCATAAGACAATTTGCAAATGATATAGGAAAAAAAAATGCATTATTTATCCATCTTACCTTAGTACCTTATTTAAAGTCCTCAGATGAAATTAAAACTAAACCTACTCAACATTCTGTTAAAGAATTGAGAAGTATAGGTGTTCAACCTGACATTATAATATGTAGATCAGAAAGACCTATCCCGTTAGAACATCGTAAAAAAATCTCACTTTTCTGCAACGTAGATATTAAAAATGTAATAGAAACTGTTGATGTAAGAACAATTTATGAAGCACCAATAAGTTTTTTTAGAGAAAAACTTGATGTTCAAGTATTAAATTATTTTAAGCTTAAATCAAAAAAACCCGCAAACCTTAAACCATGGAAAAAAATAACTAAAATTATTTTACAAACTAAAAAACAGGTGAATATTGCAATAATTGGTAAATATGTTGAGTTAAAAGATGCTTATAAATCTTTAGATGAAGCTCTTACTCATGGAGGTATTCAAAATAATGTAAAGGTAAATTTAGTAAGAATTGATTCTGAAAAATTAAAAGTTTCTGAGATTAAATCAAAACTTAAACACATTTCAGGTATATTAATACCTGGTGGTTTTGGTAAACGAGGAACAACTGGAAAAATCGAGTCAATAAAATATGCTAGAAAAAATAAAGTTCCTTTTCTTGGGATATGTTATGGAATGCAAATGGCAATTATAGAATTTGCGAGAAATCAATTAAATTTAAAAAAAGCAACTTCGAGTGAATTTGATAGTAATGGCATACCTGTAATTGGATTAATAAATGAGTGGATAAAAGATGGAAAAACTATCAAAGGAACAGATAAAAATCTAGGTGGAACAATGAGATTGGGTTCTTATGATGCAAAATTACAAAATAATTCTAAAATTAAAAAAATTTATGGAAAAAAGATTATCAAAGAAAGACACCGACACAGATATGAAGTTAACATCAATCTAAAAGACAAATTTGAAAAAAAAGGAATGAGTTTTTCTGGTTTATCGCCTGATGGTTTTTTACCTGAGATCATTGAGTTAAAAAATCATCCTTGGTTTATTGGCGTACAGTTTCATCCAGAATTTAAATCTAGACCTTTTGCTCCACATCCATTATTCTCATCTTTTATCAAAGCATCAAAAAATCATAAATGAGTAGCATTAAAGTAAATTGTGGAAAAATAGATATTTCGAACAATGATAAGATTTGTATAATTTCTGGACCTTGCCAGCTTGAAAGTGAACAACATGCAATGGATATGGCAGGAAAAATTAAGGAAATTACTTCAAAATTTGGTCTTGGATTTATTTACAAAACTTCATTTGATAAAGCGAACAGAACAAGCTTAAAAGGCAAAAGGGGAGCTGGATTAGAAGCTTCTTTACCTGTGTTTGATAAAATTAAAAAAGAATTAAATGTCCCTATCCTAACAGATATTCATAATGCTGAGCAATGTTCAATCGTTTCAAAACATGTTGATGTTTTACAAATCCCGGCTTTTTTATGTAGACAAACAGACTTGTTAATTGCTGCAGCTAAAACAAATAAAATTATTAATGTAAAAAAAGGTCAATTTCTTGCACCATGGGATATGGTTAATGTAACAAAGAAAATTTCAGAATCTGGAAATGACAAAATATTAGTAACTGAAAGAGGTGCAAGTTTTGGATACAACACTTTAGTTTCCGACATGAGGTCGTTACCAATAATGGCTAAGAATGGTTATCCAGTAATTTTTGATGCAACACACTCAGTGCAACAACCAGGTGGTCTTGGAGAAAAAAGTGGTGGTCAAAGAGAGTTTGTTGAATATTTAGCAAGAGCTGCAGTTGCAGTTGGAGTTGCAGGAGTTTTTATTGAAACCCATCAAGATCCAGATAATGCTCCATCTGATGGACCTAACATGGTGCCATTAGATAAATTAGAAGATCTTCTAAAACAATTAAGCGATATAGATAATCTTATTAAAAATTAAGTGAGTAAAATTCTAAAAGTTAAAGCAAGACAAGTTTTTGATAGTAGAGGAAATCCAACTATTGAAGCAGAGGTTTATGTTAAAAACAAAAGTGCCAAAGCAATATGTCCCTCAGGAGCTTCTACAGGTACTTATGAAGCCTTTGAAAAAAGAGATACAAACAATAAAAGATATTTAGGCAAAAGTGTATTCTCAGCAATAAATTTAATTAATTCTAAAATATCTAAAGCTTTAAGAAATAAAAATATACATGATCAAGAAAGAATAGATGAAATACTTATTAATTTAGATGGCACTAAACAAAAAACAAAACTAGGAGCTAATGCAATATTAGCGGTATCGATGGCTGCAAAAAAATTATCAGCAAAAGTAAAAAGAATTCCTCTTTATAAATCTTTTTATGTTACAAAAAATTTTCAATTACCTTATCCATTAATGAATATTATTAATGGTGGAGCACATGCAAATAATGGTCTTAGAATTCAAGAATTTATGATTAGACCTGATAAAGCAAAATCTTTTTCTGAAGCAATGAGAATATGTTATTTAGTAATAAAAAACTTAAGTAAATTAATTAAAGCAAAAGGTTTAGCCACATCGGTTGGTGATGAAGGTGGATTTGCACCAATGATTAATAGCAACAAACAGGCCTTAGATTTGATTGTTTTATCAATTAAAAAATCAGGATTTATAAATGGTAAAGATGTTTCAATTTGTTTGGATGTTGCTGCAAATGAATTGTTTAAAAAAGGTAAATATTCTATTCATTCAAAAAAATACGTTACTGTTGATAAAACAATTTCAGAATACAAAAAAATGATTAACAAATACAAAATTAAATCTATTGAAGATCCATTCTTTGAAAATGATTGGACGTCGTGGAGTAAATTTATGAGATCTACTAAAAAAGTGCAGATAGTTGGAGATGATCTTTATGTTACAAATTTGGAAAGATTAAAAAAGGGATTTCTAAATGTTTCATCAAACTCAATTTTGATAAAACTAAATCAAATTGGTACAGTTACCGAAACACTTGATGTCATAAGATTTGCTCAAACTATTGGGTTTAATACAATTATTTCACATCGATCAGGAGATAGTGAAGATACATTTATTGCTGATTTAGCAGTGGGCACTAACTCCAACCAAATAAAAACAGGATCTTTAGCTAGATCTGAAAGAGTGGCCAAATATAATCAATTAATTCGTATAGAAGAAGAACTTGGAAAAAAAGCTAGAATGAATAAGATTCATTAATGCTTCAAAGATTAAAAAAAAATTACCTTTTATTAGTTTCTACTTTTTTGATTCTTTATTTCTTTTTTAATCTTTTATCTG
>CACKQM010000013.1:0-24741 GCA_902602295.1 uncultured Pelagibacteraceae bacterium | reverse complement strand
CAAAGAAGAAAAAAATTAAAAACACCATTTAATTTATTATTTAAGAATAATATAGATATAATCAATAAACTCAAAATTGATTTAAATTTAAGACCCCATAATTTAAGTCAAGAAACTTATTATAAATTAACTGAAGAATATGAAAAATTATGATGTAAGTGTTTCTACATGTTTGCGTATTAAATTCTTATCATAATCTTTTGAAAAATTTTTAATTTCAGCTTGAATTAAACTATAAATTTTTTCATAACATTCATTTAAATTATTATTAATTACGACATAATCATAATTGATCCACTGCAGTACATCATGCTCAAACTGCTTCATTCTTTCTTCAACTATTAATTTATCTTTCATATCTCTATTGGATAATCTTTTAAACAATACTTCTTTACTTGGTGGCAATATAAAAAAAGTTATTAGCTTATAATTTAATTTTTTATTTTTAATTTGATCAGCACCCTGCCAATCAATATCAAAAAGTACATTTTTTCCCTCATTTAAATTATTTATAACCGGTGTTCGAGTTGAGCCGTAAAAATTATTGAAAACTTTAGCGTACTCTAAAAATTCTTGTTCTTTAATTAACCTTTTAAACTCATCCTCATTAACAAAAAAATAATCCTTATTATGAATTTCTTTTGGTCTTGGTTTTCTTGTTGTATGTGAAATGGAAATTTCAAAATTATCTAGTTTTGATAGTAAATTTACTAATGTGGTCTTTCCTGCTCCAGATGGAGAAGACAAAATTATCATCACCCCATCTTTATCTACGGGCATTTAAAATCTAATTTGCTTTTCCTTCAATAAATTTTACAGCATCGCCAACTGTTAAAATTTTTTCAGCCTCGCTATCAGAAATCTCCGAGCCAAACTCTTCCTCGAAAGCCATAACTAGCTCAACTGTGTCTAAGCTATCTGCTCCTAAGTCGTCTATAAAACTTGACTCCTCCGTTACCTTGGCCTCATCGATACCTAGGTGATCAGCAACAATTTTTTTTACTTTACTTGAAACATCTTCTGACATATTGATCCTTTGTTATTACATTCGTTAATAGTTTAAAAACTTGGTTTGTCAAGCCATATACATGCCCCCATTAATGTGAATTGTTTCACCATTAATGTAATTTGATTGATCTGAGGCTAAAAAAAGAACTGCATTGGCAATATCTATTGGCTCTCCTAATCTTGCGGATGGAATTTTAGATATAATTAATTCTTTAAATTTTTCATCTAACTTATCTGTCATAGCAGTTTTTATAAAACCTGGTGAAATACAATTAACATTAATATTTTTTTTAGCATATTCAATTGCCAAACTTTTTGACATGGCAATTATTCCTGCTTTTGATGCTGTATAATTTGCTTGTCCTAAATTTCCAGTGTGACCAACAACAGATGTAATATTTACAATTTTTCCTGATCTATTTTTTAGCATTTTTTTAATAGCAAATTTACTTAAAAGGAAAGTGGATGTTAAATTTATATCAATTACTTTTTTCCACTCATCAAGGCTCATACGAATTGCTAAATTATCTAATGTCAATCCAGCATTGTTAACAATACAATCTAACGTCCCTCCAAGTTGTGTTGTAGCATTTTCAATAAATTCTTCAATTTTTTCACTTTGAGAGATATCAAAACTTAAAATCTTTACATTTTTAAAATTTGACCTTAATTCCTCTAACTTTTCAATTTTTGTTCCAGTAGCTAATATATTAGCTTCACACTCACTCAACTTTTTCACTATTGAGCTACCTATTCCTCCTGATGCTCCTGTAACAATTATATTTTTATTTTTTAAATTAATCATAATTTAAAATTTTTTATATCACTCACGTTATTAATTGTATTAATTTTTACGCTCTTATCTATCCTTTTTATTAAACCTGATAACACTTTTCCAGGTCCAATTTCTATGAAGTGATTTACTCCATTATTAATCATATTAACTACACTCTCTCGCCATCTAACTCTATTCTCTATTTGATCAACCAATAACATTTTAAGCTCTTCCTTGTTTAAAATTTCTTTTGCTGTGACATTTGAAATCAACTTATTTTTAGAATCTTGGAAATTTAGTTTTTGAATTTCTTTTCTCATAATTTTAGTAGCGTTATTCATAAGTTGACAATGAAAAGGAGCGCTAACTGGTAATTTGATGTTTTTTATATTTTTTGAATTCAAAACTTGTATTAATTTTTCTATGTCACCATTTCTTCCACTTAAAACAATCTGACCTTCAGAATTATCATTTGCAATCTGTGCTAAAAAATTATTTTTATTTTCATTCAAAAGACCCTCTATAATTTCAACTTTTGAACCTAAAACTGCTAACATACCCCCTTCTCCCTTCGGGACAGCATTTTGCATTGCGTCACCTCTAGTTTTTAAAAGTTTAATAGTATCTAAAAAACTCAAATAGTTAGCAGCACACAAAGCAGAATATTCACCTAGTGAATGACCAGCAAAATATTTTGCATTATCAAGATCAATATTAAATTCTTTTTTCATTACCTGAAAAATTGAGTAGCTTATTAGAAATATTGCTGGTTGAGTGTTTATTGTGAGATCTAATTCATCCTTAGGTCCCTCTAAAATTATTTTTGATAAATTAACACCCAATGACTTATTTGCTTGATCAAATAAATCTCTTACTAATTCATAATTTTCAAAAAGATCTTTTCCCATACCAATTGTTTGAGAGCCTTGTCCTGGAAATACTAGTGAAAACATCTAAAAAACCTATATTTTATATTGTTTTTGCTATTGTAATTAAAGATTTATAATAGTATATCCTCATTTTTTATTAAAGAAATTAAATGAACTTATACGAGCATACTATAATTGCAAGACAAGACACTTCTCCAAGTGAAATAAAACAATTAACAGAAAAATATTCAAGCATTATTGAAAAAAATCATGGAGAGATAGTAAAAACTGAAAATTGGGGTTTGTTAAATTTATCTTATTTAATTAAAAAAAATAAAAAAGGAAGTTACATTCACTTTAAATTTAAAGGCAAAGGAAACGTAATAAATGAACTTGAAAAGAATGAGGCGATAGATAAAAAATTGTTAAGGTATTTAACTGTAAGAGTAAAAAAATTTGATCTTGAAACGAATTTTTTTTCAAAAAAAGATGAGATCGATAAAAAAGAAAAATTGAGTAATTGAGTAATTGAGTAATTGAGTATGCCTAAAAGACAAAGTGGAAATAAAAAAAGTAAACAAAGTAATTTTGCAAAACTAAGTATTTTTCAACCAAATAAATATAAATTTAAGAAAAATTGCCCATTGTCAGTTAAAGGTGCTCCAAAAATTGATTATAAAAATATTAAGTTATTAAAAAGATATGTATCAGAAAATGGTAAAATTCTTCCATCAAGAATTACTAACGTTAGTCAAAAAAAACAAAGAGAGTTATCTTTGTCAATAAAAAGAGCAAGAAACTTGGCTTTATTGTAAATGAAAGTAATACTATTAGAAAATATCAAAAAAATAGGATCTATAGGTGAAATTATAGATGTGAAGAGAGGTTTTGCTAGAAACTTTTTGATCGCGAATAAAAAGGCTTTATATGCTTCAAAAGAAAATATAAGTCAAGTTGAAAAAATAAAGACTCAACTTTCCAAAAAAGATAATGAAAAAAAACAAGAAGCAAAAAAAATATCAGAAAAAATTAATAAAAAAGAATTCTTTGTAAAAAAACTATCAACTGAGAATAAAGAGTTATATGGTTCGGTCAAGCCTACAGAAATTTCGAAACTTATAAAAGAAAAAGAAAAATTAGATATAACGCCATCAATGATACAACCAATTAAAGAAATCAAATCTCTTGGAAAATTTAGAGTAAAAGTATCTTTACATTCTGAAATTGATGCAGAAATACATATTGTGGTTGAGTCAGCTGAGACTATTCAATAATTATACAATTTTTTCCCCAATTAATATTTAAAATTCATTTTGATTTAAATTTGAGTAAAATGTGTTGTGGAAAATAATCTCACAATTGTTAAAGATAAATTTCAAGAATTACCAAATAATATTGAGGCTGAGCAGGCAGTAATTGGCTCTATACTTGTCTCGAATGAAATTTTTGATGAAATTAATATCATTATAACTAGTAATAACTTTTATGATCCAATGCACCAAAAAGTTTTTGGAGCAATAGAAAGTCTAATTTATAAAGGTCTGTTAGCAAATCCTATAACCTTAAAAAATTATTTTGAGAATGAAAAAGACGAATTAAATGTCCCAGAATATTTAGTAAAGATTACAAAATTTTCAACTTCTGTAAGACAAGCAATCGAGTATTCAAAAATTATCTATGATATGTTTGTGCGAAGAGAACTTATAAAGATTTCTGAACAAACGATTGACGATGCAAAGTTAGGTAATCTTGATACAAGTGGACAAAAAATAATTGAAAATTCAGAAAAAGAATTATTTAAATTAGCTGAAAAAGGATCTTTTAGTTCTTCTTTTATAAAATTTGATAAGGCATTAAAAGATACAATTGATATGGCCTCAGCTGCTTATAAAAATGATGAGGGTATAGTTGGGGTTCCTACTGGACTAAGAGATTTAGACGACAGATTAGGAGGATTGCATAAATCTGATTTGATTATTATTGCAGGAAGACCTGGCATGGGGAAAACAGCGCTAGCAACCAACATCGCTTTTAATGCAGCTCAAAAATTACAAGAAAGTGGAAAGAAATCCTCGATTGCTTTTTTTTCATTAGAAATGTCATCTGAACAATTGTCTACAAGAATTTTAGCAGAACAATCTAGAATTAAATCAAATGATATTAGAAGAGGTAAAATTTCTGATGAACAATTTGACAAATTTATAGAGACTTCAAAAAATATATCCGAACTTCCACTTTATATTGACGAAACACCAGCAATAACAATTGCAGCAATGAGTAATAGGGCACGAAGAATTAAAAGGACTCATGGTCTTGATATGATTATTGTTGATTACATTCAGTTAATGAGAGGAAACTTAAATTATAAAGATGGACGAGTTCAAGAAGTATCAGAAATTACTCAAGGTTTAAAAGCGATTGCAAAAGAATTATCAATACCCGTAGTTGCTCTTTCACAATTATCAAGACAAGTAGAACAGAGAGATAATAAAAAACCCCAATTATCTGATTTGAGAGAATCTGGTTCGATAGAGCAAGACGCCGATGTGGTAATGTTTGTATATAGAGAGTCTTATTATTTAGAAAATAAAGAACCAAAACCAGCTACTGTGGAGCATGCCGAATGGCAAGCAAAGATGAATGAAGTATCAAATCTGGCAGAATTAATTATTGGTAAACAAAGACATGGTCCAACTGGAAATGTATTTTTAGAGTTTGAGGCAATGTTTACTAAATTTAAAGATACTCAAATTAACTAAATTCCAATATAAAAGGGTAAGATGATTACCCAATTTTATCAAAATATTATCCTTAAAAATCCCAAATCTATATTGATAATCTTACTTATTGCCCTATTTACTTTTGGCTATTATTCTAAAAATTTTAAACTAGACGCCTCATCAGAGACATTACTAATTGAGGGAGATCCAGACCTTGAATATCTAAAAGAAATTACAAATAGGTATGGGTCAAAGGAATTTTTAATACTAACTTATACACCTAACGAAGGAATGATCTCTGATGTTTCTGTAAATAACCTTCTTAGTTTGAAATATAAAATTCAAAGTTTAAACTGGGTCCATAGTGTTATTACCCTTTTAGATATTCCTTTATTAAATAATTCGGATGCCCCTTTGCAAGAAAGATTAGAAAATTTTAAGACTTTAAAAGATGATGATATTGATAAAGAAAGAGGATTTAATGAGATTTTAAATAGCCCCGTATTTAGAAATTTTGTTATTAGTGAGGATGGAAAAACCTCTGGGATCATAGTTAATATCAAAGACAAAAAATCTATAGAAAATATTTCAGATAGAACAAAAGATGAGATTGAAGCTCATAAAGACTTAATTAAAAAACAAAACCATCAAAATATTCTTGAAATTAGAGATGTCATTAAGAGTTATAATAATATTGGAAAAATAAATTTAGGTGGGATCCCAATGATTGCTGACGATATGATGACATTTATTAAAAGTGATATCGTGGTTTTTGGATTAGGTGTTTTATTATTTATTATAGCAACATTATGGTTTGTATTTAGAAAACTAATTTGGATTATCGTTCCAATAAGTAGTTGTTTTTTTTCAGTAATAATTATGACAGGATTGCTTGGGTTATTGGGTTGGAAAGTTACAGTTATTTCCTCAAACTTCATCGCCTTAATGTTAATTTTAACAATGGCAATGAATATCCACATGAGTACAAGATTTTTACAAATTAAAGAAATTCACCCTAACAAAAAAATTATAGAGCTAATTACCTTAACAACTAATAAAATGTTTTGGCCAATTTTGTATACTGCTTTAACAACAATTATCGCTTTTTTATCTTTAATCTTTAGTGAAATTAAACCAATTATTGATTTTGGTTGGATGATGACGTTAGGATTAATTACATCATTTATTATTACGTTCACATTACTTCCGTCTCTAATTAACTTTATGCCAAAAGAGAAAATATTTCTAGAAGAGCAAAAAAAGTCAAAAATTACCTCTTTCTTTGCAAACATTTCTCTAAATAATCACAAAACAATTTTTACATTAACTATTGTAGTAATAATTTTTAGTTTAATTGGTATAAACAAACTAGAAGTTGAAAATAGTTTCATTAATTATTTCAGTAAAAAAACTGAAATTTATAAAGGTATGAAGCTTATAGACGAAAAATTAGGTGGAACAACTCCGCTTGAAGTAATTTTAAAGTTTCCGAAGAAAGAGAGCAAGAAAACTGATGATGAAGATGATTTTGAAGATTGGGGTGATGAAGAAAATGAGAATGATGACAAATACTGGTTTACCAAAGATAAAATAGATAGAATTTCCTCTGTTCATAACTATCTAGATGATTTGCCTCAAGTTGGAAAAGTCTTATCCTTTTCATCAATAATCGATGTAGCAACAATGCTAAATAATAATAAGCCTTTAGGAACATTAGAAATGGGTGTCCTTTATTCAAAATTACCTGAAAGTATTAAGACTGAAATAGTTGACCCATATATTTCTATAAAGGATAATGAGGCAAGAATTAATCTAAGGATTATTGACTCCCAAAAAAATTTAAGAAGAAATGATCTCATAAAAAAAATTGAATATGACCTAAAAAATGAATTAGGACTAAAAGAAAGTGAGTTTAAACTTGGTGGTGTTTTAATTTTATTTAATAACTTGCTCCAAAGTCTTTTTAAATCTCAAATACTAACTTTGGGTTTAGTGATGATCGGAATATTTGGGATGTTCGTAATTCTTTTCAAAAATATTAAACTTTCTCTCATTGGTGTAGTGCCGAATTTTATAGCAGCTTTTTTTATATTAGGAATAATAGGTTTAATTGGTATTCCATTGGATATGATGACTATCACAATAGCCGCGATTACAATTGGGATTGCTGTTGACAATAGTATTCATTATATTTACAGATTTAAGGAAGAATATAATATCTTAAAAGATTATAATAAAACTCTTATTTTGTGCCACTCTACAGTTGGTAAAGCAATTTTAAATACCTCTTTAACAATAGTTTTCGGGTTTTCAATATTAGTTTTATCAAAATTTATACCGACAATCTATTTCGGTATTTTTACTGGGTTAGCAATGTTATTGGCTATGGTCTCAGTTTTAACGTTACTTCCCTCTTTAATACTATTGATCAAACCATTTAATAAATAACTAGATGCAAGATTTTGTTGTAGATTTTTATAAAACTACAAATTTTTTGGACATTGTGTATTTAGTAATTACAATTTTTACATTAATTGGATGTTATAAAAGAGGTTTTGTTTTAAGTATTCTATCAATGGCCAAATGGTTTCTGGCCTACATAATTACATTGATAATATTCCCTAAAGCAAAACCTTATTTGAAAGGCATAATTGATAACGAGTATATTTTAGATATAGTTTTAGGTGTCACAATTTTTATAATTGTTATATTTTTAATTTTAGTGATTAACAAAGGTATTAGAAAAGCTGTCCGATTCACTGGCCTTGGAAGTTTAGATACAATGTTTGGATTCTTTTTTGGATTTATCAAAGCTTATATTATCTCTGTATGTATCTTCTCAGGTGTACACATTGTATATAATCACGATAAATGGCCAGTAAATTTAAGTAAATCATTAATCTTTCCATATTTAGAAAAAGGTAGTAATTATTTGTTAGAAAAATTTCCTGATGAAAAAACATATCAAAAATCTAAGAAGAAAATTGAAAATATTTGATCCAAAGCTCAAAGAAGAGTGCGGTATATTTGGAATAAGCAATACCAAGGATGCTTCTGCTCTAACTGCCTTAGGACTTCATGCCCTTCAACACAGAGGTCAGGAAGGATGTGGTATCGTTACTTTTGATGGCAAACAATATTTTTCTGAAAAAAGATTTGGTTTGGTGGGCGATAGTTTTAATAAAGAGAAAATACTTAAAAAGCTTCAAGGGGATTATGCTATTGGGCATAATAGATATAGCACAACAGGTGAAAATACTCTCAGAAATATACAGCCTTTCTTTGCTGACACAAACGCTGGTGGTATAGGAGTAGCTCACAATGGAAATTTAACAAATTCTATTTCTTTAAGAAAAAAATTGGTTGATGAAGGTGCAATTTTCTACACAACATCAGATACAGAAACAATAGTTCAATTAATTGCAAAGTCAAAACGAGCTAAAACTATAGATAAAATTGTTGATGCAATTTTTCAAATACAAGGGGGATACGCTTTAGTAATGTTAACCCAAACTTCATTAGTGGGAGTTAGAGATCCATTCGGTATTAGGCCTTTGGTAATTGGAAAATTAAAAAATAGTTATGTTCTAACATCCGAAACCTGTGCTTTAGATATAATTGGTGCAAAATTCATAAGAGAAGTTGAAAATGGTGAAATAGTTTTAATCGAAAATAATGAATTAAAAAGTATCAAACCATTTCCACCAAGAAAAGTTAGGCCTTGTGTTTTTGAATATATTTATTTTGCAAGACCAGATAGTATGCTTGACGGAAAAACTGCATATGAACATAGAAAAAATCTTGGTTCAGAACTTGCAAAAGAAAATGATATAGATGCTGATATTGTTGTGCCAGTGCCAGACTCTGGAAATGCAGCTGCTTTAGGTTTTGCACAATCTTTAAATGTAAAATTTGAGCTTGGTTTAGTCAGAAATCATTATGTAGGAAGAACTTTCATTGAACCAAGTCAAAAAATCAGAAGTTTAGGCGTTAAATTAAAATTAAATGCTAATCAATCGACTATTAAAGGCAAAAAAATAATACTAGTTGATGACTCGCTAGTAAGAGGCACAACATCTCATAAAATAGTTAAAATGCTTTATGATGCTGGTGCAAAAGAGGTTCATGTTAGAATAGCTTGTCCAGAAATTAAATTTCCTGATTTTTATGGAGTTGATACTCCAACTAAAAAAGAATTGCTTGCTGCTAATAAAAGTAACTCAGAAATCTGTAAATACATAGGTGCAAAATCTTTAAAATTTTTGTCAGTAAATGGAATGTATCGCGCGATTGGTTTTGATGGAAGAAATGAAAGTTATCCTCAGTTAACTGATCATTATTTTACAGGAGAGTATCCAGTTAAACCGATCGATGAACTTGGTGATAATAAAATCACGCAATTGTCATTGTTAAATACTGCATCTAATAATTAAATGAAAAAAGTAAGTTTTACTGAAATGAAAAATGGTACTAAAGAAGATTATCTTTTTTTAGATAAACATGAAAAAGATTTTGCCAGTAAAACTGCCGACAGAATATTAAAATTTATGTCTGGACTAACTGAAACCCTAGAAGGTTATCAGGTATCAAGACTTGAGCACTCACTTCAAAGCGCTACAAGAGCTCATAGAAATGGCGAAAGTGAAGAAATGGTTGTAGCTTGTCTGTTGCACGACATTGGGGATGAATTAGCACCAATGAATCATTCTGAGTACGCTGCTTCAATTTTAAAGCCGTATGTATCAGAAAAAACTCATTGGATAGTTGAAAAACATGGAGAATTTCAAATGTATTATTATGCACATCATTTAGGTGGGGATAAGAACAGAAGAGATAAATACAAAGATCATAAATATTTTCAAGATACAATAGATTTTTGTGAAAAATATGATCAAAATTCTTTTGATCCTAAATATGAGTCCTTACCATTGAAATTTTTCAAACCAATTGTAAAGAAAATTTTTTCTAGAAAACCATACTCTTCTCTAAAGAATAATTAAAAATAAAATTTATATCTATGATTACAAAAAAAGAGCAAATAATTGAATATTTCAAGTCTGGAATTAAAAACAAAAAAGAATTTAAAATTGGTATCGAGCATGAGAAATTTCTATTTGATAGTGAAAATAATAAGAGAATTGATTATCAAAAAATAAAAGAAATGTTTTCAGCTCTACTTGAATTTGGGTGGAATCCTGTATTAGAAAGCGATAAAATTATTGGTTTAAATAAGGGTGGCAAAAATATTACTCTTGAACCAGGTAATCAAATTGAATTATCTGGTGATAAACTTACAAATATTCATGAAGCATGTGCAGAGTCTTATGATTACTTATTTGAGCTAAAACAGGTCACAAAAAAACTTAATATTAAAATTGTGAGCGCAGGTTTTGATCCAATATCAAAGCTTAATGAAATACCTAATAACCCAAAAAAAAGATACAAACTGATGACAAAGGATATGCCTTTTGGTGGAGAATTAAGTTTAGATATGATGTATCGAACCTGTGGTACGCAATTAAATTTGGATTTCTGCTCAGAAGAAGATTTTAAAAAAAAATTTAAAATAGTAAATTCTCTTGTGCCTATTTCAATTGCTTTATTCGCTAATTCATCAATTGTTGAAAAGAAAAAGAGTAATTATTTATCGTACCGATCAAAAGTATGGCAAAATACTTCTCGAGGTGGTTTGCCTAAATTGTTCCTAGAAAACTTTGATTTTGAAAAATATGCAGATTTTGTAATTAATTTTCCAATTCTATTTATACAACAAAAAGAAAATTATTTTTCAGGTATAGGATACAATTTTAGTGATTTCATGTCAGGAAGTATTAAAGAGATAAACAATCGTCTGCCTGATGAAAATGATTTATCAACTCATTTAAGTACAATTTTTACCGAGAATAGACTTAAAAAATATATTGAATTGAGGTCTATGGATACTTGTGGTTGGGATTGTTTATGTGCGGGCCCAGCTTTTAATGTTGGAATGTTATATGGAAGTTTAGATGAAGTTTATGAATTAATTTCTAGTTGGGATAAAGATAAAATTATAAATGCATATTTAGAAGCACCACAAAAAGGTTTTAATACCCAGCTTATGGGTAAAGACCTACTTTATTGGTCTTCAGTGTTATTAGATTTATCTAAAAAGGGATTAGAAGAGAGAGATATAGTCAATAAAAGTGGAAAAAATGAGACCATATTTTTGAATCATCTACAAAAAGTGATTGATAATAAAACTACAAATGCACATCATATGATTACTAAATTTTCTAAAAATGAAGATTTGACTGAATTGTATGACAAATAAAATTATCGCTATTCAGGGAAATCATCCTTCTAAACTCAACCCTTTAACTGATACCAGTATTTTTTTAGCACATGAAATACAAAAGAAAAATTATAAAATTTTCTATTATGATCCAAAAGACTTATCTATCATTAATTTTAAAGTAATTGCTAAAGGATTTTTCATCAAATTTAATTACAGAAAAAAAAGATTTTTTGAAATCTTAAAAAAACAAAAACTGGAGCTAATCAAGTGTAAATACTTGCTTATTCGCCAAGATCCACCATTCAATTTAGAATATATTTGTTCAACTCTGATTTTAGATAAAATAAAAAAAAGGGTTAAAATTATTAATGATCCAACAGCAATAAGAAATGTATCTGAAAAACTCTTTTCCATAAAATATCAAAAATTTATGCCAGATACTATTTTTTCACAAAATATTGATGAAATTAGAAAGTTTTTTAAAAAACATAAAAAAGTGATTGTTAAACCTATTAATAGCTATAGTGGAAACAATATATATTTATTGACCAAGTTTAATCTAAAATTTTTTCAAAAATTTATTAAAAAACACAATCATATTATGTGTCAAAAATATTTACCTAAGATTAAAGAGGGAGATAAGAGAGTTTTTTTGATAAATGGTAAAGTTTGTGGTGCAATATCAAGAATTCCAAAAAAAGATTCATTTTTAAGCAATTTAAGCAAAGGTGCAAAACCAATAAATATAAAATTGACAAATAAAGAAATGAAAATATCAAAATTGATTAGTAAAGATTTAAAAAAAGATAAAATTTTCTTTGCTGGAATTGACTTCATAGATGAGCAACTCAATGGTGATATAAATGTAACATCACCCACTGGATTAAAAACTTTCTACGATCTTTCAAAAATAAATTTAGCTTCAACTTTCTGGAAAGAATTAAAAGCGTGAAAAATCTTACAGACCAACAAAAGGGATCGTTATTGGCCTTTGTAGCTGTAATGTTTATTACACCAGACTCACTATTTATAAGGCTTTCAAATGTAGATACTTGGGGTTTAGTTTTTTATAGGGGAATTATTCCTTTTATAACAGTTTTGTTAGGTATGTTAATCATTTATAAATTAAATTTCTTTAAGATACTTTTCACTAGTGGTTATCATGGAATATTTTATGTAATTACATTTAGTGTAACCAATATAACTTTTGTTGTTTCTATTCAAAATACAAATGTTGCCAATACCTTAGTTATGATAGCAACTGCCCCAATGTTATCAGCTATTCTGGGAGCAATATTTCTAAAAGAACCACCTGATAAAAAAACTTGGAATTCTATAATAATTACTTTTTTAGCAATAATATATATTTTCTATGACTCTTTGAAGTTAGGTAATTTTTATGGAGATGTTTTAGGATTTATCACTGCGATAGGTTTAGCGGTCGGAGCAGTTATAATTAGATCCGCTAAAACTAAAAATTTAGTTCCAGCTGCAGTAGTTGGTAAATTATTTGTAGCTACTTTTGCATTACTTTTTATCGAAAGTTTTGCATTAGTTGATAATGATCTTTTAATTGTTCCTTTGATGTGTATTTTATGTGTAGCGATACCTTTTGTGTTAGTGACCATTGCACCAAGGTTTATACCTGCTGCAGAAGTAAATCTTTTTTTCCTGCTAGAGACTATAATTGGTCCAATTTGGGTTTGGTTAATCATAAAAGAGCAGCCTAGTTTAGAAACACTTCAAGGTGGTCTGATTATTATAACTACCATCGCAATTCACTCATACTTAAAACTCAAAAATTCTTAAGCTTGTCACAATTAAGACTTGATTTAATAATACATCGCGAATAATTACCTCAATTTTTATGAATAAAGTTTTAAAAAACTCCTGGGCATTGTTTTTAGGAATGGGATTCATAATGATGGCATATGGATTCCAAGGGTCTCTCTTGGGTGTAAGGGCTGTTCAGGAAGAATTTAGCCTTACTTCAACTGGATTTATGATGTCTGGTTATTTTGTAGGATATTTTATCGGTGCCGCAACTATTCCAAATATAATTTCGAGTGTTGGTCACATAAGAGTTTTTGCAGCTTTTGCATCTTTAGCTTCATTAGTTATTTTAATTCACTCGGTAATAATTCATCCATTCATATGGTTTCTATTAAGAATACTCACAGGTGTAAGCATGGTCTGCATTTATACAGTTGCAGAAAGTTGGTTAAATGACAGATCAAGTAATAAAAATAGAGGCAGCGTACTTTCAGTTTATATGGTCATACTTTATGGAGCCATGGGCATCGGTATGTTTTTACTTAACTTTAGTAGTCCTAAAAACTTTCAACCTTTTATCTTGGTTTCAGTAATAACTTCTGCTGCTTTAATTCCTATTTTACTAACTAAAAAAAAACCACCAAATTTTAAAAAAATACAAGCCATGAATATGAGAGAGTTATACGAAGCTTCACCCTTTGGTATGGTGAGCTCTCTTTTTTATGGAACAATACAATCAGCTTTATTCACATTGCTAGCAGTTTATGCTACCTCCATGAACTTCACCATTTTAGAAATATCAATTGTAACTTTTTTGTTAGCAATTTCAGGTGCAGTAGCCCAATTTCCAGTTGGTAAAATTTCAGATATTTACGATAGAAGAAGAGTAATTGTGTTTTCAACATTTGGAGCAGCAATATTCGCAATAATTGCAATATTTGTTTCAAGACAAATGTATTTACCAGGTGGTCTTGCAACTAGTAAAACATGGTTTTATTTTTTCTTTATTCTTTTTTCATTTTGTAGTTTGCCAATGTTTTCTTTGATCCTCGCACACACAAATGATTATATCTCAAAAGAAAAATTTGTTGCAGCTGGAGCAGGATTACAATTTGCCTTTGGATTAGGAGCAATGAGTGGTCCGTTTCTTTGTTCAATATTTATGGATCTAGTTGGACCAAATGGTTTCTTTGTATTTTTGTCTATTTTTCACTCTTTGATTGGATTTTTTGGAATATATAGAATGAAAGTAAGAAAAACTGTTGAAAATCCAGACTCTCAGTTCGTTGCTATGCCACAAACCATTACTCCAGCAGGTATTGAACTCAATCCTGCCACTGAACACATAGAAGAACCATATTCAGAAAAAGTTAAAGAAATTTTAGAAAGAAAAGGTGTAAAATATAAAAAAGACGAGAACGAAGATAAAAAAGAGGAAGCGACATACTAAATATATCCCTTTCAGGTTGTAACTCATTTTAGCCGGACTACAAAGATTTTTTTAAGAATCTTATTGAATAATTTTCATTTATCTAGTGAAATAAATAAAAATTAAAAAATGCCATTAAAAAAAAAGAAAACAAAAATTAAAAAAAAAACTAACGGGCTTGCTAAAATAGCATCGTTTACAACAAGTTCGCTTAGCAGCGCATTAACTAATTATAAGAAAAAAAAAGAACAAGAAAAAATCAAAGCTATTAAATTACAAAAACTTGAGGAAAGAAATTCTTATCAAAAGGAAAAGAAAGAATTGAAACTTTGGGAGGATAGGCTCAATAAAGAAAGTAGTAAAATCCGCTCAAATGAAGAAGAGCTAAGGATAAGAGAAAAAGAAATTAGGTCTAAAGAAGATCAACAAAAAATTGAAAGTGAAAGACTAACGAAAAAAGATGAGGAGTTAGTACTTGTTGCAAAAGAATTAAGAGAAAAAGAAAAACAATTAAAAACTAGAGAAGAAGAGCAAAATAGAAAAGATATTGATTTAAAAGTAAGAGAAGATGAACAAAAAAATAAAGAATTAAAAGAGCAAAGACGTAAAAATAGAGAGTTAAAAATATTGAAAGAAGAGGAAGATAGACAAAAAGAAGCTGAGTTTATAAAAATAAGAGAGTGGGAAGAAAAATTTGATAGAGAACGTAAGCAAAAAGAACAAGAGGAAATTAGACGTGAACAAAGACTTATTCAAAAAGAAATAGAAAAAAGAGCGAGATTTGAGGAAATTGATAAAAATCTCAAAAGTTCATCAAGTGGATTAGAGAATTTTAATATAGATAAATCTAAAGAAAATTAACTTTTTGTTATTGTTTTGGAAAATAATCTTTAATTTTCCCTTCTCTATAAACGTCAGCAGTACAACAATGAAGTCCACCTCCAAAAGCATAAGCATCTCTTAAATCTACTGGAATTACCTCCATACCTAACTTGTCTAATTGTTCTGCCTGATATTTTTCACTTTTTTCAACACAAACTGTTTTAGGGTCTAACACTAAAACATTCATTGAAAGCCAAACAGATGAATAACAGAGTGGTGGTGGTTCATTATGAGCTGGTTGGGCGGCATCAATTATTTCCCATCCATTATTTTCAAATAATTTTCTTTGATCTTTAGGTAATTTTCTTTGAGGATTATTTATAATCAAACCTTCTTTTATAGGAGTAAAGGTTGCATCTATATGTATTGGATATGGGTCACCCGGAAAATTTACTGCATGAATTCTATGATTTTTAAAATGTCTTCTTAACCAATCAATACCTTTTAAATTTGTGGTGAAACCATGTTGTACAATTAAGTCTTTTCCAAATCGAAGTATATCTGCCGCATCAAACAAAGGTTCTTCCTCAGTTGTTACAAAAAATTTATCTTCAGTCCACTTTAACCTTTTTTCAATTCCTATTTTATCAGACAAATAATCTTCTCTATAATCTGCATCAGTTAATCTTGGTTTAGGAGCTGACTCATGTCTCATGTTTGGGTCTAAATTATAATATTCTTTTAAAAGAGGTCGATAGCAAAGATATTCAAACCATCTGCATCTATAACTCATAGTAGCTTCTAAAATTTCATTGCCCACAGTCAGTAAAACATCTCTTGGAGGCATACAACCAAACATAGTCTCAACTTTCCAGTCAGGAGTTGAAATATTTTGATTAAAATCAATTGGTGTCGGTCTATCTACTTTTATACCACGCTTAGATAATATTTCTGAAAAATCATTTAACAATTGATTAGCTTTATCTATTGTATCTTTTGTTCTTGGACCAAATTTACCTTTCATGTCAGAGTCCTCAGGAACTTTAGCATCAAGCGCTGGTTCAGGGGCTGGAATACATACACCATCTGCCCTGCCAACAATTACATGTTTTAATGGATCCCACTCATTCCAACTATTTACAATGACTTTATTTTTATCCATTAAATTTAATTTAGTGCGATGTATCTCTTATTCCACCTCATGATAAGGCTATAATAAATAATTGAGACGAAAAGAAAAAAGCCTCCCACTATTGTGTTAGTGGATGGAATTTCATTAATCCCGAACAATGGTAACCATACCCAAAAAATTCCTCCGATAACCTCCGTCAGAGACAATAATGTCAACTCTGCTGCTTGGATTGCTTTAGATCCTATAGAATACAAAATAAGACCTAGACACACTAATACCCCATGTAAAGAAAACATTGCACTATTAAAACTTGTGGCAAAAAAAGGTTGTTTATTGACCAAAATCATAATCGTAGCAATTATGAAACAAAATAAACCAGCTACAGCAACTGTTGTAAATTTTGGAGTTTCTTTTCTCCATCTTAAAGTGACTGAAAAAATTGAAAAACCTATTGATGATGTAAGTCCAAAAACAAAACCTATTAAAGAATTTTTTTCAGTATTACCAACAGCCATGATTATAATACCCACAGTTGCAATAAGCATTGATATCCAGACATTTAGAGAAATTTTCTCCTTTAAAAATAAAAAAGCCAATAATGCAGTAAAAAAAGGCATTGCAGCTAAACATAATAAAGTAATTGCTGCAGTAGTATTTGTAATTGAGTAAATAAATGAAATCATTGCAATACCAAGACCCATGCCACCAACGAGTCCTGATTTACCCACTTTTTTGTAATTTTTGTAAAAATTTATTCCCTCTTCAAAATATAAATATAAATTTAGAATAATAAAAATAGTTAAACCTCTACCAAAAATATATTGCCAAGGAACCATATGAGGATCATTCATATATCTCACTACCAAAGGACCAAACGACCAAAGTATCCCTGCAAATAAAACGACCGGTACGGCTATTTTTTCATTTCTAAGTTCAACCATAATCGAATATTTAGATCTAATTGATTAGTACTACAACATAAATTAAATTGTTATACAAAGTATTAGCACTAATATAATAAATTAATATGAATTTGGATATTCTTAAAATAGCCTCTGATACCAACAATAACAAAAGTATCAAAAACTATACACACCACTCAAAATTGAAAAATTCAATGTGCGGTGATGAGATGCAAATAGATTTGGTTATCAAAAAAAATAAAATTGTTGATTTTGGTTATCAAGGTAAGTCCTGTGTTTATTGTCAAGCTTCAGCAAGCTTACTTTCAAAAATTTCAATGAATGAAAATAAATCTAAAATTAATGAATTGTGCGACGATGCAAAACATTATTTTGAGGGAAACGTTGAAAATATTGAAAAAAAATGGAAATCACTTAATAAAATATTTAATGATAAAAATCTATCTCGTAAAGAATGTATTTTATTGCCTTTTAAAACAATAAAAAAAATAGTATCAAAATGATCTCATGGGTAATTTAAAACAATCATTTATTGCAGGATTATTTTCAATTATCACTATAGGTATTTTAACTTTATTGACTTATAAAACTGAATTTGGAATTTTTCTTATTGCATCTTTTGGATCATCAATGGTTCTGTTGTATGGATATCCCGATAGCCCCTTTGCCCAACCCAAAAATGTTTTTTTTGGGCATTTAGTAACTGCAATCGTAGGAATGTTTTTTTTATATCTAATTCCTTTGCCATTATTTATAATAATACCATTAGCAGTTGGTTTTGGAGTGGGTCTAATGATATTGTTAAATGTAACTCATCCACCTGCAGGTGGAAATCCAATTATAGTTATTATGGGCAGTGTCTCACTGGACTATTTGTTAAGCCCAATAATTTCAGGATCAATAATTATTCTGGTTTTTGCTATTATAATTAATAAATTTATACTTAAAAAGAGTTATCCAAAAACAAAATAATTTGTTTGCTAGCGACATTAAAATAATGTTAGATGTCTCAAAATAAATTAATGATCGAAAGTAACGCAGGAGAATAAATGAAAATATTATGTGTATTATATGATGATCCAAAAGGAGGAATGCCTAAGTCATATCCACTTAAAGATCTTCCTAAACTAGAAAAATATCCAGATGGGATGACCTTACCTTCACCAAAAGGAAGAGATTTTAATCCAGGAGAATTGTTAGGATGTGTTTCAGGAGAATTAGGATTAAGAAAATTTTTAGAAAGTAATGGACATGAGTTGGTAGTTACAAATAGTAAAGATGGAGATGGATGTGAGGCTGATAAGCATATCGTTGACGCTGATATAGTAATTTCTCAACCTTTTTTTCCTTACTACTTAACTAAAGAAAGAATTGCTAAAGCTAAAAACTTAAAAATGGCTATTACAGCTGGAATTGGCTCTGATCACGTGGATTTACAAGCAGCTATGGATAACAAAATTGATGTAGTTGAAGTAACTTTTTGTAATTCAAGATCTGTTGCTGAACACATTGTAATGATGATTGTATCAATGGTGAGAGACTATCACAACCAACATAGAATTGTTAATGAAGGTGGATGGAACATAGCAGATGCTGTGCAAAGATCTTATGATGTTGAAGGTATGCACATTGGAACTGTTGCTGCTGGCCGTATCGGTTTAGATGCATTAAGAAAAATGAAACCATTTGACGTGCACTTACATTATTTTGATAGACATAAATTACCAGATAGTGTTGAGAAAGAATTAAACTTAACATTTCATGAGTCAGTAGAGTCTATGGTTAAAGTTTGTGATGTTGTGACTATAAATTGCCCTCTCCATCCTGAGACTGAGAACTTATTTGACGATGCAATGATAAGCAAAATGAAAAAAGGTGCTTATATTGTAAACACGGCAAGAGGTAAAATTTGTAATCGTGATGCTATTGCAAAAGCATTGAAGAGTGGTCAACTAAGTGGTTACGCTGGAGACGTTTGGTTTCCACAGCCAGCTCCAAATGATCATGTATGGAGAACAATGCCTAACCATGGTATGACACCTCACACTTCTGGAACTTCTTTGTCAGCTCAAACAAGATATGCTGATGGTGTAAGAGAAATCTTAGAATGTTTCTTTGAAGGAAAAGAAATTAGAGATCAATATCTTATTGTCAAAGATGGACAATTAGCTGGAATGGGTGCTCACTCATATAGTAAAGGATCTGCCACAGGTGGTTCTGAAGAGGCAGCTAAATATAAGAAAAAATAAATCATTCTTTTAATTATTAAAGGTAAGCTACTTAAAGTAGCTACCTTTAATAATCTAGACTCAATTCCCAATTTTTGTATAAATTTTTAATCATGAAATTTTTATTATTTATATTTCTAAACTTAATAATTACTAATTCAGTATTAGCATCTGAAAAAAGTAAAGCATATTTTGCCGGTGGTTGTTTCTGGTGTATGGAAGAGTCTTTTGAAAAATTAACAGGCGTTGAGAAAGTGATTTCAGGATACTCTGGAGGAAAAACTGAAAATCCAACCTATGAAGAAGTTACTTATGGAAATACAGGTCACCTCGAAGTTGTAGAGGTAATTTATGATGCAAAAATAATATCTTACAAAGAATTACTTAAAAATTTTTGGCTCAATATAGATCCATTTGATCCTTATGGTCAGTTTTGTGACAAAGGCTATAGCTACAGATCTGCAGCTTTTTATACAAATCAAAAGGAAAAAGATTTAATTGAAAAAGATTTTAAAAGACTAGAAAAAAAATTTAATAAAAAAGTTGTAACTTATATAAGAGAATTTGAAAAATTTTATATAGCTGAGGATCGTCATCAAGATTATTATCAAGTATATTTTCTTAATTATTTAAAATATAAAAAAGCTTGTAGAAGAGAAGAGATTTTAAATAGAATTTGGAAAATGTAGTAATTTATGAAAAAAAATATCAATTGGAATTTTGATAACACATATTCCAAATTGCCTGAGTCATTTAGAGAAAAGATAAACCCAATAAAAGTTAAAAATCCTAAACTGATTTTATTAAATGAGTCTTTGGCCAAGGATTTAAATTTAGACTTTTCTGAAATAAGTCAGTCTGAGTTATCGGCCATATTTACAGGAAACGAATTGCCGAAAAATAGTAATTCAATAGCACAAGCTTATGCAGGTCATCAATTTGGCCATTTTACAATGCTTGGTGATGGTAGAGCTGTTTTGATTGGAGAACATGTATCTAAAAATAATCATAGGTACGATATTCAATTTAAAGGCTCAGGAAAAACTGCTTTTTCAAGAAATGGAGATGGAAGAGCAGCATTAGGGCCCATGTTAAGAGAATATGTAATTAGTGAAGCAATGTATGCTTTAAATATACCAACTACACGAAGTCTAGCGGTCGCAAAAACTGGAGAAAATGTAATTAGAGAGACAGAATTAAAGGGTGCTATACTCACCAGGGTAGCATCAAGTCATATTAGAGTAGGAACTTTTCAGTATATTGCAGCGAGAAATAAAAAAGGCGAGTTAGAGACATTATTTGAATATGTCATCAAAAGACATTACCCAAAAATTGAAAATTCAAAAAATAAAGCCTTAGATCTTTTAAAAGTTGTTTTAGAGAAACAGATTGATTTAGTTGTCAATTGGATGAGAGTTGGATTTATCCATGGTGTAATGAATACAGATAACATGAGTATAGCTGGTGAGACCATTGACTACGGACCCTGTGCTTTCATGGATATTTATGACCCAAAAACTGTATTTAGTTCAATTGATAAATTAGGTAGATATGCTTATTGCAATCAGCCAGTTATAACAAAATGGAATCTTTCAAGATTTGCTGAGTGTTTGATACCTTTGATCGATAAAGACCAAGATACAGCTGTAAAATTAGCAACTGAAATAATCGATACTTTTGAAAAAACATATGAAGAAAAGTGGTTAAGTATGATGAGGACTAAGCTAGGCTTACTTGGTTCGGATGAAAAAGATAAGTACCTAATTTTAAACTTACTCACTTGGATGCATCAAAATAAAGTTGATTACACAAATACATTTTGCCACTTGATGAATTTTAAAACTCAAAAAGATAATATTTATGAAGGTGCTGATTTTAGCAACTGGAAAAAAAGGTGGCGGGAAAGATCATCAAGTCATAATAATTCGGAGGAAAAGCATAAAAAATTGATGAGAAGTACAAACCCTCTTTTAATTCCAAGAAATCATATAGTTGAAAATACTCTTAGAGATGCAGATCAAGGAAATTTGGAACCTTTGCTTAACTTTTTAAAAATCTTAAATAGCCCCTATACTGATCAAAAAGATATCAGTGAATACCAAATATTATCCAGTTCAAATGAAAATTATCAAACTTTTTGTGGAACTTAATTAAAGAACATATGGCTCATGTCTCGCCTGTTTACCTAAAACTCTCTCTACAGCCATATTTGAAATATCAATTGATTGATAAGCGCCCGTCGTAATCAATTCTGTTAATGCTCTACCAATTCCCGGAGCTTGCATTAATCCTCTTCCTGTGAAACCTGTTGCTAAGTAAACATTTTCAAATTTTGGATGTTTTCCTACAACTGCATTGTTATCAAGTCGATTGCAATCATAATATCCAGCCCATCCACCAGTTAATTTTAATTCTTCCATAGCCGGTATTCTATGAGCTAATGCTGGCCAAACCAATTCTTCAAAATCATCCCATGCAGGTTCAAGATCTTTGGCATCAAAGACTGATTTTGGTGAGCCAGCTAAGTATTCTTTACCTTCAGGTCTCCAATAAACTCCTGTTGTTAGATCTCCCGTTAATGGCATTTCAGGAATATGTTTTGGGCACTTTACTCTGAAAACTGTATGTTTTTGAGGTTCAACAGGTATATCTTCTAAAAGCTCTTTAGTCCAACATCCAGCTGCTGAAATAATTGTCTTAGCTTTAATTTCTGAAAGAGATTTAACTTCCCCCTTAACAAATTCAGCACCAAGATCAATCGCTTTGCTTTTTAGAGCACTATGAAACATGAAGGGGTCAATCCATCCCTCACTTTGATTGTCAGTAAAAGTCGCTGTTTCAATTCCCTCACTATTGATATACGGAAAAAAATTATTCAACTCAGAGCCTTTGATATTTTTTGTTCCCGCATCACAAGCTTTATGATTTTCAAGCGCTTTATATTGTTCATCTGCATGCTCAGGTCCAAACATTAATAAATAACCATTGGTCACCATACTAGCAGTGGGTTTTGGATTTTTTTCAGTTTTTAATAAATCTGGAATTTGAAAAATAAATTCTTTGGCAAATTTTCCTAATAAAATATTTTCTTTTTGGAAAAATTGTCTTCTGAAGCCACCTAATGACAAAGGAAAAGAAGCAGTTTTATAAGTTGGGTCTTTTTCTATAACTTTAACTTTTCTGCCCTCTTTTGATAAAAAGTAAGCAGTCGCGGCTCCAATTATTCCGCCACCAACTATTACAACATCATCCATTAATTTAATATTAATAAGTTAATATTCAGAAATAATGCATAGCAACACCAAAGTAAATAGGGAATCATTAAATAATAACTTACAAAATTAACACGCTTATATCTAATTACTAAAGTTATTATTAAACCAATTAAGATTACCAAAACAACTAAAGCTAAAAAAATTTGGTGTAATCCAAAAAAAACGATACTCCAAGTTGTATTAAATATAATATGAATAAAATAAATATAAATCGTGTTCATGTCTCTACTTTTACTATGCCAAAAAAACCAAATAGCGACTGTCATCATTAGATATAGCGTAGTCCAAACAGGTGCAAATATCCAATCAGGTGGGTTATAATCAGATTTGACTAATTGAGAATACCAAGGGTCTTTAAAATTAATTGTGACTAAACTTCCAATAAATGAGGCTGAAAATGTGATAATAAAAAAAAGTATGAATGATAAAAATTTATTTTTTAGCATTAAAGTATTATACATCTTTAGATAATGAATAAAAAAACAATTTGGATAACGGGTGGGAGTACTGGAATCGGTAAAGCTCTTGCAATAAAATTTGCTAATGAAGGGTGGAATGTTGCTATTTCAGCCAGACGTGAGAATCTTCTTAATGAGATTTCGAACAATCATGAAAATATAAGTCCATTTCCATTAGATGTGACTGATAAATCAAAATGTAATGAAGTTTTTGAAAAAATTAAAAATAAATTTGAAAATATAGATATTTGTTTTTTTTCCACTGGCACATGGAATCCAAAAAAAGAAAGGGATATTGATGTTGAACAAATTGAGGAAGTGTTCAAAATTAATTTTTTTGGGACATTGAATGCCATCAAAGTAGTTGAAGAATATTTTAAAAAAAAGAAAAGTGGAACAATCACTATTGTTTCTTCAATTGCTGGTTATAGAGGCTTACCAAATTCAACTGGATACGGACCTTCAAAATCTGCTCTAAATAATTTAGCAGAAAGTCTATATTTTGACTTTGGTCGATCAAATGTCAGAGTGTGCTTGGTATCTCCAGGTTTTATCAAAACTCCAATGACTGATAAAAATGATTTTAAAATGCCTTTTTTAAAAACTACTGAATATGCGGCTGAAAAAATATATGATGGCTTGGTCAATAAAAAAACTTTTGAAATTCATTTTCCAAAATCATTAACTATTGCACTGAAAATCTTAAGTTTTCTTCCGAGTAAGATTTATTTTAGTTTAGTTGGAAAATTAACAAAATATCAAAAGAAAGATTAATCTTTTACAAATACCACAGTCAATTCAGCATAAATTTTGGCACCTCTAGCTTTTGCATGCTCATATTCTTCTAAAACTAACACACCCGCTCCACCAGCTATTACAAAACCATCTCTAGTTTTGTCATACGCTCTTGATGCTGAATGAGGTGTATCATTATATTTCGATGATAGAGCAGTCATGGCATCAAACATAGCTGTCATTGCCCAATGTATTTCTTCACTTCCACCGGCAAAAACGATATCCTGTTTACCCATTTGAATTAATTCCATTGAATT
>CACKQM010000012.1:0-24769 GCA_902602295.1 uncultured Pelagibacteraceae bacterium | reverse complement strand
ATACTGGATTCATCAGTAACTGAAGCTCATCTTGGGTTTTAGCCTTTTCAATAAATTCCAAATATTCATCGACCGCTTTTGGAACTATCTCATTATAAAGTTTTTTAGCTCTTTTCGGATTTTGATACATATATAATGATAAACTTTCTGGTGAGGCGTACTCCAACCATTGCTCGATTGTTATTCCATTCCCTTTTGATTTAGAAATCTTTTCCCCTTTTTCATCCAAAAAGAGTTCGTAAGCAAAACCAGATGGGTTTTTTTTTCCAATTAGTTTAATAATTTTAGTGGATAATATTGCACTTTCTATCAGATCTTTTCCGTACATTTCAAAGTCAACATCTAACGCATACCATCTCATGGCCCAATCTACTTTCCACTGAAGTTTACAATGACCATCTAATATGCTTGATTCTAAATCTTTACCTTTATTATCAAACACAATTTTAGACTTAGAATTATAAATTTCTTTAACTGGAATTTCCAAAACATGTCCTGTCTCTGGACAAATAGGAAGAAATGGACAATAAGTTTTTTGACGTTCTTTTCCTAAAGTAGGCATAATGATATTCATTATTCCATCATAATTATCTAAAATAATTTGAAGTGTTGGATTAAAAAAACCTGATTTATACAATTGAGTAGAGCTTTTGAAATTATATTTAAAATTAAAATTATTTAAAAATTTTTTTAATTTCTCATTATTATGTTCACCAAAACTATTATATTTTTCAAAGGGATCTGGTACGTCTGTCAAAGGTTTATGAAGGTTTTTTTCTAACAATTCTTTATTGGGTACATTGTCTGGTACTTTTCTAAGACCATCCATATCATCGGAAAAAGTGATAATTTCTGTTGGAAGATCAGTTAATTTTTTTAACGCATTAGCCATCATAGAAGTTCTAGCAACTTCTCCAAATGTTCCTATGTGAGGAAGTCCACTTGGGCCATATCCAGTCTGTAGTGTAATTTTACCTTTTTTTTCTAAAAAAGATTTTCTTTCTCTAAGCATTTTTTTTGCTTCAACGATTGGCCAAGAGCTTGTTTTTTCTAAGTTTTCTTTTTTTATCATGAATAATTCAACAAAATCTTTAATTAGCGAACTACTTAATTCTTATAGAGTTGAAATTTATTTACCATAAAATAATGTTCTTTCAAAATGTCTAATTATAAAACAGTTTTTTTCACTCTTGGAATTCTTCAAATAATTCTTGGTATTTTTATGCTTGTTCCAATAATTGTACAATTTATTTATGGTCAAATAGATTCTTCTTTTTTTGGTGCTGCAATTGTTACGATCATTTTTGGAACCTTATTTTTTCTCTCCAATCTAGATCATGAAAAAAAACTTAATTTACAACAAGCATTCCTTCTAACTGCATTAGCATGGTTAAGTATTGCTATATTTGGTTCATTACCCTTTATATTCTCTAATTTAGAATTTTCAGTCACAAATGCCTTTTTTGAAAGTATGTCAGGTATTACGACAACTGGTTCGACAATCATATCAAATTTAGAAAATATGCCTAGAGGGATATTATTTTGGAGAGCAATACTTCAATGGTTGGGAGGTATTGGTGTAATAGTGATGGCGATTACATTGATGCCCATAATGAATGTTGGGGGAATGCAATTATTTAAAATTTCAAACAATGATTCATCTGAAAAAATTCTTCCAAAGTCTAAAGAGATTGCTCTAAGATTAATTTATATTTACTCTGGATTAACAGCGCTATGTGCAGTCACTTACAATATTTTTGGAATGAATATTTTTGATAGTATTACACATTCGATGACAACTATAGCAACTGGTGGATTCTCTAACTATAATCAATCCATTGGTTTTTTTGATAGCTTGGCGATAGAAACTACGGCAATGGTATTTATTATTTTAGGAAGTATACCATTTATCGTCTACATTAAATTTTTAAATGGCAATAGGTCTATTTTTACATCAGATTCCCAAATCAAAACCTTTATTAAGATAATATTTATATCAATTTTCATTTTATCGATTTATCTTACTTTAAACAATTCAAGTTCATTTGATTTAAGATCAATTTTCTTTAACGTTATTTCTATTCTAACCGGAACTGGTTATGTCAATGCTCAATTTGATAATTGGGGTAGCTTTCCTCTTGTATTATTTTTAGCTTTGATGTTCATAGGTGGCTGTGCTGGTTCAACAACATGTGGCATAAAAATATTTCGTTTTCAAATTCTTTATTCATTTGCAATTAATCAACTAAAAAAAATTATTTACCCTAAAGGTGTTTTTGTGTTGAAATACGATAAAAATCCAATTGATGATAAATTTATAGCATCGATCATTTCTTTTATTTACATGTACTTAATAATATTTTTTTTATTGTCTGCGTTATTATCTTTAAATGGACTTGATTTTATAACCGCAATTTCAGGCGCTGCGACCTCTATTTCAAATGTTGGTCCAGGCTTAGGATCAATAATTGGACCTAACGGTAATTTCTCCTCATTGCCAGATTTTTCCAAATGGATTTTAACAATCGGTATGATCTTGGGAAGACTGGAGTTATTTGCTATATTAGTGTTATTTTTACCTTCATTCTGGCGGAATTAAAAAATGATAGAAATTAAAAAACAATCCCTTTCAGAAACATTTTCCGTTTATTTCGATAAAAGAATGTTAAAAATATTATTGCTTGGTGCTATCTCTGGTTTTCCTTGGGTATTGATAGGAAGTAGTTTAAGTTTATGGTTAAAGGAAGATGGATTAAGCAGATCTACAGTCGGTTGGGCTGGTCTTATATTTGCGGTTTATGCATTTAATTATTTATGGGCTCCTTTAATCGATCGTATTCAAATACCATATCTGACAAAGAAAATTGGACATCGAAGAGGATGGATTGTCCTGATGCAGATATTAATCTTAATCTCATTATTTTTATGGAGTGTAATTGATCCTTCAGAAAATTTAGCCCTTGTAATATCAGTAGGTTTACTCATTGCAATTGCCTCAGCAACACAAGATATTACTGTGGATGCTTTAAGGATTGAGCAAATTAGCGAAAACGAGGGTAAATCAATGGCTGCGGGCGCAGCAATGGCTGTCGTTGGGTGGTGGAGTGGATATAAATTAGGCGGAGTTTTGTCATTGTTTTCTGCAGATTTTTTAGAAAATTTGGGTTTTCAAAATTATTGGCAACTAACTTTTTTAATCTTAGGAATTTTAATAATTCTAATGAATATTGGATTAATGTTTGTCAATGAAACTGACTCGACTGAAAGACAAATTAATCAGAGAGAAAATGATCAATTAATTGCTGGTAAATTCCAAAATTCAAATTTTCTTACTAAAACTATAACTTGGATCAGTGGAACAATCAGTGGACCTATAATAAGTTTTTTTAAAAAAAATGGCTTTCAAATAGCTTTGGGGATCCTAGGGTTTGTTTTTTTATTCAAAGTTGGAGAGGCTTTTTTAGGGCGTATGTCTATTATCTTTTATAAAGAAATTGGTTTTAGTAAATCAGATATTGCTATTTACTCAAAAACTTTAGGATGGATAACAACTGTCATCTTCACTCTGCTAGGTGGGCTATTTGTAATAAGATCTGGTGTTTTAAAAGCAATGTTTTTAGCAGGAATTTTAATGGCGAGCACAAATCTATTGTTCAGTCTTTTAGCGTGGAGTGGTAAATCTGAAATATTATTTGCAATTGCTGTAATCTTTGACGACATTGCAGCAGCTTTTGCCACTGTTGCATTTGTTGCATTCATATCATTGCTAGTTGATAGAACTTACACAGCAACTCAATATGCTCTATTGGCCTCAATAGGTACTGCTGGAAGAACCACATTAGCATCATCATCGGGTGCTCTAGTTGATTGGCTTAATGGAAACTGGGGGGTATTTTTTATCTTAACTGCTATAATGGTAATACCATCTTTAATTATATTATGGATAATAAGAAATAAATTAAAGATTAATGAAAAATAATTTTTATTATAATTTTTCACTTGGAAATATAAATGCAAAACCTTCTAATAACTCTGAAACTTTATCGCAGATCTTGTATGGTGAAAAATTTAAGGTATTAAAAAATCAAAAAAACTGGATTAAGATTAAAACTAATTTTGATAATTATATTGGTTATATTAAAAAAAATTATTTTTATAAAAATTTTAAGCCGACTTTTAAGATAAAAAAAACAAAATCTAGAATATTTATTAAAAAGAAAAATAAGTTTTTACCAACAAAAAATTATCTTTTCTTTGCATCTGGCATATCGGTTTTAAACAAAAATAAAAGGCTAATTGAGTTTAAAAAGGATAGATGGATAAAGAAAAGTGATATTGTCAAAATTGACCATATTGAAAAAGATTATTTAAAAATAATGAAATTATTTAAAAGTAGTAAATATCTATGGGGTGGAAAAACATCTGATGGTATTGATTGCTCTGCTTTGATCCAAATTTACTTTTATTATAACAGAATATTTTTTCCAAGAGATACAAAAGATCAGATAAAGTTTTGTAAAAGAAAAAAAGGTAAAAATTTAAGTAAAGGAGATATAATATTTTGGAAAGGACATGTCGGTATATGTTTAAGTAAGTCTAAATTTATTCATGCTTATGGACCAAAAAAGAAGGTGATAATAATGCCAACTAAACAAACAATTAAATTAATTGATAAAACTGCAAATCTAAAAGTTAAAAAAGTAAGTAATATTGGTAATTATTAATCTCTACCAAAGTCAGGTTTATTTACATCCTGTTTTAATTTGATTATTTTAGACCTAACTTTTTTTGTTTGAATTAATTTTTTAAGAATTGATTTATTATTTTTTGAATTAATGTCTGTCTTAAAAGATCTTAAATTTTTGATAAATATATCAATTGCTCTTGAAACATTTTTTCTATTATCAAAAAAAATGTCTCTCCACATAATTTCATTTGATGCAGCGATTCTTGAAAAATCTCTTAATCCACCTGCACTATATTTAATTAAGTCATATTTTTGCTTTTTCTCAAAATCTTGAGCTGATTTAACCAAATTGTAAGCTATTAAATGTGGTAAATGGCTTGTAATTGAAAATATTTTATCGTGTCTTTCCGCATTCATGATTACAGTTTTTGAACCCATTTTTTTCCAAAAAGAATTTAAAAATTTTAAATGTTTCATATTTATTTTCTTATTTTTAATCAATACACACCACTTATTTTCAAACAGATTTTCCTTACCATGCTCAGGCCCACTTACTTCTGATCCAGCTATAGGATGACTTTGAATCCAGGATATTTTTTTTTTTAAATTTCTTTTAATTATTTCTGAAGATTCTATTTTTGAAGAACCAACATCAGTAATAATTTGTTTTGAATTAAAATTATTGTTTAATCTTAATATCATCTTTTTGTATTCACTCATTGGCGTACAAAAAATAATTAGATTTGATTTTGCAACTACCTCTTGTAGTTTATTTACAAGAATTCCAGGCAACTTTAGTCTTTTGATCTTTGATATATTTTTTTTTGATTTTTCAAAAATAAAAATTTTTTTTGCTAATTTTTTTTTTGCAATTCTTTTTACTAACGAAGATCCTAACAAGCCACAGCCGATGATGAGCACATTTTTCATTAATTAAACATTCCTTTTACTGCTCGCATAAATTTTAAATTATCTGTTTTTGATCCAATGGTTAATCGTAACATATTTTTTATATTGTAGCCATTTTCTGTTGATCTTAAGATAATTCCTTTCATCTTTAATTTTTCATAAAAATATTTCGCTTTGAATTTACATTTCTCAAAATTTAATAATAAAAAATTGGCCGATATATTATTTGAATTAATTCCATATTGGTTAAGAAAATTTTTCAATTTTTTTGCATAAATAATATTGTGTTTAACTGAGCGAGTTATAAACTTATTATCCTTAAGAGACTCAATGGCAGCTTTCTGTGCTACCTCATTAACATTAAAAGGTGGCTTAATAACATTCAGTGCCTTAATAATTTTTTTTGAACCATATCCCCAACCTACTCTAAGAGAAGATAGACCATATATTTTAGAAAATGTTCTTAAAATAAAGACATTTTGTTTATTTTTGAATAATTTTAATCCACTTTTATAATCATTATTTTTCATATATTCTGCATATGCATCATCCACTACTAGCAGAATATTTTTTCTCAATTTTTTTCTAAGTTCTAAGAGCTCAGAACTTTTTAGGTATGTTCCAGTTGGATTATTAGGATTTGCTAAAAAAACAATTTTTGTTTTTTTTGAAACATTTTTAATAATTTCAGGAATTGATACTTTGAAATTATTTTCTTTAGCAAAAATTACTTTTGCACCAACTATTTTAGCATATATCCTGTACATTAAAAAACTATACTGAGGAAGAATAACTTCATCCTTAGGATTCAAAAATAATTGACATAGCATTTGAATAACCTCATCAGATCCAGCGCCGCAAATAATTCTATCTTCATCACATTTAAACTTTTTAGATATTTGTCTTCTTAAGGCTTTAGACTTGCCATCTGGGTACCTAAAAAAACTTAAATTTTTATCAGACAAAATCTTTTTAGCCTTTGAGCTAACACCTAAAGCCGACTCATTCGCAGATAACTTTACAACTTGATGAAATCTCTTAAGACTGGATTTACCAGGCTCATAGGTTTCAATATTTAATCTCTTAAATCTCATGGTGGCAAACTTTATAATTTTTATGCTCTTTATAAATAAAAAAACATTTTTTTATATAGTTTAAGTGTAATTTTTTTTAAAAATTGACATACTAAATAACTTCTAGTACAAAATTTATGCGCTGATTTATCTGAATTGCGAGCGCTTTAAAAAAACCGCTAAAAAAGTTTTTTTTCTCACAATTCAATTTTCAGGTTTTATTATGAATATAAAACAAAATATAAAAACGTTGATTGTTGAAAAACCACTCAAATTGGATTGTGGTCGGACTATTAATAATTTTCCTTTAGCCTATGAAACTTATGGCTCACTTAATAATGAAAAAGATAACGCAATTTTAGTATTTCATGCTTTAACAGGTGATCAATTTGTAACAGGTACAAATCCGATAACCAAGAAGGATGGTTGGTGGTCTTATGCGGTAGGCTCTGGCAAGTCGATAGATACAGATAAGTATTTTGTAATCTGTGCAAATGTAATAGGTGGGTGTATGGGATCTTTTGGGCCTAGCCATGAAAATCCCAAGACAAAAAAAATTTATGGAACAGATTTTCCAGTCATCACAATTAATGACATGGTGAATGCACAAATTAATTTGTTAGATTTTTTTGGAATAAAAAAACTTTTTTCGGTTGTAGGTGGTTCAATGGGTGGAATGCAAGTCCTACAATTTATTAGTAATTATCCTGATAAAGCTAAAACAGCAATACCAATTGCTTGTACTTCAAGTCATTCTGCACAAAATATTGCTTTTAATGAACTTGGCAGACAGGCCATTGCGGCAGATCATAATTGGTCTGATGGAGATTATAATTCAAAAAATATTGTACCCGACAAAGGATTGGCTGTAGCTAGAATGGCTGCACATATTACTTATCTCTCAAAAAAAGGACTTCAAGAAAAATTTGGTAGAAAACTTCAAGAAAGAGATGATTTAAAATTTGGTTTTGATGCTGACTTTCAAATTGAAAGTTATCTTAGATACCAAGGTTCGGTATTTGTAGATCGGTTCGATGCAAATAGCTATTTATATATTACTAGAGCAATGGATTATTTTGATTTAGTAAAACAATTTAATGGAAATTTATCTGATGCTTTTAAAAATACAAAAGCGAAATTTTTTATAATATCTTTTACCTCAGATTGGCTTTATCCAACACAAGAAAATAAAGACATTGTAATTGCCTTAAATGCAGTGGGTGCAAATGTAGGTTTTGTTGAAATTGAGTCTGATAAAGGCCACGACTCTTTTTTGCTTAATGTTCCCGATTTCTTAAAAGCTCTAAAAAATTTTTTAGATAAATCTTATGCAGAAAAAAATTCATGAAACCGGAATATAAAATTATTTCAGATTTGATTGAGAAAGATGCAAAAGTTCTTGATGTAGGATGTGATGATGGAACTTTAATGGAATTTTTAAAAACGAATAAAAATGTCAATATCAGAGGAATTGAAATTTCAAAAAAAAAAGTACAAACTTGTATTGCTAAAGGGCTGACTGTTATTGAGGGGAATGCAGAATTTGATTTAAAGCAATTTCCAAATGACTCTTTTGAGTATGTTGTTCTTGGACAAACTTTACAAGCTTTTATTAATCCTGAGACTGTTATTAAAGAGCTTTTACGAGTTGGTAACAAAGCTATAGTAACTATTCCAAATTTTGGGCATTGGAAAGTAAGATTAAACCTATTATTTAAAGGAACAATGCCAATTACAAACTCTTTACCTCATGATTGGTATAACACACCAAACATTCATATGTGCACTATAAAAGATTTTGTCAGATTTTCTAAGATTATTAACTTTAAAATTTTTAAATCTTTAGCGTTAATTAATGAAAATGTTTCTGATATTAATAACTCAAATCTTATTTTTAAAAATTTATTTGGAGAACTTGGTATATTTTTAATAGAAAAATAAATGAAAATTGAAATTATTAAATGTCTACAGGATAATTATAGCTACTTAATCATTGATGAAAAAAATCAAACCGCTTGTGTCATTGACCCTAGCGAGTCTGTACCAATAATCAATTATCTTGATAATTCAAAAATAAATTTAAAATTCATACTTAATACGCACCATCATTACGATCATGTGGGTGGAAATCTTGAATTAAAAAAAAAGTATAATTCTAAGGTGGTTGGATTTATTGGAGATAAAAACCGTATACCCGAGATTGATATATCTCTAGAGGACAACCAAATATGGAAACAAGATAATTTTGAAGCAAAAATTTATCATGTTCCAGGTCATACATCTGGACATATCGCTTTTCATTTTTTTAGAGAAAAAAAAATTTTTACTGGTGATACTTTATTCTCTTTAGGGTGTGGCAGAATTTTTGAGGGTACCTACGAACAAATGTATAATTCACTTAAAAAAATTAAATCATTACCAAAAGATACAGAAATATATTGTGGCCATGAATACACTTTACAAAATTCAAATTTTTGTATCGCCAATGACTCTGGTAATTTAAAATTAAAAAATAAAATACTAGAGATTAACAAGAAACTTCAAAATTCATTACCAACAATACCAAGCACTTTAGCCGATGAATTAGAATGTAATATATTTCTTAAAGCAAAAGATTTAGAAAGTTTTTCAAAATTGAGAGATTTAAAGGATAATTTTTAGTTAATAAGCTTGACTAAAGAAATGCCCTGACTATATTGCCTGATAAAAAAATCTATTTTATGTCATACGCAGTTATACAATCAGGTGGAAAACAATATAAAGTGAAGTCTGGTGAAATTTTAAAAATTGAAAAATTACCAAATTCAAAAACCGACACTAAAATTGAGTTTAATGATATATTGGCATATGGCGATAATAAAGTAATAGAAATTGGTTCGCCAACAATTCAAGGTGCCAAAGTTGAAGCAAACCTAATAAAAAATAGTAAAAAAAGAACTATACTTATTTTTAAAAAGAGAAGAAGACAAAATTCAAGAAGAAAAAATGGTCATAGACAAGAATATTCTATGATTAGAATAAATAAAATTTTTTCAAAAGATGGCAAGATTTTATCTGAGGCTGAGAAGATTTCTAGTCAAACAAAAAAAGATTCTGAAAAAAAGGAAATAAGTAAATAAAGGAATAAAATATGGCTACAAAAAAAGCTGGTGGATCATCAAGGAACGGTAGAGATAGTGCCGGCAGAAGACTTGGTGTAAAAAAATATGGTGGTCAAAATGTTATTCCTGGCAACATAATTGTTAGACAAAGAGGCACTAAGATATTCCCAGGAGAAAATGTGGGTATGGGTAAAGATCACTCAATTTTTTCAATAATAAAAGGTAAAGTTGTTTTTAAAAAAACAAAATCCGATAGAACTTTTGTTTCAGTAAAACCCAATTAATATTACAACTCAAAATAGCGTTGTATTATGAAATTCTTAGATCAAGTAAAAATTTATATTAAAGCTGGCAATGGTGGTGATGGCTCTCCAAGTTTTAGAAGAGAAAAATTTATCGAGTATGGTGGACCAGATGGTGGCGATGGTGGTAAAGGTGGTTCAGTAATTTTAAAAGCTGAGAGAAATTTAAATACTTTAATCGATTTTAGATATCAACAACATCATAAAGCAAAAAGAGGTAACAATGGTGCTGGACAAAACCGGACTGGTAAAAGTGGAGATGATCTCATTCTCAAAGTTCCATTAGGTACTCAGGTTTTTGAAGAAGATAATAAAACCTTAATTTTTGACTTTATAAAAATTGGGGAGGAGTTTGTGGCTGCTGCAGGTGGTAAAGGTGGTTTAGGCAACACTAGATTCAAAAGTTCAACAAATAGAGCTCCAAGAAAATTTACTAAGGGTACTCGTGGTGAAGAATTTACTATATGGCTTCAATTAAAAACAATTGCAGATGTTGGAATAATAGGATTACCTAATGCTGGTAAATCAAGTTTACTGGCAGCTATTACTAATGCTAATCCTAAAATTGCAAATTATGAATTTACAACATTAAATCCTAATCTTGGTGTGGCAAGCTATGATGATAAAGAAGTTACAATTGCAGATATTCCTGGATTAGTAGAGGGGGCACATAAAGGAACTGGTTTAGGAATACAATTTTTAAAACATATAGAGAGGTGTAAATCTCTTTTACACATGATCGATATAACAAACGATGATATAAAAAAAAGTTACAATCAGGTAAAAAAAGAATTAAAGAGCTATAGTTCCAAACTTGCAAAAAAAAGAGAGCTTATTGTTTTAAATAAAACCGATTTAATTGAGGATAAAGAAATGAAAAAAATTGAAAAAAATTTAAAAAAAATCACTAAATCAGAAATTATTACAATTTCTACAATAAAGAAGAAATATATTTCCAAAATTAAAGCAAAATTAATTGGTTATGCATCTTAAAAATTCGAAAATTATAGTAATAAAAATTGGATCATCACTGATTGTAGATAATAAAAAAAAGATAAGAAAAAAATGGCTATCTTCTTTTGCTAAAGATATTCAAAAACTAAAATCTAAAAATAAAAAGATTATCATTGTAAGTTCTGGAGCAATTGCACTTGGATGTAAAAAAATGAATTACAATAAATCAAATTTAAAGCTTGATAAAAGTCAAGCGATAGCCTCTGTAGGTCAAATCGAACTTATGAATTTATTTTCTCAAACTTTTTCAAAATTAAAGATTAATATTTCACAAATTTTGCTAACTTTGGATGATACCGAAGAGAGAAGAAGATCAATAAATGCTAAAAGGACATTTGAGAACTTATTTAAGTTGGATTACATACCCATCGTTAATGAAAACGATACAATTGCAACGTCAGAAATAAAATATGGTGATAATGATAGACTTGCCTCTCGAGTTGCACAGATAACTAATGCCGATACTTTAATATTATTATCTGATGTAGATGGACTTTTCACAAAAAATCCAAAATTATTTAAAGATGCAAAATTAATAAAGAAAGTGAATAATCTAGACAAAGATATGAAAAAAATTTACATAAAAGGGGTTACAGAGTTTGGTAAGGGTGGAATGAATACCAAAATTGAAGCTGCTAAGATTTGTAATTTGGCAGGATGTAATATGATTATTGCAAACGGATTATATTTAAATCCTATACAACAAATTGAAAAAAAGAATATTTGTACTTTATTTGAATCAAGAATATCTAAATTACATGCGCGAAAAAAATGGATAATAAGTTCTGTTTCACCAAAAGGGATACTTGTCATAGATGATGGTGCTAAAAAAGCACTAGTTGGTGGTAAAAGTTTATTGGCAGCAGGGATTATTAATTTATCAGGGAAATTTAATAAAGGTGATCATATAAAGATTCTTGATACTAAAAACAAAGAGTTTGCGAGAGGTTTAAGCTCTTTTTCTTCTGAAGAAATAAATAAGATAATGGGTTGTCACTCAAATGAGATTGAAAAAAAACTTGAATATATAACAAAATCTGAAGTTGTTCATAAAGATGATATGGTCGAGGTTTAATGCAAAAGCTACTAACTGATATTGGAAAAAAATCAAAAAAAGCTATTAATAAAAGTTTAAGTACAAAAAAAAAAGACAAAGTTCTAAAAGATTATCGTCTTCTAATCTTAAAGAACAAAAAATTAATAATTAATGAAAATAAAAAAGATATTAAGAATGCCTACAAAAAAGGTATTAAAAATAATTTAATCGAAAGATTAATATTAAATGACAAAAAAATAATTGCGATAACCAATTCTATTAAAAAAATTATTAGTTTAAGGGATCCTACAAATGTCATTTTAGAAAAATGGAAGAGGCCAAATGGTTTAGTAATATCAAAAGTTTCGATACCTATTGGTGTAATTGGCGTTATATACGAAAGTAGACCCAATGTTACAGCAGATGTTGCATCGTTATGTTTTAAGTCTGGGAATGCAGTCATTTTAAAAGGTGGATCTGAAGCTTATTATTCTAATCTTATTCTCACAAAATTCTTTAGAAAATCACTAAAGAAAAATAGTGTTGATGAAAATTTTGTTCAGTTTTTAAAACCTAAAAAAAGAAGTGTTGTTGATTTTCTTCTGCAAAAAATGAGTAAATTTATTGATGTAATAATTCCAAGAGGTGGGAAAGGTTTAGTTAAAAAAGTGCAGGATTTGTCATCTGTTCCAACAATTGGTCATTTGGAAGGTGTTTGTCATTCTTATGTAGATAAAAATGCAAATCCTAAGATTGCAAATAAAATAGTTCAAAATGCTAAAATGAGGAATACCGCAATATGTGGAGCAACCGAAACAATTCTTTTACACGAAAAAATAATCAAGAAATTTGGAAATAAAATTTTAAAAAATTTAGAAGAAAATGGATGTAAAATTATTGGTGATAATAAGATAAGAAAACTTTATGATAAAAAAATTCAGAAAGCTTCAATAAAAGATTGGTCAAAAGAATATTTGTCGCCTGTTGTATCTGTGAAATCAGTAAAAAATATAGATGAAGCTATAGCGCATATTAACAAATATGGAACCATGCATACGGATTGTATTATTACTCAAAACAAAAAAGCAGCAAAAAAATTTTTAGGTGAAGTAAAAAGTTCAATAGCTATGCACAATACTTCAACACAATTTGCTGATGGAGGTGAATTTGGGTTTGGTGGCGAGGTGGGAATCTCAACCAACACACTTCCACCTAGAGGTCCCGTAGGACTTAATCAACTTATTTCCTATAAATATCAAGTCACCAGCAAAGGCCAAGTAAGGAAGTAATTTGAATTTAAAAAAAAAAAGAATTGGAATTTTAGGTGGTTCATTTGATCCTGCTCACAATGGTCATCTAGCTATATCTAAAGAAGCAGTAAAAAGATTTAAACTTGAAAAGATTATATGGGCCATTACAAAAAAAAATCCTTTTAAAATAAAAAGTTCTTTAAGCCTGCAATCTAGAATTAAAGGATGTAAAAAGATTATTAAAAAAAATAAATTTATTGAAGTCAAATTTTATGAAAATAAAATTAAATCAAACAAAACAATAAATCTTATTAATTACTTCAACAAAAATAAAAAAAATGAAATTTTTTTCTTAATGGGTGCAGATAATTTAGTTAATTTCCATAAATGGCATAAATGGAAACAGATTTCAGAAAAATGTAATATTTTAGTTTTTGATAGATATGGATATAAGAAAAAATCATTAAATTCAAAGACATATAAAACCCTTAAAAGTGAGAAATTTAAATTTGTTTATTTTAATAAAGTCAATATTTCATCTTCTCAATTAAGGAAAATTTGATAGTCTAAAATTAATTAATGGATAAAATTTCAGATTTAAAAAATTCTATCATCAAAACATTGGATATTAACAAGGCTCAGGACATAATAAGCATAGATCTCAAAGACAAAAGTTCTATGGCTGATTTTATGATTATTGCGAGCGGCACTTCATCTAGGCACATACAATCTTTGTCTGAGCAAGTTTTAGAAAAATTTAAAGACAATGGCATAAAAAATTCAAAAATTGAGGGCGCAGATAGTAGTGAATGGAAATTAATTGATGGTATAGACTTAATTGTTCATATTTTTCACCCAGAAAAAAGAAAATTTTATGAACTTGAAAAAATGTGGTCTGAGCTAATACCCAAAGAAAAATTAATTATCTAATGAAAAAAATATTAACATTATTTTTATTTTGTTTTCTATTTCAGCAAGTGAATTCAGCTGAAAATGATATTTACAAAAAAATTGATTTATTTGGAGAAGTGCTTGAAAAAATCAATAAAGAGTATGTAGATGAAATTAATCAATCTGAGAGTATGGACTCTGCAATCAATGGTCTTCTACAATCTCTTGATCCTTACTCGGCATACATGTCTCCAGAAATATTTAATGAAATGCAGACTGAGACTAGTGGTGAATTTGGGGGTCTTGGTATTGAGGTAAGTATGGAGTCAGGTGTTGTAAAAGTCATTTCTCCCATAGATGACACTCCAGCATCTAGAGCAGGGATTAAAGCAGGCGACTATATTGTTAAAATTAATGATGTTCAAGTTCAGGGGAAATCTCTCAGCGAAGCTGTCGATTTAATGAGGGGGCCAGTTGGATCAGGAATTGAACTCACAATTCGAAGACGTGGAGAGAGAAAAGCTCTAATATTTAATGTTGTAAGAGAGATTATACAAATTCAATCTGTTAAAGCTGACATTTTAGAAAAAAGTATAGGTTACTTAAGACTAACCTCGTTTAATGAAAATAGTGGCAAACAAATAGAAAGAGAAATTAAAAAATTAGAAAAAAATAAAGATGTTAAGTCATACATTTTAGATTTAAGAAACAATCCTGGCGGACTACTTTCTCAAGCAATAAAAATCTCTGACTTTTTTTTAGATAATGGAGAGATCGTATCCACAAAAAGTAGAAAACCTTCTGAAAATAGAAAATGGTTTGCAAAAAAAGGAGACCTTACAAATGGAAAAGTCTTGATTGTTCTTATTAACTATGGATCTGCATCAGCATCAGAAATAGTTGCAGGAGCTCTTAAAGATCACAAAAGAGCAATTTTATTAGGTGAAAATAGTTATGGTAAAGGTTCAGTGCAATCTATCATCCCCCTTAAAAATGATGGTGCAATTAGGCTTACAGTAGCTAAATATTATCTTCCTTCCGGAAAATCTATTTCTGAAGTTGGTGTATCTCCAGATATAGAAATTGATGAGGAAAACGATGATTTCAGAATCAAAACTGAAACTGACAATCAGTTAGAATACGCCATCAAACTTCTCAAAGGCTAATATGGAAGAAAAATTTAGAAATTTACCACTTAGAAGTGGAGTGGGAATTGTTGTCCTTAACAAGGAGAATAAAGTTTTTGTAGCAAAACGAATTGATAATCCAAAAAATTTTTGGCAGATGCCACAAGGTGGAGTAGATGATGGAGAAGATTTTTTAGCTGCCGCTTATAGAGAATTAGAGGAAGAGACTAGTATCAAAAATGTAGAGCTTGTAACAGAAATAGCAGGCACAATTACCTACGAGCTACCAAAAAATTTATTAGGTATTATTTGGAAAGGTAAATATAAGGGACAAAAACAAAAATGGTTTTTAATGAGATACCTGGGCAAAGATGAAGATATAAATATTAAAACAAATAAACCAGAATTTTTAGAGTGGAAGTGGATTGAATTAGATAAAATAACTGAAGTAGTAGTAGATTTCAAATATCATGTATATAAAGAACTTAAAGAAAAAATAAAAATAATAATTAATTGATAGACTTTAAAGTTTCAACTTTTTGATCAGCCAGATATTTCAATTGATCACTAATTTCTGGTTTATTAGACTCTTCTTCCGCATTTTTTAATAATTCCAGCAGTTTATTTTTCTCAATGTCTTTTAAATTAAGAATGTAGCTAGTTAAAATTGATAAAGTATTATTTTTAAATTCGATAATTCCATCCTCAACATAATACTTTTCTTCACCAGATTTTGCTTGAATTGTAATGATACCTGGTTTTAAAAATGAAATTATAGAAATATGATCTTTTAATATCCCCATTTCTCCTTCAAATGCAGGAACAACTACTTCATTAACATCCTCTTTTGATAAAAAGGATTTCTCTGGATTAACTATTTCTATTTTAAATTCATCACTCATTAAGCTGCTGCATCTTTAGACATTTTTTCAGCTTTTTCGATGGCTTCTTCAATGGTTCCAACCATATAAAATGCTGCTTCTGGAAGATGGTCATATTCACCTTTGCAAATTGCATCGAAACCCTTAATTGTTGACTCTAAATCAACTAGTTTTCCTGGTGATCCTGTAAATACCTCAGCTACAAAGAATGGTTGAGATAAAAACCTTTGTATTTTTCTAGCTCTCGCTACGACTAATTTATCTTCCTCTGATAATTCATCCATACCTAGAATAGCAATAATATCTTGTAATGATTTATATGTTTGTAATATTTTTTGTACCTCACGAGCTACTCGATAATGCTCATCACCAACAATTCTAGGGTCAAGAATTCTTGAAGTTGAGTCTAATGGGTCAACTGCAGGATAGATACCTATTTCAGCTATTTGTCTTGAGAGTACAGTTGTTGCATCTAGATGAGCAAATGAGGTTGCTGGTGCAGGATCCGTTAAGTCATCGGCAGGTACATAAATTGCCTGTACTGATGTAATAGAACCTTTATTAGTTGTGGTGATTCTCTCTTGTAAATTTCCCATATCAGTTGCCAATGTTGGCTGATATCCTACTGCAGATGGAATTCTCCCTAATAATGCTGATACTTCAGAACCTGCTTGAGTAAACCTGAATATATTATCAACGAAAAAAAGAACATCTTGTCCTTCTTGATCTCTAAAATATTCTGCAACTGTTAATCCTGTAAGTGCCACTCTAGCTCTTGCCCCAGGGGGTTCATTCATTTGTCCATAAACTAAAGCGGCCTTAGAACCAGGACCCTCAGATTTTATTACCCCTGACTCCATCATTTCATGATAAAGATCATTCCCTTCTCTAGTTCTTTCACCTACACCCGCAAAAACTGAAAAGCCTCCATGAGCTTTAGCAACGTTGTTGATTAATTCCATAATTAAAACAGTTTTTCCAACACCGGCACCACCAAACAAACCTATCTTTCCTCCTTTTGCATATGGAGCTAAAAGATCAATTACTTTAATTCCAGTTACAAGTATTTCTGTTTCTGTGGATTGATCATTAAATTCTGGCGCTGGTCTATGGATTGGCCAATTTTCTTTAGTTTTTACTTCTCCTCGTTCATCTATCGGTTCCCCAACAACATTTATAATTCTTCCTAAAGTTTCAGGTCCTACTGGTACTTTAATTGGAGCATTTGTATTTATTACTTCATCACCTCTTTTTAATCCTTCAGTAGCGTCCATCGCAATTGTTCTTGCAGTAGACTCTCCCAAGTGTTGAGCTACTTCAAGCACTAATCTATTATTTCCATTTTTACATTCTAAAGCTGTTAATATTTCTGGTAAATCACCTTCAAACTTTACATCAACAACTGCTCCTATAACTTGTGTAATTATTCCCTTGCTCATAATTATAAACTTTCTGCTCCTGATATTATTTCTATTAGTTCTTTTGTAATTGCTGCCTGACGACTTCTATTATATTCAATAGTAAGTTTATCAACCATTTCACCTGCGTTTCGAGTTGCATTATCCATTGCACTCATTCTTGCGCCTTGTTCGCTAGCTGAATTTTCTAACATCGCTTTAAATATTTGCGTCGAAATATTTTTTGGCAATAAATTACTTAAAATTTCATCCTCATCTGGTTCAAATTCGTAATTATCTTCTGAATTATTTTGATCATCGCTTTTTGTATTTAAAGGGATAATTTGTTGAGCTTGAGGTATTTGAGTTATTACGTTTTTAAATTGATTGTAAAAAATAGTACAAATATCAAATTCTTCTTTTTCAAACTTTTCAATAACTATTTTTCCAACTTTTTCGGCATCAAAATAATTTGCATTTTTCGAATTTTTAAAAGAGATGTTCTCAATAATTTTATTTCCATAAACCCTTTTCAACTGATCATTTCCTTTAGAACCAACTGTAATAATCTTTAATTCCTTACCCTCTTTATTTAACTTGGCAAAATAACTTTTAGCTTTTTTAATTATATTTGCATTAAAACCTCCACATAAACCTCTATCTGATGTCAGCACAACACAAAGGTGAACTTGTTCTTTCCCTGAGCCCGATAGTAATTTAGGAGCTGCTTCTTTATCGGAGATACCACTAGATAAATTTAAAATTATATTATTCATTTTTTCAGAATATGGCCTTCCTTTTTCAGCGCTATCTTGAGCTCTTTTTAATTTAGCTGCGGCTACCATTTTCATAGCTTTTGTAATTTTTTGTGTAGATTTTACACTTGTTATTCTTTTTTTTAAATCGTCCAAACTTGCCATAAATTAATTAAGATTTAAAGTTTTTCTTAAGATTGGTAATTACTTCAATTAAAGTTTTTTCAGTTTCTTCCTCTAACTTACCAGAACTTAAAATAGATTGTATTAACTCTGGTTTATCAGATTTACATCGTTCAATAATTCTATTCTCAAAGTCAGCAATATCTTTTAAATCAATATCATCTAAATATCCTTTTACTCCACAAAATACAGATATCACCTGTTCAGCAACAGTCATTGGTGAATATTGTTTTTGTTTTAATAACTCAGTTAATTTAGATCCTCTATTTAAAAGCTGTTGAGTTGAGGCATCTAAATCAGATCCAAATTGAGCAAAAGCTGCCATTTCTCTATATTGTGCCAATTCGAGCTTCATTGATCCTGATACTTTTTTCATAGCTTTTGTTTGCGCTGCTGATCCAACCCTAGAAACAGAGAGTCCAACATTAATTGCTGGTCTTATACCTTGGTTAAATAATTCAGTTTCTAAAAAAATTTGTCCGTCAGTAATTGAAATTACGTTAGTTGGAATGTAAGCAGAAACGTCTCCACCTTGGGTTTCAATGATCGGAAGAGCTGTCAATGAACCTCCACCATGTTCATCACTTAATTTAGCAGCTCTTTCCAGTAATCTACTATGAAGATAAAATACATCACCTGGGTATGCTTCTCTGCCTGGTGGTCTTCTTAAGATTAGTGACATTTGTCGGTAGGCAACTGCTTGCTTTGATAAATCATCATAAATAATTAGAGCATGCATGCCATTGTCTCTAAAATATTCTCCCATTGCACACCCCGTGTAAGGAGCCAAAAATTGAAGTGGAGCTGAGTCTGATGCTGTTGCTGCTACTATAGTTGTATATTCCATTGCACCAGCTTCTTCTAAAGTTTTTTGAATTTGTCTTACAGTTGATCTTTTTTGACCAACCGCAACATAAATACAATAAAGTTTTTGTTTTTCATCTCCAGACTCATTAATCTTTTTTTGGTTGATGATTGTGTCAACTGCGACTGCAGTTTTGCCAGTTTGACGATCTCCAATAATTAATTCTCGTTGACCTCTTCCAATTGGAACTAGACTATCAATTGATTTTAAACCTGTTTGCATTGGTTCACTTACAGACTGTCTTGGAATAATACCAGGAGCCTTAACTTCAACTCTACTTTTTTTAACACTTTTATCTAATGGTCCTTTTCCATCAATTGGATTTCCCAATCCATCAACGACTCTTCCTAATAATTCTTTTCCGACAGGAGTATCAACAATACTTCCCGTTCTTTTTACTACATCTCCCTCTTTAATATTTCGATCATCTCCAAAAATTACAACACCTACATTTTCACTTTCTAAATTTAAAGCCATACCTTTTGAACCGTCAGAAAATTCTACCATTTCACCAGCCTGGACATTGTCTAAGCCATAAATTCTTGCTATACCATCTCCAACTGACAAAACTTGACCAACCTCAGAAATTTCAGCCTTTTCACCAAAATTTTTGATTTGTTCTTTTAATATCTTTGTAACTTCTGAGGGATTTATATCCATATTATGCCTCTATCATTCTATTTTCAATTTGTTGTAATTTACTTTTTATAGAAGTATCAATCATAGTACTTCCAACTTGCACAATCAAACCTCCAATTAAACTTTCATCTTGTTTATAATTCAATTTAATCTTTGATTTAAAATTGTTAGATAACTCATCTGTAATTTTTTTAATCTCATCTTGAGTTAAGGATTTTGCAGATTTAATTTCAGCTTTCAACTCACCTCTTTTCTCTGAACATATTTCAATAAAACTTTTTAGAATTTTTTCAGTATAAAAATATCTTCTTTTTAAAATTAAAAAATTTAAAAAATTTTTAAATAAATTTTCTAATTTAAAGTTATTAGAAATCCTATTATTAATATCTGTTAGAATATTTTGACTTAAAGTGGGGTCTTTTAAAAAACTATTAAATTCTTTACTTTGATCGATTAAATGTAAATATGCCAAAGAATTTTCCTCGATTTGTGGAAGTAAATTTGCCTCTTCGGCAAGCTCGTATAAAGCTAAAGAATATCTACTAGCTGAAGTGCTGGAAAATTCTTTATTTTTACTCAAATTTATACCTATTAAATATTGAAGATTTATTAATAATTCTCGAGTTAATTAACATATGACCAACTGGTCTTCAAGTAACACGTTTGTCAAAAAAAGCATTTTTTTTGGATTAATTGAAGCTTATTGGATCAACATCAACTGAAAGTTTTATTCCTGAGGTAAATTTATATTTTGGTATTAACTTTGCTAATGAATTCTGTAACTTTAATGTTTTAAGCCCTCTTATTAAAAGCCTAACACGATATTTTCTCTTCAATCTAAATATTGGTGCATTCACTGGACCTAATATTTTTCCACTAATCTTATTTTCTAAAAAAAATTTAAATCTTAAGGCCTCTTTTTCTAATTTATTTTCATTATCACCAGTCAAAATTAAAGAAATAAATCTTTGAAATGGAGGAAGATTATTTATTTTTCTAATTCTAATTTCCTTTTCCAGAAAATTTTCAGGATTTTTATTAGTAATATCCGAAATCATATTGTTATTTATATTATAAGATTGAAAATAGATTGTGGCTGATTTTCCAGTTCTACCCGCTCTGCCCGATAATTGGTGATAGAGTTGTAAATTTTTTTCTGCACTTCTTAAATCATGACCATTAGATGATAAATCAATATCTATTACTACAATGCAATTTAAATTTGGAAAATGAAACCCCTTTGAAATCAATTGAGTGCCAACTAAAATTTCAATTTCATTATTTGTAATTTTTTCTAACTTATCTTTTGAACTTTTTTTATTCATAGTGTCACTAGAAAAAATTTCTACTATTTTGTTAGGGAATTTTTTTTTTACTTCCTCAGAAATTCTCTCTACACCTGGACCACTAAATATAAAGTCACATTTTCCATCTTTTTTACAATTTCTTTCTAAATAGGTTTTGTATCCACAATAATGACATAATAAATTTCCCTTTATCTTATGGTAAACTAAATTTATAGAACAATTTGGACATGAAAATGTATCATAACATTTTTTACATAGCACATTAGGTGAAAATCCTCTTCTATTTAAAAAAAATAAAATTTGATCTTTTTTTTTTAAATGAATATTTACTTTTTCAATAATTTCATTTGATATCCAAGATTGTTTTTCCATCTTAGCATTATTTAAATCAATTATTTCATAGTTAGGCAGAGATGCGTTTTGATATCTATTTTCTAGCTTTGATAATTTGTATTTTTTTTTTTTTATATTCTGAAAAGTCTCAACTGATGGAATAGCTGTTATTAAATTTACGGGTATATTCTCAAAAGATGCCCTTGAAATTGCCATATCACGTGCATTATAAATTACACCTTCATCTTGTTTGTATGATTGATCGTGTTCCTCATCAACGATTATTAATCCTAATTTTTTAAATGGTAAAAAAAGTGCAGATCTAGCACCAATAACGACTTTTATTTTTCCTGTTACTATACCGCTCCAAATTATTTCTTTATTTTTTTTTGAAATACCAGAATGCCAGATTGCCGGCTCTATTCCAAAAAATTCTAAAAATTTTTTTTCAAATTGGTTGGTTAAACCAATCTCTGGTAACATAATTAAACCTTGATAACCTTTTTTTAAAATAACTTTTAACGCTTCAAAATAAACTATTGTTTTTCCAGATCCAGTAGTACCTTGCAACACATGAACATTAAAATTTTGATTTGAGTTATTAATTTCATTTAGAGAGACTTTCTGATCCTTTGTTAGCCGATATAAATTTTTTTTTTTTTCAATTTGAAATTCTTTATAAAATTTATCTTCAAATTTCCCAATAGGTTTGCCACTTAACAAAGTCATTTTTAAAGCCATACCCTTAGATATAAGATTGTATTCTGAAAACCAGTTTAAGAAATTTAAAGTTTTTATATTTAGTTTTGGAATGTCTAATTTCTTAATTATTCTTTTTATCTTAAAATTTTTTTCGTTTTTTTTTTCAAATTCATTCCATACAACGCCAATCTTTTTTGAAGTACCAAATGGTACCTCTACAAAATCTCCTACACTTAAATTTAAGTTACTTTCATATGTAAAAGGATAATTAAAAATATTAGGCAAAAGAATCGGAAATTGCATAGTTTATTATATAACAACTTATAAATATTTATTATTTAGTTTTATTTTTTTGAAGTTTTTAAAAAGTCTAAAACTAAAAGACCATTAGAAAAATTGTATGTATGCGTGCCTTCAATATCTTTTAAAAAATTAGGTGAAACTTCAAATTTACTCTGTTCTTTATAATTATCTTCATTTAATTCTTCAATTTTTGCTACCCCCAATGATTCGCCATATCTATTGAAACCCGGTTTTTGATAAACTCTATAAAAATTATTATCTTCAATTATTAATCCAGCATTTCTTGCAAAAAAAGGATCAAATATTACTGGATTTTTTTTATGAGGCTTCCAATCATCAGAAAGAATATTTTCACAGCTAAAAACGTGTAATTGAGAGTTATGATCTAATAAAGAACTATTTGATAAAGTAGTAAGCAACCACCATTTTTTATCTTTATAAAAAATATTAGTATCTACTGCTGAAACATTTTTTATTAGAGTTTTAGCAAATTTCCACTTTAGAGGAAAATCGACACATTTATACAATCTTATATCTTTGGCCTCATGTGTTTCTGGACACATATACAATTCTTTTTCGTGATAAAATAAAAATGGATAAGAAAGATGAAAATTTTCTTCTAGCACTACCCCCAGTTCTTTGAATGAATCATTATTAATTTCGTAAACAGAAATACAACCCTTATTGGTCTTACAATTATAATCCTCAACAAAACAATAGTGATTATCTCCTTTTTTGATAATAAAAGGGTCTGCAAGGTATCGGCTTGGAGGATTAGGTATTATTTTTGCTTGGTGAAGATTTACACCCTGCCATTCATTCGTAAATTTATAGGCAATATTCCATTTGTAATTATTTAAAAAATTTTTATTTAAAATCTTAATTAAAATTTTTTTTAAAGTAGAAAATAAATAGGATAATAAAATATAAAGTGAAGGTATTGAATAAATTTTCCCTGTAGTTTTTTTCTCAAATTTAAGTCTTTCCTTAGGGTTATGTGATGTTATTTCATCCACTATGTGATGAAGAAAAATATTAGATTTTTCCAAGAGATTAATTAAATTTATTGTATAAATCCAATGAGTAGTAAAATAACCTTTAAATAATACTTCACCATTATCAAGCTCATTTCCAAGTCTTTGTATTATAAATCCGGTTCTTGTTTCTTTATTGATTATTTCCCAAAATCCCGGCGGTCCACCACGATAAAAATCATTATCACCATGATGAAATGAAATTATGCCATTTTTGCAAAGTTCTAAAATTTCTCCTTTTAAAATTCCAGATCCACCACGTATTAAAAGATTTAAATTTAGTGATCTAATTTTTTGTAAATCAATTTCAGTATAAGTATAAAAAAGACCATTTTCTGATATTTCTGGTTCAACTTCAATTGATTCAATATTAAATTCTTTAAGAGAATACTCATCAAAGAAATCTGAAAAAACTTTAAATCTCTTTAAAATCATTGACTCTAATATGGTCAACATTTTAAATCCAGCAGCAGATACAAATTTTTTAAAACCTCTTCTTTTTATATACTCTGATGATTTTTCTAAAAAATTTTGATTTTTTTTTGAACTAACTTTTTGAATTATAATATGGCTTACTTCATAATTATTTGATTTTTGTGACGCCGTAATAAAGTCAAAAATTTGTTTCGATGAGTTTAGGTTATCAACAATTATACCTACCCTAGCTTTTTTCATTATTTTTTTACCAAAAATTTACCAATTAAGAGTGTATAGCTCTTTTCTCTACTGATAAAGCTGCTTCTTTTACTGCTTCTGAAAAAGTAGGATGAGCATGACATGTACGCGCTATATCTTCTGAACTTGCTCCAAACTCCATCGCAATTCCAATCTCAGCAATTAATTCTCCAGCGTGTGGACCTATTAAGTGTGCTCCCAATACTTGATCAGTTTTTTCATCAGCAAGAATTTTTACAAAACCTTCGGTGTCATCAATGGCTTTTGCTCTAGAGTTAGCCATAAATGAAAATTTTCCAATTTTA
>CACKQM010000011.1:0-26738 GCA_902602295.1 uncultured Pelagibacteraceae bacterium | reverse complement strand
CCTTAGTCCTGATCCACAAACTTGGTTTACTAAATAAGCAGGTTTGGATACAGGTATCCCAGCATTTACTGCTGCTTGTCTCGCAGGGTTCTGTCCTCCAGCAGCAGTCAAAACCTGGCCCATTATTACTTCATCAATTTGATTATTAGATATTTTACTTCTTTTCAAAACCTCATTTATCACAATAGTACCAAGTTGATCTCCTTTCAAATCTTTTAATGATCCCTTATAAGTGCCTATAGGAGTCCTAACTGCACTACAAATGACCACGTCATCAGGTTTGTTGTTCATAAATTTTAATTTTATCTTATCATTAAAATACACTAAATATTGATATACTATAAACAAATATATTTATAAATGCGTCTGTAGCTCAATTGGATAGAGCGCTTGGCTACGGACCAGGAGGTTCTGGGTTCGACTCCTAGCAGGCGCACCATAAAAAAGGAAAATTATGTTAAAATGGTTAGAAAAAATATCTCTTCAAATGTCAGTAATATATTTTTTTGTTTCTATTTTTGTAATTATATTAATCTTAACTTTTGTATTATAAAAAATTATGTCTAATCAATTTGAACAAATCAGTCTCAAACCAGGTTTTATGAAACATAACGGAGGCCTTTTATTCAGAAATATCTCTGAAAATGAATACGAATTTAAATCAACAATTAATAATAATCATTTAAATGCTTCAGGAATTACTCATGGGGGTTATTTGTCTGCACTGATAGATGCTGGTGCCGGCACAGCAGCACATAGATCAGCTGATAATGCACCCTGCGTAACAATTTCTTTAGATATAAAGTTTATTGGATCATCAAAAGTTAATGATGAAATCTACGGGAAAGTTAGAATATTAAAAAAAACAAAAACTCTTGTATTTTTATTTTGTGAGTTAAATTGTAATGGTAAGATAATTACCTCAGCATCAGGAATTTGGAAAATTTTAAAAATCAAAACAACTGACTAAGCATTCAGTACATAATCTTTATAATTAATTTAATTATGTTAAGTTAAATTATTATTTAAAAAAAATGAGAACTTTTTATCCATCGATTCGGTCATGTTTTAGTCTATTTTTGTTCTTTAACAATAACTACATCTGGTAGATAAAAATTAAGATATACCAAAGATAGAAATGACAAAAAATAAAATTACAGCTGTCCTTGGCCCAACAAATACAGGTAAAACTCATCTTGCTATTGAGACTATGCTGTCGTTTGACACTGGAATGATAGGTTTTCCTTTGAGATTGTTAGCTAGAGAAGTTTACGACAAGGTAATTAAAAAGGTAAGTTTAGATAAAGTTGCATTAATTACTGGTGAAGAAAAAATAATTCCTACAAATGCAAAGTATTATCTGTGTACTGTTGAATCTATGCCTATTGATAAACAATTAGATTTTGTAGGTGTGGATGAAATTCAAATGTGCGCAGACCATGAGCGAGGTCATATTTTTACAGACAGATTATTGAACTTAAGAGGAATAAAATTAACAATGTTAATGGGATCAAATACTATAAGACCAATTATTTCTAAGCTTGATGATGATATCGAATTTATAAATCGAACTAGACTTTCAAAACTTTCTTATGTTGGTCATAAAAAAATTTCAAGAATTCAAAGAAAAACTGCAATTATAGCATTTTCTGCAGAGGAAGTTTACGCCATCGCTGAACTTATAAGAAGACAAAAAGGAGGAGCTTCTATTGTTATGGGATCTCTAAGCCCAAAGACAAGGAATGCACAAGTAGAACTGTATCAATCCGGAGATGTTGATTTCCTAGTAGCAACTGATGCTATTGGTATGGGAATTAATATGGATCTTGATCACGTTTATTTTTCCAATTTAAAAAAATTTGATGGAAAAAAATTAAGAAAACTAAATTTAGCAGAAATTGGCCAAATAGCTGGTAGAGCAGGAAGATATTTGAACAATGGAGATTTTGGTATAACAGGAGAATGCAAAGAAATAAATGCTGATGAAGTAGATTTATTGGAAAATCATAAATTTGAGGAAATCCAATCTTTATTTTGGAGAAATTCAAATTTAAACCTTGAGAGTCCTTTTAAATTATTAAAGTCTTTAGAGGAGAAGCCTAGTAGAAAATGGTTAAGAAAAATACATGAGTGCGAAGATGAAAAAGCCTTAAAATTTTTTTTAAGAGATAAAAATTTAGAAAATATTAAATTTGATAAAGATAAATTAAGTCTTTTATGGGAATGTTGCCAAATACCAGATTTTGTTAAAAAAACCTATGGTAATCACTATGAAGTGATTGAAAATGTTTTTAAATATTTAACAAGTGAAAAGGGTAAAATTACAGATGATTATATGCGACTTCAACTCGTCAAACTTGATAAATTAGATGGAAATGTAGATTCTTTATCAAATAGAATTGCAAATGTAAGAACTTGGTCATATGTTTCAAATAAAAATAATTGGATAGAAAATCAAAACTATTGGATAGAAAAAACAAAACACTTAGAGGATAAGTTATCAGATAGATTACATGAGGAGCTTACAAAAACTTTTATTGACAAAAGGGCAAGTGTCCTAGCAAGAGGCTTAAAGCAAGATATGGAATTTAATACTAAAATTTTAGAAAATAACGAAGTAATGATTGATGATCAATTTATTGGAAAGATAAATGGACTTAAATTAGAACTAGATTTAAAAAAGGGTGCTTTAGAAACAGATATCAAATCACTCAAAAAAGCAGCAAGACAGACAATTGGTCCAGAACTTCAAAAAAGAATAGATACAATAATCGAGACAGGTTTAATAGAACTAAACGAGGATTTTAAAATTTATTGGAGAAAGTCTCCAATAGCAAAATTGCAACCAGGTAGAGATTATTTAAATCCAAATATTGTTCTTATAGTTGATGATATTCTGGAAACAAATCAATTAAAAAAATTAAATAATTATTTAGTGAGATGGCTAAAAAATAAAATACAAAATGTTTTGAGCAGTTTAATTGATTTGAGAAATCTTAAGGAAAAAAATTCATCAATTAAAGCTCTTGCATATCAATTGTATGAGAACAATGGAGTCCTTCAAAGAAATCAAGTTACAGATTATCTAAAAATATTAGGACAAAATGAGAGGAAATTTTTGAGAGATCAAGGAGTAAAATTTGGAAGATATCATGTATTTTTACATAAATTAATCAAACCAGAGGCTGTGTCCTTAAGAACTTTACTTTGGAAAAATTATCATCAAAAATATTTTAATTTAAAACCTCCTGTGTTTGGTTTAAATTTTTTAGAAAACGAAAAAATTAAAAACAGAAATTTTATGTTACTTTGTGGATTTGAGAAATTTGACAATTTTTACGTAAGGATTGATATTTTAGAAAGATTATTTGTTCAAATTATTAATTCAAACACAGAAAAGAATGAAATTAAGTTAATTCCTGAAATGTTGAATTTACTTGGATGTAATAAGGACAACTTTAAAAAGCTTTTAAGAATTATGGGTTATAAAGTTTTTGAAAAAAATAATGATATATTTTTTAAATACAATCCAAGAAAAAGCTCAAAAAAAGTAAGTAAAAAATTCATTAAAGAAAGTCCTTTTAAAGTGTTAAAAAATTTAAATTTAAACCAGTAAGTAATGTTTTTTAAAGAAAAAAAAGGAGATACTAAAACTAGTGATTTAGCAAGAGTTGCGGCATTATTGATTCATGCTGCAAAAATTGATGAGAACTTCTCAAAAGAAGAAGAGGTTATAATAAGTAAGGCACTTTTGAAAATAGGTGCAGACCAAGATAATTTAGAAAATATTTTAAAAGAAGGTAAAGAAATAGAAGAAAACTCTAACCAAATTTTGGATTTTACAAGGGAAGTTAAAAATATGGATGATAAAAAAAAAATTGAAATTATAGAAACCCTTTGGAGAATAATTTACTCAAATAAAGAAGCAGATATGTTTGAAACTAATTTGATGAGACGACTTGCAGGTTTATTGTATATTGACAATAAGATCATGGGAGATATCAAAGAAAAAATTAAAAAAGAAAATCAATAATGACATATATAGTTAATGACAAATGCATTAAATGTAAGTTAATGGATTGTGTTGAAGTTTGCCCTGTAGATTGTTTCTATGAGGGAAAAAATATGCTTGTAATTAAACCTGATGAGTGTATAGATTGTGGCGTTTGCGAGCCTGAATGTCCTGTTGATGCAATAAAAGCTGATACAGAGCCAGGGTCTGATAAATGGCTAGAGATCAATAAACAATATTCCGAAATCTGGCCAAATATAACAGTTAAGAAAGATCCTCCATCGGATCACGAAAAATATAAAGATGAGCAAAATAAGTTTGAAAAGTATTTTAAAGAAAACCTTTAAAAAAAGTAAAGCTACTAAATCAAAAAAAAAGGCAAAAACCAAAAAGATTGTTAAATTAAAAAAAGTAAAAAAGAAGATAAATAAATTTCCAAAAAAATTAATTAAGACTAAAAAAATACCTTTAAAAAAATCTTTAAAATCTGAGGTCAAAACTACAGAACAGAAAAGTGATGGTTTAAGAATTACAAAAAATAATGAGGCTAAACCAGAAATTAAAAAAGTAAAAAAACAAGAAACAGAAAAAAGAGAATATAAAATCAAAGATTACGTCGTGTACCCAAAACATGGTGTCGGGCAAATTACTGAATTCAAAAAAATAAATATTGGAGGAATAGACGTTGAAACTTATGTTATAAAATTTGAAAAAGATAAAGCAAATGGAATGGTGCCTGTTAATAAACAATTACACTTAAGACCATTAGCTACTATCAATCAGGTAAATAAATGCATCTCAATATTAAAAAGTAAGCCTAAAATAAAAAGATCTATGTGGAGTAGGAGAGCACAGGAATATGAAGCAAAGATTTCATCAGGTAAGATTTATGAGTTAGCTGAAGTAGTAAGAGACCTTAATAAGGGGGATGATTTGATGGTTGACCAATCTTATAGTGAAAGACAATTGTTTGAAAAAGCATATGAAAGAATCCTTTCAGAATTTCAAATAATACTAAATCTGTCATTAGAGGATACTCAAAAAAAATTAGATAAAGCTTTAAAAAGAAACTTAAATACTCAACCTAAACCAGAGGCAGCACCAATAAAGCAAGCTTCATCAGATTTACCTGAAGAAGAGGCTGTTTCAGAAAATGAAGAAGATATAGAGGAATAAAAAAAAACGCCTCTCACACGTAAATCGTTATGAGAAGCGTTTTTAATAAAGAATACTAAGTAATTATCTTCTTCTTCTTTTTTTAGCTTTTTTCTTAGCTTTTTTCTTAGCCTTCTTTGCTTTTTTTCTTCTCTTAGGCATCTTTAGCTCCCTTTTTAAGTTAAACGAATCAATTGATTCGCTATTAGTCTATTTTTATTTTTTTATGTGCCTTATGTCAAATCTTAAATTTTAAAGAAAATTTTAAAAATAAAATTAAAATAAAAATTTTTTTTAAAAAAAAATTTAAATTGTAAAAAAGTTAGTGTTTATGCGCTTAATAATCAAATATTTTGTAAAAAATTAATAAAGTTTTTCTAAATCTTCTTTATATTTTTCTAAAATTTTTTTTCTTTTTAGTTTTAAAGTTGGTGTTAACATTCCATTTTCAATTGTAAATTCTTCATTAATTAATTTTATTTTTTTTACTCTTTCAACAAGAGATAAGTTTTTATTTAGATCATCTATATATAATTCAATTTCTTTTTTATTTTTTTCACTGTCACTTACAATTAAAGCAACTAAATAAGTTTTTTTGTCTCCATAAACAAAACTTTGATTAATTTTGTCGTCAAGACACAATAAATTTTCAATTTTCGAGGGTGAAATGTTGTCACCACCAGAATTTACAATAATTTCTTTTTTTCTGTCAGTAATTTTCAAATTTCCCTCTTTTGTAATTTCACCTATATCTCCTGTGTGTAACCAACCATTTTTAAGTATATCGTCTGTTTCTTTTTTCATGTTCCAGTAACCAAGCATTACATTTTCGCCTTTGACAAGAATTTCACCATCCTGTGCAATCTTCACCTCATTAGTTTTAAAAGGAGGTCCAACTGTATCAATCTTGATTTTTTCAGGTATATTGCAACTTACTACTGGGGAGGCTTCTGTTAGGCCATAACCTTGTAAAGTTGGCAATCCGATAGAATTCAAAAATTCACCAATTTTTTGATCTAGCGCCCCCCCACCAGAAACAAAAGCCTTTAAATTTCCCCCAAACTGATTTTTGATTTTTTGTCTTACTAATTTTTCACATAAATAATTTAGTATTTTGTCTCTGAAGCTCATATTCTCATTATTTAGTTTTTTTATTCCAAGCAAAATCGTCGAGGATATTAATTTTTTCTTGAGACCTGTTTGTTTTGAAAAATTAATCGAAATCTTGCTATACAAATTTTGATAAAATCTTGGCACAGCAGTCATTATAGTTGGTTTAGCAACTGACATATTAGATAATAATTTTTCTAAACTTTCAGCATAATAAATTTTTGCTCCTAATGTGATTTGTACAAATTGAACAGCATGTTCATATGAATGAGATAAAGGAAGCCAAGTCAAAAAAACAGGTTCACTATCTTTAACTAGCGAATTCAAAATTTCTTGCGCACCCTCACAATTAGATAAAATACCCCCATGACTCAGCATTACACCTTTAGGGTTACCAGTTGTTCCTGATGTGTAAATGATACAAGCTAGATCTTTTCTTTCAATATTTTGATTAAAATTGTAATGATCTAAAGTTTTATCTTTAGAAAATCTTTCAAAAATATTTTCTATACTATCAATTTGTTTATCTATATTTTCTATTGATAAAACTTTTATATTATCTGAAATGAATTTATCTATTTTTTTTAATTGAGTATTATTTGAGACAATACAAATTTTTGGATTACAATCATTAATGATATATTCATAATCTTTTTCAGAGTAAGTTGTAAATAAAGGAACTGTTACTCCACCAGCGTTCATTATGGCTATATCAGAAATAAGCCATTCAGGTCGATTTTCAGATAATAAAATGCACCTATCTCCTTTAGATAAATTTTTTCTTAAATATTCAGATAAAATTTGAATGTTTCTTTCAACTTGTTTCCAAGTAAGAAAATCTTTCTTATTATCCTTTAACCACTTTAAAAATGGTTTATTAGAAGTAGAGTTTAACTCCTTATACTTCGTGAAAAAAAGTTCTACTAAACTGTTAATTTTACTTAATTCCATAATTTGGTGGGCGAAGAGAGAATCGAACTCTCACTTCTTGCGAAACACGATTTTGAGTCGTGCGCGTCTACCAGTTCCGCCATTCGCCCTAGTTATTTAATAATTTATTAAATAGTATAAGAACTAAAATTATATTAAAACCAAAAAATGTTTAAAAGTCTTTACAAAAAATGTTTAGATTTAGCAGCTCACAAAAGTTCTAAATATTATTTGGCAATAGTCTCTTTTGTTGAAAGTTCATTTTTTCCTATTCCGCCAGATGTAATGGTTATTCCAATGGTAATATCAAAAAAAAATGATTTTATTAAAATCTTTCTTATAACTACAATTTTTTCAGTTTTAGGTGGTATGCTTGGTTACTTAATTGGTGCGTTCTTTTTTGAATTTGGAGCACACATTATGAGTTTTTATGGTTATGAGGATAAGTTATCAAAAATAAAAGAAAACTTAGTTACTAGTGATGGTTTTTATGCTTGGTTAGGAGTACTTTTTTTAGCTGGTTTTACTCCTCTTCCATATAAAGTTTTTACAATTGCAAGCGGCCTAATAGGATTCAACTTTTTAATCTTTGTTTTGATAAGTTTAATTTCCCGAGGATTAAGATTTTTCATCGTATCGTACCTTTCTTATAAGTTCGGTGATTTATTTAATGAATATATGGATAAGCATGGGTCAAAATGGTTTACAATAATTGGAATATTAATTGTTATTATTGGCTTAATAATTTATCTGATTTTTAAATCTCATGTTTAATCTTAAAACTGAAATTTACCTGAGAATAATTTTTCTATTTAGTCTAATAGCTTTGATTTCTGCTTATTTTATAGAGCATGTTCTGGGCCACCAACCATGTAATTTATGTTTGATAGAGAGAATTCCTTATGGGTTAAGTATAATTTTGATATCTCTAATGTTTATTATAAAGAAAAATGAAAATTTCTTTATTTTGCTTTTAATACTAACTTTTATTTTTTCTTTTTTTATTTCATTGTATCATTTCGGCATAGAACAAGGCATTTTTCAAGAATCAACTGTTTGTGGTGTAAAAAACTTTTCTGAAAATGTAAGTAAAAAGGAATTACTAAATCAACTAAGTGAAAAGACTATAAGCTGTAAAGATGTGACATTTAGGATTTTAGGATTATCACTAACTACTATTAATATTGTAATAAGTATATTATTTATTATAACCCTAGCAAAAATTTTTACTAAATATGAAAAAAACTGATAGAAGAGTTGAAGAATTTATTAGAGTTGACCATGCAGGCGAGAGGGGTGCTGTCAAAATTTATGAAGGTCAGTTATTAGCTTTAAATACAATTGTTAAAAATGACAATTTAAAAAAAACAATTGAGGATATGAAAGAACATGAAGTTGAACATTGTCAATTTTTTGAAAACGAAATAAAAAAAAGAAATATTGAGCCAACAAAATTTTTGCCATTGTGGGATCTGCTAGGTGTAGGTTTAGGTTTTGGGTCTACTATTCTTGGGAAAAAAGCAGCTATGCTATGTACTGCCTCCGTTGAAGAAGTAATAGATAAACATTACCAAGACCAAATAAATCAACTTGGTCCAGAAGAAAAAAATCTAAAAAAGAAAATTATAAAATTCAGAGAAGATGAACTTCATCATAAGGATATTGCCTATGAAAAAGGAGCTACCAAAAAAGGCATTTATTCAATTATGGATAAAATAATAAAAACAGGTTCAAAAATTGCAATTCGAATATCAGAAAAAGTATAAAACTTAAGCTTCTAATTCAACATCCCAATATAAATAATCCATCCAGCTTTTATGTAAATAATTTGGGGGAAAATTTTTTCCATTACGATGTAAATCTTCTGTTGAAGGTTGATAAGGATGTTGGGCCAGTTTCATGCCCGATAATTTTAATAGTTTGCCTCCTTTTTTAACGTTACAAGCTGAACATGCTGTAACGACATTATCCCAATTAGTTTCTCCACCTTTTGATCTAGGCAATAAATGATCAAAAGTTAATTCCTCGTTGCTGCCACAATACTGGCAGGAAAATTTATCTCTCAGAAAAACATTAAATCTTGTAAAACTTGGTTTAGATTGAGGAACAATATAATCTTTTAGAGCAATTACACTAGGCAATTGCATATTAAATGAAGGACTTCTTACTACACGATCGTAATTACTTACTATAATTACACGATCTAAAAAAACTGATTTGACAGTATCCTGCCATGACCAAAGTGATAGAGGATAGTAGCTCAATGGTCTATAATCAGCATTTAAAACTAGTGCAGGACATTTTTCTAGTGAAACATCTTGATCAATAAAATTATTCATATCAAATTTTAACTTAAATAAAAATTTTTTTCAATATTTAGGAATTATTAAATTTTTTTAAGATATAATTCAATGCAATACTTGAAGCATTTACAGGAATATGATGGTCACAATTTTTTATGAGATGCGTCTCAATGTCTATGTTATTTCTCATAAAAAAATCTTTTGCCTCTAACATAAAATTTGGCGATACAACTTGATCAGAATCACCATGAATTAACAAAATACTTGATGAGTTTTTTTTTCTCAATTTCAAATCCTTTTCATCAATAATTTTTCCAGAAAAACCCACAACACAATTAAAAGGTTCTTCAGAAGTAAGTCCTAAGTTTATTGACATCATGCAGCCTTGGCTAAAACCAGATAAACAAATTTGTTTATTTTCAAAATTAAATTCATTTTTAATTTCATCAATAAATTTTGATAACTTTTTTTCAGCCTTTATAGATTGATCCAAAATATACTCTGGATCATCTTTGCTTAAATCAAACCACTGATATCCATTTGGGTTTATACTGCATGGTTCATGACCATTAGGACAAATAAAAATAGTATTAGGTAAATGTCTTTTCCAGTTCAGTGAGAGCATACTAATATCCTTGCCATCACCACCATAACCATGAAGTAAGATGATAGCATTTTTAATCTTTTTATTAGTCTCTGGTTTGACCATTACTGAATCTAGGCAAAATGTCATAGTGTGTGAATTATGTTTTTTTATTTTAAAAACACCCTACAATACCTTCATGTTATCTGGAATAGTAGTTAAAATATTATCTATAATTTTGTTAATGGCGGTTGGGATTGTTTTAATTCTTGGTATCGGAACTTTATTTAAAGGTGGTGAAACCAGCAAAAAATATTCAAATAAATTAATGCAGTTAAGAGTTTTGCTTCAATTTATTGCAATAATTGCTTTGGTTGGTTTTGCATATTTTTTCAAAAATTAGTTGTAACTAGCCAACCATTCAACAAAATTTTTTTCCTTAAAATCTATTGACCCAACAATTCTTGCAAACTCATATCCATCCTTGTTTATCAAAATTGTGGTGGGCACTCCTCTTAGTCCAAACTTTTTCGCTAAGGTAATTGGTGAGTCAAAATATATCTTAAGATTATCTATACCTAAATCCTCAAAAAATTTAGAGGCTTTTTCTAAATTATCCTGACCAACATTAATCGGAAATATTTTTAAATTGTTTAAATTTTTTTGAGATTGCAATTGATCAAGAGATGGCATTTCCTCTTTACATGGGGCACACCAAGTTGCCCAAAAATTGAGTAAAACCAAATTGCCTTCAAATTGATCAAGTTGAATTTCATTACTCTGATCATCTAAAAACGTTAATCCATCATATTTTTTAAGCTCTTTATTGATAACAAGATTTTTTATATCTTTGATTTCTGCTGCAACACAATTAGATATTAAAAAAGCAAATAATATTAAAAATCTCATGTTAAATAGGTATAATTAATTATCATGTCGAAAAATAAAAACAACCAGACAATATGGGGCAATAGAATAAAAAAAAACACTTCATCAATTTTTCAAAAAGTGGGAAGTTCTATAGATGTTGATAAGAGACTATATAAAGAGGATATAATTGGATCAATTGTACATGCCGAAATGTTATTTAAACAAAAAATTATCTCTTTTAAAATAAAGAATAAGATTGTTTATGGTTTAAACAAAATCAAAAAGGAAATAACGAACAAAAAATTTGAATTTAATAAAAAGTACGAGGATATTCATATAAATATTGAAAAAAGACTTTTCGAAATAATTGGTGAAGATGCGGGTTTTATTCACACAGCAAGATCAAGAAATGATCAAGTGATCACAGACTTGAAAATTTGGATGAAATCATCAACCAAAGAAATTAATATTCTATTAGATACTATTATTAAAAGTGTAATAAAAGCAGCAGAAAAAAATATATATACTCTTATGCCTGGATTTACTCATTTAAAAAATGCTCAGCCAGTTTCATTTGGCCACTACTTGATGGCTTATGTTGAAATGTTTAAAAGAGATAAAAAGAGATTCATAAATAATCTAGATAGTTTAAATGAAAATCCTTTAGGTGTCGCAGCTTTAACTGGAACCTCTTTTAATATTGATAGAAATTACACTACAAAAAAACTTGGATTTACAAAACCAACTAATAACTCAATAGATACAATTTCTGACAGGGATTTTGTGCTAGATTTTCTTTACTCTATTTCAGTCTGTGCCATGCATATTTCTAGAATAGCTGAGGAACTTATCATATGGAACTCTGATGCTTTCAAGTTAATAAATTTATCAGATAAAGTTGTAACTGGTTCTTCGATAATGCCACAAAAAAAAAATCCAGATTTACTAGAATTTTTACGAGGAAAGTCTGGAATTATTTATGGTAATTTGTTTTCTATGCTTACAGTTTTAAAAAGTTTACCTTTATCTTACTATAAAGATCTTCAAGACGATAAGGAAATTGTTTTTAAATCTAATGATACACTACAAAATTGTTTAAAAATACTTGATGAGATTCTTAAAAATTTTACACCAAATAAAAAACAAATGATAGAATTAGCTAACACAGGATATTTGACTGCAACTGATCTTGCAGATTATCTCGTAAAAAATCACTCAATGCCATTTAGAAAAGCATACAAAGTGACTGCTAATATTGTGAACTTTGCTGAAAAAAAGAAAAAAAATCTCGATCAATTAACGCTGGCTGAACTTAAAAAAATTGAACCAAAACTATCAAATGATGTATTAAAAGTGTTTGATTTAAAGAATTCTGTAAATTCTAAGAAATCATATGGTGGAACATCTTTTGATAATATTAAAAAAATGATATTGAAATATAAAAGAAAAAAATGAAAAAAAAGATTATTTTAGCAATAATTGTATTTTCTACATTGATCGCTTGTGGAAAAAAAGGAGACCCAGTCTATAAAGAATCTCAAAGTAATTCAAAAATACCAAGCTACTTTCTAAATAAAGCTTAATGAGATTTTTAAATAGTAAACTTAAGATTGAAAATACAATCCTGCAAAATATTGCTAAAAAATATGGAACACCTGCATATTGCTACTCGTATAAACAACTAAGAGAAAATATAAATGATTTTAAAAAAAATTTTAAATCCATATCACCATTAATTTGTTTTGCTATTAAATCAAATACTAACTTAAATTTAATAAAAGAAATAAAAAAATTTGGACTTGGGGCAGATGTTGTATCGATGGGTGAATTAATGTTAGCTCTTAAGGCTGGAATTAGTCCAAAGAAGATTGTTTTTTCAGGAGTTGGTAAGACTTCCAAAGAAATCAATTTTGCAATTGATAAAAATATTTTATTAATAAATTCAGAGTCCAAAAGTGAAATCATAGAAATTGATAAAATTGCTAAAATAAAAAAAAAACAAGTTAATATTGGTATTAGATTAAACCCAAATACTGATGCAAAAACTTTGAGCCAAATATCGACAGGTAAAAAAGATAATAAATTTGGAGTTAATGATAAAACATTTTTTGAACTTGTAAGATATTGTAAGAATTCTAAAAATATTAATTTAAAATGTTTAAGTGTTCATATTGGAAGTCAAATTTTAGATCATAAACCCTATGAAAAAATGTTAAGAATATTAGATAAAATTATCAAAAAAACCCAATATAAATTTGATTTTATTGACCTTGGAGGAGGTATGGGCATCCCATACAATAATGATAAAAAACTAAATTATAAAAAATATCATTCAGCAATTAAAAAATTTTTAAAAAATAAAAAATCTCAGATTATATTTGAGCCAGGTAGATCAATAGTTGGCAATACAGGAGTTTTAATATCAAAAGTAATTTACATAAAAGAGAGTTATAAAAAAAATTTTGTTATTCTAGATGCTGCTATGAATGATTTGATGAGACCCGCACTTTATGGTGCAGTACATCGCATCTTACCTTTGTTAAAAAGAGGTAAAAAATCAAAGAAAATTTATGAATTTGTTGGCCCAATTTGCGAAAGCACTGATAAGTTTACGTCCATAAAAAATTTTCAAGAACTAAAAGAGAAAGATTTTATCGCAATTTGCGATGTAGGTGCCTATGGTATATCACTCAGTTCTAATTATAATCTTAGACCTAAACCTATAGAAATATTAATTAATGGATCTAAAATAAGAGTAGTTAAAAAAAGACAAAAGCACCATGAGATAATTTAGCTTTTGATAATTAATGATAAGAAACTTTCTATTTTCAATTTTCTTTTTTTCAGGAATAATTTTAATTTCAATTATTTTTCTGCCAGCGTTAATCTTACCACAAAAATTTACACTTTTTGGTGGGAAATTAATGGGTTATTGGGCTGCAATTTGTTTAAAAATTTTCTTGTCCACAAAAATCATTGTCAAAGGTAAAGAAAATTTAATTAAAAATGAAAAATTTTTTATTGCTTCCTCTCATCAATCTATGTTTGAAACTTTTTTCCTACAAACAATTTTTAATTCTCCTGTATTTATCTTAAAAAAAGAATTACTTATGATACCTATTTTTGGCTGGTACTTAAAAAAAATAGGATCAATTTCTATCAAAAGAAATAAGGTATCGAAAGAAAACATCAATTTTTTTGAAGATATTTCTAAAATAATTGCAAATACAAATCGACCAATAATAATTTTTCCTCAAGGAACTCGAGTATTACCCCACGAACAACCTCCATTTAAAAAAGGTGCATCAAGGATTTATGAAGAATTGAAAATAAAATGCCAACCGGTTGCTATTAATTCTGGTTACGTCTGGCCAAAAAAAGGAAAAAAAGATATTAACAAAACAATTACAATTTCAATTTTGGAACCTATCAAACCTGATTATTCCAAGGAAGAATTTTTAGGGATTTTAGAGAAAACTATATATTCTGAACTTAAATTGCTAAATTAACCTTTCATAGGCATAACTACAAAAATACTATCGAAATCACCAGGATCTTTGATCAGCGCAGGTGAGCCTGAATCATTTAGAAACATTTCAATATTATTGCCATCTAATTGTGAAGCAACATCTATCAGATATTTAGAATTAAAACTAATTTCTAAATCATGATCAAATTTCACTACAAGGGATTCTTTTCCATCACCGCTGTTGGTATTATTTACAGACAAATCTAGTTTATCTTTACTTAAGCTAAATTTTACACCATCTTTTTTATCAAGCGATACTGAGGCTACTCTATCCACCGAACTTTGAAAAATTTTAAGGTCAATTTCTAATTTTTTTTGATTATTTTTTGGAATTACTTGAATGTAATTAGGAAATTTTCCATCTATTAACTTAGAAATTAAAATACTATTATTTAATTCAAATTTTATCTTAGATTTCATATTTGAAATTTTTACATCACCATCATAATTTTCTAATAATGAACTTAATTGAAAAATAGTCTTTTTAGGTAATATAATCGGTTCAAAAATTTTTTTTTCATTTAATCTGAGTTTAGAAATGGACATACGATGACTATCAGTTGATACTGCAGTTAAGTAATTCTTATCCTCAACCTCTGTTTGATGAAAATAAATTCCACTTAAATAATGTCTGGTCTCATCATTTGACACAGAAAATTTACATTTATTTAGCAACTTTAGTAGGTCTTTTGATTTAAGGCTAAATTCATTCTCATTAAAATTTTCATCTGTTAAAGGAAATTCCGAAGCGGGCATACAATTTAAATTAAAAATAGATTTTTCTGATTCTAGATGAAGTTTGCTATTGTCTGTTAAAGTTAAATTTATTTTTTTTCCTGATGAGAGTTTTCTAACAATATCATACATAGTAGACGACGTAGTGGTTGTTTTTCCCTCCTCTATGACTTCGACATTATTTATTTGATTAATAAATATTAAGTCTAAATCTGTCGCTGTTATAGTGAGTTTTGAATTTTGTGCATCGAGCAATATGTTTGACAATATTGGAAGTGTACTTCGTTTTTCTATGACTCCTTGACAATAATTTAATGCTTGCTGTAGGTCTTGTTGGTTTACATTAAATTTCATTTTCTTTATTGCTATATAATATTTGATTTTTTAGTTTATCTATATTTGCAATCATATCTGGATCTTTTTCTTTTAATTTTTCAATAGTTTTAACTGAGTGAATTATAGTTGTGTGATCTCTATTTGAAAACTCTCTTCCAATTTCAGGAAGAGATTTTGAAGTCAAAATTTTTGTTAAATAAATTGCTGTTTGCCGTGGTCTCACTAGGTACCTAGATCTTCTTGATGAAAGCATTTCAATTTTACTAATCTTAAAAAATTTACACACAATAGTTTGAATGAGATCAATAGTTACTTTATTTTCATTTAAATTAAGTAAATCTTTTAATATAACTTTTGTCTCAGCTAAGCTTGGTATTTTGTTATAAATTCTTGAAAAGGATATAATTCTATTTATTGCACCCACCAATTCTCTTACACTAGTTGTGATTTTAATGCTTATAAAATCCCTAATTTCCTCAGGTATATTAAACTTTTCAGGATACAAATTATTTAAGTCACTTATTTTACTTTCAAGGATTTTTTTTCTGAGTGCTAAATCAGTTTTTTGAATATCCACAACTAGACCTCCTGCAAATCTTGACTTTATCCTCTCCTGAATTCTTGACAGCTTATTAGGAGATCTATCAGCAGAAATTATAATTTGAGAACCTTTGTCTAATAATGCATTAAAAGTATGAAAAAATTCTTCTTGCATTGCCTCTTTACCATTCATGAATTGTATATCATCAATTAACAAAATATCTGTATTACGAAAATACTCTTTAAATTTGACCATATCATTAGATTTGATTGATTTTACAAATTGATACATAAAACGTTCTGCCGATATAAACATAACCTTATTGTCTTTTTTCAGGTGATAACCAATTGCATTTAAAAGATGTGTCTTGCCCATTCCAACACCACCATAAAGATAAAGTGGATTATAATGTGAAATATTCTCTGAAACTTTTACAGAAGCTTCGTATGCTAATTTATTGCTGGAGCCAGTAATAAAGTTTTCAAAATTTTTGTTAGGATCTATTCGATTATATTGTAAATAAGAGTCTTTTATAAAAGAAACATTTTCTTTATTTTCTATGACATTAGTATTATTTTCATCCTGAGTTGAAGTAGGTTTATTTTCAGTTATTTTGAATTCAATTCGAACAATTTCTTTTTTATAATTTTTTATAATTTTCAAGATTTGATCTAAATATCTAGATGTAATCCAATCACGAATGAATCTAGTAGGTACAGATAATAAGATATAATTATTGATTTCCTCGACAAAAGTTATTTTTTTAAGCCAACTTTCGTAAATATCTAGTCCTAATTTATTTTTCATTTCAGCTTGAACTAAATTCCAATCAAGAATATCGGATTTAGAATCTTTTAAACTATTATTATTTATAGAATTGTTCATAAATGTGGAGAGTGTTCAGTTAGAACCATAATAAAATTATTGCAACAAATAATTTTCAAAAATAAAAAAAAAATAAAATCTAGGATTGTGTAAATTTTTTTTTTTTAAAAAAAAGTATTTGACAAAAAAAATAAAGAAAAATAAAAAAAAAATATAAATAAAATTTATAATTGAATTAAATAAGTTTGTTTATTTACTAAATCTAAATATTGTGTGGAGAATTTTTAAGATCACAGATTTTGTAGATTTAAAAGTTGTATTAGGATTGACAACCTGAAGTGTTATTAAACTAGATTGATGCTATTTTTTTGGTAAACCTTGAAACGTTTCTAGAAGCGTTTTGTTTCTTTACGATGCCTGTTTTAGCTATTTTCATCAACTCAGAATTCAACTTAGGTAAGAACTTTAAAGCCTCAGACTTCTTTTTAGCTTCAATTAAAGAATTCATTTTCTTCAAAGCATTTTTATATCTACTTTTTCGAGCCTTATTAACAGCTGTTTGTTTTGAAATTCTTCTAATTCTTTTGATTGCTGATTTTGTGTTAGCCATATGCGCAGGGGTATAACTTGAGAATGAATTTTGGTCAATTAAATAATTATTATATTTGGCAGATATTACAAAAAAAAGAAGATCTATTGGAAATCATTTTTTTTTTAATAATTCCGTTGCATCCATACCTCTTACAATTAAGTCCTTTTCTCTCATAAACATTAAAATTCTTTTGGAAATTTCCTGATTTACCTGATGTGTTTTTAAAATCTCTAATACTTGATCCTCCCTTTTTGATAGCATTAATCAAAACCTTTTTAGAATTAAATATTATTTTTTTACAATCTTCTTTATTTAATAAAGATACTTTTTTATAAGGTTTAATTTTACATAAAAATAAAATTTCACTTGCATAAATGTTTCCTATCCCTGATACAAAATTTTGATCTAATAGAAAGTTTTTTATATTTTTTGTTTTTCCTTTTAAAAAAGAATAAACATAACTTAAGTTAAATTCTGATTGAAAAGGTTCTGGTCCAAGTTTAGAGAATCTTTTATCCAAAAAATGTTTGTTAACCACTATTTCAAAAAAACCAAATCTTCTTGGATCGTTATATACAATTTTAAGATTATCAAAAACTATTTCTACGTGATTATGTTTTTTAGGCAATGTAGGTGAGCTATAAAAACTAGTATTAGTTACCAAACTTTTTTTTTGATTATAAATTAGATGAATAGTTCCTGACATGCCCAGATGTAAAAGACAATAACTTTGATTTGACAGGCAAATAATCAGATATTTTGAAAATCTTTTTACTTTGATTATTTTTTTGCCTTCAAGGAATCTTGGAAAATTAAGTGGGATTTTAGTTCTTAAATTTCTATTTCTAACTATTACTTTTTTGACCTTTTTTTGTTTAATCTTTTTGTCTAAAGATTGACGTACAATTTCTACTTCTGGTAATTCTGGCATTTAATACTATATTGATTATATATTTTTTAATTATGCAACAATATCTACAAAATAAAAAAGGATTAGTCCAAAATGTGTTTAATCAAGTGTACAATCGTTATGATCTAATGAATGATTTTATGTCATTAGGGATTCATCGATTGTGGAAAAAAAGTCTGTTAAATATGATGAATCCATCCAGTAATCAAAATTTAATTGATGTTGCTTGTGGTACTGGAGACATAGCTAAACTATTTGTTAAACATGTAAATAGATTATCTCGTATTGCATGTGTCGATCCAAATAAAGGGATGATAAATAAAGGGAAAGAAAAGTTATCTAAGTTTAAAAATATAAATTGGATTATATCTCCAGCCGAAAAAATTCCTTTATCTGATAATTTATTCGACTTTTATACTATAAGTTTTGGTCTAAGAAACACTGCCAATATAGATAAAGCTCTTTCTGAGGCTTATAGAGTTTTAAAACCAGGGGGTCGTTTTTTATGCTTAGAGTTTTCAAAAATTCAGAATACAAATTTAGAAACCCTTTATAAAAATTACTCTAAGCTAATACCTTCTATTGGCAAGGTTGTTGTTGGTGAAAAGCAGCCGTATGAATATCTAATTAAAAGTATTGAAGATTTTTTAAACCAAGAGGAATTAATTGACGCAATGGTTAATAACAATTTTGAAAAATGTACCTATAGAAATTTATCAGGTGGAATAGTTTCTATTCATAGTGGATGGAAATTTTGATGGTAAAAAAATTAATTATTCTCTTTAAACTTGGAAGAAAAGTAGCTTGTTCTGATATTTTAAATATTGTATCAAAATTTAAGGAACCACCTTTATCTATAAAGATTTTATTTAAGATATTATCATTTTCTTTTTCACCAAAAAAACAAATAGATGCAAATAAAGACGAGGGAGAGAGACTATCTGACTCTTTAGAGTCAATGGGAACAACTTTTATTAAACTTGGTCAATTTTTAGCAACCAGACCTGATATAATTGGTGAAGAACTTTCCAAAAAACTTGAAAACCTTCAAGATAAATTGCCACCATTTTCTCTGTTACAAGCTAAAGAAATAATTAAAAATGATCTAGGTAATGAAAGTTATGACTCGATAATAAATTTAAGTGAACCAGTTGCTGCTGCTTCAATTGCTCAAGTCCACAAAGCTCAAATTAATGACAATGGAGTTCTTAAGGACGTTGCAATTAAAATTCTAAGACCAAACATAAAAAAAATATTCAATGAGGAGATTGATGCAATAATGCTTTTTGCTTTCTTAATAGAATCATTTATTAAAAAGACAAAAAGACTCAAGCTGGTAGAAGTAGTATTTTTATTAAAAGAAATCACAAATCTAGAGATGGATTTAAGATTTGAAGCAGCTGCTGCAAATGAATATGCTGAAAATACAAAGAATGATGTTGGATTTAGAGTTCCTAAAATTTATTGGAATTATACAAGCGAAAATGTAATGACCCTAGATTGGGTGGATGGAATATCTATTAGAGAAACGGAAGAACTAAAAAATAAAGAATTTAATACTGAAAAAATTGCAGAAGATATTATTCAAAATTTTTTAAGGCATGCTGTAAGAGATGGTTTTTTTCATGCAGATATGCACCAAGGCAATATTTTCATAGATAATGATGGTCAAATTGTTCCTATTGATTTTGGAATTATGGGTAGATTAGACAAAATGAGTAAAAGATTTTTAGCTGAAATTTTATTTGGTTTTATTCAAAGAGATTATCGTAAAGTTGCTGAAGTACATTTGATTGCAGGTCTTGTGCCAAAAGAAGTTCCAATAGATGATTTGGCTCAAGCCCTAAGATCCATCGGTGAACCAATTTTTGGTCAAGCAGTTAAAGATATTTCTGGAGGAAAATTATTAAAGCAACTATTTGATGTCACAGAAAAATTTAACATGCAAACTCAACCTCAGCTTCTAATGTTACAGAAAACAATGGTTGTTGTTGAAGGTGTAGCTAGAAAATTAAATCCAAACACAAATATTTGGACCACTTCAAAACCAGTTCTTGAAAGTTGGCTAAAAGAAACAAAAGATCCAATGACAAAACTAAATGAGACACTTCAAAATACATCTGAAGTAATAAAAAGATTACCGGAATTTCCTGAAATTATGGATAAAGCTAATCAAGCTCTTACTTATCTTGCTAGTGGACAAATCCCACAAAACTCAAATTCCTATACGGCCTTAAACACTCAAAAATCAGAAATGACTGCTTTTAGAAACCAATCTATTATTGGTTTATTAATCCTTGTAATTTTTGGTCTTTTAATATTTTAATTCAGTCGATGAAAGATTTATCAAACAAAAAAGTTCTTTTTATAATATGTGGTGGAATTTCTGCTTACAAAAGTCTTGAAACGATAAGAATGTTTAGAAAGAATAATGCTGAAATAAAAACAATACTAACTAAAAGTGCAAAGGAGTTTGTAACCCCATTATCTGTAGCCTCATTATCTCAAGGTAAAGTTTATGATGATTTATTTAGCCTGGAGAATGAGACAGAAATGGACCATATTTCTTTATCAAGATGGGCCGATGTAATTATCGTCGCTCCAGCAACTGCCAACACCATTTCCAAATTAAGCCAGGGTAACTCAGACGACTTAGCATCCACAGTTATATTAGCTTCAAATAAACAAGTTTTTTTAGCTCCAGCAATGAATGTTAGAATGTGGGAACATCAGTCTACACAAAATAATCTAAAAACATTGAAAGGTTTTGGCTACAAAATTATTGGGCCTGAAATAGGTGATATGGCTTGTGGTGAATATGGTGAGGGTAAAATGTCTGAACCTTTAGTTATTTATGAAGAAATTCAAAATTTTTTATTAAGTAAAATTAAAAATAATAAACTCAAAGCACTAGTAACCGCGGGTCCTACTAATGAATATATAGATCCTGTAAGATTTATTACAAATAAATCTAGCGGTAAACAGGGTTACGAGATAGCAAAATCGCTCTATAAAAGAGGTTTTGATACCACTTTAATATCTGGACCTACAAACCTAAAAATAGATGAAAATATTAAATTAATCAAAGTTGAGACTGCTGAAGAAATGTTTAAGGCCACTCAAAAAAATCTTCCGACTGATATAGCTATATTTGCTGCTGCTGTTGCTGATTTCAGAGCTAGTTATGAACATAAAGAAAAGATTAAAAAAGTTGATAATTTAACATTAAACTTGGAAAGGAATATCGATATTTTGAACTATGTTTCTAATCATAACTCTATGAGACCAAAAATGGTTATAGGTTTTGCTGCTGAAACAACAAGTTTAGAGAAAAATGCTGTGCAAAAATTAAAAGATAAAAATTGCGACTGGATAATAGCTAACGACGTCTCAAAAGATGAAAGTGGTTTTGATAATGAAAATAATGAAGTTACAATTTTCTATAAAAATGAAAAAATGAAAAAGGAAAAACTTTCATTAAAAAAGAAGTCAGAGATTTCAGAGGAAATTGTAGATAGAATAGTTGCTCAAACAAATTAATGGTTAAAGTTCTAATCAAAAAACTTGACCCAGCTGTACAATTACCCGAATATAAAACCAGTGGCGCATCAGGTGTAGACTTAGTCGCATTTATAAAAGAACCCATTAATCTAGAACCTAAAACATCTGTTTTAATTCCCACAGGATTATCTGTTGCTTTCCCAGAAGATTACGAGATTCAAATAAGACCACGATCAGGTTTAGCAGTCAAAAATAATATTAGTGTATTAAACACTCCAGGAACAATTGATAGTGATTATAGAGGAGAAATAAAGGTTATCATCTATAATCATGGTAATGAAAATTTTTCAATTAATAATGGTGATAGAATTGCTCAAATGATCCTAGCACCTGTGGTCAAGATGGAATTAGAAGAAAAAAATGATTTACCTAAGTCTATTAGAGGTAAAGGTGGATTTGGTTCAACAGGTAAATGAATATAAATTTAGATAAAAATCAAATAGAGAGATTTTCAAGACAAATAGTTTTAAAAAATATTGGAAGCTTAGGTCAAAAAAAAATTATTGGAGCTAAAGTTTTAATTATTGGAATGGGGGGTTTAGGTTGTCCTGCGGCTGAGTTTTTAGCAAGAGCAGGCGTAGGTGTTTTGGGCATTGTTGACCCTGATATTGTTAATTTATCAAATATTCACAGACAAAGTCTTTACAGCATCGAAGACTTAAAAAAATCCAAAATAAAGTCTGCTCAAAAAAAATTAAAAAAGATAAACTCAAAAATAAAAGTAAACGCTTATAAAATAAGATTAAATATTAAAAATTATCAAAGAATTATAAAAAATTATGACTACATAATTGATGGATCAGATAATTTTGAAACAAAGTTTTTTATTAATGATGTTTCAAGAAAATATAAAAAATTTCTTGTAACTGGAGCAATAAGTAAATTTGATGGTCATATTTTTAGTTTTGATTTTAAAAATAAAAAAACACCTTGTATAAGATCTTTTTATCAAGAATATGAGATTTCAGACGACATATTAAATTGTGAATATGAAGGCATCTTGGGGACAGTAGCTGGTATAATAGGAATTATGCAAGCGAATGAAATTTTAAAAAAAATTTTATCTATCGGTAAAAATTTGAATGGTCAAGTTTTGGTTATAGACCTATTAAATCTGAATTTTAGAAAAATTAAATTTAAAAAGTTAAAAGATGTTAAAAAAAAAATTTAAACTTTTTCTTATAACTTTACTTTTATTATTTTTTACCTCATTAAGTTATGCTCAAGAGACTTTCTTGTCTTTAAAGAAAAGTAAAGTGAATGTAAGGTATGGACCGAGTTTTGAATCTCCTATAAAGTTTATTTATAAAAAAGTGAATTTGCCTCTAAAGCAAATTGATAAAAAAGAGAACTGGCGAAGAGTAATTGATTTTAAAAACAACAGCGGATGGATACATTGGTCTCAATTAAAAAAAATAAATTCAATCATTCCCACAAAAGATAAAATTTTATTCGAAAATCCGACAAATTTTTCTAAACCATTGGCTAAAATTAAAAGTGGAAGAGTTCTAATAGTTCAAAAATGCAATGGAATTTGGTGCAAAATAAATACGGATGATTTTGAAGGTTGGATAAAGACTGACAATATTTGGGGTGTATTAGATTAAGAATTTTTTGATTTACTCGCCCACCACTTATCTAAAATAAAATACCATATAGAATTAGCTATTGGTTCTACTATTGCGTCTGTTAGTGCTATCATAAAGCTGACATCAGCAACAAACATTAAAACAGTTATAGCTATAGCAAAATGACCGATTGTGTAAATAATTGTTCTTAAAATTGAACCTCTATTATTTGTGTAAATCTGTCCAGCAGCTTTGAATATGCCGGTTGTTAATTCCATTATTTTTTAAACGGACTATCAAGCACACAAGCAACAAGGTGCACTCTAGCCTGTTCCCCACCATTAAAAAAATTATGATATTTCGTGTTATTTGTTATCCATACCTTACCATCAGCTGGAAGATGTTTTGCTACATTTTCAATTACCATTGAACAGCCCTTATTAGTTATAATTGGTACATGCAGTCTACATTCAGGATCTTTATGCCAGCTTAATGTCGATCTTGGCTCTTTTAATAATAATCTAACTCTACCTAGTTTAAATCTTTTACTTAAAGTGTCGTAAACTTCTTTAAAATAAGTATTTTCAAATTCAGGAACTAATTGAGTATATTTTGACTCATCTATATCAACATCTCGAGAAACTTCTTTTCCAGTTTCATCGGCAATTGTCCAATATTTTCCTCTTATATTATTTCCCTCAATAGAACTTCTATCGTTTGGAATTTGGTTTAATGGTATTGCACCAAAGTGGGTAACCCCAGGAGAATTGAATTTTTTAGCTTTTAAAACTTTATCCAAATCATTTCTTAACTTTGATATATCAAAATTGAGATTAGGAACTTCGTAGAAGTCCTCAAAATTTGCTGTTCCCATATTTTTTTTCCTGTTTTATAGAATTAGTTTAATTTCAAATCAAATCGATCAGAATTCATAACTTTTACCCATGCCGCGATAAAATCTTTAACAAATTTATCACCTGAATCTTCACATGCATAAACTTCTGCTAGAGCTCTTAGTTGAGAATTTGAACCAAAAATTAAATCAACTCTTGTCGCCTTCCATTTCGTTTTTTGAGTTTTTCTATCTTTACCAATAAATGTTTGTTCAGATTTATCTTCCTCTTTCCAAGTCGTATTCATGTCTAAAAGATTTATGAAATAATCGTTAGTAAGAGAACCAGGTCTGTTAGTAAAAACACCATGTTTTGAGCCATCAAAATTTGTATTTAATACTCTCATACCACCCACAAGTGCGGTCATTTCTGGAGCTGTTAAACCCATTAATTGAGCCTTATCAACCAGTTTTTCCTCTGCTGAAACATTCGAAGCTCCACCATTTAGGTAGTTTCTAAAACCATCTGCTTGCGGTTCTAAAAGATCAAATGAGTTAATATCAGTCTGATCTTGTCTTGCATCTCCCCTTCCTGCTGAAAATGGAACTTGGACTTTATAGCCAGCTTTTTTTGCAGCTATTTCGATACCAACACCACCAGCCAGTACAATTAAGTCTGCCATTGTGACATTTTTCTTTTTACTATCGAATTTGCTTTTAATTTTTTCTAAAGCTTTAATTACAGCCGATAATTTTTTTGGATTGTTAACTTTCCAATTTTTTTGTGGTTCCAACATTATTCTTGCACCATTCGCACCACCTCTTTTATCAGAGCCTCTAAACGTAGATGCTGAAGCCCATGCAGTAGAAACTAAATCTGAAATTGATATTTTTGATTTAGAGATTTTATTTTTTAAATCTTTGATATCGTTTGATTTAAGTTTATATTTAGGTTTATCAATTGGATCCTGCCAAATAAGTTGTTCTTTTGGAACCTCACTACCAAGATAGCAAACTCTTGGTCCCATATCCCTGTGAGTTAATTTAAACCATGCTCTCGCGAAAGCATCGTGAAACTCTTTTGGATTTTGATGAAAATGTTTAGTGATAGGTCCATAGCTAGGGTCAACTTTCATCGATATGTCGGTTGTTTGCATCATTGGTGGATGAAGCACACCTTTTTGATGTGCATCAGGAACCATTTTAATCTCTTGCCCATTTTTCTTCGGAGTCCATTGATGAGCACCAGCTGGGCTTTTTGTAAGCTCCCACTCATGTCCATATAAACAATCCAAATAACCCATATCCCATTGAATTGGATTTTGAGTCCAAGCACCCTCAATACCACTACTTATTGTATCAACACCTTTTCCAGATTTATATCCACTATTCCATCCTGTTGACTGGTCTTGAAGTCTTGAAGCCTCAGGATCCGGTCCTTTATACGACTCTGATGCTGCACCATGAGATTTTCCAAACGTATGTCCTCCAGCGACTAATGCTGCTGTCTCATAGTCATTCATAGCCATTCTACCAAATGTCTCTCTAATATCATGCGCTGCTAGTTTTGGATCTGGATTAGCATCAGGACCCTGCGGATTTACATAAATTAAACCCATATGTGAAGCTCCTAATGGCTGTTCTAAATCTCTTTTTCCACTATATCTTTCCACACCTAACATTTCTTTTTCTGAACCCCAATAAATATCATCCTCTGGTTCCCAAATATCAGTTCTGCCAGCTCCAAAACCAAAAGTTTTAAAACCCATTGAGTCTAAAGCTACATTTCCAACAAGTATGAATAAATCTGCCCATGAAATTTTTCTTCCATACTTCTTTTTAATAGGCCATAAAAGTAATCTGGCTTTATCTAAGTTTACGTTATCTGGCCAAGAATTAAGTGGCGCAAATCTTTGATTACCTGTTCCTGCTCCACCTCTACCATCACCAGTTCTGTAAGTTCCTGCGGCATGCCAAGCTAATCTAATAAATAATGGACCATAATGACCATAATCTGCTGGCCACCACTCTTGGGAGTCTGTCATTAATTTTCTTAAATCTTTTTTTAATGCTTTGTAATTAAGTTTTTTAAATTCTTTTGCATAATTAAATTTTTTATCCATAGGGTTAGATAAATTTGAATGCTGACTAAGAATTTTAAGATTTAAACTATTTGGCCAAAAGTCTCTTACAGTTTGACCTCTTCCTGCAGAAAACTTTGCAGGTGTTCCTGCACCGGTAAAAGGACATTTGCTCATTTGATTAGCTTTAAAAGACTTGTTTTTGAAATTTTCAGTACTCATAATTATTGTATTTCCCCCATGGTTATTAGAATTATTAATTTAT
>CACKQM010000010.1:0-32710 GCA_902602295.1 uncultured Pelagibacteraceae bacterium | reverse complement strand
CTTTTTCATTATGATGGTGAAAGAGCAGTTGGAAAAGCAGCTAAAAAATTTAATACAATGTTTGGTGTTTCTGCATTAGCAACTGTTAGCGTAGAGGAAATATCCTCTTTGATTGATACACCCAAAATGTTTCAGTTTTATTTTCACAAAGACAGAGGTTTAAATGACTCTTGTTTAGAGCGAGCTAAGGCTGCTAAATTTGATGTAATGGCTCTAACAGTCGATACCATTACAGGAGGAAATCGTGAAAGAGATTTAAGAACTGGTTTTACCTCTCCGCCGAAATTGACTTTATCAAGCTTATTTAGTTTTGCGACTAAACCAATGTGGGGAATAAATTATTTAACAAAAGGTAAATTTGAATTACCTCACCTCCAAGACTTTGTAAAAGAAGGTACAAGTACAAACTCTTCCATAGGAAATTATTTTTCAACAATGTTAGATCAATCAATGAATTGGAAAGATGCTGAAAAACTTTGTTCTCAATGGGGAGGTCATTTTGCACTTAAAGGAATAATGAGTGTAGAAGATGCTAAAAAAGCAGTTGATATTGGATGTACTGGTATAATGGTTTCAAATCATGGTGGCAGACAACTTGATGGATCGAGATCACCATTTGATCAGCTCGCAGAAATTGTTGATGCAGTTGGAGATAAACTTGATGTTATATGCGAAGGAGGAATTCATAGAGGAACACATATGCTTAAAGCATTATCTCTTGGTGCAAAAGCATGTTCTGGTGGAAGACTTTATCTTTATGCGCTTGCAGCAGCAGGCCAACCAGGCGTCGAAAGAGCTCTGGAGTTGTATAAATCTGAGTTAGTTAGAGATATGAAGCTCATGGGATGTACAAAAATTTCAGATCTTAATAGAAATAATCTTAGATTTAGAAAATAGTGAGTTTACAAAATTGTTATAATTTTGACGATTTTAGAAAACTTGCAAAAAAAAAATTACCTTCACCAATATTTCACTATATTGATGGTGGTGCAGATGATGAAATAACACTCAAAAGAAATACAAAATCTTTTGATGAATGCGATTTAGTTCCTAATATTTTAGCAAGTGTTGGAAAACCAGATCTCTCAACAACTATTTTCGGAAAAAAAATTGATATGCCACTCTTTTTATCACCATGTGCCATGCAGAGACTTTATCATCATGACGGTGACAAAGCATCTGCTAGAGCAGCTGATAAGTTTGGAACATTTTACAGTATGTCTACGATGGCAAATAACACTATAGAAGAAATTTCAAATATTTCAGGTGGACCAAAGTTATTTCAACTTTATGTTCACAAAGATCAATCAATCACTGATGATTTAATTGATCGTTGTAGAAGATCAGGATTTGATGGAATGTGTTTAACTGTAGATACTTTAGTAGCAGGCAACAGGGAAAGGGATCATAGAACAGGTTTTACAACCCCTCCAAAGTTAACTTTACAAAGTTTAATGAGTTTTGCTTTTCATCCTAGTTGGGTATTTAATTATCTTACACATGGGAAATTTAAATTAGCAAATGTGGCTACAAAAACAGATAAGGGCACCAATATTGCAAAATCAGTTATAGAGTACATTAATGAACAATACGATCCAGCAATGAACTGGAAGGACGCAGAATATTGTGTGAAGAAATGGAATGGACCCTTTGCACTTAAAGGTGTTATGTCCGTTGAAGATGCGAAAAGAGCAATAGATATTGGTTGCACGTCAATCATGATTTCAAATCATGGTGGCAGACAACTTGATGGATCAAGATCGCCATTCGATCAAGTCAAAGCAATCTCAGATGCAGTTGGAGATAAATTGGAAATCATATTAGACGGGGGAGTTAGAAGAGGAACTCATGTATTAAAAGCAATCGCTGCAGGTGCAAAAGCCTGTAGTTTTGGTAAAATGTTTTTGTTCTCTTTAGCCGCAGGAGGACAACAAGGTGTTGAGCATTTACTTAAAAATATGCACGAGGAAATCAATAGAAATATGGTTTTAATGGGATGTAAGAACCTAAAAGAGTTGAATAGTTCAAAATTAATTTATAGAACTTCTAATAAAATATAAAAGTTATGGAACTAGCAAAGAGTTTAGATAGATTAGGAACAGAGTCTGCTTTTTCGGTATTAGCAGAGGCAAAGAAATTAGAGGCCCAAGGTAAGCCGATGATCCATTTAGGTCTAGGACAACCAGATTTTAAAACACCTAAACATGTTGTTGAAGCGGCAAAAAAAGCTTTGGATGATGGTCATCACGGATACGTGATGTCAAATGGAATACCTGAGTGTCGTCAAGCGGTAACAAGATGGATTAAGAAACGTTATAAAGCTGAGATAGATCCTGAAAGAATTTTAATCATGCCGGGTGGTAAACCTACAATGAGTTACGCGATACAATGTTACGGAGAACCGGGAGTAGAAATAATCCATCCTACACCTGCATTTCCAATATATGAGTCTATGATTAATTATACAGGTTCAACGCCTGTCCCTTATGATTTAACTGAAGATAAAGATCTTAAATTTGATCCAGATAAAATTTTATCTCTTATAACTAAAAAAACAAGATTACTGATTTTAATTAATCCAAATAACCCAACAGGAAGTTTTGTTGAGAAACCTGTAATCGACTATTTTGCAAAGGAGTTAGAAAAACATCCTCATGTTACTATTTTAAGTGATGAAATTTATAGTAGACAAATTTTTGACTACAAAGAAATGCCTTCTTTTTTCCATTATCCAAATTTAAAAGATAGATTAATTGTATTAGAGGGTTGGAGTAAAGCTTATTCGATGACGGGATGGAGATTAGGTTGGAGTTATTGGCCTAAAGAACTTATTGAGCACGTAAACAAATTATTAATTAATAGCGTGTCATGTGTAAATGCTGCTGCACAATATGCTGGTATTGCTGCACTAGATGGCCCCGATGACTCCATCAAAGATATGTTAGATAAGTTTACTCTGAGGAGAAATTTAATTCATCAGGGGTTAAATGAACTTCCAGGAGTGGAGTGCAGTTTACCTGGAGGAGCATTTTATGCATTCCCAAAAGTAATTGGTACAGGAATGAATGGATCTGAATTCTGTAAAAAAGCAATGCATGAGGCTGGAGTAGCAATAGTGCCAGGAACTGCTTTTGGTAAAACTTGTAATGATTACGTAAGATTTAGTTTTGCAGCATCAAGAGATAATATTTTACAGGCCTTAGAAAACATAAAGAAAATGCTTACTAAATAAGCTGTATTTTTGATAAAATTTTTACTAATATTCTTTTAATGAACGAGCAAGTCCAAGCAGAGTTTAAAAAAATTTTTAATGGAAGATTTTCCACCTCTGAGTCAACAAGAGCAAATTATGCTAGAGGTGAGGATACTTATGATCCCGTTTTGTCTAAAGCTGTAGTTTTTCCTGAAACAAATGAAGAGGTCTCTAAGGTGCTCCGTTTATGTAATGAGCACAAAATTCCTGTTGTACCTTTTGGAACAGGAACATCCTTAGAAGGTAATGTTGTAGGTAATGAAAAAGGCATAACTATATGTCTTGAAAAAATGAATAAAATTTTAAGCGTAAATGTTGAGGACTTTGATTGTCGAGTTCAGGCATGTGTAACTAAAGAGCAATTAAATGATTATTTGAGAGAAGATGGAGTTTTTTTCCCAATTGATCCTGGTGCTAATGCAGCAATTGGAGGAATGGCTTCAACATCAGCTTCAGGGACAATGGCTGTAAAATATGGAACAATGAAAACTGTAATTAGTGGACTTACAGTTGTTTTGCCTAATGGAGATATTGTGAATACTGGTAGCAGAACTAAAAAAACATCAGCAGGTTATAATTTAACCAATTTATTTATAGGTTCTGAGGGAACGTTAGGAATAATTACAGAAGTTCAATTGAGATTATCGCCAATACCAGAAAGCATTATGTCTGCAGTTTGTCATTTCCCAACTTTAGAAAATGCAGTTCAAACTGCTCAACAAGTTATTCAATATGGAGTCCCGATAGCTAGAATTGAGATGCTAAACAAAGATCAAATGGGAATTAGTATTAATTACTCTAAATTGAAAGATATTGAAGCAGTCCCAACTTTATTTTTTGAGTTTCATGGATCCGAGGCATCTAATAATGAAAATATTAAAATTGTTGAAGAAATCTCAAAAGATAATAATGGAAGTTCTTTTAAATGGGCAAAAGATTTAGAAGAGAGAAATAAGCTTTGGAAAGCACGATGGGATGTTTATTATTCTGTTAAAGCATTGATAAATAATGGGAGGGTTTATTCGACTGATGTGTGTTTACCAATTTCAAATATAACTGAATGTGTAAATTACGCAGAAGAGCAGGCAAAAAAATTTGGATTAAGAGCTCCGATGGTAGGTCATTTAGGCGATGGAAACTTTCATGTGCTTTTGCCTTTTGACCCTGAAAACAAAGAGACATACAAAAAAATAAGAGAATTTAACGACTTATTAATTAACAAAGCACTTGAATTGAAAGGTACAATTACCGGAGAACATGGAGTTGGGTTACATAAAAAAGAATATCTTTTAAAAGAACATGCTGACAACATTCCATTAATGAAATTGATTAAGAGGAGCATTGATCAAAATAATATAATGAATCCTGGCAAGATATTCGATCTAAATTAGTTAATTCTATATTTTAATGAAAAAAATTTTAATCACTAGAAAATTAATTAAGGAGAGTGAGGATAAAGCCACTAAAACTTTTGATCCAATATTCAATAATAATGATGAGCTATACTCTCAGTCAAAAGTAATAGAAATGAGTAAAGGATGTGATGGAATTTTATCTTCTCTCACAGATAAAATGGATAAAGAAACAATCAACAAATTGCCAGACACGATAAAAATTATTTCAAATTTTGCAGTTGGATTCGGAAATATTGATTTAGATGCTGCAAAAAAAAGAGGCATTGCAGTTACCAATACTCCTGAGGTTTTATCTGATGCGACAGCTGAAATTGGGATACTTTTAATTTTAGGCGCATGCAGAAGAGCCTCTGAAGGAATAGTATCTGCTCAAGAAGGTGGATGGAAGTGGTCAGCAGACTATTTAATAGGTAAGCAATTGACAGGCTCCAGACTTGGTATTCTAGGCATGGGAAGAATAGGACAAAAAATTGCAAAGATTGCAAAGTCGTTAGGCATGATAATTCATTATCACAATAGATCAAAGTTAAGTGATGAAAAAGAACAGGGAGCGATTTATCATGATAATATTAAAAGTCTTTTTTCGGTTTCTGATGTCCTATCAATTTGTTGTCCCGCTACTAAAGAAACAGAAAACATGATTAACAAAGAAACCGTTGAATATTTTCCTAAAGGAGCAGTAATTACTAATGTTGCTAGAGGAGATATAGTCGATGATGAAGCCTTGATTGATGCATTGAATCGAAGAAAAATATATGCAGCTGGATTAGATGTTTATAAAAATGAGCCAAACTTAAATCCTGGTTATAATAAAATTAAGTCAGCATTTATTCTTCCACACCTAGGAAGTGCAACAAAGGATACAAGAATTGCAATGGCTAACTTAGCAATTGATAATATTGATGAGTTTTTCAAAACAGGAAATTGTAAAAACAAAGTAAATTAATTCTACTCTGGATTGAATTTAATTCAACTATTGCGACATCTACGCCTTTTTTTAGAAAGACTCTAATCTGATTCTATGTTTTAATTAATCAAGTTAATTAACTTTAATAGGAGTAATAATGACTAAAGAAAATAAATCATTGAAGGTGAAAACATCTTCAAGACGTAAGTTCTTTAAAACTGCTGCTAAGACTGGTGCTATAGCTGCAGCCGCTGTTGCAATGCCATATGTGAAGGCAAATGCAGCAACAACTTTAAAGATGCAAGCTGCATGGCCAAGTGGAGCTAACATCTTTTTCGAAATGGCTGGAGACTATTGTAACATGGTTAAAGAAATGTCTGGAGGATCTCTTCAGATTGATCTTCAACCGGTTGGAGCAGTTGTAAAGACTTCAGAAATCGGACAAGCGGTTAGTTCCGGTGTAGTAGATATGGGTCACTGGGTGACTGCATATTGGTATGGTAAAAACCCTGCTGCATCATTATTTGGAACTGGTCCTTCATACGGAATGTCATCTCAAGAAGTTATGGGATGGATGGAGTATGGTGGAGGAAGAAAATTATATGACGAAACACTTGCAAAAGTTGGTTTCGATTATGTTGGTTTTTTCCATATGCCTATGCCAGCTCAGCCTTTTGGTTGGTTCAAAAAGAACGTAACTAAAGTGTCTGATGTTAAAGGTATGAAGTACAGAACTGTTGGTTTAGCGACTAACGTTTTAACTGCAATGGGAATGGTAGTTAGACAATTACCAGGTGGTGAAATTCAGCCAGCGATGAAAACTGGTTTGATTGAAGCTGCTGAGTTTAACAACCCTACTTCAGACTCTCAGTTTGGTATGCAAGATGTTTCTAAGCACTATCACTTAGGAAGCTTCCACCAATCTCAAGAGATGTTTGAAATACCAGTTAACAAAAAAACATATAATAGTTTATCACCTGCACACCAAGCAATATTGAAAAATGCTGCTTATGCTGCAAATAGTGATAACTACTTTAAAGCTTTAGTAAGATACTCAGCTGACTTAGCTAAGTTAATGAATGAGCATAAAGTAAATGTTTACCAAACTTCTGATGAAATCTTAGCTCAACAATTAAAAGGTTGGGATAAGGTAATCGGTGATTTCAATAAGAAAGATCCTTTCTTTAAGAAAATCGTAGATTCTCAGAAAGCGTATGCGAAGAGAGTAATGAAATACTTGCTGATGAATCAGCCGAATTACAAACTTGCGTATGAAAATGAGTTTGGTCCAATAGCAAAAGTTAAGTTATAATTAACTTTTCATAAATTTTAATGAGGGGGCCTCGGCCCCCTTTTTATTTGATTAATTCAAAACAATTCAATAAGAGTCTATATCTATGATGAGATCTTATATAAAATTTGCCGACCGATTAAGCGTCTCAATGGGTAAAGCATTTTCCTGGTGTATTGTAATTTTAATGGGTGGAACGTGCTATGAAGTTTTTATGGCATATGCTTTAAATGCACCAACTTTATGGAATTTCGATTTTAGCCTCCAAATGTATGGTGCAATTTTTATGATGGCTGGTGCATATACTTTGTGTACCGAGGCACATGTAAGAGGAGACGTCATTTACAGATTATTTTCTCAAAGAGTACAAGCTTGGATAGATATAGTTTTATATTTTATTTTCTTTTTCCCTGGTGTAATTGCATTAGCCTTTTATGGTTACGAGTATGCTGCGCTAGCTTGGAAAATAAAAGAAACAAGTTGGAATAGTCCAGCTCAAATTCAAATTTATATGGCGAAATCTTTAATACCTTTATCTGGAAGTCTGTTAACTCTTCAGGGAATAGGTGAAGTGTTCAGATGTATTATATGTATTAAAACTGGTAGTTGGCCAGAAAGAGGAACAGAGCGTGATGCCGAAGAAACTGAAAAAGTATTAATGAGAACTTCACAAGAAGGAAATAAAGAAGATGTTATTTAGTCTAACAAATCCTGAAGTGGCAATTATGATGATGGGTATATTTTTATTTGCCGTACTATTAGGTTTTCCGATTGCCTTTACTTTAATGGCGATGGGACTAGGTTTTGGATATTATGCTTACTTTGATCCAACTAAGATGGAACATCTTTTTGATAATAGGATATTCCAACTTTTTGTTCAAAACACCTACACTGTTATGGATAATAATGTCCTTACTGCTGTCCCGCTTTTTTTATTCATGGGATATTTAGTTGAAAGAGCAGGTATTGTAGCAAAACTATTTTTTGCAATTAGATTAGCATCTCATAAGCTTCCTGCATCAATGGCAGTTGCAGCACTGATTACTTGTGCCCTATTTTCAACAGCAACAGGTATTATAGGTGCAGTTGTTACTTTAATGGGACTACTAGCATGGCCTGCTATGATTAAAGCTGGTTATGATAAAAAATTTGCATCTGGAATAATTTGTTCAGGGGGATGTTTAGGAATTTTAATTCCACCTAGTATTATGTTGATCGTTTACTCTGTAATTGCTCAACTATCACCACTAAGGTTATTTGCAGCTGCTATTTTTCCAGGATTGATGTTAGCAGGACTTTACATTGCATACGCAGTGTTCAGAGCTTGGTTAAATCCTTCGATAGCGCCAAAACCTGCAGCTGAGGAAATACCTCCTACAGCAGTAATTCTTAAAGAGGTTCTTGTCTCCTTCTTACCTTTATTTTCATTGATAATTTTAGTTCTAGGTACAATTTTAGCTGGAATAGCAACACCTGCTGAAGCTGCAGCCGTTGGTGCATTTGGATCGTTGGTGCTTTCATATTTTTATAAAACCCTTAAGTGGAAAAATTTTAAAGAGTCTGTCTTTTTGACAGCTAAAACAACTGCAATGATCATGTGGCTTTTCATAGGATCGTGGACATTTGCTTCTGTATTTTCTTATCTTGGAGGCCACGAGGTTTTCGAACATTTCTTTAAATCTCTAAATTTACAGCCTTGGCAATTTTTAGTAATTACACAATTGATTATATTTTTATTAGGTTGGCCATTGGAGTGGACGGAGATATTAATTATTTTTGTACCAATATTTTTACCATTAGTCGAATTTTTTGGAGTAAATCCGTATTTCTTTGCAATGTTGATTGCTCTAAATTTACAAACCTCATTTTTGACACCCCCCATGGCAATGTCTGCTTACTATCTAAAGGGAGTTCAATCAAAGAATGTTGAATTGATGCAGATCTTTGGAGGAATAATGCCATTTTTAGGTATTGTGATTTTAGCTATGGTTCTAATGTATTTATTTCCAGGTATAGCACTTTGGTTACCAGAGACATTATTTGCAAATTAATTTTAGATGACAGATATATTTTCTTTAAGTCTTGAAGAACTTGCTACAAAAATTAAAGATGCTCAACTCACTTCTGTTGATGTTTGTGAAAAGTATATCGAGAGAATCAATAAATTTGACAAAGATATAAAGGCTTGGGCCCATTTCGATAAAAAAGTTTTATTAGAAAAAGCTGCAGAAGCTGACGATCATAGAAGATCTGGTAAACCAATTGGTCCACTTCATGGAGTGCCTATTGCGGTTAAAGACATTATTGGGACAGTTGATATGCCAACCGAATGTGGAACAGTTATTAGAAAAGGTAAATCATATTCACAAAATGCTGAAATAATTGATCTGCTTCATGCATCCGGAGCGATTGTAATGGGTAAAACAGCAACCTCAGAACTTGCTTATTTAGGACCCCCGGCAACCACAAATCCACATGATAAAACAAGAACACCAGGTGGTTCTTCAAGCGGATCAGCTGCTTCAGTGGCTTCGTTTATGGCACCTGCATCAATTGGATCACAAACTGGAGGATCCATTATTAGACCAGCATCCTATTGTGGCGTTGTGGGTTATAAACCTAGTTATGGTTTGATATCTAGAAATGGTGTTTTAAGAACTTCTTACAGTTTAGATCATATAGGAATTTTTGGCCGAAAAGTTGAGGATGTGGCTATGTTGGCAAAAGTATTGATAAAAAAAGATAAATTTGATCCAGCAACTATACATTACTCAACAGACAATATTTTATCTGAAACAAAAAAAGGACCTTTATTTGATCCTAAATTTATTTTTTATAAAACTGAACATTGGAAATTAATAGATAAAAAGTCTAGAGAGTCATTTGAGTATTTTATTAATTCATTCAAAAAAAATATCGAGATTTTTGATACACCTTCTTATTTTAAGGATATTCACAAGTATCACCAAATCATTCATGAGACTGATTTAGCCAATAATTTTTCAGTGTATTTTAAAAAATTTAAAAAGAAATTGTCTAAGTATATGCAAGATGCAATTATCAAAGGCAATAAACATTCCGCGAAAGAATACGCAGAAGCAATTGATTTTATGAAAAGAGGCTATGAGTCTTACGAGGAAGTTTTTGAGGATTATCACGGAGTTTTGTCACCAGCTAGCCCAGGTGTTGCACCAAAGGGTTTAAAAAGTACAGGAACAGCAGAATTTAATAAAGTTTGGTCTTATCTTGGTACACCATGTATTTCGTTACCTTTACTTGAAGGAGAAAATAATTTACCATTAGGGGTTCAATTAATTGGCAATAAATATGATGATCATAGATTTCTAGGAGTTGCTAATTGGTTAGAAAAAGAATGTCAGGAATAAAATGAATAAAATTACTACAATCATAGGATTATCTTTTGCAGTTTTCTTTTTAATTGGTTTAGCTACAACTTTGACAAGATCAATGATGATAGGCTTCTTGGATGTTATTCCAGTTTATCTTTTAATGGGTGCAGCTATCATCATGATGATATACGAAGCCTTTTTTGATAAAGATTAATATCAATTAAATTGAAAAATATTAAGACAGATATATTTCCATTATCATTACTATTTATACAACCAATCTTTATGGCTAGTAACTTAGTTGTTGCTAGAGGCGGTGTTGAATTTGTTCCGCCTATTTCACTTGCATTTTGGCGTTGGACAGTAGTTTTTTTGATTTTATTACCATTCACTTATGTAACTTTAAAAAATAATTTTCACATAATTAAAAAGGAATATAAAAAATTATTTTTTTTAGGGTCAATGGGATGTGGTGTATGTGGCGCTTTCCCTTTTTTAGCTGGTGAGACAACAACTGTAACTAATATGGGGATAATTTACACATCCTCTCCAGTTTTTATTATTTTGATTTCATATTTCTTTTTTCAAGAAAAAATAAATTTGACAAAGGTAATTGGTTTAATTGCTTGTTTGATTGGTGTTTTTGTCATTATTATTAAAGGCGATATTGATTTATTAATTAATCTTAGATTTACAATTGGTGATTTATGGATGTTAGCTGCTGCAGTTGGTTGGGCTTTATATTCTATTTATTTATTTTATTGGAAATCAAAATTAAAAATTTTCGATAGATTTGCCATGATTTCCTTTTTTGGTGCTTTAAGTTTGTTACCCTTTTATGTTGGCGAGGAATTATTTTATAAAGAGACTATATTTGTAACAGAATTTTATTTATGGGTGATTTTTGCTGCTATATCGCCAGGGATAATTGCTTTTACACTTTATACTATAGCTCAAAAAAAATTAGGTGCATCTTTAACTGGCTTTACGCTTTATGTTTTTACAGTTTACGGTGCAATTTATGGATACTTTTTATTTGACGAAAAATTTGAAAATTACCATATTATTGGGACTATTCTGGTATTTTTTGGCGTATATTTAGCAAAGAAAAATAATGTTAAAAAGGTTTAGGAATAGTTTGTTATTATTTTTACAACTAACAATTTTAGTTTACCTATTTCTCTTAGTATTTCTTTATTTTTATCAAAGGAACTTAATGTATCATCCTGATGAAAATAATTATTTTGATGACAAACTCTCAGTTTATATTGAAAAAGTAAAAGTCCCAACCCAAGATGGATTAGATTTATTGGGTTGGTATCATGAAAAAGATATAAAGAAAAATAAAACAATTCTATTTTTCCATGGAAATGCTGGATCTTTAGAAAATAGAATTCATAAATTAAATCATTTTAGAGACATGAGTGTTAATTTTTTAATAATTGCTTGGAGAGGTTTTAGTGGTAACGAGGGCAAACCATCAGAGTCTGGATTATATGAGGACGGTGAAAGTGCAATTAAATGGTTGGTCAAAAAAGGTGTAGATGAAAAAAATATAGTAATTTATGGAGAATCATTAGGAACAGGAGTTGCAACACATTTATCCCAGAACAAAGAGTTTGCAGGTGTTATTTTAGAAACTCCATTCACATCAATGATTGATGCGGCTAAAAAATTTTATCCATATATACCCGTTGGTCTTTTACTCAAAGATAAATTTGAAAATAAAAACAAAATTAAAAATATTAAATCTCCAATTTTGATAATGCATGGTGAAAAAGATCAAATTGTTCCTTTTGAGATGGGTAAAAAGATGTTTGAGATAGCTAATGAACCCAAATATTCGTATTTTACCAAATATGACAATCATATGATGGAGTATGACGAGAGTCTTGTAAAAGCACTAAACTCTTTTTTGATTAATTTAAATTAAGCCATATTCTAAACAAATATTTTTCAAGATTTAAGATTAAATTTAAAAAGTGAAGAATGTTTTTATTATTATAATTTTATTCATAACTTTAAAAAGCTTTGCTTTTTCGAAAGATAATTCATTTTATCCTGACGATTTATTTCACATAGATCATATGGACTCACACAATAAAAAATTTGCGTTATATTTTAAGGGGAGAGAGAAATCGATTTTAGCTAGAGGTGAAGAAAGTAATTATATAAATGATTATCCAAAAGATCTTTATATCTATAATTATTCAACAAAGTCTTCTTCACCATTGATTTCTTATGATTGGTTTCCCTCTCAAGCCAAGTTTCATTTAGAGGAATATGACTTTCCTGTATTTCCAGACGACTTTGCTTATTATCTTTTAAAAGATGATAAAACACTGGTGATGATTAGTGCAGTTAAAAGCTTAAATGCAAACTTTAAATATGATATTTTTAATAAGAAACTTGAACTTTACCCCACTACAGGAAAATTTGATTTTATTATTTCGTCTTTTTCTAAAGATTGTGGGCATTATAAATTTAAAGATAATTATAAGTGTAGTATTTATAAACCTTTAATCTCGAGTAATTTAATCAATTAACCTGCGTGAAAGCCTCAGCAAATTTTTCTGCATTAAATAATTGTAAGTCGTCTTCTTTTTCGCCCAAGCCTAAAGCAATAATAGGTAATTGATATTTTTTTGCTATCGCCAATAGAATACCGCCTTTGGCGGTTCCATCTAATTTGGTCATGATTAAACCAGTTAGTGGAATAATTTTGTTAAATTCTTCCACTTGATTAATTACATTCTGTCCCGATGTTGCGTCTAAAACTAAAATAATGTTGTGAGGGGCATCCTGGTCAATTTTTTTTGTGACATTGGCTATCTTTTTATATTCCTCCATTAAATTTTTTTTATTTTGTAGTCTTCCAGCAGTATCGATTAATACTTGGTGAAAATTATTTTTGATTGCTTCTTCAACTGCTTTATATGCGACTGATGCTGGATCAGAACCTTGAGATGATTTAGTTATTTTAACGTCAATTTTATTTGCCCAATTTTCTAATTGTTCAATAGCTGCTGCTCGAAAAGTATCAGAAGCGGCAAACATAACTTTGTTTCCATTAGTTTTTAAAATTTTACCTATTTTACCAATAGTTGTTGTTTTGCCAACACCATTCACACCTGAGATTAATGTTGCATTGAGTTTATCTTTTTTTTCAAAAAAAGAATTATTCTCTAAAGGTTTCATTAGATTAATAATATATTCTTTTAAAATAAGATTTATCTCGGTTGATAAATCTTTATTTGGATCGATTTTTTTACTTGAAATGATTTCCTTGATCTCAGACGCAGCCTCGACACCTACATCTGACTCAATTAAAAATTCTTCAATTTTATTTAAATTTTTATCGTCAATCTCTTTTTTTATAATTATTTCTTTTAGTCCAGATGTCAGTGCAGATGCACTTTTTTTAAAGCCTATCTTAAATTTATCAAAAATTCCCATTATAGTTTGAACTCAATTTCTTTTATTTCTGAAACGGGTCCTTTCATGTGGATTGAATTTTTATCATCTATAAGAATTGATAATTTACCTGTTTGAAATTCTATGTCTGTTTTATTTTCAGTAAGATCATTTAATTTACCAGCAAATGCTGTTGCACATGCAGCTGTTCCACATGCTTTGGTCAGCCCCGCTCCTCTCTCCCATACCTTCACTCTAATTAAATTTTTATTAATTATTGTAGCAATTGTAACATTACATTTTTCTGGAAAAATTTTATGATTTTCAATTTTGGGTCCAATTTTTTCAATATCAAAATTTTCAATTTCGTTTACAAAAAAAACAATATGTGGATTTCCAACATTAACTGCCGTCCCACCTGAATGTTCTTTGTTATTTGAATCAATAATCTTAATATTTAAATTTTTCGTATCTAGTTTTTCTGATAAAGGAATTTCGTTCCATTGTAATTTAGCTTTACCAATTTCAGTCGTAACAATGTTTTTATCTAATATTTTTGACTCTAAATTTCCATTTGAAGTTGACAAAATGATGTTTTCAGATTTTGTCTCCTCGGAGATTAATTTTGCAACACATCTAGTACCATTTCCACACGCACCAGACTCCCCTCCATCAGAATTAAAAAATTTTAAATTTGCATCACTTGATTTGCTAGATTCAATAAATATTAATTGATCACAGCCAATAAAATTTCTATCACAAATTTTTATGATTTGATCTTTAGTCAAATTGGTAATCTTTTGTCTATTATCAATTATTACAAAATCATTACCTAATCCATCCATTTTAAAAGCCCTGATATCCATATATAGTTATTTAACTTATTTATTGACTTTTTGAACCTCTATTATAGTTTGTGGCAGTTTCCGCAAAAACGTTAAATTTGCGGTGTCTTTGGAAACAAAGAGATCGACACTAGTCAGCGAGGGTTCGCCCACTAGTGCGATTACTGCTGTGTGAAATAAATATGTTTGAAAATTTAACAAATAAATTTGAGGAAGTTTTTTCCTCTTTGAAAAAAGCCCCTTCGCTTGATGAGAGCCAAGTTGATGAAGGCCTCAGAGCTATTAGACAAGCCTTACTAGAGGCTGATGTATCACTTGAGGTCGCAAAAGATTTTATTGAAAAAGTTAAACCTAAAGCTTTAGGTCAAGAAATTATCAGATCTACATCTCCTGGTGATATGGTTGTAAAAATCGTTTATGACGAATTAGTTAATTTATTAGGTGAAAAAAACATTGATGTAAATTTAAACGCCGTTCCGCCCGTGCCAATGATGTTAGTTGGTCTACAAGGTTCAGGTAAAACTACCACTACTGCTAAACTTGCAAGATATCTAGAAAATACAAAGAAAAAGAAGGTAATGATGGTCAGCTTAGATATTTATAGACCAGCTGCACAAGAACAGTTGAAATCTTTAGGTGAGCAAAATGATATCTTAACTTTACCGATTATAGAAGGTCAACAACCAGCAGATATTTGTCAGAGAGCAATAAGTGCTGCAAATTTAAATGGTGCCGACATTATCTTGTTTGATACAGCTGGCAGAACACAAATAGATCTTCAAATGATGAGTGAAATAAAGCAGATTGAAAATATAATCAATCCTGCCGAAACTTTTTTAGTTGCAGATTCTTTAACTGGTCAAGTAGCAGCATCAGTTGCAAAAGAATTTAAAAATACTGTAGGTTTATCAGGAATTATTTTAACAAGAGCTGATGGTGATGCCAGAGGTGGGGCCGCGGTAAGTATGAAATTTGTATCAGAGGTTCCAATTAAGTTTTTAGGGGTAGGAGAAAAAATTGAAAATTTTGAGGTGTTCCATCCCGATAGGATTGCAAACCGAATTCTTGGAATGGGAGATATTGTATCTCTAGTTGAAAAAGCAGCACAAGATTTAGGTGAAGAAAATATTAAAAAGACAGAAGAGAATTTAAAAAAGGGACAATTTTCAATGCAAGATTATTTAACTCAACTAAGACAGATGAAAAAAATGGGTGGAATAGAGGGAATCATGTCTTTTATGCCAGGTATTTCTAAAGTTAAATCACAAATGGATGCTGCGGGTATTGACGAGAGTGTTATCACTAAGAACGAGGCTATAATTTTATCGATGACAAAAAAAGAAAGAGAGAACCCAAAAATAATTGATGGTTCTAGAAAAAAAAGAATTGCTAATGGTTCTGGAACTGATCCAGCCACTATCAATAAATTGTTAAAACAATTTAAAATGATGTCTGAAATGATGAGAAAGATGTCTAAAGGAAATCTGAAAGGTATGTCTGACAAAGGAATACCACCAGAATTATTTAATCAATTAAAATAAAAAAGGAGAGTAAATGTTAAAACTTAGATTATCAAGAGGTGGAACAAAGAAAAGACCAGTTTACAAAGTTGTTGTAGCTGATAGTCGTTTTGCAAGAGATGGACGTTTCATAGAAAAAGTTGGTTTTTTTAATCCTCTATTACCTAAAGAAAAAAAAGAAAGAATAGGATTAGAGGCTGAAAGAATTAAATATTGGTTAGGCCAAGGTGCACAACCGACTACAAGAGTAGCAAGAATCTTGGGTGAAAATGAGTTAATGCCAATGCCTGCTAATGGTAACAATCCTCAAAAAGCTATTCCAAAAAAAGATAGAAAAAAAGAAGGGTCTGATGATGCTAAGAAGGAAGAGGCAGCAAAAGCAGACGCAGCACCGACAGATGGAGCAAAAAAAGAAGAAGCTCCAAAAGCAGAAGCTAAAAAGGAAGAAGCTCCAAAAGCAGACGCTCCAAAAGCAGAAGCTAAAAAGGAAGAAGCTCCAAAAGCAGAAGCTCCAAAAGAGGAAAAAAAGTAATTTAAGGTTTACTTATGTTAAAGACACAAGTGCTAACACTTTATCCAGAAATTTTCCCTGGTCCGTTAAACAAAGGATTATATGGAAAGGCCATGGCTAAAAAGATATGGAGTCTTAATGTAGTAAACATAAGAGATGCAGCAACAGATAAACACAAAACTGTTGATGATACTCCATATGGTGGTGGATCAGGTATGCTGTTAAAACCAGACATACTAGCAAAATCAATTGATAAAAATATCCAGAAGGGGGAAAGAATTTTTTATCTTTCGCCAAAAGGTAAAAAATTTGATCAAAGACTTGCTCAAGATTTATCAAAAGAAAAATCATTCAGTTTAATTTGTGGACATTTCGAAGGTGTTGATGAAAGAGTATTATCCACAAGAAATATTGAGGAAATAAGTATAGGAGATTATGTGCTTTCTGGAGGGGAAACAGCTGCTCTCGTAGTTCTTGATAGTGTGTTAAGACTTTTGCCTGGAGTTTTAGGTAATGATAAATCATCTTCGGAGGAAACTTTTGAAAATGGTCTTTTAGAGTATCCTCAATATACAAAACCTCAAATTTGGGAGGAAAAATCAGTACCAGATGTCTTATTATCAGGGGATCATAGCAAAATTAAAGACTGGCGTTTATCTCAATCTGAGGCTATAACACGCGTCCGAAGACCAGATTTGTGGCAAAAATATAAGAAGGATTAACTTGATAAATATTGAAATGAAAACGATTGAAGAAATAAATCAATATAATGTAAAAAAAATTCTTTCGGAAAAAAAGATTCCAGAATTCTTTCCAGGTGATGTTGTAAAAGTTGGTGTAAGAATTACAGAGGGAAAAAAAGAGAGAATTCAGTATTTTGAAGGAGTATGTATTGCGAAAAAAAGCAGAGATTTAAATTCTTCTTTTACAGTTAGAAAGATTTCTTTTGGTGAAGGTGTTGAGAGAACATTCCCACTATTTGGTACAGTAATCGACTCAATTAAAGTTATTCGTTCAGGAAAAGTTAGAAGAGCTAAACTATATTACTTAAGAGATAGAACTGGTAAATCAGCTAGAATTGCCGAAAAAATAAGAAAGAAGATTGGTATTGATATAGATGTAAAACCAGAAACAGTAACTGAAGAAAATTTAGCTCCTGTTTCAACAGAACCATCTGAGAATAAAGAAGATGTAACTAAGGCAGAAGCGAAGAAAGAAGAAACTCCTAAGGAAGAGCCAAAAAAAGAAGAAACAGCCAAAGTTAAAACAAAACCTAAAACTGAAGAAAAACTCGAAACTTCTCCAGAAAAAAAATAATTTTTTTTTCAATGCCTAATACTCTTTACGACAAAATTTGGAAAGAACACTTAGTTGATCAGCAAGATGATGGAACAGCTTTATTATTTGTTGATAGGCATCTCGTTCATGAAGTGACCAGTCCACAAGCATTTGAAGGTTTACGAAATTCTAAAAGAAAAGTAAGACACCCAAAACTTACATTGGCCGTTGCAGATCACAACGTTCCAACCACTGATAGAACCAATGGTATTTCAGATAAAGAATCTAAAATTCAAGTTGATACATTAGAAAAAAATTGTAAGGAATTTGATATCCAACTCTTTGGAATGGAGGATAAGCGTCAAGGTATAGTTCATATAATTGGTCCTGAACAAGGATTTACACAACCTGGAACAGTTATAGTTTGTGGAGATAGTCATACAGCTACACATGGAGCGTTTGGTGCTTTAGCATTTGGTATAGGCACCTCAGAGGTTGAACACGTGCTAGCAACACAAACTTTAGTGCAAAAAAAAGCAAAAAATTTCAGAATAAATGTTAATGGAAAACTTCCGTTAGGTGTTACTTCAAAAGATGTAATTTTACAAATAATTGGAAGAATAGGAACAGCAGGTGGAACAGGATGTGTTATTGAGTATGCTGGTGATTTAATCAGATCATTGAGTGTTGAGCAAAGAATGACCATATGCAACATGACTATAGAGGGTGGAGCAAGAGCAGGTTTGATTGCACCAGACGAAAAAATTTTCAAGTACTTGGAGGGAAAACCTATGTCACCCAAAGGTGAAAAATGGGACAAAGCTTTAGCGTACTGGAGAAGTTTAAAATCTGATGATGGTGCAAATTTTGATAAAGAAATAAGTCTTCAAGCTAATGAAATTTCACCGATGATTACCTGGGGAACTTCACCTCAAGATGTCATTACTATTGAGGATAAAGTACCAAACCCAGACAATGAAAAGGATGAGGATAGAAAAAATTCTATTGAAAGAGCTCTAAAATATATGGGTTTAAAACCTGATATGGCTGCTAAAGATATTAAGATAGATAAGGTTTTTATAGGTAGTTGCACAAATGGAAGAATTGAGGATTTACGAGAAGCAGCAAAGATTTTAAAAGATAAAAAAATTGCCTCTCATGTTCATGCAATGGTTGTTCCAGGATCTGGTTTAGTGAAAGAACAAGCAGAACAAGAAGGTTTAAATAAAATATTTGAAGAGTCTGGTTTTGAATGGAGAGAACCAGGATGTTCTATGTGTTTAGCAATGAATGCTGATAAATTAAAACCAGAGCAAAGATGTGCATCAACATCAAACAGAAACTTTGAAGGAAGACAAGGTCGAGGTGGAAGAACACACCTTGTGAGCCCAGGAATGGCAGCGGCAGCAGCAATTTCTGGGAATTTGGATGATGTAAGAAAGTATCAAAATTAATGCAAAAATTTTCTACATTAAAAAGTATTCCAGCATATTTACCAATCGTAAATATTGATACTGATATGATCATCCCAAAGCAGTTTTTAAAAACAATTAAAAGAACTGGACTTGGAAAAAATTTGTTTTTTGAGATGAGGTATGATGATAATGGAAATAAAATAGGCGATTTTATATTAAATCAAGATCCATTTACAAATTCAAAAATATTGATAGCAGGAAAAAACTTTGGTTGTGGATCCTCAAGAGAACACGCTCCTTGGGCATTATTAGATTTTGGTATTACATGTGTAATTAGCTCCAGTTTCGCTGATATTTTTTATAGCAATTGTTTTAAAAATGGAATTTTACCAATTATTGTTGATGAGGAAAAAATAAAAGAATTATCTGAATATGCTAATAGAAAAGAGGAAATTTCAGTAGATCTTAAAGAAGAAAAAATAGTTTATGGTAATAATGAAATTAAATTCAAAATAGACTCCTTTAAAAAGAAATGTCTTCTCGAAGGTTTAGATGATATTGCGCTATCTTTAAATAAGTCTGATAAGATAAAAAGTTTTGAGCAAAAATTAAAAAGCTCTAAGCCATGGATTATAAGTGATTAAGGTAAAAAAGAGAAAGATACTATTACTTCCCGGAGATGGTATTGGTCCCGAAGTTATTGGTGAAGTAAAAAAAATTATCAGTTGGTTCAATGATAAAAAGTCTCTAGATTTTGAGATGGATGAAGATTTAGCGGGAGGATGCTCTTACGATAAGCATGGTACACCGATTACAGATGAGGTTTTTTATAAAGCATTAGAAAGTGCAGTTGTTATGTTAGGTGCTGTAGGAGGACCAAAGTGGGATAATGTTGAGTTTTCCAAAAAACCTGAGAGAGCACTTTTAAAACTAAGAAAAGAACTAAAACTATTTGCTAATTTGAGACCAGCAATATGTTTTAAACAATTAGTTGATGCCTCAACATTAAAACCTGAAATTGTTTCAGGTTTAGATATTATGATTGTAAGAGAGTTAACTGGAGGAATATATTTTGGTGAGCCTAGAGGAATTAAACCAATAGAAAATGGGGAAAGAAAAGGGATTAATACTCACACTTACACAAGCAATGAGATTATAAGAGTTGCTAGAGTTGCCTTTGATTTAGCAAAAAAAAGATCAAACAAAGTAACTTCTTGTGAAAAATCAAATGTTATGGAGGCAGGCCAACTTTGGAAAGAAGAAGTTCAGACATTACACGATAAAGAATTTAAAGACGTTGAACTAAGTCATATGCTTGCAGACAATTGTGCTATGCAGTTGTTGAGAAATCCAAAGCAATTTGATGTAATTGTAACAGATAATTTGTTTGGAGATATGTTATCTGACCAAGCCTCAATGTTGACTGGATCATTAGGTCTTTTACCTTCTGCATCTTTAGGTGCAAAAAATAAAGATGGAGAGATGAGGGCTATGTATGAACCTATTCATGGTTCGGCTCCAGATATAGCTGGTAAAAGTATTGCTAATCCAATAGCTACAATTTTAAGTTTTGCTATGGCTTTGAGATATTCATTAGATTTAGATAAAGAGGCAGAAGCTCTGGAAAAAGCTGTACAGGATGTATTAAATGATGGTTTAAGAACTAAAGACATTTTATCAAAAGGTACAAAAGAGGTGACTACATCACAAATGGGTGATGCGATCATTTCAAAATTGCAATAATTAATTAATTATTTTAAAATCAAATTATGCCAACTTATACTGCACCCGTTGAAGATATGATGTTTCTTTTTGAAAAACTAAGAAACAACAAAGAGTATAATGAATTGGAAAAATACAAAGAAGTTACCCCAGATTTAGTAAAAGACATTCTACAGGAAGCAGCAAAAATAAATCAAAATTTAATTTTACCATTAGCTAAAGTTGGAGATGAAAATCCTGCAATTTTAGAAAATGGAGTTGTTAGAACGCCTCCGGGTTACAAAGAGGCTTATAAAAAATATATTGAGGATGGTTGGACATCTTTATCATGTGATCCAAAATATGGGGGTCAAGGTATGCCAAAAACAGTGAGCGCATTTTTTGATGAAATGCTATCCTCTGCTAGCCTTTCTTTTAAACTCTATAGTGAACTTAGTATTGGTGCTTATAATTGTATTAATCATCATGCTAGCGATGAAATAAAAAATAAATATTTACCAAAAATTGTAGAAGGTAAGTGGAGTGGAACAATGTGCTTAACTGAGCCAGTATGTGGTACTGATTTAGGGCTACTAAAAACAAAGGCTAAAAAACAATCTGATGGTACATTCAAATTAACTGGACAGAAAATTTTTATTACCTCTGGTGATCACGATTTAACTGAAAATATTATTCACTTGGTTTTAGCAAGAGTGGATGACTCTCCGGCTGGCACTAAAGGTATCAGTCTGTTTTTAGTTCCAAAGTTTATTGTAAAAGAAGATGGGAATGTTGGTCCAAGAAATGGAATATCAACTGGTTCTATCGAAACAAAAATGGGAATTAAAGGATCAGCAACTTGTGTTCTTAATTTTGATGAAGCAACTGGCTACATGATTGGTGATAAGGAAAAAGGTTTGAGTGCAATGTTTACGATGATGAATCTTGAGAGGATCGTTGTTGGGATACAGGGTTTGGGTATATCAGAGATTGCTTATCAAAATTCACTTTCATACGCAAAAGAAAGAAAGCAAGGTAAGTCGAATAATTCAAAATCTAAAAATGGTGCTGATTTTATAATTGAGCATGCAGATATTAGAAGATCGTTGTTAAATATGAAATCTATTATTGAGGGCGAGAGAGCCTTATGTTTTTGGTTATCTCAACAAACTGAGGTAAGCCTATATCATCCAGATGAAAAAGCTAGGCGGGAGGCATCTGATTATGTCTCATTAATGACTCCAGTAGTAAAATCCTTGTTTACAGATTTAGCAATGGAAATCACTAGCGATGCAATGCAAATTTATGGTGGGTATGGTTATACTAAAGATCAAGGAATAGAACAGTTATATCGAGATAATAGAATTACACCAATTTACGAGGGTACGAATTCTGTACAAGCTGCTGATTTAGTTTTTAGAAAATTATCAAATAAGAACGGGGATGTAATTAATAAATTTTTAGATCAGGTTAAAAATGAATGTAATTCTAACAACGAAAAAATAAGACCATTCATCTCAGATTTTAATAATTATTTAGATATATTAAAAAAATTTAGTGATTGGATGATTGAGAAATCTAAAACAGATAAAGATGATGTAAGTGCTGCTGCTAATGATTATCTTAAAACTCTCGGATTTGTTTCGATTGCTTATGCATGGATAAAAGTACTAGAGGTAAGTTTTAAAGATTATAATGAAAATAAAAACTTTTATGATGACAAAATTGACACCGCTAGGTTTTATTTTGATAAAGTTCTACCAAGAGCTGAACAACATTACAAATCAGCAATTTCTGGAAGCTCCAATATTATGAATTTTAAATTCAATTAAATGAGTCATTACGATACTAATTTAGATAAGAATAGTGCAAATTATGTTCCTTTAACTCCTTTGACTTTTTTGAAGAGAGCAAAAGAGATTTATCCTGATTATGAAGCAATTATCTATGAAGATCGTAAATACACCTGGGCTGATGTTTACAAACGTACTATTAAATTTGCAAGCGCCCTTAATAAAATTGGAATTAATAAAGGAGATACTGTCTCATTTTTAGCTTTCAACACCCCTGAAATTTTTGAGGGACATTACTCTGTTCCCATGTCTGGTGCAGTATTAAATACAATTAACATAAGATTAGATGCTAAAACTATTGCTTATATTTTAGAACATAGTGATGCTAAAGTTCTTGTTGTTGATAGACAATTACACATAGAAGTTAAAAAAGCGTTAAGTACTTTAAAAAAGAAAATCACAATTATTGATATAGTTGATAAATTTGCAGACCAATCAAAGTGTGAAAAAATTGGTGATCTAGAATACGAAAGTTTTTTAAATACCGGTGATGAAAATTTTGATTGGAAAATGCCAGATGACGAGTGGCAAGCAATATCATTGAGCTATACATCTGGAACTACCGGAAACCCTAAAGGCGTTGTTTACCATCATCGGGGATCATATTTAATGTCCACAGGTAGTGCAGTTGCCTGGAACATGCCAAACAGACTTAATTTTTTAACTATCGTCCCAATGTTCCATTGTAATGGATGGGGTTATCCTTGGACAATACCCATGTTAAATGGAAGAACAATTTGTCTAAGAAATATAGATGTAAAAAAAATATTTGAATTAATAGACAAACATAATGTTACTCACTTTGGTGGAGCGCCTATTGTACTAAATATGATAACTGGTGCACCAGAGTCTGATAGAAAAAAATTAAAGCAAAAAGTATACGTCCTTACTGCAGGAGCTCCACCGCCAAGTATAATTTTCAAAAAAATGAAAGAACTTGGTTTTGAAGTTATGCATGTTTATGGATTAACTGAAACTTATGGACATGTAACTCAATGTGCGTGGAATGATGCTTGGAATGACTTCGATGAGGAAAAGCAGAACGAAATTAAAGCAAGACAAGGAGTTAGATATCCAAATACAGAAGGGATTGCTGTGATGGATCCAGAAACAATGACTGAAGTTCCAAAAGATGGAAAGACGATTGGTGAAATAATGATTAAAGGAAATGTAGTCATGAAGGGTTATTTTAAGGATAAGGATGCTACAAATAAAGCAATGGCTGGTGGTTGGTTTCATTCTGGTGACTTAGCTGTTATGCATCCAGATGGATATGTAAAAATCCAGGATAGGTCTAAAGATATAATAATTTCTGGAGGTGAAAACATATCCTCTATAGAAATAGAAAATACTCTTGCAAAACATCCCTCAGTATCTATTGCAGCCGTTGTAGCTAAACCAGATGAAAAATGGGGAGAGGTACCTTGTGCATTTATTGAAATGGTAAAGGATAAACCAACAACCGAGAAAGAATTAATTGGTTTTTGTAAAGAAACCCTCGCAGGTTTCAAAGTGCCAAAACAAGTTGTTTTTTGTGAACTACCTAAAACATCGACAGGAAAAATTCAAAAATTTGAATTGAGAAAAAAATTTTAGGTAATTGATTGATATTTGAAATAGAAAATAAAACTATTCATGCATCTGATGCAGGTCAAGGCATAGATCCAAAAAAACAAACAATAGTATTTCTTCATGGAAGTGGCCTTTCACACATAGTTTGGTCATTAACTGAACAATTTTTTTCGAATAAGAATTTCAATGTATTGTCTGTCGATCTTCCTGGTCATGGAAATTCAGATGGACCATGTTTAGATACCATAGAAAAAATTGCTGATTGGCTAGAAAGTGTATTTAAAAAATTGCAATTAAAAAATTTGATTTTAGTTGGTCATTCTCAAGGATGTTTAGAAATACTTGAATATGCTTTTAAATATAAAAGCAGATTAAATAAAATAGTTTTAGTTGGCGGCTCAAATAAAATGCCAGTTCATCCTGATTTAATAGAACTTGCAAATAATGGTGACTCTGATGCTGTAAAATTAATGATGAAATGGGGTTATGAAGGTTCAAAAAAATTTATTGGTGGTAATCCAGTAGAAAAAATAATTCAGTCCCCAAGAGATATTAGTGAAATTTTAGCAGTTGATTTAAATGCGTGTAATAACTACTCAAATGGGTTAGAGGCAACAAAAGTTTTAGATCTTCCCACATTACTTATTTTCGGAGAGTTAGATAAAATGATCAATTTAGATGCAGGGAAAAAATTTTCAAATTTAGTAAAAAACTCATCTACTCATGTAATTAAAGGTTGTGGTCATATGATAATGATTGAAAAAGCATTTGAAATGAGAGAAAAGATTTTAGAATTTTTAATTAAATGAAAAGTTATCCGATAGCAAAATCAAGAAGAGTTAGAAGTACACCCTATACTTCTAGAATTGAGAAACAAGGTGTTACCGCTTATACAGTTTATAATCATATGCTTTTACCAGCAGCTTTCGGTTCCTTGGAGGAGTCTTGTGATCATTTAAAAAAGAATGTTCAAATTTGGGATGTAGCTGCAGAAAGACAGGTTGAAATTTCAGGCAAAGATGCTGCAAAACTTGTACAACTCATGACTTGTAGAGATTTATCGAAATCAAAAGTAGGAAGATGTTATTATTGTCCTTTAATCGATGAAAATGGAAATTTGGTAAATGATCCTGTTATTTTAAAATTATCTGAAGATAGATGGTGGATATCAATTGCTGACTCTGATGTAATTTTTTTTGCAAAAGGTCTTGCTTCAGGAAATAAATTTGATGTTAAAATTTTTGAACCAATCGTAGATATCTTAGCAGTTCAAGGTCCTAAATCTTTTGATTTAATGGAAAAAGTTTTTGGTGAAAAAATGAAAGAGTTAAAATTTTTTGGATTTGATTATTTCACTTTTAATGGGGCAAAACATTTAATAGCTAGATCTGGTTGGTCAAAACAAGGTGGTTTTGAAATTTATGTTGAAAACACCAACTCAGGTTTGAAGTTATACGATCATCTTTTTGAAATTGGTAAAGAATTCAATGTTAGACCTGGATGTCCAAATTTAATCGAAAGGATTGAGAGTGGTTTACTTTCTTATGGGAATGATTTTGATAACAATGACAATCCATTTCAATGTGGTTTTGATAAATATGTCGATTTAGAGACCGATATAAACTTTTTAGGTAAAGATAAACTTAAAAAAATTAAAGAAAAAGGAATTGATAGAAAGCTAATGGGTGTTCAGATAGATTTAACCAAGATTCTTTTAACTAGTTCTTTAAACATCAAGAATAATGATGGAAATATAATTGGAGAACTAAGATCCGCTTGTTACTCGCCTCATTTTAAAAAAGTTATTGGTATTGCAATGATAAAAGAACCATATTGCAAAGCATCTTCGTCCGGAACAATAGAAATTGATGGAAATTCTCTAGCTCTTAAAGTTTGCGATTTACCTTTCATCTAGTATAAAACTTAGATCATGAATATTGCAATTGTAGGAGCAACAGGAAATGTTGGTAGAAAAACATTGGAAATTTTGGAGAGAAAAGAATTTTCTATAGATAATTTATATTTAGTTGCGTCCTCAAAAAGTGTTGGAAAAAAAATTGGTTTTAGAGGTAAGGAAATAGATGTCCTTGATTTAGAAAATTTTGATTTCTCAAAAGTTAATATTGCTTTTTTTGCAGCTGGTGGAAAAATTTCTGAAAAATTTGCAGAAAGAGCAGCCAAAAATTGTTTGGTAATTGATAACTCTAGTTTTTTTAGAATGGATCCAGACGTACCTTTGATAGTTCCACAAGTAAATTCAGATGATCTAAAAAAAATTAAAAAAAATATTGTTGCAAATCCAAATTGTTCAACAGCTCAATTAGTGATTGCTCTTAAACCTTTACACGATCTATTTATTATCAAAAGAATTGTCGTGTCTACTTATCAATCAGTTTCTGGAGGTGGAAAAGCTCCCATGGATGAACTTATTGAGCAAACTAAACTAGTTTTAGATGGTAAAAAAGTATCATCTAAAAATTTTACAAAACAAATAGCTTTTAATGCCATCCCTCATATCGATCAATTTGCAGATGATGGTTATACTAAGGAAGAGTTAAAAATGATGAACGAAACCAAAAAAATTTTAGATACCAAAATTGATTTAACGGCAACATGTGTGAGATTACCAATCTCTGTTTCTCATTCTGAGTCAGTCAACTTACAATTTGAAAAACCTTTTACTCTGGAAAAGGTAAGAGATGCTTTGAATAATTTTGAAGGTTGTAAAGTTATTGATGAAAGAAATGATGGCGGTTATTCAACTCCAATTGAAGCAGAGGGAATGGATGAAACTTTTATTTCAAGAATAAGAGAAGATAAAACAATTAAAAATGGATTAAACTTATGGATCGTTTCAGATAATCTTTTGAGAGGCGCGGCTTTGAATGCAGTAGAAATTGCAGAAACAGTAATTAAAAACAATTACCATGGAAAATAAAAAACCATTATCCCCTCACATACAAGTTTATAAATGGCATATTTCGTCTTTAGTATCTATTTCACACAGAATTACGGGCATAATAAATATAATTGGGATTACATTAATTTGTTTGTGGGCATCTTTATTATTATTAGGTGAAAATAGTTATGAGGCTGTTAATTTACTATTAAATTCTCAAATTGGAAAATTTATTACTTTAGGTTTGACCTGGTCTTTTTGTTTTCAAATTTTAAGTGAGATTAGACATTTGATAATGGATTTAGGTTATGGATTTGAACTTAAGACAACTAAAATAACTGGTCTTTTAGTAATCATAGGGTCAATCTTTTTAACTATAATTTTATATTTGATTGGAAAAAATTTATTTTGAAATGATTGTTGCAACAAAAAAATGGATTTTTTTAAAAATTAGTGGAGCAATATTAGTTCCGTTAATGGCCTGGTTTATTCTAAGTTTTATAAGTATTTATGATCAGAGCTATTCAGAAGTATTGGAATTTTTTACGAATCCATTATCTAAGTTTTTATTTAGCTTATTTATTATTACTGCATATTTCTTTTCAGCATTAAGTATTAGTGAGGTTTTTGAGGATTATATAAAAGATTATAAAATCAAAAATGTCGCAAATGGTTTTTTGTACGTATCAGCTGTGGTAATTCCATTAATTACAATTATATTATTAATTAACTTATGAGTTCTTACAAAATAATCGATCATGAATACGATGTGGTAGTCTTGGGAGCAGGTGGTTCTGGTCTAAGGGCCGCGGTTGGTTTAAGTGAGGCTGGTTTAAAAACAGCTTGTATTTCAAAAGTCTTTCCAACTAGAAGTCACACCTCTGCAGCGCAAGGTGGTATTTCTGCTGCTTTAGGAAATATGGGTGAGGATGATTGGCGTTGGCATATGTACGATACAGTTAAAGGAGCTGATTGGTTAGGTGATCAGGATAGTATTGAATATCTCTGTAAGGAGGCACCAAAGGCTGTAATAGAGCTAGAAAAATACGGTGTTCCATTTAGCAGAACTGAAGATGGAAAAATTTATCAAAGACCATTTGGTGGTATGACTAAAAATTACGGCAACGGAATTGTACAAAGAACTTGTGCAGCCGCTGATAGAACAGGTCATGCAATTTTACATACTTTGTATGGACAAGCTTTAAAACATAATACAGAATTTTTTATTGAGTATTTTGCATTAGATTTATTAATGAAAGATGGAGCCTGCAAAGGTCTAATTGCTTGGAATTTAAATGATGGAACTATTCATAGATTTAGAGCTCACACTGTTATAATTGCAACAGGTGGTTATGGAAAAGTATATTATTCTGCAACATCAGCCCATACTTGTACGGGTGATGGTAATGCGATGGTATTAAGAGCAGGTTTACCATTGCAAGATATGGAATTTGTGCAGTTTCATCCAACAGGAATTTATGGTCATGGTACATTGATCACAGAGGGCGCAAGAGGTGAAGGAGGATATCTCACTAATTCTAAGGGTGAAAGATTTATGGAAAGATATGCCCCTAAAGCAAAAGATTTAGCATCAAGAGATGTTGTGAGTAGATCAATGTCAATTGAGATTAATGAAGGAAGAGGAGTGGGAAAAGATCAAGATCATGTGCATCTTAATTTAAGTCACTTAGATAAGGATATTATTGAAAGTAGGTTGCCTGGTATAACTGATGCTGCAAGATTATTTGCAAATGTAGATGTTACTAAAGAACCGATTCCGGTTGTTCCAACAGTGCATTATAATATGGGTGGAATACCAACAAACTATAAAGCAGAAGTATTAACTGTAAATGGTTCAGAAAAAACTGTTCCAGGTTTAATGGCAATAGGTGAAGCAGCGTGTGTTTCAGTTCATGGCGCAAACAGACTTGGTTCAAACTCATTAATTGATTTAGTTGTTTTTGGTAGAGCAGCCGCTAAACGTGCAGCAGAACTAATAAAACCAGGAACTCCACATGAGGAAATCAGTGAAACAGAAACCCAAAAATGCTTAGATCGATTTGATAAGATAAGAAATTCACAAGGTGATATCGGAACAGCTGAACTAAGGTTGTCAATGCAGAAGACTATGCAGTCTAAATGTGCTGTTTTTAGAACTGAAAAAACTCTTAAAGAAGGTGTTAATGAAATAAGAAAAACTTATGACGGGCTAGACTCTTTATCAGTTAAAGATAAATCTTTAATTTTTAACACTGATTTAGTTGAGACTTTAGAATTTGATAATTTAATCAGACAAGCTGTAGTGACAGTTGATTCAGCCTATAACAGAAAAGAAAGTCGAGGAGCACATGCAAGAGAGGACTTTCCAAAAAGAGATGATAATAAATTTATGCAACACACTCTTGCCTGGTGTGACGGAAAAGATACAAAAATTAGTTATAGAGAAGTACACAAATCAACATTAACTAATGAAGTGCAATATTTTCCACCTCAGGAAAGAGTTTATTGATGGCTCAAATAGGTTTACCTGACAACTCTAAAGTAAAGAAAGGTAAATATTTTAAGGATAAAACTGGTTCAAAAAATCTTCGAAAAGTAAATGTTTATAGATGGGACCCGTCCACAGAGGAAAATCCTAGAATTGATACCTACGAAGTTGATATGGATAATTGTCCATCGAAAGTTTTAGATATTTTAAATAAAATTAAAAATGAAATAGATCCAACTTTGGCTTATAGAAGATCTTGTGCTCATGGAGTTTGTGGTTCGTGTGCGATGAATATGGATGGAAAAAATGGCCTTGCCTGTACTACTCCTCACAAAGAAATAAATGGTGATATCAATATCTATCCATTACCACACCTTAAGGTCAAAAAAGATCTAATAGGTGACTTGGATGGTTTATATAAACAATATCAATCAATTGAGCCATGGTTAAAATCAAATTCAAAGTCAGAAACTAAAGAAATTTTTCAATCTAAAGAAGATAGAGCTAAACTAGATGGCGCATATGAATGTATAATGTGTGCGTGTTGTTCAACTTCTTGCCCAAGTTATTGGTGGAATGGTGATAAATATCTAGGACCAGCAGTACTTTTACAAGCCTATCGATGGATCATAGATAGTAGAGATGAAGAGAGAAATTCAAGATTAAAAAAGGTGGCAGATGAACTTAAACTTTATAGGTGTCACACAATTTTAAACTGTACTAGCGCTTGTCCAAAAGGTTTGAATCCTGCAAAAGCAATTGCTGAAATAAAAAAAATGTTAGCAACAGCTAATATTTAAACAATAGACTAATAACAATTTTTAATCTAAAAGGTCCTATTCATGAAATTAATTGAACATTTTGTAGGTGGAAAAATAATTCCCGGAACATCAGATAAAAAGGGTAAAGTTTTTAATCCAGCGACTGGTGACCAAGAAAAAGAAGTAAGAATCGCATCTAAAAAAGATTTGGATAGTGCGGTAGAAGTAGCAAAAAAAGCTTTTCAAGAATGGTCAGTAAAACCTTCTTTAGTGAGAGCTAGAGTCATGTTTAAATTCAAGGAACTTATTGAAAAAAATTCAGATGAACTCACACAACTAATTGTGAATGAACATGGAAAGGTTTATGAGGACGCAAAAGGTTCACTAACTCGGGGCTTAGAAGTTGTTGAATTTGCTTGTGGTATTCCTCATTTGCTGAAAGGTGAATTTTCAGAAAATGTTGGTACAAATGTTGATAGCTGGTCTATGCGACAGCCATTAGGTGTAGTTGCGGGTATTACACCTTTTAATTTTCCAGCAATGGTACCGATGTGGATGTTTCCAATTGCAATTGCTTGTGGAAATACTTTTATATTGAAGCCATCTGAAAAAGATCCCTCTTGTTCCATTAAATTAGCTGAACTTTTAAAAGAAGCAGGTTTACCCGATGGCGTTTTTAACGTGATCAATGGAGATAAAGAAGCTGTCGATGCAATTTTAACAAACCCAGATATAAAGGCAGTTAGTTTTGTTGGTTCTACTCCAATTGCAAAATATATTTATGAAAATTCAGCCAAGAATGAAAAAAGAGTTCAAGCTTTGGGAGGTGCTAAAAATCATTTGGTAGTAATGCCTGATTGTGATTTAGATGGTGCAGTGAATGGCTTAATGGGAGCTGCATATGGGTCTGCAGGAGAAAGATGTATGGCACAATCAGTTGCAGTAGCAGTTGGAGATATAGGTGATGAACTTGTTTCAAGACTTTCAAAAAAAGCAGAAGCCTTAAAAGTAGGACCAGGAATGGATAAAAATTCTGAAATGGGCCCTTTAGTAACAAAAGAGCATTTAGAAAAAGTAAGAGGATATGTAGACTTAGGAGTAAAAGAGGGAGCTAAGCTTGTTGTAGATGGAAGAAGCCTAAAATTACAAGGATATGAAAATGGTTTTTATATTGGTGGCTGTTTATTCGATCATGTTAAAAAAGAAATGAGGATTTATAAAGAGGAAATATTTGGACCAGTGTTATCTGTAGTTCGAGTAAAAACTTTTGAGGATGCAGCAAAGTTAATAAATGATCATGAATATGGAAATGGGGTGAGCATTTACACAAGAGATGGAGATGCTGGTAGAACTTTTGCGAGCAAGATTCAAGTTGGAATGGTAGGCATTAATGTACCAATTCCTGTACCAATGGCCTTTCACAGTTTTGGTGGATGGAAAAGATCTTTATTTGGAGACAGTGCAATGCATGGTATGGAGGGTATAAAATTTTATACAAAATTAAAAACAATAACTTCAAGATGGCCTTCAGGCATCAGGTCAAATGCAGAATTTGTGATGCCTACGATGAAATAAAAAAAATGACAAAAAAAAATAGTAAAATATCATTAATTGGTGCAGGTCAAATTGGAGGAACATTAGCTCACTTAATAGGAACAAAAGAATTGGTTGATGAAGTAGTTTTATTCGATGTAGCAAGTGGAATTGCCAAAGGAAAAGCTTTGGATATTGCCCAGTCCTCATCTGTAGATGGATTTAATGTGAAATTTTCTGGAACTGATAATTACAAAGATATTGAGGGATCAGATGTAGTAATAATTACTGCTGGAGTTCCGAGAAAACCTGGTATGAGTAGAGACGATTTATTAGGTATTAATTTAAAGATAATTAAACAAGTTGCAAATGGAGTAAAAGAAAATGCTCCTGATGCCTTTGTAATTTGTATAACTAATCCACTTGATGTAATGGTAATGGCATTCCAAAAATTTTCGGGTTTACCATCTAACAAAGTTGTTGGAATGGCTGGTATTTTAGATAGTTCGAGATTCAAATTATTTTTATCTTTAGAATTTGATGTACCAGTAAAAGAGATAGATGCGATGGTTATGGGAGGACATGGAGATACAATGGTTCCTCTTCCAAGATTTACCAAAGTATCTGGAAAACCTTTGTTAGATTTGGTTAATGATGGAAAAATTTCAAAAGAAAGATTAGAAGAAATAAATCAACGAACTCGA
>CACKQM010000009.1:0-40135 GCA_902602295.1 uncultured Pelagibacteraceae bacterium | reverse complement strand
ACAGCGGTTTAAGTGGTGCAACTGGTTTATATGGTCTTGGAGCAATGGTAGGAGATCCGGGTCAAAATAGATTTTGTTTACATTTAGAAATTTACAAATTACTAAAAGATAATAAAAAAGTGAATTTTTATGCAAGATGGTTTGATGAAACTATTGAAGCTGAGGTAGATGGAGTTTTTAAAAAAGATGGAAAAGAAAAAATAATTACCTTATTGAACGCAGTAGATACAGAAAATTTCGTTAAAAATAAGTTTGAAAGTATGTCTAAGATGCCTGAGTGGAATTTGCAGGAAAAAAATGAGTCCTATGAAAGGAAAGCAAAATTACTGCACGGAGAATATGGTCTTTTACCACAACCTAAAAATGGCCCAAAAGCTGATGCACTTTTTGAAAAAATAAAGAATTATCATAAATCATAAATTAAAATCTCATGGGATTTTTTGATGTGATCATCACCTTTCTCAATCCTATTTTTTCCAATTCTAGTCTCACCTTGGCCCATGGTATATTGCCAAGTTGGATATAATTTTTTAAATCCTTTGTAATACTTTCTAATAGTTGGGCAATCGTTGTAAGATAATATAAATCCCCCTTTATGTTTTTTTAACATATCTCTTAATTTTTCATGTGGGAAATCTTTATGATGAACTGGAATATTTCTCATTGGATAAACACCTTTAAACATTTTAGAGTCTGAGCCTATGTAATAAGGAGGATCGCAATACAAAAAGTCATTTTTGTGTTTTTTTAAAACTCTTTCAAAGTCTCCATGTTTCACAGACAATTTACCAGGTTTGAAGTTTCTTATTTTTTCTAACATTGCTTGGTATTTTTTTTTGTTTAAATAAATTTCTGATGTCCATCCCATAAATCCTGGGCCGTAAGATAAATTAAAATTATAAACGTAATAAACTGCCAAGGTAAGAGGATCTAATTTAACTTCTTTTTTCCAAACTTTATTTAAGATTTTTCGTATTCTCTCAAATTCTGAAAAAGTAGGTTTAAGTTTATTTAATCTTTTAAAAAGAATTTCAGGTTTTTTGATTTGAAAATTCCAATAATTGCAAAGAATATCAAAAATATCATAACCAACTACATTAAGTCCTAAAATTTTACTCATTGCTATTTCAATAGAACCGCCGCCAAAAAATGGAGAAATTACTTTTTTCACATTATTTGGTAATAATTCAAAAACATGTCCGACAGCTAAAGATTTTCCTCCCGCGTATCTAATAGTTGATAAAGCAACTCTTTTGTATTTATTCTGACTTTTGCTATTTTTACTTATAATAGACCTTAAAAAAATTTCTTTTTTTTCTTTTAAATTTAATGATTTATTTTTATTAAATAATTCTAGTTGCTGATTCTGCATATATAAATATAACACATCATTGTTTATAAAAACTTGCGATAATGTCAAAAAGATATAGTGGAAAATCGTTTAAAGACTCTAGTGTCAAAAAAAAACCTAAATTAAGTTTTAAAGAAAAAAGAAAACTTAAACGCGAAAAGCGAAAAAATTAGAATAAAAAAAAAAATACTTAATTTATTCAAGCCTAGTATGAGTTTTTTTAAGTTTTCAAAAGTGTTTAAATATGTATAAGAACCCAGATTTATGAATAATACTATAAGAAACATCACCATAATTGCCCATGTTGATCATGGTAAGACAACCCTAATTGATAATCTAATGAAGCAAAGTGGTTCATTTAGAGAAAATGAGGTTGTGGATGAAAGGCTGATGGACTCTGGAGAATTAGAAAAAGAAAGAGGAATTACAATATTAGCTAAACCTGCATCGATTAATTGGAAGGATTCTAGGATAAATATAATTGATACCCCCGGCCACAGAGATTTTGCTGCTGAAGTTGAAAGAGTACTTAGTATGGCTGATGGAGCATTGTTATTAATAGACTCTGCTGAAGGTGTGATGCCTCAAACAAAATTTGTTTTAGCAAAAGCATTAAAACAAGGTTTAAAGCCAATTGTGGTTATAAATAAATTAGATAAGTCTGATCAAAGAGCCAATGAAGTTCTAGATGAAACATTCGACTTATTTGTAAGTTTAGATGCTAATGAAGAACAACTAGATTTCCCAGTATTATATGCAAGTGGAAGATCTGGATGGGCTGATCTTGAAGTTGATGGTCCTAGAGAAAATCTTAATCCACTTTTAGATAAAATTATAGACCACGTTAAACCAGCTGAGTTAGATAAATCAAAACCTTTTGCTATGCTTTCTACACTTCTTTATGCTGATAGTTTTTTAGGAAGAAGTTTAGTAGGTCGAATTTCTCAAGGAACAGCAAAAGCTAATCAAGCAATTAAGGCAATCAACTTAAAAGGAGAAAAAGTTGATGAAGGAAGGTTAACTAAAATTTTTAGATACGAAGGTACAAAAAAAGTTCCAATCGAAGTTGGTGAAGCTGGAGATATTGTGGTTGTTGCCGGTTTAGAAAAAGCTAACGTTGCAGATACTATTTGTGATCTTGAGGTTAACGAGCCAATAGAAGCTACTCCTATAGATCCTCCAACTATGTCAATTACCATCACTGTAAATACATCACCTTTAGCTGGCACAGAAGGTAAAAAACTTACCAGCACACAAATTAGAGATCGATTAGTTCAAGAGGCACAAAATAACGTTGGAATTACATTTACTGAAAATGAGGGAAATGACTCTTTTGTGGTTAGTGGACGTGGTGAATTAATGTTGGAAATTTTACTTACTCAAATGAGAAGAGAAGGTTTTGAAATGACAGTGAGCCCTCCAAAAGTTCTTTATAAAAAAGATGAAAATGGAAACAAACTTGAGCCAATAGAAGAAATTACTATGGATCTTGATGAGGAACATTCATCAAAAATAATTGATTCAATGAATAGAAGAAAAGGTAAATTAATAGAATTAAAAGATACTGGTAAAAATAAAAAGAGGCTTATATTTCATGCACCAACAAGAGGTTTGATGGGATATACAAGTAGATTTTTAACGCTGACAAAAGGAAACGGTGTCATCAATAGAATTTTTCATGAATATGGTCCATTTGAAGGAGAAATGGAGGGCAGAAGAAATGGTGCTCTAATTTCTATGGAACAAGGAAAGGCAGTTGCTTTTGCAATCTTTAATTTACAGGCAAGAGGAGAAATGTTTGTAACTCATAACGATCCTGTTTATCCAGGAATGATTGTGGGACTATCACCTAAGCCAGGAGATATGATTATTAATGTCATGAAAGGAAAAAAATTAACTAATATGAGAACGCAAGGTACTGATGAAAATGTTGTCTTAACTCCTGTAAGAAAAATGTCGATTGCTGAACAATTAAGTATGTTAAATACAGATGAAGCTTTAGAAATTACTCCAGAGTCTTGTAGATTAAGAAAAGCTATTCTTGATCCTCATGAAAGAAAAAGAAGTGAAAAATCAGGCGCTGCTGCCTAATCAAAAATTTTATCAACTAAAAATAAACCCAGAGCAACGCACGGACCAATACCAAAAGCGAATAAAAGAGTTCCAACCCCTACTGTTCCACCTAAATACCAACCAATACTTACAACAGAAATTTCTAAAAAAGCTCTAACGGCTGCCACTGGTAAGTTAGTTACTTTTTGTAAACCAATCATTAATCCATCTCTTGGTCCTGCACCAAGATTAGAAACTAAATAAATGCCTCCACCTATTCCAACCATCATTACAGAAATTACTGCTAGGGTTAATTGATTAAGATAATTAGACGGGATTGGTACAAACTTAATACAAAGATCAATCATAAAGGCTATAATTAAGGCATTAAATATTGTACCCATTCCTGGTTTTTGGCCCAGAGGTATCCACAAAATTAAAACAGCAATACTTATAAAAAGAGTAATTGTTCCAATACTTAAATTAACATTTAAGGAAATACCTTGGGCTAAAACACTCCACGGAGAAGCGCCTGTAAAGGAAACAATCAATAACCCTTCACCAAGACCAAACAACGTCAGACCAAAACATAAAAAAAAGAAAGTGGAAAATTTTGGTTTAAAATTATATGGCTTGTCAGAACTCCAATTAACTTTTGGTATTTTCTTTATTTTTAAAAACATCTTAATAAGTTATTTCTATTATAGATAAAGTCCACTAATGTAATTACAAATGAAAAAATTTATAGCCATCTTATTTATTGTAATTTTTCCAGTTATTTCCATGGCACATATGGGTCACTACAATAAATATAACAAAATTGAAATGGAGATTTTTAGAAATGGTGAATTAATTGGATACAATTATTATTTTTTTGAGAGAAATGGTGAAGAAACTATTATTACAAATCAATTTAAATTTTCTGTTGATTTATTAGGAGCTACAATTTTTCAAGTGGAGTCATATGGTGAAGAAAAATATATCAAAGATCAGTTGATATCTTTTAATTCTAAAACTCTTCAAAATGATAAAGAAAAATTTGTAAATTTAGAATTAAATAAAAAAAGTAAAAAATATGATATCAAGGGCTCCTCATTCAATGGCAAAGCAACAACTAATAACGTTATTGGAAATTGGTGGAATCATAAAATCTTACAAGCAGGATCTCAAATAAGCCCGATATCTGGAAGTATTAAAGAACAGGTTGTTACTTTTATAGGAAAAGAAAAAATTGATCTTTATGGAAAAATTTATGATGCTGATCATTTTACACTTAAATCTAAAGATATGAATATTCCTAAAGATAAACGATTAGACTTTAATATTTGGTACGATCAAGAAAATTTAAGAATCTTAAAAGTGACTTATTCCAGGATGGGTAATTGGGAGTACAGATTAAAAAGCTTTGAATAATTCATCTTGAAATTTTCTTAAATAAGTCCTGTGCACTTATCCATCCCGACTCTAGTCTTGGTCCTACAAACCAATCAGCACAAACACCTATTTTTTTCTTTGGATCCCAAAAACTTTTAATTTTGAAAGGTTTTGAATTGGAAGAATATTTCCAACCATGATTAAGAGAGAAGTTTATTTTCGTTTTTTTAATATTTGAAAGTTGAAAGAACTTATCAATCATAATTTTTGAATTCTCTTTATTATTATTTTTATTTTGATTGATTTTTTTATTTGCCCACTTAAATGTACTTTGAAGGGTCCATAAATCATATTTTGATTTAAATCTTTTTTTTGAATTTTCATTACCCGCCCAACCAAGAATTGGATCTTCAAAAAGATAGCTACTATTTGATTTCTTGTTTTTTTTTATAGCAATCATAGTAGTTATATTTGCATCCATTTTAATTGATTTTTTTAAAAAAGAATTATTTATGAATCTTTTAGAGAGTTTTTTTAATTGCGGAAAAGGACAGGTCAAAATAATACTTTTAAAAGATCTCAATTTTCCATCAGCAAATGATAAATGCCAAAGTTTGTTTTTATAATGAATTTTTTTTAATTCACTTTGATAGTTACAATTGATTTTTTTTAATAAGTACTTGCTAATATCATTGTTTCCATTTTTACCTATAATTTTCAGATGTTTTTTATTTTCTTTTTTTTTGGAGTTAAGAAAAATGTGTTTACCACCCCAAACCTTTAAAATTTTTTTTTTGATTAAATCTTTGGTAAATTTTTTAAATTCTGGGGTTTTTGGCGAAAAGTATTGAGTGCCATGATCAAAGCCTATATTACCTTTTATTCTTTTGAAAGATGCACGTCCTCCTGGACCTCTCGCTTTATCAAATAGGATTACTGAATTTTTTTTATTAAGAAGATTCGCAATTGTAGCTCCAGAAATACCTGAGCCGATTACGCAAAATTCACTCATTTACCAGCAACAACCATTCCCTCAATCATCATGGTTGGTGAATTGGTTGAATATTTAAACTCTAAATCATTTGCGAGAGTAATATTCTTAAACATATCTTTAAAATTACCTGCAATAGTAATTTCATTTATAGGATACTTAAACTCTCCGTTTTCCACTAAAAAACCTGTTGCACCTACAGAATAATCACCAGTTACAATATTACTTCCGTGTCCTATAGTTTCTGTAATATAGAGACTTTTTGATTTTGAATTCAATAAATCTTTAAAACTAATATTTCCATTTTCAAAATAAAGATTGCTTGTCCCTCCACATCTTCCATTTGATTTAAGGTTTAATTTTTTTCCATTGTAAGTATCAATCAAATAATGTTTTAAAATTCCTTGGTCTACTAATTTAAGAGTATCAGTTTTAACCCCCTCGCTATCAAAATTTCTTGAGCCTAAACCTTTGAGTATATCCGGTTTATCTAAGACATTAATTTTATCAGAAAAAATTTTTTGGTTAACTTTATCTTTTAAAAAAGAGGTTCCTCTTGATATCGCTGATGATGAAATAGCACTTGCAAAAGTACTTAGTATTCCCTTAGCAATTCTTTTGTCAAAAATTATAGCAATTTTTTCACTACCTATTTTTTTGGGGCTTAATTTTCTAATTGTTTGATCAGCAGCTTGTTTACCTAATTCTCCTGCGTCATCCAAGTCTTTCAGAAAACATTTACTAGAATATTCATAATCTCTCTCCATACTTTTTTCATCTTTGGCAACTGTGACGCTCGAAGCTGTAAACGAAGATGTTTTATAGCCAGCACAAAAACCTTCACTATTGGCTAAAATAAAATTTGATTTATTTTGAGTAAAACTAGATTCTGTATTAACAATCTTTTTATCATTGGAAGCAGCAGATTCTAATTTTTTCAAATAATCTATTTTTTGATCGTTTTCTATATGGGTATCGTCATAAAGATCTAAATCCTTAACTTCTTTGGCCAATAAATCTTTATCTGGTAATGAATTAAATTCATCTTCAGGAGTATTTTTTGTTGTCTCAACACATTTTTCAATCAAAATGTTTAGATTATCATCAAGTAAATTAGAAGAAGATATTGATGACTTTTTTTTTCCAATGTAAGTGGTAATGCTTATTCCAAGATCATCTGATCTATTAGACTCGTCTAGTTTTTTATTTCTAAAATTAACAGTTTCAGATACAGAGTTATTAACAATCACACTGGACTCGGTTGCACCTAATTTCTTAGCTAAACCTAAACAATATGATGCTTTTTTTTCTAAAAATTCTTGATCTTTGACCATTTAAAGTTTTGTGCCACCAACAGTCATCTTATTAATTAGTATAGATGGTTGAGCAACGCCTACGGGAACACCTTGGCCAGCTTTTCCACATGTTCCAATACCAGGATCCATCATCATGTCATTCCCAACCATAGAAACTTCTTTTAAAATTGAAGGGCCATCTCCAATAAGTGTCGCGCCTTTAATTGGAGATCCAATTTTACCATTAACAATCTCATAAGCTTCAGTACAATTGAATACAAATTTTCCAGAGGTAATATCAACCTGTCCGCCACCAAAACTCACAGCAAAAATACCTTTATCGACAGCTTTAATCATCTCATCTTGAGTCTGATTACCACTCAGCATCATCGTATTTCTCATTCTTGGAAGAACAATATGTCTATAGTTTTCTCTTCTTCCACTACCAGTAGATTTGGTTTTCATTAAACGAGCGTTTAGACGATCTTGCATAAAATTTTTTAAAATCCCATTCTCAATTAAAACAGTTTTTTCTGTCGGAGTTCCCTCATCATCAATCGTAAGACTACCTCTTCTGTTATCAATGGTGCCATCATCAACAATTGTAACTCCCTCACTTGCAACTTTTTGGCCCATTAAATTATGAAAAGCTGAGGTTTTTTTTCTGTTAAAATCCCCTTCTAAACCATGACCAACAGCCTCATGAATTAATATTGCCGGCCAACCAGGTCCTAGCACAACTTTCATTTCACCAGCTGGTGCAGGTTTACTATCTAAATTTACCGAAGCTATTCTCAAAGCCTCATCACAAACGCTTTTCCAGTTATCATCTTTTAAATAAGAGTCATAAGATTGTCTTCCCCCAACACCATACACACCCGTCTCTTTTCTCCCATTTTTCTCAAGCATAACGGATACATTGAATCTTATTAAAGGACGAACATCAGTCAAAGTTTCTCCACTAGATCTAATTATTTCAACCGATTTTTGTTCTCCCAAAAAATTAGCAGTAACTTGTTTAATGTTGTCATCTTTTGAACGCAAATAATTATTTACTTCATTAAGTATTTTAATTTTTTCATTAAGAGATTTTTGTTCAATAGGGTTGATGTTCTCATAATATTTCTTATTAGATTTAGGAATTTCATGATTATAGGTACCTTTGACAGATTTAAGTGTCGATTTTAAATTTTCTGAAGATTGCTTTAAGGAGTTTTTTGAAATTTCATTAGAGTGAGAATAAGCAACTACTTCATCAGAGATAGCTCTAAACCCAAATCCTAAATCTGAATTATAACTAGAATTTTTTATCTTGTTATCATCTAGTAAAATTGACTCAGATTTAGAATTTTCTAAGTACAACTCACCATCATCACATTTTTGAAGAGTATCCGAAATAATATTTTCAGCCTCACTTCTTGATAGGTCAGATTTTTCAAAGAAATTACTCATAGAAGACATTAAATAGATTGTTTCAAAGATTTTTCAACTAGAGTATTTTACGCATGTACATATATGGGACAAATTAGTAATAAAACATCTAATTATGAAAGTTTATTTTAATAATTCTTGTAAAATTTGTAAGGCAGAAATTGATCTCTATAAGAAGGAAGAAATAGAGGAAATTGATTGGGTTGATATTACAGATAATGAATTAGCAGAACAAGAAACCTCTAAAGATAGTAAACAACTTTTGAGAAGGCTGCATGTCAAAGATGGTGAAAAAGTTATTGGAGGTGCGGAAGCTTTTTTATTATTATGGAAAAAAATGCCAAAATATAAATTTCTTTATAAATTTTTTAAGTTACCAATCATCTTTAATATATTTGCAATTGTATATGAAATAGTAGCTTTTTTTCTTTACTTAAAAAATAAAAAGCAACTTAAAAAATCTAACTTGTAAAAAATAATAAAAATTTACTTAATAAAGACATAGAAGATACAAACATCACTAGGACTATTGAGTACATTAATAAAATAATTTTATTCTTTTTTCTTCTTAATCTAACAAAGTCCTTATCATCCAAATCAGAGATATCTCTCTCACCAACTACTGGATAATCATACGTAAACCGCCATGTACTATCACCAAGTCTTGGGTCCAAATTATTAAAATATGTGATCCACGCAATAATGTATCTGAAAATTAAATATAAAATTATTAAAAAGGCAGATCCTAAAATCATTTCAGATAATACCTAATTTAATATAAATGTTTAATTATTATTTTTGGCTCTTTTCCTTGCAATGAGTTGCGTTAAAGAGTCTACCATTGTATCTGAGGCTTTGAAGATATCTACATTTCTAAACTCATGTGAAAGATTTTTTTCAGGATTAGTTTTATCTTCAATAACAATTCCTTCATCTGGAGAATTATTTTTAATATAAATTAATAATAACCAGTCATCATCTTGTGACTCATCCCATTTAATAAAAACTTCACCTGTTTCAAATCTTCTGTCTATACAACGAAAAATAGACATGTCCCGGGTGATATGTCTTTTATTTAACTGAAATACTAGGCTACTTGCACTTCTGTAAAAACTTTCTAATGCAAATTCAATTTTTTGTCTTGCTAAAGTATATTCTTTTTCTTTTTCTAATAAGGTTTCTCTATCTTCATCACCTTGAAGTTTAACCCCTAATGCTTCAACTCTTTCTTTAATTTTTTGATCTCGAAGTAATCGATATTTTTCCTTAAGTTTATCAATTCTTTCTTGTAAGCCTGCATAGTCTTCTCTTTTTTCTTTTAAAGAAATTTTCTCAAGTTTTTCTAGTTCCTTGACTTCTCTAATTCTGAATTTTTCAATTTGTTTATCTAGTCTTAATTGTTTTAAAAACTGTTTTTGTTTTTCAGCTTGTTCAATTCTCAAAAGTGCTTGCTCTTTTCTTAGGAATAATTTTATATCTTTTACTCGTTGTTTTTCTAATCTAGCTTCTTCTTTAAGTGTTTGTTCTTTTAGTTTAACTCTGAGAGCTTGTTCTTCCTCTTTTTGTTTAGCCAACTCAATTTTTTCTGCCCTTTCTCTTTCAATTTTTTCAATCTTAATTCTTCTTTTTTCATCACGTTTTAAAACTTTATAACTTGAAATTGTCTCTGAAATTTTGTCAAAGAAACCTTGAATATGTTTTTCTAAACTAAAATTAAATTTAAAATTGAATTGAGGTTTTAGGGATAGCTGTAATTTAACTAATTTTAAAACTATACTTTCGTTTTGGGTTTTTTTAGCTTGTTTTAAATGATTAGTTTTTTTTAATTTTTTAACCTTCTTTTTCTTTTTTTTGATAACTCTTTTTTTTTTAAATCTTTTAACAACCCTTTTAGTTTTTTTACCTTTTCTTCGAAACTTATAGGATTTGACTTTTTTAAATACTTTTCTTTTTTTTTTTGATTTTTTTTGTTTTTTTTTCATTTCTGAGAAGAAATGATTCTATCAATAATTTATTGATAAATATAGTCTCTAGTCACAGGGGTTGATCTATAATTTTTAGTGAGTTGAAATTGATAAACAACTTGATCACCCCACTTAAATGCCATTTCACAACCAGCGAGATAAAACTCCCACATTCTAAAAAATTTTTCATCGAACATTTGGATTATTTTGTCTTTATTTTTTAAACAGTTTTCTTTCCAGTGTCTTAAAGTATGAGCATAGTGAAGTCTTAAAACTTCAATGTCGGTTACAATTAAGCCAGCTTTTTCAATAGGATTCGTTACTTCACTTAAGCTTGGTGTATAACCACCAGGAAAAATATATTTTGTAATCCAAGGATGAGGATCTCTTGGTGGGTTAACAGACCCAATAGTGTGAATTAACGAAACTCCATCATCTTTCAACAATTTTTCAATTTGTTTAAAAAACTTTTTATAAAATTTCCTTCCAACATGTTCAAACATGCCAACACTCACTATTCTATCAAATTTCTCATCCAGCTCTCTATAATCCATCAGTTTAAATTTTACTTGGTTCTGTAAATTCATTTCTTTTGCTTTTTGATTACAATAGTTTAGTTGATTTTCTGATAGGGTTATTCCTGTAACTTCACACTTAGCATTTTTAGCAATATCAATTGCTAACGATCCCCAGCCACATCCTATGTCTAAAACTTTTTGGTCAGGTTTAATATTTAATTTTTTAATTATATGTTGAATCTTATTATTCTGTGCAGTTTCAAGACTATCATTTTCATTTTTAAAATAAGCACATGAATATTGTCTTTTAGGATCTAAAAACAAATCATAGAGATCATCTTTGATATCATAATGATGTGAAACATTCATTTTAGATTTTTTGATAAAGTTAAAATTGGTAAGATATCTGTAAGACCCCCTTAGTTTATTTAAAAGATAACTAAAAATGTTTAACTCGTTTCTTCCAATATTCATCAATGCTAGATCTAAAAAATCTGTAAGAGATCCATTTTCGATAACAATATCTCCATTTGTATATGCCTCCCCAAAGTAAAGATCTGGATGGAATAGTAATTTATAATGAAGTTTCTTATTTAGAATTTTTAATTTAATAGGATCATCAGTTGGCTGACCAATAATATAATCCTTGGAGTCAGCATCGGTAAGGATAAACCCTCCTTTTTTAAACACTTTATTAAGAAATCTTGCTAAATACATCTCAAGCTGCCAATTGTGATTTTGTTTCAAAATTTAAATCTTTTAAACTCTGCAAAAGATTTCTCTCATCAACTTCGCTTAGTAGACTTAAAGGTGGTAATAAATTTCTATAAATTTTGTTCTCTTTTGAAAACAAAGTATGAAGAGCTGAAATTAAGTTATATTTTTCAAAAGTATTTCTAACATTAACTAATTTTTGGTTTAAAGAATGATCTTTCTTTTCTTTAAAATCATCGTAAACTTTTCGAGCTAATTGAGAGGTAGCATTACAAGTTGCAGTGATAATACCTGAACAACCATTTTCTAATCCTTTAAGTAATTTAGACTCTGAACCTGGCATAACTGAAAAATTTTCCAACTTTAACTTTTCAAATAAATTGTAAGAACTATCCTTAACACCTACAATTTGATCAGGAAATTTTTGAACCAACTTTTCTACACATTCAATACTAAATTTATATCCACACAATTTTTCAAAATTATAAAGTATAATTTTAGATTCTGGTATTGCATCAATAATTTTTGTGTAAAAGTTTATTACATCCTTATCTTGATATTTATAATAAGCTGGTGGCATGATTAAAAATTTTTTAAAGTTTAGAGAAACTGAAATTTTCATCAAATTAATTGTTTCGTTTAAAGAATTTAAACCTGTCCCAATTAAATGTTTTTCTTTGTATTTACTTTCTGAAAGATGATTTAGTAATTTAATCTTTTCAGCGATAGGAATTAATTGTGCTTGGCCGGTGCTTCCAAATATTGCTGTGCCATGACAACCTTGATCAATTAAATTTTCTGCATGTGATATGGTTTTTTCAATATTTAAGCTTAAATCAGAGTTCAAAACTGACATTGAAGCTGCATATATCCCACTTATTTTTGTCATAATAAAAATTTATATAAAATATAAAAATTAGTAAAGTTTATAAATCGAATATGAAAATATTAGCTATCCAAAATAGAATGGGAATCGGTGATACTGTGATCTTTTTACCTTTCATAAAGGCAATATCTGAAAAATATAATTCACCAATAAGTTTATTAGTAAAAGAAAATTCTAAGGCTAATGAATTTTTATATGAAACAAATTATATTGATAAAATTCTCATTTTAGAAAGGGGTAAAAATTCTGATAAAACAAGACATAATGGTTTTTTTGGTTCAATAAATTTAATTAAAGATTTAAAAAAATCTAATTTCAATAAAATTTTTATTTTTAATTCTTCTCTAAGATTCAACTTGGTTGCAAAATTATCTGGAATATCTGAAATTTATCAATACCCGTTATTTAATAAAACTCACCAACACATAATTGATACTCCAAAAAAATTTTTAAGAGAAAAATTGAATATTAATAAAATAGGAGATCCTGAAATTCATATAAACGCTGACTCAATTTCACAATCATTTAAAAAATTTAATATTGATAAAAATAAAATTAATATACTCTTAGGAATTGGTGGCTCAGGTCCGACAAAAAGGGTTCCCTCGAGAATATTCATTAATTTTATGGAAAAAATTTCAAAAATTAAAAAATGTAAGTTTTATCTTGCCACTGGTAAAAATAATGATGAGCAAATTATTCTTAATGAGATACTTCAGTCTAAATTTAAAGATACATGTTTACCTTTAGATGATTTATCAATTAAAGAAATTTTGCCGATCATAAAAAACTGCAATCTGTCTGTTTGTAATGACTCAAGTTTTAGTCACTTATCTGCGGCATTGGGTATTAAAACTATAACTTTAATGGTTGACACTCCAATTATTTATGGAAATTATAACTCTAAAATGTTCCCTGTAATTCCAGATGGTGAGGAAACTGTTAGTCATCATACCTCTGGAAAAGATAGAATAAATCCGCAGAAAATATTTGATAAAGCTTTAGAGATTCTAAATTAAGAAATATCGTTCAAAACTATATCTTTTGCTTCATTTACAATTGAGGACAATCTAGCAGTCTCTGGTGAAATATCTGGATGGATTTTTTTTTGTATTTTTACATAAGCTTTATTTACATCTTCCTTTGTAATTTTTTTATTTACATCTAAATTTAATATTTTATATGCTTCAGTTACTGAAATTGAAGATGAGTTATTTAGGTTCGATTGATTAAAAGAAAATCTTCCCGATCTTCTCAATGTTTGAATTAATCTATAAAGCGATATTAATTGAAAAATAGATAGCCCTTTTAATTTTAATAATGCAAGACTAGCTAATGTAAAAGGCAACGTTAATAAAAAACGCCCACCGATGGCAAATAAAATTGCTAATACAATAAATCCGAGTATTAATAAAATCCTTAGACCTTTTGATATTTTTTTTGAGGAAATCTTAGTTATAAATTTCAATAGAAAGTATAAAATAGTCAAAATGACTAGTGTATAAATTATGATATTCATATAGTTCTTCTTTTTTATGAAGGTACCACAACTTAGAAAAAAACTGGAAATAAAATCTTGTCACAACACAAGTTGGGAAGATAATTACAGCTGGATACATCAAAAAGATATTCTTGAAGTCTTAAAAGACAAAAATAAATTAAATCCAGAAGTAAAAAAATACTTAATTGAAGAAAACAATCATACTGACTATCATCTTAAAGATACAAAAGACTTACAGAAAAAACTCTTTGATGAAATAAAGGGAAGAATAAAATTAGATGATGAGTCTCTTCCTTTTAGAGATCACACTTATGATTATTGGACAAAAACTACAACAGAAGGAAATTATTCTATCAAACTCCGTAAAAAAATTAATACAGATAATCTTGAAGAAATTTGGAACGGAGATAAAGAAAAAGAAAAATTAGGCGTTGAATATTTTGGAGTGGGAGATTTAGAAGTAAGCCATAACGATAAGCTACTTGCATATTCTCTGGATACCAAAGGATCAGAGTATTACAAAATCTTCATAAGAGATATTTCAACAAATAAGTTGGTCACAAAAAAAATAACGGACACATCTGGCAGTATTACTTTTAGTCTAGACGATAAATATATTTTTTACTCAAAATTAGATGAAAATCATCGTGCCCGAAAAATATATAGACATAAAATTGGAGACCATTTAAGTGAGGATTATTTGGTTTTTGAAGAAAAAAGTGAAGCTTTTACAGTTGGAATAAGCTTAACCTCTGATGAAAAATATTATCTAATAACAACTTCTGATCACAACACATCAGAGCAATACTACTTTGGCGTTGATGAAATAACTCCAAAACCAAAATTAATAATTAAAAGACAAAGAGGAATTTTATACTCTATAAATTCTTGGGCTAACAATTTTTACAATCATACAAATAAAGGTGCTGAAGATTTTAAGATTGATATCTCTTCAAGCTTAGATAACCAAAATTGGAAACCTTTTGTACCTTCAAAAAATGAAGTTTTAATTGGTGGTTGTGTATTTTTAAAAAATTGGATAATTCGATCAGAAACTTCTGATGCATTAGATAAGTTATTTATTAGAAATATATCAACAAATTTTGAGGAAGAATTAATTTTTTCAAATGAAAAAGTATACGTACCAAATATTTCTCTTAAACAAAAAGATCGAAATACAGACGAAATTTACCTTGGATATTCATCACCGAAAACTCCTTCAAGAGTTTATTCATATAATCTTTCAGATAAATCTAAAAAATTAGTTAAAGAACAGGAAATTCCATCAGGCCATTATACAGAAGATTATATCGTAGAGAGAATTGAATATAAATCTCATGATGGAAGAATGGTTCCTTTAACAATAACAAGACATAAGAAAACTAAGATTGATGGAACTGCAAATGTCTTATTGTACGGTTATGGTTCATACGGAAATTCAATGAGCCCTAGTTTTTCATCTACACGTTTGAGTTTGATCAACAGAGACATCATCTGGGCTACAGCTCATATTAGAGGTGGAATGGAAAAAGGTATGAAATGGTGGAAAGAAGGAAAATTAACAAACAAAAAAAATACTTTTGAGGATTACATTTATGCAGCTAAATATTTAATTGAAAAGAAATACTCTTCTGCTGGTAAGATCATTGGTATGGGTGGATCTGCAGGTGGATTATTAATGGGAGCAGTGGTAAACCAATCTCCAAAATTATTTTTAGGAATTATAATGGCGGTTCCATTTGTTGATTCTTTAACCACTAATCTTGATCACTCTCTACCATTAACAGTTGGTGAATTTGATGAGTTTGGTAATGCCAAAGATAACAAAGATCACTTTGATTATATATTTTCTTATGCTCCTTATAATAATATAAAAAAAATGGACTACCCTCATATGTTAATTACCACTAGTTTAAGTGACAATAGAGTATTGTTTGATGAGCCTGCTAAGTTTACTGCCAAGCTAAGAGACTTAAAAACAGATAATAATTTATTACTCTTAAAAACAGAAATGGATGCAGGTCATGGTGGAAAATCAGGTAGAGATGGCGCTATAGAAGAAATAGCTTTAGACTATGCTTTTGCACTAAAAATTTCAAAAAAAATTTAATATCTCAATCTTGAAAAAACTTAAATCGTTCCTACATCATTTGTGTAGGTCGCCTAATGGGGCTTATAAAAAAACTTGCTTAACAAAGGAGGATATATGACAAGTAAGGATCTATCTATATTTAACTCATTAAGACCATTCTCGATTGGGTTCGACGATATGTTTGATCAATTTGAGAATATGTTGGGAAATGGTGCAATGACTATGCAATCCAATTACCCACCATACAATATCAGAAAGACTGGTAAAGATAACTACGCTATTGAAGTTGCTTTAGCAGGTTTCAACAAAAAAGATGTTGAGGTTGAGTTCGAAGATAATTTATTAACTGTAAGAACAAAACAAGTTGATAAATCTGAGGATAAAAATGCTGATGGAGAGATCATTCATAAGGGAATATCTCAAAGACAATTTGCTAGATCATTTACGATTGCTGATGACGTTAAAGTAAATGGTGCCGAGCTCAAAGATGGTCTTTTAACAATATCTTGCGAGAGAATTGTACCAGAGCATAAGAAGAAAAAACTAATCGAAATTAGATAAGTTAAAGCCTTGCTTGCGGGGCAACTAGCTCCGCAAGTAAACTAAAAACATCCTTTTGATGAAAATCCAATTACCACTGAGTTAGTGTCTACCTCAAATTTTCTTTCACAAGAAATACCATATTTTTTTGTTTTATATACAAGAACTTGATTTCCTTTTTCGTTCTTAAAATCCTCATCAGGATTTCCTAGATCAATTTTAAGTTCACTAGATAATTGACCTATATATTTACCCAATCTTTTATTTTCTTGCTCAACAATTTTGTCAGTTTTTTCTTGTACGGTCTGGCATGCAGTGACCATTAAAAAAAAACTAAGTAACAACACGATTAATTTAAAATTTCTCATTTTCATATTCTAGCTTCTAAATATGACCAAAATATAAACTTCTTAGTTGAATTATGTTGATAAAATTAGATTTGGCTAAGTATTTGTCAAAAGAATCATCTATTTAGTCAGGATAGGAGGAATAATGTTAGACAAATATTTTGAGTACAAAAAACACAAAACAGATTTTAAAACAGAAGTAATAGCCGGGACTACTACTTTTTTAACCATGGCTTACATTATGTTTTTAAATCCGTTTATTTTATCAGGTGAATTCGCTGGACCCGAAAAAGGTTTCTTTGATTTCGGCGCAGTTTACACTGCAACTATTCTAGCAACTGCTTTGGCTTGTTTCATAATGGCATTTCATGGAAAAACTTGGCCAATTGGTCTTGCTCCAGGAATGGGGATTAATGCTTTTGTAGCTTTTGGAGTTTGTGCAGGTATGGGATATACACCGCAACAAGCTTTGGGTGCTGTATTAGTTGCTGGTGTATTATTTTTAATTATATCATTAACACCAATAAGAGCATGGCTTATCAACTCTATTCCTAAGAGTTTAAAGTTAGGAATTGGTGCCGGAATTGGTTTGTTCTTAGCAATTATCGGTCTTCAAATTATGGAAGTAGTTGTTGATAATCCTGTAACATTAGTACAGCTTGGAAATTTAAGTGATCCACTTGTTTTATTGGGATGCGCAACTTTTATTGCAATAATTGTTTTAGATAAGATGAACGTTAAAGGTAATATCATTATTGGTATTTTAGTATTTAGTATAATTGCTTGGGCTACGGGTCTTGCAAAGTTTAATGGTATCGCAAGTGCACCGCCTTCAATGACTTATCTTTTTGAGTTTGATTTATCTGCAGCTATGACAGCTGGAATGTCTACAGTCATATTTACTCTATTGTTTGTTGACTTTTTTGATACTGCAGGAACTTTAACTTCAGTTGCCAATGTAGCTGGAAAAGTTGGCAAAGATGGAAAAGTTAAAGACATCAATAAAGCAATGTTATCAGACAGCGTTAGTACTGTTGCGGGAGCTGTAATGGGAACCACAACTGTAACTAGTTACGTTGAGTCTGGGGCTGGGGTAAAAGCTGGTGGAAAGACTGGAATGACCTCTTTGGTTATTGGTATATTATTTTTAGCATGTATATTTTTTGCGCCCTTAGCAACTAGTTTGCCAAAGCAAATTGACGGTGCTGCTTTACTTTTTGTTTCAGTTTTATTTATTAGAAATATTACTGACATAGAGTGGAATGATGTTTCAGAATCTGCTCCAGCAATTCTTGCGATGATCGCTATGCCTTTAACTTATAGTATCAGCAATGGTATTGCTCTAGCTTTCGTATCATATGCTTTGATCAAGATATTCACTGGTAAATTTGCAACTACCTCACCAGCTATTTGGGTAATAGCAATTTTGAGTGTTGTAAGTTTTGCAGTTGCTTAAATATTAAATAAACAGGGCTAGTTTATACTAGCCCTGTTTATTTTTTTTCACAATCTCCTCAATAGACAATTCTTCATAATGTTCTGTAGGTTGAACAATCCATGGATCTGAATCTAATCTGATAGGACAAAAATCAGGTTCGAAAGTTGACGATTTCTTTTTCCATAAACAAGCAGTTTTTACTTCTTTTATATAATCTTTAGTTGGGCCATAATTTTTTAACCACTCAATGCTTTTATTAAGCGTTAAACCGGTATCGGAGAGATCATCTATTAGAAGAACCTTATTAAAATCTTTGTTATTTGCCAAAGAACTTATTTCTCTTGCAAACATTAATTGGCCCTGTTGATCCTCTAAACCTTTGCCTGAATAACTTTGAATAACAATATATGCTATTGGTAATTTCAAAATTCTTGATAAAATATCAATAATAGGAGCTGCCCCTCTCATAATACCAACTAATACAGTTGGTTTATATTTTTCATGAATTTGTATTGCTAACTTTTCAACAATTTGAGTATATTCATCAAAACTGATAATTAATTTCTCTGCCATGAAATTTATTATCATAATTAAAAATAATTAAAAAGGAGAAATCATGAAGGCTTATTGGATAAGTTTGTATACTAAAGTTAGTGACCAAGAAAATTTAAAAAAGTATGCAGAGACAGTAACTCCAATTATTAAAAGTTATGGTGGTTTACCTTTGGTTAGAGGTGGCAAACATACAACTTTCGATGGTGATGATTTTTTAAGAACTGTGGTTTGGGAATTTCCAAATTACGAGCAAGCTTTAAAATGTCATCAATCTAAAGAATATCAGGCTGGTTGGGATTTAGCCAAAAAGACCACTATAAGACACATGCAAATCGTTGAGGGATTTAGTACTGAATAGGCTCAGGATCTATACTTCTCCATAAATACCATGTAGCTACTGAGCAATAAGGTGAAAATCTTTTTTGAAGTAAAGACACAAATTTTTCTGGTGGAAAATATTTTTTATTATAATTTTTAGAAATCGCTCTCAAAAGCCCAATATCTTGTATAGGCCAAATGTCAGATCTATTATAAGTAAAAAGTAAAATCATTTCAGCCGACCATCTACCTATTTGTCTTAAATTAGATAAATAAACTATAGCTTCCTCATCACTCATATTCTTTATTAATTTAGGATTAAAGGCTTTATTAAGAATTTGTTTGGCTAAACTTTTTATTCCTAAGACTTTTTGCCTACTTAATCCACAATTTCTAAGTTGTGTTGTTGTCAATTTAGATACAGTTTTAGGATTAATTTTATTTTTACATTTTTTCTTAAATTTTAAAAAAACTGAATTTGCTGCAGCAACACTTATTTGTTGACCAATAATACTTTTACATAATGAAAAAAAGATATCCTTTCTTGAAGTAAGAATCGTTTCATTAGGACTTCGATAATTTTTAATTAATCTTGACATTATCTTATCCCTTTTAGATAAATATCTTTTAGCTTTATTCCAATATTTAGGAACTTTAGTCATTGATTGTTTTAGAAGTGATTATTTTTTTATTATAAATTTCTCTTCTAAAAATAATTAATGTTGAAACAATGACCAAAGAGGCTCCAAGAAGAGTTTTGATTGTTGGAACCTCACCCCAAATGAAATATCCAAAAATTATTGCAAACAAAAGAGCTAAATATTTTAAAGGAGTTACCAAAGAAACCTCTGAATATTTATATGACTGACCTAACCATAAATTTGCAACACCTCCAAAAATGCCAACAAAAGATAATAAAATAAAATCCTGAAAATTAGGCATAACCCATCCTTGTGGAATAGTTAAAAAACTCAATAAGGTTATTGATAAGGAAAAATAGAATGAAATTAACCAAACTGGTTCTGTGGTCGATAACTGTCTAATTGATATCGCTACATAAGATAGACCAAGACAAAATATTATGGGAAAAATATAATAAATGTTTAGTTCACTTATCCCTGGTTCAGTGATTACTAATATTCCTATAAAACCAACTATCACAGCTGACCATCTATAAATTCCAACTTTTTCACTTAATAAAAAAATTGAAAATATAGTTGTAAAAATTGGAGCAGCAAAAGAAATACTTACCACAGTTGCGAGGGGTAATTTTCTTAAAGCAATAAAAATTGCTACTAAAGCAATTAAACCCGCCAAGCACCTTAGAGCATGCAAGCCTGGTCTTTTGGTTTGATAAAAATTGTGAAGTCTATCTCTCGGTATAATGAAAAAATAAAATAGTATCCCAAAAAACCCTCTAAAAAATAAAACCTGTCCAATTGGATAATCGACTGACCACTTGACAATTATATCCATTAGTGAAAATGCACAAACAGACATAAACATGTACAAAAATCCCAATTGATTTTTACTGAGCATACGAATAATTTGTAAATTAATTTAAATCATAATCAATGGAAATAGCAGTTTTAGCACTTGGATGTTTTTGGGGACCTGAAATCAAATTCAGCAAAATTAATGGTGTTATCAAAACTGAAGTTGGCTATTGCGGTGGTAATAGTCCACAAACTACCTATAAAGAAGTTTGCACAGGAAGTACAAATCATGCTGAAGTTGTTAAAATTGATTTTGATGAGAAGGTAATTACTTATGAGGAAATCTTAAAAATTTTTTTTGAAATTCATGACCCAACTACGCTAAATTCTCAAGGACCAGATTTTGGCACACAATATAGAAGTGAAATCTTTTATTTGAATGACGATCAAAAAAAAATTGCAGAAGATGTTCTGGACCAGGTCAATAAAAAGTTATCAGGGAAAGTTGTAACAAAAATTTCCCTTCTAAAAAACTATTGTATTGCTGAGGAATATCATCAAAAATATTTAGAAAAGAGATAATGTCATTAGTAGAAACTGATTGGCTCGAAAATAACAAAGCCAAAGTAAAAATAATTGATTGCTCGTGGCACATGCCACAAACGAAAAGAAATGGTTTTGAAGAGTATAAAACTCAACATATCCCAGAATCCATTTTTTTTGACCTAGATGATAATTCTGACAAAAACACAAATCTTCCACATATGTTAGTGAATAAAAATGAATGGGAAAAAATAGTCTCAAAGATGGGAATCAAAAATGAGGATATGATTATTATTTACGATAATTCTGATGTTGTTAGCTCATGTCGCTGTTGGTTTAATTTTATCTATTATGGTCATGATCCTAAATTAGTTCATGTTTTAAATGGGGGTTTAAAAAAATGGCTGGAAGAAAAAAGAAAAGTAACAAATAATTTATCTAAAGTTATGAAGTCAGACTACAAAAGTTTTGAAAATCAGGAATTAGTTAAAAACAAAGATTCAATTAATCAAAATATAGAAACCCAAAAATTTAGGGTTGTTGATGCTAGAAGCAAAGAAAGATTTGAAGGAAAGGTTCCTGAGCCTAGAGAGGGATTAAAAAGTGGATGTATTAAAAATTCTGTCTGCATACCATTTGGCTCTTGTCTTAATCAGGACAGAACTTTTAGAAATAAACAAGAACTTGAAAAAATTTTTCAATCTTCCTTAAAAAACTTAAATGATAAAAATATTGTCTTTTCATGTGGATCTGGGGTAACCGCGTGTGTTTTGGCACTAGCTTATTCTTTAATAAATGATAAATATCGACCCTGTATTTATGATGGCTCTTGGGCTGAATACGGGTTAATTTAAAAAGAATGAAAAGATCGACTAAAACTATATCAATTATTTTAATATTTTTTCTAATCATTGCAGCAGTAATTATTGGTAGAACAATGATTGGAAATCATTTTAAAAAAAAATTCAGTAAAAGACCGCCTCCAGGAATAATTGTCACCGAAGTGGTAAAAAAAGAATTTGCTGAAACAATAGAGACGTTTGGTACTGCAATCTCAAAAAAATCTGAAACTTTCAAAATAAAAAAAGATGATCTTTTTGAAGATTTAAAATTGAAAGACTTTGTTAAAAAAGGAGATGTATTAATAAAGTTAAAAAGTGGAAATATTATAGCTCCATTCAGCGGAGTACTTGGTTATACTGGTCTTACAGAAGATATTCTTGTATCTAATAATATATTCATCATAACATTAGATGATAATTCAACTATTTACTCAGACATTAAAATTCCAGAGAATTATTCGGCATCTATTAAAAAAGGTCTTCCAGTTGACGTAAAATTATCTAGTTTTAAAGATAAAACTTTTTCAGGTGAAGTTGATTTTGTATCAAGCAGGATTAACGCCGATACAAGAAGTATATTATCCAGAATTAAAGTGCAAAATAATGATCTGGAACTAATCTCGGGATCTCTTTTAGAAGTAAGCGTTAAATTTAATCTTAGAAATTCATTAAGTGTACCTGATACAAGTGTGATGATTGAAGGCGACAAATCCTATGTTTACAAAATAAATGGCGATAATGTTGCAAATAAAACTGAGGTTAAAACAGGTCTAAGAATTAATAAAAACATCGAGGTAATTTCTGGATTAAGTGAAGGGGAAATAATCGTCGCGGAAGGATTAAAAAAAGTAAGACCTAGAGGAAAAATAAAACCTATTACAAAATAAATGTTTATTACTGAACTAAGCATAAAAAGACCAGCTGTTTCCTGGGTAATGTCTTTAATCTTAATTATTTTTGGTTTATTTGTCTTTTGGAAATTACCAGTTAGAGAATTACCAAATGGAATACAGCCGCCCGTAGTCCAAGTCCAAGTAGATTACAAATCTGCATCAGCGTCAATAGTGGATCAAGAAGTTACTCAAGTCGTTGAGGATGTTATTGGAGGTGCTGAAGGTATAAAAAATATAGACTCAAAATCTGAGAATGGAAGAAGCACAATTAATGTAGAGTTTGATACTAGTATTGATTTAGATAATGCTGCTAACGATATAAGAGAGAGAGTTGCGAGAGTTGTAGATAATTTACCATCGGAGTCTGATCCTCCTCAAATATTAAAAAGGGCAGCTGGTTTTACTACAACTATGTGGTTGTCATTATCATCTGCAACTTGGAGTGATCTTGAATTAGGAGACTATGCAGAAAGATATTTAGTTGATCAGTTTTCTAGTATTAAAAATGTTGGAAGAATTCTTGTTGGTGGTCTAAGAGAATTAAGTATCAGAGTTTGGATAGATCCAATTAAACTTGCTGCAAATGATTTAACTATTAAGGAAGTCGAACTTGCAATGCGTGGAGAAAACATAAGTCTTCCAGCTGGCACTCTTGAGGCAGATAACATTGACCTAACATTAAATTTAGATAAATCATACAATGACATAAATTCGATAAAACAATTACCAATCAAAAAAACAAATAATAAAGTCATTTTGTTATCTGATGTTGCTGAAATTGAATTTGGACCTGTTTCAGAAAAAACACTTTTTAAAGCCCAAACAAAAGATCAAGTTAATTTGAGGACAGTGGGAATTGGTATTTATGCAAGAAGTGGAGCTTCAACAGTCGAACTTTCTAATGAAATCAAAAAAAAGATAGTAGAAGTTAAAAAATCTTTACCAAGTGAATTAGATTTAAGAGTTTCATTTAATAGAGCAAACTACGTGGAGGCTGCTATTGAAGAGGTATATAAAACCCTTTTGATTGCTTTTGTATTAGTAGTACTAATAATTTATTTATTTCTTGGTAATCTTAAAGCTGTAATCGTTCCAGCGATTGCTCTTCCAGTAAGCTTAATAGCATCCTTTTTAGGTCTTTATATTTTTGGGTTATCCATAAATATATTTGTTCTTTTAAGTTTTATTTTAGCGATTGGAATAATTACTGATGACTCGGTGATTATGACTGATGCGATATATCGAAGAATAGAAAATGGAGAAACTCCACTAGTTGCTGCTTATAAAGGGTCCAAACAAATTTCATTTGCAATCATAGCAACAACATTGATTTTAGTAGCTGTATTTTTACCACTGATATTCATAGAGGGAATTTCAGGAACATTATTTAGAGAAACAGCAATTGCATTATCATTTTCAATAGTTGTCTCATCATTTGTTGCTCTTACTTTGTCGCCAATGCTCGCTAGTAAATTTTTAAATAAAAAGACTTCAAAGAGGATTTTTATTCAAAAATTTGAAAAAATATTTTTAGGATTTTCAAAATTCTATAGAGAGACGTTAGATGTAATTGCTCACAAAACCAAATCAGTAGGTGCTTTTATTGTATTTATAATTATTTGCTCTGTATTGTTGTTTAGTTTCTCTAAAAAAGAATTATTGCCAATGGAAGATCGTGGTGCTTATTTAATCATTGGCGCAACAGATGAAGGAAGCTCTTTTGAGTACACACAAGAACAAGCACAAAAAGTCGAAGCTAGATTAATTCCACTTTTACAAGCTGAAGATAGTCCATACTCAAGATTTATTATGAGAGTACCTGGCTTTGGTAGTTCTGCAAACTCATATAATAGTTTTATCATAATTGCACTTTTAGATGACTGGAAAAATAGGAAAAAAGGACAGCAAATTGTTTTAAGAGAGGCTATTGGAAAAATTGTTACATTACCTCAAGCTCTCGCATTTCCAATATCTCCACAATCAATCAGGGTATCTAATTATAATAAGCCAGTACAAATGGTTATTTATGGAAGTACCTATGAGGAACTTGAAGAAATTCAAAAAAGAGTAATTAGAAAATTAAGATCAAATAAAAGTCTCTCAAGAATTGAGTCTGATTACAATCGAAACAAACCTGAGGTGAAATTAGTTATTAATAAAAATAAAGCTAAAGATTTAGGTGTATCAACAAAAGCAATAGGAGAAACACTTGAAACTCTTTATGGGGGAAAAAAAATTACAACTTTCAATAAATTAGGTAAAGAATACCCAATTGTAGTTCAGCAATATTTATCTGATAGAAGGAATAAAGAAGGAGTTTCAAAAATTTTTGTTCGTTCTGAAACAAATGGAAAACTAATTTCTTTATCAAATTTAGTTAGTTTTAAAGAGGAGGGTTCAGCGAAACAACTTGCAAGATACAATAGACAACGAGCAGTCACGATATCTGCAAATATTAATGAAGGATACACTTTAACCGAGGCGATAAAATTCTTTGAGAGTATCATGGCAGATTTAGCTCCAAAAAATCAAATTACCTGGAAAGGTAAATCCGAGGAAATTAAAGAGACTAGTAATGAATTATTTATAATTTTTGCCCTCGCATTGCTCACAGCTTACTTGGTAATGGCAGCAACGTTTAATTCATTCATTCATCCATTCATTATAGTTTTAACAGTTCCTTTGGCAATTTTTGGTGGGTTAGTGTTTATTTTATTTTTAAATAGTTCAGTTAATATTTTTTCTCAAATCGCTTTGATAATACTTATCGGTATATCAACTAAAAATAGTATTTTAATTGTTGATTATGCCAATCGAATAAGGACTACAGGAAAAAGTATTGAATTAGCTGTGAAAGAGGCTTGTGCAGTAAGATTTAGGCCTATCATTATGACATCATTAAGTACAATGATCGCAATGATACCTTTGGTTATAGGTAATATTGGCCCAGGTGCAGGTGAAGGATCAAGATTAGCTGTGGGAGCAACCATCTTGGGTGGTATGATAATTTCAACTTTTTTCACATTATACGTTACTCCATCTATGTATTTAGCTTTAGCAAAAAACACCAAAAGGATTGATGTAATAGACCTGGAGTTAAAAAAAGAACTCTCTAAAAAATAATATATTTATTTTTATTTAAAGAATTGCTGCAACTCAATAATTGTTTTTTATAAATATTAGATTGTTTCTCAACTTTTTTTGCTAATCCAATAACTTTTTTATTTTTTTTATAATGTTTAAAATTTCCCCAGCCTTCATGATAGGCCAAATATTGTTTAAAAGCGTCTTGTTTGGAAATTTTTAAAATTGTTTCTGATTTGCTGGTATACCAACCAATGAAATCAACACTATCTTTAAATCTAGCTCTTGTTGCTAACTTATTTCCTGTTTCTTTTTTATATTGTTCCCAAGTCCCTTTTACTGCCTGAGAATATCCAAATGAACTTGATGGACGTTTATAAGGGATTACTTTAAATATTTTTTGTCTAGCTGGCTTAGCTAACCAGTCAAAATCTGACTCCATTTTTATAATAGCTAATTGAATATAAATAGGAGTACCCCATTTTTGCTCTGTTTTTTTTGTATACTTGTACCAGAGATAACGCTCATTAAATATTGAACAACTATTTGCAGTATTTGATGGAATTGATGAGCATCCTGTTAAAAAAAAAATAAATAATATAACAAATTTATTTTTTAGTGATCCCATATTTATTTATAAGACTCTTAACAAAAATTACAACTATCACCCCTAATAAATTTCCAAACAGATCTGACCACTGAAAACTCCTTTCAGGAATTAATATATGAAACACTTCTAATAAAACTGAAATTACTAAAAGATAGTATAAAACTAGTTTTAATTTTTCTGAGTTTAAAAAAGTTAAATATCCTAAAATAGTAACCAATCCGAAAGCATAAAAATGGTTAGATGATATTATAAAATCTGATGTAATTTGTGGTTGAACTTTACAATTATCAAAAAAAATACATCCCAATAAACTCCCAGGGAATAAATATAAGATGATTAATAATAAATTAATTACATAAAAAAATATTTTAAATTTTGAAAAAAAATTTATCATTTAATTTGATAGTTTTATTTATAAATTTAATTTAAATATAATTATATGAGTTTTTTAATATTAGTGAGGCATGGACAAAGTACTTGGAATTTAGAGAAAAAATTTACCGGTTGGGTGGATGTTGATTTGACCGAAAAAGGTATTTTGGAGGCAAAAAAAGCAGGATTTTTATTGAAAAACAAAAACATCAAAATTGATTTTTATTACACTTCTCTTCAATTAAGAGCAAATAATACTCTTAAAATAATTCAACAAGAATTAGATGATAAAAAAATTTTTACTAAAGCTTGGCAATTGAATGAGAGACATTACGGAGCACTAACTGGTTTGAATAAAGTTGAAATGAGTAAAAAAATTGGCGAGGATAAAATTTATGAGTTTAGAAGATCATGGGATCTAAGACCAGATCCACTAAAAAAGGAAAGTCCATTTCATCCACTTAATATTGATACTTATAAACAAATTCCGAGAGAATTATTACCTGACACTGAGTCTTTAAAAGATACTTATGAAAGAGTTATAAATTTTTTTGAAGAACACGTGAAAGAAAATTTAAAAAAAAAAAATGTTTTAATATCTGCACACGGAAACTCTATTAGGGCTCTATGTAAGAATTTATTTAATTTAGATAATAAACAAATTTCTAATTTAGAAATACCCACTGGAAACCCTATGTTGATAGAATTTAGAGAAAATTTTGCAATAGCGAAATGTGAATATCTTGATAAGGAAAGAGCTAAAGATCTTTTAGTTTTTTGAAGACATCTAAATTTGTTAAATGATAAAATTTTTTTTTACTTTGAAAACCATTTAATTTATTTTCTTTTCGTAAATTATCCCATATTTTTGTAATAGAAAAATTTGAGACTCTATATTCTTTAAATAAACTTTTGTTCAGAATTTGACAACCAATATATATCAAATCATTTTTTTCATTTTTTTTTATCAAATTATTTTCCAATGTGAAATCACCTAAAAAATTTTTATCAAAACTCAATTCTTTATTTGAAAGCAGGAGAACATTATTTAGTTTATTAGAAAAATAAAAATTTTGCATTTGAGTGATTTCATGAAGATAATCTTTGTGCCATAAAGTATCAGGGTTAAAAATTATAAAATCGTGATCATCTGAATAATTGATCAAATTTAATATTCCTCCACCTGTATTAAGTATCTCATTTTCCTCTTTGATTATTTGAATATTTATTGGAAACTTTTTATTTTCAATAAATTTTGAGATTTGATCACCTAAATGAAATGTGTTGATAAAAATTTTTTGAACACCCAATTTCAAAGTTAAATTTATGCAGACTTCTAACATTGTTTTATCATTTAATTTCAAAAGAGGTTTGGGTGTCTTTAAAGTAAGTGGATTTAACCTCGATCCGAAGCCTGCGCATAGTATCAAAGCTGTTTTAATTCTCATTTAATCTCTTTAAAATTTTGACTTAATAAATTTTTCAAATCAATGAATGTCCGATTTTGATCAATTCGCATATTAATCAGTTGCCATGTATAAGGAATAAATCTTAAGTAATTTTTTTTTCTATCCCTGAGTGCTAGGCGGGTAAATATTCCAATAATTTTAAGATTTCTTAAAACTGATAATATTTCAAAATCATTCTTGAATTTTTTAATATCCAAGTTTTTTTGTTTTTTTGTATAAAACTTAAAAATTTTCTCCTTAAAAGAGTAAGAAGTTTTTAGTCTCACATCATCTATTAAAGAAGCTAAATCATAAGCTTTGTTACCAATTAATGCGTCCTGACTATCAATAAGACCTATTTGGTTTTTAACTGACATTAAATTTGAAACATGAAAATCTCTGTGGACGAAAATATTATCTTTTAATTTTAATTCCAAAGTTAATTCTTTAATAATCTTTTTAAATTTTTCACAAAATTTTTTTTTCCTTAATTTTGATAAATTATTTTTTACATACCAATCACAAAATAAATTTGCCTCATTTATTAAAATCTTTTTATCATATTTTGGAATTATATAATTTTGATTTCTAAAATTTTTTACTTTTCTATGTTTGATAGACTGTATTTGTATTAACAATTTAATTATTCGATTAAAATAGCTTAGTTTATTTTTGCCCTTTTTTTTTAATGTTTTGAAAATGGTTTCATTTCCAAAATCTTGTATTTCAATGAAATTTTTATCATATCTCTGGGTATATAATCGTGGTGCTAAAATTTTGTTCTTGTTTAAAATTTTATTTATTGCATCGTATACAAGTAAATTTTTAAATTTTTCTTTTTTGGCATAAACAACGATAGAGGATTTACCATTTACTTTTTTTCTAAAAAAACTTCTAAAAGATGCATCTCCCTTTATTTTTATTAATTTTGGCATTCAGGAATAGAAGCTATAAACCTTTAATTTGAACAGATCTAGTTTTGTGATCTTTTCCATACTCGAAAACTAATTCTATCAAATTTTTTGGTTTTTCTTTAATTATTTGTGGCCATTCTACTAAAGTAATTGTGTTTTTATTATCCTCAAATAAATCTAAATTTTTAATTTCCTCAGTAGATTTTAATCTAAATAGATCATAATGATTTATCTTGAAATCATTTATTTGATACTCATTTAACAAATTAAAAGTGGGACTCGTAACTTCTGTTATCTCCAATTTATTAAGTTTTTGAAATTGATTAATAAGATATCTAATAAAAGTAGTTTTTCCTACCCCGATTTCACCATATAAAAAAATAAAGCATCCAGGCTTGATTTTTTTTAAAAATGTACTGGCGAGTTCCTCTGTTTCTTTTTCTGAAGATAAATCTATTTTATCACTTTTAATAGCGGTAGGCATTAGGTTTAAAAGGACCTTCGACTCCGACACTTATATAGTCCGCCTGTTCTTTTGATAATTTGGTTAATTTTGCTCCAACTTTCTTAAGATGAAGTGTGGCAACCTTCTCATCTAAATGTTTTGGTAAAACATAAACTTTGTTCTCATAGTTTTTATGATTATTCCAAAGCTCTATCTGAGCAATCACTTGGTTAGTAAACGATGCGCTCATTACAAAACTTGGATGACCTGTGGCACAACCTAAATTAACTAATCTACCTTCTGCTAATAAAATAATCCTTTTTTTACTTGGTAATTCTATCTCGTGAACTTGAGGTTTTACTTCAGTCCATTTATAATTTTTCAAAGCTTCAACTTGAATTTCGTTATCAAAGTGTCCTATGTTACACAAAATTGCTCTATCTTTCATTTCTCTCATATGATCAGCTGTAACAATATCTTTGTTACCAGTTGCTGTAACGACGATATCAGCTTTGCTAATTGCCTCTTCCATCAAAACCACTTCGTAACCCTCCATTGCTGCTTGTAATGCACAAATTGGATCAGCTTCTGTAACTAATACTCTAGCACCACTTTGTCTTAAAGATGCGGCACTTCCTTTACCGACATCTCCAAATCCAGCAACTATAGCAATTTTTCCAGACATCATAACATCTGTAGCTCTTCTTATGCCATCAACTAAACTCTCTCTACATCCATAGAGATTGTCAAATTTAGATTTGGTGACAGAATCATTTACATTTATTGCAGGCACTAACAAAGTTTTATCCTTTTCCATTTTATTAAGAGCTTTAATGCCTGTTGTCGTCTCCTCTGAAACACCTTTCACATTTTTAAGTAATTCTTTATACTCTTGATGCATAATTGCAGTGAGGTCTCCTCCATCATCTAAAAGCATGTTAGGCGCCCAATCTTTTTTACCCTCAATAGTTTGTTTAATACACCAAATATATTCCTCTTCAGTTTCTCCCTTCCAAGCATATACTGGAATCCCAGCTTTGGCGATTGCAGCTGCTGCATGATCTTGGGTCGAAAAAATATTACAAGATGACCACCTTACCTCCGCACCTAAAGCAACTAGTGTTTCAATTAAAACAGCAGTTTGAATAGTCATGTGCAGACATCCAATAATTTTCGCTCCTTTTAGCGGTGACTTTCCAGAGTATTCTTCTCTTAAAGCCATTAAGCCAGGCATTTCACTCTCTGCTATTGAAATTTCTTTTCTTCCAAACTCAGCTTGGGTCAAATCTTTAACTTTGAAATCTTCCATGGTGCGTCTTCTAGCAATAAAGAATTAATTAATCAATATAACTCTTTAGGCATTTGGAAATATAATTTCCATACTTGCTCCTTTTTTGTCTAATCTGTTAGATGCTCTTATTGTAGCATTATGTAAATCGACTAAATTTTTAACTATATTTAAACCAAGTCCAGAATGTTGTCCAAATTTATCAGGCCTATTACTATAAAATCTTTTAAATATTTTATTGGTATCTTTTTCTTTAAATCCTTGTCCTTCATCTAAAATATTGATTGAAACTTTATCATTTTCTAATTTTGAAACCTTAACAATTACATCTTTATTATCACCACTGAAAGATATTGCGTTATCCAAAAGATTAGCAACTATTTGTTCAATTCTATTTTCTATTCCATTTATCAAATATTTGTTTTTTCCATCGTTCGAATAAGAAATATTTATTCCTCTTTTTAATTTATAAATATTATTAAAATCATCTACGACTGATTTAATAATTGGCTCGATATCAAGTTTTTTAATTTTTTCTCTACTTAATGCAACTTCATCTTTTAGCATTTGTGAATAATCTGTAATTAATCTTTCAATTCTTTGAACATCATGACTCAAAATATCAATTAATTTAATCCTTTGCTCAACATCAGTCGTATCATGTAAAATTTCAGACGCACTCTTGAGAGAAGCTAGAGGATTTCTTATTTCATGAACTAAATCTGTTGAAAAATTTTCAGCATGTGAAATCCTTTTAGTTAATTCATTTGTCATATCATCTAGTGATTTTGAGAGTAATCCTAGTTCATCATTTCTTTTTTTTAAAATATCAAGATTAGTAACTTTCGGATCTTTATTTCTGATTGTTTCAGTGTACGTTACTAAATTTTTAATTGGTTTTAAGAAATATCTATTTAAAACAAAGGAGAAAATTAATATTACTAAACCAATAGCTAAAGCCGTTCTAATTACAAAAGTCTTTCTTTCATCTATAGCTGCTTTAACATCATTTGCATTTTCTGTAATAGCTAAATAGCCAATGTTTTCACCTTTTTGCATTACATTTTTAATTGTTGTCAGCTTAAATTTATTGAACTCTTCTTGGGTAAAAGTAAAAGGTGTTCCAAAATTTTTAGAAGATGCGTAATTTAAAAGTACATCATTAAGAGAAATAACGTTATTATTTCCAACATCAATATTTTTTTTCTCAGTGATTTCTTTAGTTTTTTTTTCAGTTAACACTTCAAATTCAACAATATCTAATCTTTGTGAAAACGATCTAGGATCAAGATCTAAGGTATCTGTATCACCAATTAAGTTTAGTTGATTATCAAAAAATATCACTCTATCTAAATTTTGAAAAAGAAATCTTGTGGAAAAAAGAAATTTCCTGATATCATCTTCTACAAATTCGACATTTAGTCTTGTCAAATTATCAATAGTATTATTAATCACCTCAATGTGATTAGATGATTTTTTTTTTATTAAATTTGGTTGAACATTTTTTAAGTAAATAAAAAGAAAAATTCCAATAAATGTAAAAAAAATAAAATTAATAAATAAAAATTTTTTTAATATAGATAAGTTTTTAAGAAGGTTGCTTAACATCAGCTAACATTCCACCTATATCCACTTCCATATCTAGTTTCTATAGCTGAAAATTCAGGATCAACCTTTTTAAATTTTTTTCTTATTCTTTTCACATGACTGTCTATTGTTCTGTCCTCTATATCGGTATCTTCTCTATAGGCTATATCCATCAACTGAGCTCTTTCTTTGATTATACCTGGTCTTTTTGCTAATTCCTTAACTAATAAAAATTCGGTCGTTGTAAGTTTATCTGGCAATTGTTTACCATTCCATTCACACTCTAATTGTGAAGGATCTAGTTTTAATTTACCATGAGATATTATACTTTTGTTTTCCTCTATAATTTCTTTTGAATCTTTCTTTCTGAGTTGCACTCTTATTCTTTCAATCAACACTTTAATTGAAAAGCCTCCAGATTTTTTTATGAAATCATCTGCTCCTAACTTCAATCCAAGCAATTCATCAATTTCATCATCTTTAGAGGTCAAAAAAATAACTGGTAATGAAGTTTTTTTTCTTAGCTTTTTAAGTAGCTCTTCTCCATCCATTTTTGGCATTTTAATATCAACGATTGCAAGATCCGGTGGGGTTCTAGTTAAGCCAATTAAAGCGCTTTCACCATCAATATATGTTTGAACTTTAAATCCCTCTTTCTCTAAAGCTATACTCAGACTTGTTAAAATATTTCTATCATCGTCGACAAGGGCAATTGTTTGTTTCTGCATACTCGATTATAAAAATACTAAATTGTTCTAATTTGGGCAATTAAATTAATGAAGTGTACCCCAATTTTCTCCGGTATTTAGATCAACTGTTAAAGGTATGGAAAAAGAATGCTGTTCACTCTTAACAACACTAGACATTTCATCAATTATAATTTTACTGATTCTTTTTGCTTCTTCTTTAGGAGTTTCAAAAATTAACTCATCATGGATTTGCAACAACATTTTTGTATTTTGATTTTTTTGATCACTTAATTTTTTATTAAGTCTTATCATAGCTAATCTCATTATTTCTGCAGCTGAGCCTTGAATTGGAGCATTAATTGCTGCGCGCTCTTGGAAATTTCTAATATTATAGTTTTTATCATTGATATTAATAAAATGTGATCGTCTTCCAAAAATATTATTCACAAATCCACTTTTTCTACAAAACTTTATTGTTCGGTCCATATAAATTTTAATTTCAGGAAATTTCAAAAAATAAGCATTAAGGAATTCCTCAGCTTCATGATTTGTGACATTAATTTGTTTTGCTAATCCATATTGTGAAATCCCATATATTATTCCAAAATTTATAGCTTTAGCTTTTCTTCTCTGATCCTGATTTACTTTTTTTATATCAACATTAAAAATTTGACTAGCTGTGAGTGAATGAATATCTTCGTTGTTTTTAAAAGCTTTTTTTAATCCTTTGACGTCAGCCAAATCAGCTAAAATTCTCATCTCAATTTGATTATAATCTGCAGAAATTAAAACATGATCTTTTTTGGCTATAAATGCTTTACGAATATCTTTACCATCCTCAGATTTAATCGGAATATTTTGTAAGTTTGGATCGCTTGACGCTAATCTGCCAGTTGTAGTAGCTGCTAATAAAAAAGAGGTATGAACTCTTTGTGTGTTAGGATTGATATGTTCCGGCAAGGAATCTGAGTAGGTATTTTTCAATTTAGATACCTGTCTCCAATCCAATACTAATTGGGGAAACTTATGACCTTTAAATGCTAAATCTTCTAAAACTGAAGCGCTTGTTGCAAAACTCCCTTTTTTTGTTTTTTTTAAATCTGCAATTTTAAGATCATTATATAATATTTCCCCAAGTTGTTTTGGTGATGCAATATTAAATTCTTTTTTAGATATTTTAAAAACTTCATTTTGAATTTTAACAATCTTTTTTTCAAATTTAGTGGATAATGATTTTAAAAATTTATTATCTATTTTAACTCCCTCAATTTCCATAAAAGCAAGAATTTTTAATAAAGGCTTTTCAAATATCTCGTAGATATTTATCATTTTTTCATCCTTTAAACTTTTTTGAAATTTTTTGTATAATCTAAATGTAATATCAGCATCTTCGGCTGCGTAATCTTTGGCTTTTTCAACATCTACTTCACTGAAATTAATCTCCTTTTTTCCTGTGCCAACTAAATCTTTAAAAGATATTGTTTTATGGTTTAAATGAATTTCTGACAATGTATCCATATTATGTCTATTTTTTCCTGCATCAAGAACATAGGACATCAGCATAGTATCTTCCATTGAAGTCATATTAATTCCGTGTTTGAAAAAAACTATAAAATCAAATTTTATATTTTGACCTATTTTTTTGATACTAGGATCCTCAAGTAAAGGTTTTAACTTTTTTAAAACTAAATCTTTTTCGATACATTTGTTAGATTTATGACCGATAGGAATATAACAAGCTTTTCCAATTTTTGAGCTTAATGAAACACCGACTAGATCTGCCTGATGAGGATCTAATGAATTTGTTTCGGTATCTACTGCAACTTCACCTAACTCCTCAGCTTCAGTTATCCAGTTGTCGATTTGTTCCAAATTTTCAATTAGATAATATTCTTTTTTATTGATTGCTTTTTGATTTTTTTCAATTTTAACCTCGTTTTTGATACTTGTTAAATTTGGTTCTCCATAGGCAGAGATAGCTGAACTCAACAATCTATTAAATTCCATCTCCCTCAAAAATTTATAGAGTTTATCTTTATCAATACTTTTTAATTCAAGATCAGTTAGATTTTTATTTACGGGAGCATCACTTTTTAATGTCACTAGTTTTTTACTTATTAAAGCCTTATCTTTATTCTCAATGAGTGTTTCTCTTCTTTTGTTTTGTTTAATTTCATGAGCAGATTTTAAAAGTTTTTCAAGGTCTCCATATTTATTAATTAATTCTGCAGCTGTTTTAACACCAATTCCAGGAACTCCTGGTACATTATCGCTGCTATCACCAGCTAAAGCCTGGACATCAATTACCTTACTTGCACCTACACCAAATTTATTTTTAATATCTTCCTCTGAAATAAACTTATTTTTCATTGGATCATAAATTCGAACGTTTTTTTTATATAATTGCATTAAATCCTTATCTGAGGACACTATTGTTGCTTTTGCACCTTCTTTTAAAATCATTTCAACATACGTTGCAATTAAGTCATCAGCTTCATAATTTATCAATTCCAATGAAGGTAAATTAAAAGCCAATACTGATTTTCTGATGTAATCAAATTGAGGAGCTAAATCATCAGGTGCTTCAGCTCTATTAGCTTTGTAATCACTATAAATTTCGTTTCTGAAAGTTTTTCTAGCAGAGTCAAATATAACTGCAAAATGTGTTGGTTTTTGTAAATTTTGATTTGACTTTGAGTCCTCTAGAAGTTTAAAAAGCATACTGCAAAAACCACTCACTGCACCCGTCGGTAATCCATCGCTTTTACGCGTTAATGGTGGTAACGCATAATACGCTCTAAAAATGTAACCTGATCCATCAATTAAATAAAAATGATCTGTTTTTTTAATTTTTCCCATTAGAAATTAATATAGATTATAGACAGAAATAAGAGTATTATTTTTTATGGAACTTATAAAGCAAAATACACAAGCCCAAATAATTAAATCAATACTTGTAATTTTTTTAGGTTCTGTGTTACTTGCTGTCTCGGCAAAAATTAAAATTCCTTTCTATCCAGTTCCAATGACAATGCAAACTTTTGTAGTTCTTTTTATTGGAATAAGCTTTGGATATAAAATAGGTGTTGCGACAATTGGTTTATATTTGATTGAAGGAATTGCAGGTCTTCCTGTGTTTTCAAATTCCCCAGAAAGAGGAATAGGTTTAGCTTATTTTACAGGTCCAACAATGGGCTATCTAATTGGATTTCTTTCAGCTTGTTTTTTAGCTTCTTTTGTAAAATTAAAAGATAATTATTTAATCATTTTCTCAAAACTTATACTTGCAGTATCAACAATCTATATTTTCGGTATTTTGTGGTTAGGGACACTAATTGGATGGGACAAACCTATATTCGATTTAGGTGTTAAGCCTTTTCTACTAGCTGAAATATTTAAGATAGTTTTACTTGTACTTATTGCCAAGAAAATTTTTAAATTAAGAAAACTTATTTAGGTGATCTTTTAGATAAAATTCTTTGAAGAGTTCTTCGGTGCATTTTTAGTCTTCTTGCTGTCTCTGAAACATTTCTGTTACACAATTCAAAAACTCTGTGTATATGTTCCCATTTTACTCTATCTGCTGACATTGGATTTTCAGGTGGAGCCGCTTTTTTAGCAGGATCAGCTAAAAGAGCTTTTTCAACATCATCTGCATCTGCAGGTTTAGCCAAATAATCTATTGCACCCTCTTTTATTGCTGCAACAGCAGTTGGAATATTTCCATATCCTGTTAACATTATTATTCTACTTTCAGGATTAGAGGTCTGTATTTGTTTTACAACTTCTAAACCATTGCCATCGCCCAACCTCAAATCAACAACAGCGAATCCTGGTTTTTTTGCTTTTACTGTATCAATTCCTTTTTGCACACCCTCAGCTTGAATAACTTCAAAACCCTTTTTTTCCATAGCCCTAGCTAATCTTTCTCTAAATGGATTGTCATCATCAACAATTAATAGTGATTTATTGTTGAAATCAGCTAAATTTTGTAATGCGCCTTCGTTTTTCATGAGTCCAATATGGGAATTTTTTTCCACAATTCAATAGGTCATTATTTGCTTTACATTAGGTAAGTATTGAATTAATTGCTCGAACATTAAAGTTTTTTAAATAAAAAGACTTTTTTTTGTTAAATTTTTTTTGGGGGGCATGAAAAATGCAAAAATTTAAGTCGGTTGAAGAACTAGTTAATCAACTGAGACCAGACAAACCGGTTTATTGTATTAGAAAGAAATCAATTCTTTCAGCTTCCAAATTTTTTCAAAAAAACTTTCCAGGTAAAATTCTATATGCTGTCAAAACAAATCCTCATCCTGAGGTAATTAAAACTTTATTAAAAAGCGGTATTAATCAATTTGATGTTGCCTCAGTGGAGGAAATAAAAGCAGTCAGAAAATTTGATCAAGTATCTAAGTGTTCTTTCATGCACACAATTAAAAGTAGAGAAGATATAAGTGAAGCATACTTCAAATACGGAGTCAAAACATTTGCACTTGATACTAAAGATGAATTGATAAAAATTATTGAGAGCACCAGCAATGCAAAAGATTTGGAATTATTTGTAAGAGTGGCTGTATCAAATGAACATGCTGAAATTGACTTATCAAAAAAATTCGGTGCTATAAATTCAGAGGCGGCAGGACTTTTAAGATTAGTAAAACAACATTCAAAAAAGATTGGATTAAGTTTTCATGTAGGATCGCAATGTATGCATCCAATTTCATACTCAAAAGGGATTTCTGAAATTGCAAATATAATAAAGAAAACGAAAATTGTTCCTGATTATTTAAATATAGGAGGCGGCTTTCCAACTATCTATCCAGATTTAATTCCACCCTCTTTAGAGAGTTATTTTGATGAAATTAAGAAAGGTTTAGAAAATTTAAAGATTGAAAAATTACCAGAAATAATTTGTGAACCAGGTAGAGCCTTAGTTGCTGAAAGTGGTTCAACTATAGTTCGGGTTAACTTAAGAAAAAAACAAAAACTTTATATAAATGATGGAACTTATGGAACACTTTTTGATGCAGGAACACCAAATATTGTTTTTCCATCTAAAATGATAAAAGATAATTCAAACAAAATTATTTCAAAAAAATTAACTGCATTTGATTTTTATGGACCAACATGTGACAGCATGGATTACATGAAAGGTCCTTTCCTTTTACCTAATAATATTAAAGAAAATGATTATATAGAACTTGGTCAATTAGGTTCATACGGCCTTACCTTTAGAACACAGTTTAATGGTTTCTATTCTGATAAAATTTATGAAGTTGAAGATAATGCTATAATGAGCCTCTATAACAAAGACAGCAACAAAGATACTTTAGTTGCTTAATGTCAAAAAACAAAAATCTAGGACATAATAGTAAAAAAGACTTTCTTAAAAATCCAGTTGAACATATAGATATTACATCTTTTGACTCTAGAAAAATTATTTCATCAATGGAGAAAATGTCATTTGTATCAAGAGAAACTGCAAATGCAGCAAACATCTATAATGAAATGTTAAAAGATAAAGATTGTACAATTTTTCTTACTTTAGCTGGTTCGACCTCAGCAGCTGGTTGTATGAATATTTACAAAGATTTAGTCAAATACAATATGGTAGATGCAATCGTTGCAACTGGTGCTTCGATAATTGATATGGATTTTTTTGAGGCATTAGGATTTAAGCATTATCAAGGCTCTCAATTTCAAGATGATACTGAACTTAGAAAAAATTATATTGATAGAATATACGATACATACATCGACGAAGATGAATTACAAATTTGTGATAAGAAAATTTGTGAAATAGCTGATAACTTGGAGCCTAGAAGCTATACCTCTAGAGAATTTATTCACGAAATGGGAAAATATCTCAAAAAGAACTCAGTAAAGAAAGATTCTTTAATTGAAACTGCCTATGATCACAATGTGCCAATATTCTGTCCTGCTTTTACAGACTCTAGCGCTGGTTTTGGTTTAGTAATTCATCAAGAAAAGAACCCGAAATCTCATATTACAATAGACTCTATAAGAGAATTTCGGGAATTAACTGAAATAAAAATTAAATCAAAAGGTTCTGGATTATTTATGATAGGTGGCGGAGTGCCAAAAAATTTTATTCAGGACACAGTCATATGTGCTGAACTTTTAGGTAAAGATGTTGAAATGCATAAATATGCTGTGCAAATTACTGTAGCAGACTCAAGAGATGGTGCGTGTAGCAGTTCAACTTTAAAAGAGGCAAGTTCATGGGGTAAAGTTGATGTCACGAAAGAACAAATGGTTTTTGCTGAAGCAACAAGTGTATTACCTTTAATTGCAAGTGATGCATATCATAAAGGCGAATGGAAAAATAGAGATAGAAAAAACTTTACAAAAATTTTTGGATAAAACATTGCAATATCTTTCAAATAAAAAAGGTTTTCTTGGAATAGATAATAAATTCAATTTTAAAGAAAAAGTTGTAATTGTTCCTTTTGGTCTGGAAAAAACTGTGAGTTATGGTGGTGGGACTAAAAATGGCCCAAAAGAGATAATTAAAGCTTCACATCAAGTTGAATTATATGATGAGGAATTAAATTGTGAACCTTACAAAAAAATTGGAATTAAAACTTTAAAGC
>CACKQM010000008.1:0-41865 GCA_902602295.1 uncultured Pelagibacteraceae bacterium | reverse complement strand
AAAATTAAAATTTTATTAAATATAATTTTAAAAATTAATCTCTCTAACACAAAATAGATAATCTCTAACACAAAAAGATGAATTTTAGTAAAAATTAGTTTTTTGTTGATTTTATTGACTTTTTTAATTTTGGAAAAATGAAAAAAACTCTAACACAATCAAAAAAAAACTCTAACACAAGTGAAATTTCTTTTTTGTGTTAGAATAATGCCAGCCTGTAAAATTTAACTTTAAAATAGAATTTAGACAAAAGTGGCTGTTTTATTAGCTTTTTTACAATTATTACCCATTTTGAACACAATATTTACTTTTGTGTTAGACTAAATTTCAATTTTGTGTTAGAGATTCACTAAATTGTGTTAGAGAAAAAATTTATAATTAGTTTATGAGCGATCAAGACGACGATAAAAAAAATATAAATGAAGATACAACTGACAATGAGTCAGTAAATCAACCTTCAGTTGATGAAAATAATCAACCTGAAGGTGTAGATTCTAATAATAATGATTCATCTGGTGATGAAAACAAAAATAATGAGCAAAATAATGACCAATCAGATGTTACGGCAGCTTCTTCTGAAAAAAAAGAGGAAAATAGAAATTTAGAAACTCAAATTAGCGAGTCAAACGCTGAAGAAAGCAGTATGCAACAAAGTCCTGACACTTCTAATGAAAAAAAAGATGAAGATAATGGATCTGGACACCAAGTTATACATAAAAAAGATGGTCGACTACACATTTATGTTAGACAAGACAAATACAAGGGTGAATTAAAATCAAAAAATTGGGTTGGCAGACTTTATATTGATGGAAAACAAAAAATTTCGTCGTCAGGTACAACAAACTTAGAAGAAGCAATTCCAATTTTGGAAAAATGGTTTGATGATATTCAAGAAGAAAGTGAAAGATTAAAAAATCAAACTAGTGAAACACAAGTTAATGAAAATCAAAATGTTATTAATGAGAATACTTCACCAACAGAGGATAAACAGAAAGTTGAAACACCAATTGTTGAAACTCAAACTCAAAAACAGGAACCAACTGCTCCCGTTGCATCTAATGAAAGCACGGAACTAAATAAGCAAGATCAATTAAAAAGTAAAATAACAAATATTTTTGGAAAATTAAAAGATATTAAATTAAAAAAACCATCTTTTGCAAATAATTTAAGTAAATCTTCTTTAAACAATTCAAAAATTGGTAATTTAAAATCAAAGTTCGAAAGTTTTTTCAAATCTAAGTTAGGTAAATCAAGTGTTCAGGGTGAAGAAATATTAGGAGTAGAACTTGCAAATAAAGAAATTAGATTAGTTCAAGTATCAAGCAACAAAGCAAATCAATGGGTATTGGATAAGTTTCATATTCATCCTGTCGATGTAAGCGATGATAGTGCTCCTATTGAAAATGCTGATAAATTTTCTGAAGAGCTTAGATTAGCTATACAAAAGTATAAAATATCATCACCAAACGTTGCGATATCCATTCCTGTAACAAGTGCAATTATTAGAGTTGTAACAGCTCCACTTATGAAAGATGAGGAGTTAAATAAAGCAATTGAAACTAATTCATTGTGGGAAAATTTAGTCCAACTGACAGATAGTTTAGAAGATTATTCTATTTTTCATCAAGTGATTAATAGAAATCAAAAAGACAATACAATGGATATCTTATTTGTGGCATCAAAATTAACAGATATAAATAGTTATACTTCAATTATAAAGAACGCAGGTTTAAACCCAGTAATTATTGATGTTAAATGTTTTGCCTTAAAGTCAGCGGTAGATCAATCTAATCAACTTACAAATAAAGTTGAGGATGCAAATTTAACTGCAGTTTTAGAGTTTGGATTAGATGAAAATTATTTAATGATATTATATGACAATAATCCAATAATTACTGATATTTTTATCAGAGGCCAAGATAGAAAAATTTTACAAGAGTCTGATGATGCCGAGGAAAAAGAAGGCTTAGTTAGAAGATATGTTACTCAAGTCAAACAAGCTATTCAGGATTTTGAGACAAAATATGAAAAAAGAATTCGAAATATAAAAGTCGTATCAGATATTGATAATGTAGAGGAATATTTAGGAAATTTTAGAAAAAATTTAATGAATGTTGGTTTTAATACTTTTGATCCTACTGAAGGGTTAAAAATTCCAAGTCAATTTCAACAAGCATTAGATAACAGAAATAACAGATCTTATTTATCAACTTCAGTTGGTTTGGCTTTTAGAAAACTTGACGTTTTTGGCTATTATAAATTTGTTACTGCGGTTAAAAATATTAATTTGTTGCCTGATAGATCAAGTGTCATGAAACAAAAAAAGATGAAGGCAATTTCTGGTTTTGCCTTCAAAGGGATAACAGCTGCAGTTGCGGGAATTTATTTAATATTATTTGGCTTATCTTTTTGGAATATTTTTTCATATAACGCTAAATTAAAAGATTATGAAAATGTAAAAGCTGAACATGCAAAATTTGTCAAAGAAAAGAAAGTTGTTTCCAAAGAACTTAAATTAATTAATACAACTCTTAAGTTAAGTAAAACATTAAAATCAAATAAAGAACTAACTTATAGAATTTTAGCTCAGGTGGCATCTAGTGTTCCGAAAAGAGTAAAATTTGATCAAGTAGAATTTAATGGATCCAATACACTAACAATTCAAGGTGTTGCTGCAAGTGACCAGGATATTTTAAAATTTATTGAAAACTTAAGTAAACAAAAATTAGTTCAACAAGCCTCATTGTCATCTATGAAATTGCCTAGGGGAAATACTGGTGGTGCAACAATGAAAGGTTTTAGAGTATTTGTAAAAATTAAAAGAGGTTAACAATGGACATGAACATAGACTTAAAAAATTTGAATATGTCTGATATTAAAGATCAGATCACTAAGTTAGCTGATAAAAAAACTTTAACAAAAATTGGAATCATTGTTGGTTCTATAGTTTTATTTTTAATCATTTATTACGCAATTTTAAATCCGATGGTAAAAACTAGAAAAGTAAAATTAGACGATATGAATTTAAAAAAACAAGAAACGCAACAATTCATTAGTGAAATAAATGCAATGAAAGCAAAAATTAAAAAACTCAAACCACAATATCAAAGATATTCAACTTTATTTCACTCTAAGGCTGAAGTTGAGGGTTTGTATCAAACATTAAGTGAATATGCTGGTCAAAATGACTTGGTAATTACTTCAATAGAAAAAAAACAAATTAAAGAAGTTTTAAAGGCAACAGCACTTGCCCAAGCAGCTGGAAAAAAAGCAAAAAAGGTTAAAAAAACTCAGGTCAAAAGTGTTAAAAATATCGCTTATTATCTGATCCCAGTAGATTTTGAAATTGGTGGCAATTTTATTGGTTATATTAAATTTAAAAGAGCTCTTTCCCTTTCTCAAAAGATGTTAAACTTTGACAAAGAGTCTATACAAGTGGTAAAAGGGGATTCAACTGGGACGATAAAAGTAAGAGGAACGTTAACTATAGTGGGGTTACCAGATGAATTTTTTTAGAATAGTACTTATTTCTATACTCTTTATATTTACGTCAAATTTAGCGATGGCTGATAATCATACTAAAGAACAAGACATTATAGACAAGGCAAAAGAAATAAATAAAAAAATAAAAGAAAAACAAGCAAACTCTCAATCAAATATTTCGTCAGAAATTGGTAATGAAGAACCATTGCCGTTGAATGACCCTTTTGTCGGGGATAGCTCTCTTACAGGTGGTAGTACTTTGATGATGAGTGATCCCGAGGAAGCAAAAAACGAAATGAGTTTATATAAATTCAAGTTAGTTGGCGTAATGTCCTCGGATAAGGATGATGGCTTTGCATCATTAATTAATGCTAGTGGTGAAGTAATTACATTAAGCTTATTTGAGGAATTAAGTCCAGGTGTAAAATTAATCGGATTAAATAATAGAGAAGCAGTTTTTGAAAAAAATCAAGATTCTCTTTTAGTAATAAATTTTAAAAATCAAATTATAGAGAGAAAAAGATAATTATGAGTTTTCAAAAAAAAATATCATTTCTTATTCTGCCTTTATTTATTTTATTTTTATCTGGATGTGCTGATAAATTGGCAAAAAAATCTAAGTCATTTAAGCATGACACTCCACTTATAAAAACTGATGTAAAACAGCTTGGCAAAAAGGAATTAAATACTAGTGCTTCAATGGGACCAGTGCCTGTTGATGGTGATGTTGTTAAACTAAAAAAAAGAAAACAATTATCTTCTGTTAAAGAAAGAAATTATCTATTGATTTCAGAAGAATTCACTTCCTTAAAACAGAATGTCTCGTTTAAATTCCAGGCACTAGATTTTAAAGAGGCGATGAGATTGATGGCAGAGATCGGCAATATAAATATTTTAGTTGGTGATGAAGTTGCAGGTTCTGTATCAGCTGAATTAGATAATGTTCCTTGGGACAAAGCATTTAACGCTTTATTGGATTTAAAAAGTTACGCAGCAGATATAGATGTTGCTAGTAATATTATTAGAGTTTCAACACCTGCAAATTTAACTTCACAAGAAAGTTACAAATCTGCTAGAGCGTCAGCAGTTAAAAAGAAGGTTGAAATTGAAGATTCTGTTGAACCAATTATATCTGAGATTTTTAGACTTTATTATATAACTCCAGCTGAAGCCAAAGCCACTATTTCAGAATTATTTACATCAGTGGGAACAGGTGGAAATTTCATTCCAATACAGGTAACAGAGGAAGCTACCACAAGGTCTATAATTGTAAGAGGGAAAGAAAAAGATTTAGATATAGTGGATAAAGTTATTAGAGAAATTGATAAGAGGACTAAACAAGTTTTAATTGAAGCATTTATTGTTGAGGCCAGTTCAACGTTTGAGCAAAATTTAGGAAAACGACTTGGTTTTGCATACACGAGAAATCGTGAGAGAGTTGGCGGTACTCAAGGAGGAAGTTCCATTGGTAATGCTGGAGGTAGTTCAGCAGCTATAGGAGACTCTACAGGAGGATTCACTAGCGGTGCTGGAACTGATAACTTACTTAATTTAGGATCAGCCGCTTCAACAGCTGGAATTGGTATTTTGAGAAGAACAGGTTCAGCAGTTTTAAAACTAGAACTTGATGCATTAGAAAATGAAGGTTTGTCCAAGACTGTTTCTAATCCAAAATTATTTACATTGGATAATCAACAAGCAAGTATTAACCAAGGGGAAACTATTTATATTGATGGTGGAGAAGGAGAAGATAAGGCTGTAGATGCCTCATTGAAGTTAATTGTTACACCAAATATTATTGGAGATGGAAATGTTATGCTTCAAATTCAAGTAAATAACGACACACCTAACAGATCTAACCCTGGAACACCTGGGGTTAACAAAATGGAGATTAATACTAAGCTATTGGTAGCTGATGGAGATATTGTTGTAATTGGTGGTATTAAGAAAAATAATGTTGCTAACTCAAAAGGAGGAGTTCCGGGTGTTTCAAAATTACCTGTCGTTGGAAAAGCTTTGAGCGGAACGTCTAAATCTGACACGATGAATGAGTTGTTGGTATTTATTGCACCAAGGATTTTATAATGCTTAAGATTAGTAGAGAAAGTGAAATTAATCTAGTCAATGTATTAATTGATAACGATATTATTTCTGGAAAAGATTTAATCAATATTAAAAAAGTGAGTTCAGAAAATAACAAATCTCAAATCGAATCTATTTTTGAATTAAAGCTTACGGATGAACAAAAGATAATTAATTTATTAATTAAAGAGCAAAATTTAGAAACTATTGATTTGAAAAAAGTTGAAATTACTGATGAAGTTAAAACTGTATTACCTTCAAACTACATCAAAGTAAATTTTGTAGCCCCTTTTAAGATTGATGGAAAGACTTTACATATCGCTATTCCTGATAGTTCAAAACTTGGATTAATGAGAAACCTAAAAGCCATTACTAAAAAAAATATTGAATTACATGCTGCAAAAATTACAGATATTTCAGAATATATCGAAAGATTATCAAGTGAAACTGATGAAGTAACTATCGCCTCAATCCGAGATGAAAACAGAAAAAAGATTAAAACTTTTGAATCTGATTTAGGAGAAGCGGGTGAAGTTTTAGAAAAGCCACCTGAAGAAGATATTGAAGCTATAGAAAATGAGTCGGAGGTAATAAAATTTAGTACCGCAGTAGTAGCAGAAGCTATCAAAATGGGAGTGAGTGATATTCACATTGAACCTTATAGATTTAGTTCGAGAGTGAGATATCGATTAGACGGAATGTTACAAGAGCAAGAGCAATATAAACAATTTCTTCACGACAACTATGGTGCAGTGGTTACTCGATTTAAAATTATGGGTAAACTAGATATTGCAGAAAGAAGATTGCCACAAGACGGAGCTATCAATTTTAAGATAGATAATAAAGTAGTGGACTTACGATTATCAATATTACCAACAGCGAATAATGAAAGAATTGTTATGCGTATCCTTAATAAGGATGCAGGTGATATCAAATTAGAACAATTAAATTTTGAGGAACAAGATTTAAAAAACCTAAGAAAAGCAATTCATAGTACTCAAGGATTGATATTAGTAACTGGCCCAACGGGATCTGGTAAATCAACTACTTTATATAGTATTTTAAAAGAGGTCAGCAAACCTCATTTAAATATTTTAACTGCTGAAGACCCTGTTGAATACGAATTAGATGGTGTAGGGCAGGTTCAAATTAAAGATCATATTGGATTAACTTTTGCCTCAGCATTAAGATCTTTTTTAAGACAAGACCCTGAAATTATTCTTGTTGGAGAGATGCGAGATAAAGAAACTGTTGATATTGGATTAAAAGCAGCATTAACGGGTCACTTAGTATTTAGTACACTTCATACAAATGATGCACCAAGCACAATTACTAGATTACAGAATATGGGAACACCTGATTATTTAATCAGTGCTGCAACGCAATTAGTTGTTGCGCAAAGATTGGCAAGAAAAAATTGTAAAGATTGTAGAGTGCCTGACGATGATGTTAATCCAAAAGTTCTACAAGATTTAGGATTTAGTGCCGAACAAGCATCGAGAGTTAAAGCTACTAAGGGCAAAGGGTGTGCTAAATGTAGTAATACTGGTTACAAAGGTCGACAAGGTATTTATGAAATTTTAGTAGTATCAAAACCACTTAAAGAAGCAATCTTAAGACAAGCTACTACACCAGAGTTAAGAGAAATTGGAATTAAAGAAGGTTTTCAAACGATGAAAGATATGGGGCGAAGACTAATTGCATCTGGAGAGCTTAATTTTAGAGAGTACGAAAGAGTTCTTTCAGGCGAGTAAAAATGGAAGCTTTCACTTATAAAGGAATTTCTGATGGGAAATACGTCGAGGGAGATATAGAAGCAATAAATCTTGATGAGGCTTCACATCTCTTAAAAGAAAAGAAAATAATAATCACAAATATTATTAAGTCTAAAAAAAAGGCAGCTGAAAAGAAGAAATCTAGTGGCTCCTCTCTTTTTGGTAAGAGTAAAAAAGTAAAAATAGAAGATATTCTAATATTTTCGAAGCAATTTGCGACTATGGTTAAGGCAGGTTTACCAATCCTTCAGGTATTAGCAATGTTGAGAGACCAGATGGAAAGTCAGGGGATCAAAGATATTATTGAAGATATACGAAAGAGCCTAGAGGGTGGAGTTAACTTATCAAAATGTTTTGAAAAATATCCTCAACATTTTGACAATGTTTATGTTAACTTGATTAAAGCAGGTGAAGCCAGTGGTAAATTAGATGTTTTCTTACTTAAAATTGTAGAGTCACTTGAAAAGAAAGAAAAAATTAAGAAAAAAATTAAATCTGCTTTAATGTATCCAGCAATAATGTTTACAGTGGCAATCACAGTCAGTGCATTCATGTTAATTAAAGTGGTGCCAGTATTTGCTAAAATGTATGATGGTATGGGTTTAGAGTTACCAGCTGCTACTGCAACCATTATGGCAATGAGTGACTTTTTAAGAGGAACAGGTGGAAAAGTTATTTTCTTTGGAGGTTTAATTGGTTTTTTTGGATTTAAATTTATCACCAAACGAAATGCTGCAATTCGTTTTAAATGGCACAGACAAGTTTTAAAATTACCATTGTTTGGAGATATGATTTTAAAATCTATGCTAGCTAGAATTTCATTAATTATGGGAAATTTAAGTGCAGCAGGTGTAAACTTATTAGAGAGTTTAGAGATTGCAAAGTCTGTCAGCAATAATGATGTTATCACAGACGCTTTAGAGAATGTTAAAAAAGGAGTTTTTTCAGGGGATACATTAACAAAACTGTTTTTAAAAGAACCATTATTTCCTCCAACTTTTAGTCAATTGATTTCTGTAGGTGAACAAACAGGTCAATTAGATGAAATGTTTAATTCAGTAGCTTCTTATTATGAAGAAGAATTTGATACGACTGTCGATAATATGTCTAGCTTAATTGAACCGATCATGATTGTTTTTATGGGTGTGATGATTGGTGGCTTAATGATTGCGATGTACTCACCAATCTTTAACGTTGGTGCTTTAATCAATTAAATTGATTATTGTTATATTCTAAAAACTATTACTTAATAAAAGATCTGTGTTGTAATTTGGTTTATCAACAAAAAAATTATAGTCAGTAGAAATTCTAAAATCAAAACTATCAATTTTTTGAGAAAATTTTAAACTGGTATTAATAGCCTCATCCAACTCAAATGAAAATTTCATCTCATCTATTGGAACATATCCAAGTGAAAAATAAAACTCGTCGTAATAACCTCCCCGCGTACCAAATCTCTCAATGTTAACAACTGTCGACCAACCTGTTATCGATGTTCTATCAATACCATAACCAATTCTATAATTATATTTAGATCTATTATTAGATTCATATTCATAGATAGTACTTTGATTATTCAAATAATAAAATTCTGCATCAGATGATGGACTTAAGTCTGCAATAAATTCTAATCTTCCATGGTGATTAATAATTTCCTTATCTTTATCTCCTTTATCTGTTTTATCAAAGAGTGCTCCAATAGTGGCTACTGCAGTCTTAATATTTTGATCTTTATAATGTAATGCATCAGCTAAACTACTACCTAAAATTGTTTTTTCATCAAATGGTTTAAGTTTGGTATATCCAATTTCAAACTTAACACCTGGATTTAAGTTGATATCGTTTTCGTGGATTCTTTTCCCAAAATTTATTGACCCAAATATTTGTTGCCCATTTCTATTACCCTCTAATTTGTTGCCATTAATAACTCTTAGATGATCAATTTCTAGTAAGCTAAGTCCAATAATACTATCATTAAAATAATCATTATCTTTAATTTTTGTACGATAAGCAGCCAAGCTATAAGTATTTGTATTTAAATTAGATCCATGGCTTCCAATATCTACATCGTCCTTTCCAAATTGAAAAACATATCCGTACATTAAATCTCTATCGTCTTCATCAATTCTGTCAGTACCAAAAGATACTCCGTAATTTTGAATATCCCTTGAGGATGTATTTTTTACATTTTTTTCTCCTATAATAAATCTTCCCTCACTCCAATCGAACCAATCATTACTTCTATAAGTTCTATCTCTTTCTTTCTTAAAAGCGTCAAACGCATTAACTAGTTTTGCAACTTTTTGATTTTGAAAATCAATATTGGCATTTAAGTTTGAGAGATTGTCTTTATTTTTGTGTCTTCTAAGCCACTCAATTCTATGAAAAATCGGAAGCGTGTTGTTTCTTATCACACGTTTTGACATTTCCACGTTAGCTTCGATAATTGCTTTTACATCAGCATTAGCAGATGGATCAGTACAGGCAATGGTCCCAGCACATTGTAGGTCGTATTCATGAATCTTATCTGTAGTAGCTGTAGTTTCTTTGTCACTTGTAACAAATAATTTTGTAAAGTTTGCAGCAAAAATAAAACCTCGCATATCATCAACTCTGCTACCTAAATCGAAAGTAGAAAAAGTTGAGGACAAAGTTGTGATATCATAAGCAGTGCTCAAGGTATATTTGTTCATTCTGGCATTAGTATCTCCAGCTACATAAAGTGCAGTTCCATCTGAATTAAATTGAATATTTCTCATACTAGTATCTGAAGTTGCTAATGAGCCAGAAATTTCTCCTGGTGTTACTCCGGATCTCAGATCCCAAGCATTTGATAAATCAAATTGTCTTATTTTATCTGTCGTCTTTCCACCTACAAACATCCTTGTGCCATCAGGTTTGAAAGCCAGAGTTCTTAGTTGATTCTCTACATATACTCCAGTTTCTGTTACTTCATATATTTTCTCACAAACCAATGTTGACGAATCCCACGCAGTGTTTAATCTAAATTGAAAAATAGCAACACCCGGATTTCCACTGAAATCTTTATTAGTAGCTACAAACATTTTTGTACCATCGGGCTTAAATTCTATTGCATGTGGTAATTTCATATTAGTGCTACATGTTAATTGAGTTCCATCTCCATCATTAAAAGATCTTGTTGCAGTACTTATATCAAAGGGTGTACTAAGCGAATATTGAACTACAAATGCGTTTTCATTTCCAAGACGACTTGTGATATACATTATCTTACCATCAGGTTTAAAGTTTATTCCTCTAACACCAGGAGTATCACTCGTAACATCTTTTGTCTGAACAAATGATAATTCACCAAATGAATGTGAATTAAATAAGATAAAAAAAAATATAAAAAATAAAAAAGTTTTTTTCATTAAAAATTTTAACTAAAAATAATACATTCTATAATTAAATAATTTTCTTTAGGAGTCTATTAGGTATAAGTTTAAAATGAGTAAAAATTAGAGTTTTTTTGTCAAGACTAGATTATTTATCCAAGGCTTATCACCTTCTTTAAATTTAATAGAATCCATTATTTCCTGAATAAAAAAAGTACCAAGACCACCTGGTTTGACGTCATCGATTGCTCTATGTTTAACTTTACTTTTTTCAACTGGTTTGCCTTTATCAAAAAACGAAATTTCAAGTTCTTTATCTGTACAAGAGATTCTTACTGCCATTCGATCTTGTGTATCGGGATAATCTTTATAAGCGTGTTTAACAATATTTTGTGCTGCTTCAGCAATTGCTAAAACTAATTCTTCTCTTAATTCTTCATTAATTTTAAATTTTTCAAAAACTTCTCTTGAGAAACTTCTTACATCTTTCAAACTTGATGAATTTACTAAGAAATCTTTTTTTTCAGATAAATTTGTTGTATCCCCGACTTCAGTGGTCATTATCTTTAATTACTCCAAATTTAAAATTTGTTCTAACTTTGCCATCATAATTACTTTTAAAACAGATTTACTCACGTCTTTAACTATTAGCTTAGTTCCTTTCTCTAATGCTTTCTGATGACTTTCAATTAAAACTGATATGCCTGACGAGTCCATGTATTGAACATTACTTAAGTTTAAGTTTACATTTTTACCAGCATCGATCAGAGGAAAAATAACTTCTTTCGCCCCCTCTGTTTTATCCATATCTATCTCACCATCTAAAAATACAGTGCTAGTGTCACCTTCTTCTGTTACTTTATATGTCATAGAAACTTCCTTGCCATTGCTAAAACTTTTTCAACTGGTTGACTGACTTCTTTGAGCTCAACTTTAGTATTTTTTTCTTTTGCTCTTTGATTACTTTCAACTATCACTGAAATTCCAGACGAGTCCATATATTGAACGCCTTTAAGGTTCAAATGAACTTCCTTTCCAGAGTCAATAAGTGGAAATACTACTTCTCTAACGTTGTCAGCAACATCCATATCTATCTCTCCATCCAAGAATACAGTGCTGACATTTTCGCTTTCAGTAACTTTAAATTTCATTATTTTAATATTTTATAAAGCTAATAACAAAAAACATATAAAAATTAAACCCAAATTGGCCAACGAAATCAAATATTGAGTGAAATTAGGCAATATTTATAGTTTACATCATCGATAATTATTATAAATTTTTAGAATTAATTAATTAATTAAAGAGGAAACATGAAAAATAACAAAGGTTTTACATTAATCGAACTATTAGTTGTTGTAGCGATTATTGGTATTTTAGCGGCTGTAGGTGTTGTTGCCTATAATGGTTATACAAATAGTGCAAAAATAAATGCAGCAAAATCTAATCAAGCGGCTGTAGTAAAATATATAGCAGCAGAAATTCAAAAATGTAACATGGGTACAGAAACTACTGCAATGGATGATAATTTAACTTGTCTTGGTAGAACTGGACTTACAATTCAAGCTGCAGCAGTAGCAGGACTTGCTGATTTTAAAAACCCTCACGCACCAGCTTGTAAAGGCGTTACAAATGGTGCTCTTGCAGAAGGTGAAGCTGCTCCTTGTGCCGGTTCAGGAAAAGGTTATACCACAATAGCGATAGGTACGAATGATGATGCAGGTAAGCTTGTTGTTACAACACAATACGATGATGGTACTACCGACACGATGACAAATAAAGTAGAAATAGAATAATCATCTATATTAAAAGAAAAAAATTATGAAAATTAAAAGCTCACTAGGATTTTCCCTAGTAGAGCTTTTAGTTGTAGTTGCAATAATTGGAATTTTATCAGCTGTTGGTCTTATGAGTTACAATGGCTATGTATCTGGAGCTAAAGAAAAGACTATTACAAATGTAATGCAACAAATTTCTTTGGCACAAACAGAGGAATACTCAAATGCTGGTAGCTATTTTACTCAATCCGAGGGAACTTGCACACCAACTGACATAACATCAAATGAGATTGAGGATGAATTATTTGGTGGCGGCGATCAAATTGCAACTGAAGCTGGCTACAATATATGTATCGCAAGCACTGGTTCAGCAAATTATGATATTTTCGCCTCTGAAATTTCAGGAAACACTCCCTGCACACTCACCCTAAGTCGAAATGGAAATTTCACTAGAGGTAATGATTGTTAAGAATTAAACATTAAAATCAATTTGATCACTAAATTAATTGCTAGTTGAAATTTTTTTGTTAGGTAATAAAAATTATGGACAAAGATATGGCGCAAGAAGTAATTGATGTATTAACTAGTAATATAGACACGTTATGGGTTATTGACTGTGCGATATTAGTTTTCATTATGCAGGCGGGTTTTATGTGTATGGAAACTGGTTTATCTAGACATAAAAATAGTATCAACGTTGCTTTAAAAAATGCTGCAGACTTTGGTGTTTCAGTAGTGATCTTTTGGATCTTTGGATTTGGTTTGATGTTTGGTACTTCCTATAACGGATTTTTTGGTACTGATTTATTTTTCTTTAAAACCGATAAAGCTGAGTACATGACTTACTTTGTCTTTCAAGCAATGTTTGTTGCAACAGCGGCAACTATCATCTCAGGTGCTGTTGCAGAAAGAATGAAATTTAATGGGTATTTAATCATGACTGTTTTAGCAACAGGAATTATCTATCCAATTGTTGGACATTGGGCTTGGTCTTCAAGTTATCTTTCAAAGTATGATACTGTTGATCAATTGTTAGCGATAACAGGTACTGTTAAAACTACTGGTTGGCTCTCAGATTTGGGTTTTGTTGACTTTGCAGGAAGTACTATTGTTCATTCTGTAGGTGGATGGATCGCGTTAGCAGCTGTGATTATATTAGGACCAAGAATTGGAAAATATTCTGATGCAAACAAAGGTAAGTTTACGGGTTCTAGTTTCCCTTTAGCAGTTTTGGGTACGCTAATATTATGGTTTGGTTGGTTTGGTTTTAATGGCGGAAGTAATGGTGCGATGGACGAAGCGGTGCCTTTAATATTAATCAATACTTTTTTAGCTGCAGCCTTTGGTTTGTTAACTGGATTAAGTATTTCATACTTAAGATTTAAAAAGCCAGATCCATTTTACATTATATTAGGCCCACTCGCAGGGTTAGTTGCAATTACTGCTGGATGTAATTCTATGACGTCAGTGACATCTATTTTTGTAGGGATCATTGGTGCAATTATTGCAATTATTGTTAATGAAGTATTGAATAGGTTTGAGGTAGATGACGTGGTTGGTGCAGTTCCAGTTCATTTAGCAGCAGGAGTTTGGGGAACGTTAGCAGTTGGTTTATTTAGTGACTTAAGTATTTTGGATACGGGGCTTGATAGATTTTCACAAATAAAAATTCAATTAATTGGTATAATTTCTATAGGTGCATTTACATTTATATCCTCATATGTAATTTTAAGTTTTTTTAATAAATTTTATCCACTGAGAGTAAGTCCTGTTCAAGAGGAACTCGGGTTGAACATTGCAGAACATAATGCGGTATCAATTGAGCATGATTTAATTACTATTTTGGATAAACAATCAGAGTCGGGTGACCTTAAAATAAGAGGCCCACAGGATCCGTTTACCGCAGGGGGTGTTATTGGTCTTTATTATAATAAGCTTATGAGCAAACTTGAAACTAGTGAAGATGAAAAAAATAAATGGCGTGAAAGAATTTCAAAAGAAGTGAAACTTGCGGTTAAAGTTCAAGAAAACTTTTTACCAAAAAGAAATTTAAAAAATTATCCTGTCCATGGAATTAATATTGCAGCAAGAGAAGTATCAGGTGATTTTTTCAGTTTTTATCCTCACAATGATAGTATTTATTTTATAATTGCAGATGTTGCTGGCAAGGGAATTCATGCGGGCATGGTCATGGCTAAGGCATCCACTCTGTTTGAAGTTTTAGCACAATCAAAAGTAGACCCTGATGAAATGGTTTTTCATATGAACAACGATTTAAATAACACTAAAACTGCTGGCATGTTTGTAACTTCAATTGTTGGTGAATATAATTTAATTACAGATGAAATTAGATGGGTGAATGCAGGTCATCAACCTGCAATTTTAAGAAACGGACAAGGTAAATATGATCAGTTTGAAAGTTCAGCGCCACCATTAGGTGTGATTAAACAAAAAGATAAAAGTGTTTATAATATTCATAAAACAAAATTAAACGGTTCAAGGTTTTATGCTTTTACGGATGGATTGTCAGAAAGTTTAAATGACAATGGAGAAGAAATAGGGATTGATGGTTCAATTGGTATCATCGAGCAAAATTACAATAAAGATACAATTAAACAATTAGATAGTATTACTCAATCTGTAATAGGAACGAGCCAAAATAGAAAATTATCTGATGACTTAACTTTAATAAGTATTGGAAAATAAGAGTAATTTTAAAAATTAATTAATTGAAAAAAACAATAGACTTAATATCTTTTCATTTTTATGTTTTTGTATTTCGTAAGATTTAAATTATTTTTGATATCAATAATTCTGTTGATTTCGACATCTGCTTTTTCCTCAGAAAAAAATATTACTTACATGCAAATTTTACAGGATCCTAATAACTTAGATTTAAATTTAAAGTATGCCCAACAACAAGGAAAAGTTGGTAACTTTAAACAAACAATTTCAACACTTGAGAGATTGAATATGCTTTATCCAGACAATGTTGAAATCAAATTATATTTGTTATCTGTTTTAGTCCAAGTCGACTCTCCAGAAAAAGCTAACACTATTATTGAAGATATGAAATTAAGAAGAGATCTTTCAGCAGAGGATTTAGAAACTTTACAAGAAATTGAGGAAGAATTAAAAGATCGTGAACCAAGTTTGTGGAATTTAACAGCTGATGTTGGTTTTGGTGCTACATTTTCTAATAACGTTAATAGTGTCACAAAAAATAGATTGAAACTAGAGGAAGACGAAGTGGCCGCTTTTACATCTGCAATGCATGATAGAACTGAAAGTGCATCATTGGGTATAACTGCAACAAGACCTGTTGGTGAAGAGTCTTCATTATTGTTTAATTTTGGTCATACCACATCTAATCAATATCAAGAGGCAGATGATGATTTTCAAAGCTATGGTTTAACAATTGGTTTGGATACTACTTTAGGTAATCAAAGTTTAAGTCCTTACTTGATTATGAGTAAGACTGATGCACAACATGACGCGGATAGTTTTTCTATGATGGTTGGAGTAGGAGGTTTTTTTACAGTTGGAGAGAGACATTCTTTTAGTTATGGATATTCTTACTCAGACTCTAAAGCAAATCGTAATTCATCCGACCTTACTGCAGATGAAACTAATTCGATTGGTCATACCTATAATTTTGGATATGATTTAATTTTAACTCCAATAATTTCTAGTTCACTCAGTTTAGGTTATAGTGATAGTGATGCGAAAGTTGATGCTGGAAATGATTACGAAACTTATGAATTTGGTATTGGTTTAAATTTTGCATTTCCTTGGGCTTATATAGCATGGAGTGCTTCAACTAGTTTCAATGATTATAAAGTTGCAGACTCTTCAGTAACCTCAGCTAAGTTGAGATCTGATAATGCAACTACAACTGATTTAATGATTACAAAAGCTATAGGAGATGTTTTTCCAGCAATTGATCCTAACAGAACGCTATTTATAAATTTGTCGTATGAGAAAACGTTTTCCGAAGCAAACATTATGAACTACGATTATTTAGCCGATTCCTTTGCATTAAGTTTTTCTAAGGCTTTAAGACTTAATTAATTTTTTTTTGTAAAATTCCCTTAAAAATTGCTTTTTTTTATGTTCAATTTGAGATTTTAAAGTTTATTTTTTTGATATTTTTGTTAGTTTTAAAATTGTGAGAAAATTGTTTTCAATTGTAATAAGTTTAATTTTCATGGTCAGCACAAGTGTTATTGCTGAGGAAAAATTAACCATTGAAAAACAATTAGTTGGAATTGTTGGTGCAATTTCAGGAACTGTTAAAACTGAAACAAGAGAATTAAAAGCTGGTGACAAAATATATTTAAATGAAACAATTGTTGCTGGTGCAGGATCCGGAACACAAATTTTACTATTAGACCAATCGACATTTACTATTGGCGAAGACTCTGAAGTTGTAATGGATACTTTTATATTTGATCCTGCAACAAATGATGGAAAAATTGTTGCGAGTGTCAAACAAGGAAGTTTAAAAGTTATCTCTGGTTTAATAAGTAAAAAAAATCCTGACAGCTTAACAGTTGAAGTTCCAGAAGGAACACTTGGATCACGAGGAACAGAATTTCAAACGATTGTATCAAAAGGTAAAACAGATACTTTATTAATAGGTCCTGGAAAAAATAATACTTTAGGAATGAGACCAGGGGCAGTTCTAGTTGGTAACAACTTAGGTTCAACTTTACTTGATAATCCATACAGCATGGCGTCAATGACCAAAGGTAAAGCACCTGGACAAGCAAAAAAAATTACTAAAAACCAGTTAAAGAAATTTAATAAAAAGATGAAAGCCCTAAGAGTTGCTAAGCTCTCACCAGAAGAAAAAAAAGGTAAGAGAAAACAAATGAAAAAGCAGTTGAGAAAAGAGCTAAAGTCTATGGGTTTTGAGAAAGAAGAAATTAAATCAATCATTAAAGAAAATATTCAAAAAGATAAAGAGAAGAAAGTAGCTATCAAAAAAGAAAGAGCTGAGAAGAAAAAAGCTAAAAAGAAAAAAGCTAAAGCAGAAAAGAAAAAGAATAAGAAGAAAAAAGCAAAAAAAGTAGATAAGAAAAAAGGTAAAAAGAAAAAAGCTACTAAAAAAGGTTCTAAAAAGAAAAAAGCAGTTAAGAAAAAAGAGGGTAAAAAGAAAAAAGCTACTAAGAAAAAAGCTACTAAGAAAAAAGCTGTGAAAAAGAAAGCTACTAAAAAGAAAAAAGCAGTGAAGAAAAAACCAGCTAAAAAGAAAAAGAAAGCAGTAAAGAAAAAAGTTAAGAAGAAAAAGAAAGTAGTTAAAAAGAAAAAACCTAAAAAGAAGATTAAGAAAAAAGTAGCGAAGAAAAGAAAGATCGTTAAAAAGAAAAGAGCAGCTAAAAAGAAAAGAGCTAAAAAGAAAAGAAGAAAAAAGAAGTAATTAGCTAGTTCTTAATAAGTTTCATTTACATTACTTAAATTAGATATAAATTTCACTTTGTGGAAGCTTTTGTACAAAAAAATTTAAATTATTTTGTTTTCCTAATTGTACTCACTTTATTAATTTTTCTTAAAATTTTAAATCCAGCATTTATTAAGTCAGTTTCTTATTTAAGTTTTGATTTGTATCAAAAAATTTTTGCTGAAGAAAAAGAGAGTGAAGTAGTTATCATTGATATTGATGAACAAAGCCTTGGTAAGTTTGGGCAATTTCCGTGGAACAGAACAGTGTTTGCAAAAATTTTAGATCAATTAAATACTTCAAATCCAAAAGCAATCGGTTTTGATATATTTTTCACTGAAAAAGATAAACAATCTCCTGATGAAATAATAAAATCATATAATTTAATTCCATCAGATGTTTCTGAATTACAAAATCTTAAAGGTCCAGATGATTTATTCGCTGAAAAATTAAAAGAGTCAAAATCAATTATTGCAGTATTAGGCAGTAACGTACCTTCTCATGCGAACTATAACAGAAAAGCAAAAGCACGATTTCTTTCTAAAGGAGGAAAGCCTGAGGAATTCACTTACGCTTATCCTTATTCAATAGGTTCATTAGAAAAATTAGAAAAAAATGTTCAAGGTTTAGGATCCATTTCTTTTTTAGATCAACTCGATGGTATTATTAGATCCCTTCCTTTAATTGTTCAGTTTAATAAAAAAATATATCCAACGATGGGCTTAGAAATGGTTCGAGTTGGATCAAAACAAAAAAATATTTACGTCGAATTAAATGAGGTGGGTATCCAAAGAATAAGTGCCAGACCGTATAAAATCGAGTCTGATCCTAATGGTATTATTTGGATTAAATATAAAAAATCACAAAAAAAACAATATATTTCAGCCGGCGATGTTTATGATGGAAATTTTGAAAAAAGTTTTTTTCAGAACAAATATGTTTTAATTGGTGCATCAGCTCAAGGTTTATTCGATTTAGTTAAAACTCCACTGGGTGTTACCATTCCTGGAGTAGAGGTTCACGCAAATGTTATTGAAAATATTTTAGATCAATCATATTTAATAAGAAATCCAAATACTTATATATTTGAGCTAATCTTTTCTATTATTATTGCTCTTTTAACTTTTATTTTATCGCAAAAAATTAAACCGAAGTATAGTTTATCTATTTTTTTTGGTAATATTTTAGCAATTATCATTATTGGTTTTTCAATTTATAAATTCAGATCAGAGTTAGTAGATTTTAGTTATCCAATCTTCATTGTAACAATAACATTTTTAACGGGCCTTTATTTTAGGTTTATTGAGGAAAATAAAATGGCCTTAGCTAACTTGCAAAAGGAGGCTAAACTTTTAAAAGAACGAGAACTTGCTGCTGGAGTTCAGAAAAGTTTATTTCCCGATATTTCAAAATTTGAAAACTTTATTTTTGCCAAAAACGTTCCAGCTAGAGATGTATCGGGAGATTATTTTGATGTTGTCAGATCAACACCTGAGGAATATTTTTTCACTTTAGCTGATGTATCTGGCAAAGGTGTTAAAGCTGGAATGTATATGGCAAAAGCATCCTCAATTTTTAGAACTCTTACTAATTTAAAATTTCCTTTAGAAAAAGTTGTCTTTGGTGTGAATAATGAATTAGTAGAAGCAAAGTTTAAAGGAATGTTTGTTACCGCTGTTTTTGGTAAATTAAACATTAAAACGGGTGAACTTGTGTTTATTAATGCAGGCCATGAAAGTATTCTTACTTTTGATGAAAAGAAAAATTATGAATATATTAAATCTGATATGCCACCAATAGGTATTGTTAAATATTTCACAGAGTCGATGGTGAAATCAAATACTATTAATCTTAAAGATAAAACTTTTGTCGTTTACACGGATGGAGTAACTGAAGGGTATATGAAAAATGGTGAAGAGTTAGGCGCTGAAGGGGTGCAAAAGATTATAAACGAAATGTCACAGGTTACACCAAAGTCCATCGTTGAAGCTATCGAAAAAGAGCTTAACTGGGGTGCAGAAAAGTTAAGGGATGATATAACTTGTATGGCAATAAACATTAATAATACTGAGCTGATAAAGAAGAAATAATTTGTAACCCAAAATGAATAATATGGTTATTTAAATTTCTAAAATTTTATGTAGATTGCAGTTGTGAAACGAATCTTTTTATTACTTATTCTACTTCCCATGTTGAGTAATTGTACTCAATATTCTGCCATGTTAAGCCCTGCCTTAACACTAGCGCATACAGGAAGTTTCGCTCAAGCAACAACTTCTTTATCAAGTTCATTAGCAATTAATGAAGTAAAAAAAGAATATATTCACAATTTAGAGGCAGAGAGAATTTGTCCCACTTTTCATTCATCAGAATTAAATGCAATCTTTTTTGAGACTATAGAACATACAGGTTGCTACTACGATCCCCTTAGTATTCTTCGATAATTCTTAGTTTTTTCTAATTTTATTTTTGACATTAATTTTTCAAGGTAATAAAAATTTATAATGAATTTTTTTTTACCAGTAAAAATAATCACTTATTTGATTATTTGTTTATCATTTATTTCTAATTCATATGCTGAAGTTAAACCTAGTTTGTTAAGGACAGTTAGTTTAACTAATATTGTAAAATCTCCATCAGATGTAAGATTTAATCCTGCTGGAACTAAAATTTTTTTTTCTGATTTCCATTCTGGAGCAAATGTTTTGTTACAATTTAATGTTGATACCCCTTTTAATATTTCTACAATCGATTTTAATAGTAAAGTTGAATTAGCTACTAATGGAGATGTTGACAACATACAGCAACCACAAGGTTTCGAATTTAATAACGATGGAACAAAAGTTTTTGCTATCAATGATGGAGGTGGTTTCAACGCCCATTTGCTTTCAACTCCCTATGATTTTTCAAGTGCCACTCGTGTCGCTGACGATGGTTTTAATTTTGCAACAGGTCCAGATCCAGATATAGGCAATAACAGATCTGTTAAATTTAATCTTGATGGAACAAAAATGTTTCTGATAGATGTTTGGGTTAATTCTACTGGTAGAAGAATAATTGAATTTAATTTATCTACCCCTTATGACACCAGCACAGTTACCGAAGGAAATAGTTTTACAATTAGTGGCACAACAACAATCCTTCAAGATTTTTCATTTGATGACGATGGTACGAGAATGTATGTAATTGAAACTGCTACAAGTCCAGGTGTTAGATACATCTATGTTTATAAACTATCAACAGGCTTTGATATAACTACAGCAACGTTTGCAGGAAAAGTCCAACAAGTATTTGAGAGTTTAGGAAGTGATGGAACTAATGGAACTCCTCTCGGTATGGGTTTCTCTGAAGATGGAATGAAACTTTACCAAGTTACTTATCAAGATGGTAACATTAGTGCTCGTGATAGAGTACATGAATACGATTTAATTTGTCCTTATGGGATTGTGCTTTGTGAAAATGAAACAGCTACCAGTACCAGTGCACAAGTTAATATTGCTAAAAATGTAATTTATCAAAATTCAAATACAATTTTCAAAAGATTTGATTGGTTACGTAGAAATGAGGAAAAAACAAATTTAAATAGTCATAATATTAAACTAGATATCAGTAACCCAATTCTAGCTTCATTTAAGCATAAGCTAGAAAATTCTTTAAGATATAATTTAGAAAACTCACTTAATAATAATCAATATATTCATGCATCTTTAAAAGACAAAAATCCTTTCAAGAATATGAGGAATTGGTCTCACTGGTCTCACGTTGATATTTCATTTGGCAGAGTAGGAGAAAAAGGTTTCATTAAACCAAAAGACATTAGAACAAGAGGTATTATGTTTGGAGCTGATAAATTAATTGATAATAAAATTTTTGGGCTAGCTTTTCGATATGGCAATGATGATGTTAAAATTGATACTGGTCTAGGAAGTAAATTAGACGCCCAAGCATATACTTTAAATATGTATGGCAGTTTACCTTTAGATGGAAAATCAAATCTTAATACTCTAATTGGTGCAAGCTTTTTAAGCATTGATCAATTAGTTAAAAATACAGTTACAGGAGAAAGATACGGCAGACAAATTTTTACTTCAATAGTTTATGAAAATGAAAACGAATATACTAGACATAATTTAACTCCATTTGGTAAATTTGAGATTGGTATTACCCAACTTTCAGAGTATACGGATTTCGGTACTTCCGCCACAAACAGCGTAGATGTTCATGAAAGACTGACTTTTAAAACTGGAAATGCTTCGGGGGGTTTTAAGTTTGATGACACTGTATATCTAGATAATAAAACTCTAAACAGAAATGGTTTTGTAGAATATATTTTTGATTTAACTCCAGATATTGATCATTTTTATAAAAATCACATTGACAATACAACAGTAAGAAAAACTATAAAAAAACATTCTTTGCATAATATTAGGGGAAATATTGGGTTCGAATATATGAATGTAAATGGATACACTTTTGCAATAAACTATGAAAGATTCCAAAGTCTTAGTAATAGTGCTTACTCAGATAGTTTATTATTTAAATTAGGAAAAAAACAAGTTAATCAAGCTAATTTTGATGTGATTTATGATCCTACAAATAATAATACTGAGATTAGTTATTTAAAAAACTTTGGTAATTTTAAACTAAAAATAGATACTGATTATAGTCTATTTAGTAAAATCCCCGATTATGGTGCAAATTTAGAAATTTCTGGTACATTTTAATATTTTCAAATTCCAAATATATTTTTTATAAAGTGATTATGAAAAAAAATAAAATCTACATATTTTTATTTAATTTTTTGACTCTAATAACTTATTTTTTTTCTCAAAACGCGTATGCGAATTTTATAGCAAGTGGTGACACACTTTCTACTTCCAACTATGAAATACGAAGATTCGATACTTCAGCTCAAACAACCGATCCTAGAGATATTACATTTAGTAATGATGGAAAAAAAATGTTTACGGTTGAACAACAAACAAGAAGTGTATTTGAATATATTTTATCAACACCTTACAACATATCGACAGCTTCTTTTGTCCAAAGCCTATCAGTTAGTGGTCAATCTAGTAAACCTTTTAAAGTTAAGTTTAACAATGATGGATCAAAAATGTTTATTGCTGGAAGAGGAGAAAGAAAAGTATTTGAATACTCGCTCTCTACAAATTTTGATATATCATCGGCATCAGTAACGTATACTGGAAATTTTATTGATGTTTCACCGCAACTTACTAGCTTTTTAAATGGTCTAACTTTTAGTCCTGATGGCAAAATTATGATTATTACTGAGCAAGCGTTTGGCTTGCATCAATATTCATTAAACAAAAGTTTTGATCTTTCGGGTGGAGCTAATTTTATAAGATCTGCTGCAGTGACAACACTTTTGAATGGATCTACACATAATGGTATAGTGTTCAATCAAAGTGGTACAAGATTGTTTATGGTAGACTCACAAGTAAATGCTGTTAATCAATATACTTTATCTGAGGGTTTTAATATTGCGACAGCTTCTTTTGATGGTGGTGCAAGGGATACCGAGACTGACGCCAGTAGTATAGACTTTAGTCCCTCCGGGTTAAGAATGTATGTTGCAGGAATTGATGATTTAGTTAAAGAGTATCACTTACCTTGTCCGTTCAATCTTTTTGCTGGAAAATGTACAGAGATCACTGAAGGAGATAGAAGAGGAGTGGCTGAAGCTCAAGTTAATATTGCAAACAGAACAATTGAACACTCAACAGACACAGCGCTCAATCGTTTAAAATGGATTAGACGAAATAAAGATCTTCAAGATTTAAGCTTTAGAAATATTAAACTTAATTTTTCTAATGAAATGTTAGCTTCTCTAGCTGAGGCTATTCAAGTTTCAACATCTCCTAAAGAAAAAAGTAAAAACAAAGATATCTTTTATTGGTCTGAGGGAAGTTTAGCTTTTGGTAAAGTTCGAGAAACCGATACTTCATCTAAGAAAAAAATCTATACCGATGGTATCACCATTGGTGCTGACAAGTTTACTGATGATGGAGAGATTAAGGGGCTAGCGTTTAGATATAGTGAAAATGACGTGAAAGTTGGTATTGATGGAAGCAGGTTAGATACAGATACTTACAATTTAACCTATTATTCAACTACTCCAGTGAAAGATGACAATAGATTTTTAGATACGGTTGTTGGTATTGGTGCACTTTATTCAGATATCTCAAGTGTTTTAGATGGAAATAAATTAACTGGAAATAGAAATGGTAAACAAATTTATGGAACTTTAAAATTGAAAGAGGAGATTAAAAAAGATGAACTTACCTTAATCCCCGCTGCTCAAATTGATTTAGGTTACACATTGTTAAGCAGCTATTCTGAAAGTGGAAAAACTGCAATGAGATTTGATAAACAAAGTATCCAATCAAGAAATTTAAGATTATCCATCGCCTCTGTTGAAGAATTAAATAATAAAAAATATAAAATGAAAAGACATGGTAAGATTGAATATCAAGCTAATTTACATCGGTCATCTAACATAAAATATTCTTACATTAGTGATAGTTCAACTAAATATGATACCGAATTAAATTCTGGAGCGTTACATAATATAAATGGTGAAGTAGGTATTGATGTAATTTATGATGATAACTTTAGTTTATTTTTTATTTATGAACTTAATGAAGCGTTAGGAAAAGGCTATACGCAAAAAATTCATCTAGCCATTGGTTATCTACCCCAAAAAAATACTAATTTTGCTTTTAAAATTGAAGGAGATGACATTTTAAAATCAAAATATATTTATAGTAAAAATGTTAATGGTTTGGATATTGATTTTTATTTACTAAATAATAATGCAATGAGGCCCGAAACTTTTGATGAAATAGCTTTAAATTTAAGAAAAGTTTTTTAAAATTTTATTTTAAAAGTTCTAGAAGCTTATTTTCTTTCTCTAAGGCTCTAACCTCATCATAACCACCAATGTGTTGGTCACCAAAAAATATTTGAGGAATAGTTCTTCTACCATTTGCTTTTTGAATCATTTCATCTTTTGCCCCGTCAACCTTTGCAACATTAATTTCTTCATAAGGTGCATTGTTTCTTGTGAGTAATCTTTTGGCAGTTTCACAATAATTACACATGGGACCTGTATAAATTGTAATTTTTTTCATAAGTTATAGATAATCACCTTTTTTTATTTTACTAGTAATTTGTTTTCTTGAATATTCAAATTTTTTTCTGTGTTTGATACTTTTTTGATGAACTCTTTTTCTCCACAATCTAAATGAGGATGGTTTGAGAGATTTTCTCATTATCTTAATAACATCCGATTCTCGGTAGCCAGTTTTTTTTTCGATATCTTCAAAGGTGATCCTATCGGCCCAGGCTGCCCAGATGACCCAATCTGGATCTTCATGATTTGGCTCTGGATTTTTGACGCGGGTAACTGGCCTGTGACCTTTTTTTTTCATAAATCCTTTATATTTGAAAAAAATCAATAATGCATTTTTTTTAGGATCTGTTATAGTGTGATTTGATAGTCCTACTTAGCCATCTTTAGCTCCCGGTTTTTTAGGACTATCTTTTTTTTTATGCTCCCCCTAGATTTTATCCTTTTTTTACAGATCATAATTTTTCTATTCATCACACCCGGAACTCCTCGGATAGTAATTATTTCTTATTCAATGAATTATGGTGTTAAAAATTGTATTTGGACAGCTCTGGGTGATGTTTCAGCGAATTTATTTCAAGCAACCTTAGTAATTTTTGTTATCGGAACTTTTTTGTCGGATAATCCAAACTTTTTAAATTTTTTTAAGTGGATTGGGGTAATTTACTTAATGTATTTAGCTTATGATGTGTACAAATCTTCACCAAAAGATGTAAATTCAAAAATAATTAGCACCAAAAGTGTTTTTTCTTTTTATAAAGATGGTTTTTTGGTTGCAGGCACAAGTCCTAAGGCTTGGTTGTTCTTTCCTTTGATATTTCCCCAGTTTATTGACTTTAATAACAATTATATTGTTCAATTCTTTATTTTAATAACAACATATGTTGTTTTAGATTTTATTTCTTTGATTGGTTATGCTTTGCTAGCACAAAAATTAATTATATGGATCAAAGCAAATCCAAAAACAATTAATACAATCTCAGCGAGTGTTTTAGTAATCATTGCGTTAATTATTATTGTTACACAACAATATTAAACCTATCTAAAGTTGTTTTTGCCTCTTGCAATAAAACAAAATTATTTATTTAATTAAGAATTAATTAATTAATAACAGAAGGAAATAAAATGAAAATAAACAAGATAATCTTGAGTTTTATTTCTGCAGTAGCAATTTTACTTTCAACTTCAGTTGTATCATTTGCAAAAGTCGTTGGTGATAAAATTGTTTTAGGTGCTGCTATTTCATTGACTGGAAAATATTCATCTAATGGTGTTCATACACAAAACGGTTATAACATGGCTGTTGATAGAATTAATAGCATGGGTGGTGTTAAAGTTGGTGGAAAAACTTATAAGTTTGAAATCATTTATTATGATGATGAATCAAACCCAAAAAGAGCGGCTCAATTAGCAGAAAGATTAATCTCACAAGATGGTGTTGAGTTTATGCTTGGGCCTTATAGTTCAGGTTTAACAAAAGCAATTGCACCTGTAACAGAAAAATATGGTGTACCAATGGTGGAAGCAAATGGTGCGTCTAGATCTTTGTTTACTAAAGGTTACAAATATCTATTTGCAGTTTTAGCTCCAGCTAACTTATATCTTGATGTAGCTATTAGAACAGCAGTTGAGTTAAATGGTGGAAAAGGTGTAAGAATTGCACAAGCATTTGAACAAGATGCTTTTTCACAAGACGTAAGATTAGGGATTTTAGATGCAGCAAAAGAAACTGGATCTGAAATTATAATCGACGATAAGCTGCCAAAAGAGCTTAACGATATGGCTGCAACATTAGTTAAAGTAAAACAAATGAAGCCAGACGTTCTTGTGGTATCAGGACACACAAAAGGTGCATTAACTGCAATCAGACAAATTGCTGAAATGAAAGTTGATGTTCCAATGTTAGCAATGACACATTGTGATGCTGCGAAATTATCAAAACAACATGGTAAAAATTCTCAGTATGCATTATGTGCTTCTCAATGGCATAAAACACTAACTTATAAAGATAACTTCTTTAAAGATGGTATGACGTATGCGGCAGATTTCCAAAAAGAGTTTGGATATGATCCGCCATATCAATCAGCAGAGTCATCTGCAGCATTGTTAGTGTTCAAAGATGCTTTTGAAAGAGCGAATTCTTTCGATCAAAAGAAAGTAAGAGATGCTCTTGCAGCTACGAACATGCAAACATTCTATGGAAATATTAAGTTCGCACCGGGTGGTCAAAATGTTGACAAGCCGATGGTACTTTTCCAAGTAATGTGTGATGGCGCTGGGAAATGTGAAAATAAAGTTGTAGCTCCACTGAAGTGGGCTTCAGCGAAATTGATTCACCCAATTCCTAAGTGGTCTGACAGATAATAACAAATCTTTAAATACCCCCTAAACTCTAGGGGGTATTTTTTTTAGAGGCAAATTATGGATTTCATGGTTTTTCAGTATCCGATGATAACTGTCCAAGCTTGCTTGGATGGGATACTACTTGGAATTTTATTTGCGCTAATTGCTTATGGCATGGCTCTGCAATGGGGGGTGATGAATATCATCAACATTGCACAAGGTGATTTAGTTATTCTTGGTGGATACATTGCATACTTTATGTATCTTTACGGAATTCATCCAGCCTGGGGAGTAATAGTTTCACCGATTATAATGTATTTTGTTGGTGTTGGAATTTACAAATTAGTAATCAATAAAGTTGTTGATAGAGACTTGTTTATCTCAATTCTTGCTACATTCGGTATCAGTATTCTTTTTATGCAGCTAATGAACTTTGCATTCGGTGCAGATGTTGTCTTAGCAAATTCAGGTTATGGCACAACATTTTTATTTGATAGTGCAGTAGTTTTGCCAAACTCAAAAATATTTTCAGCGTTCGTAAGTATTGTTTTCGCTATTGGTTTAGTAATTTATATGAAAAAATCAAAACTTGGTCGAGCAATCAGAGCAACGGCTCAAAACGCAAGAGCCGCAAAGATTTTAGGTGTAGATACAGAAAAAGTTTATGCAGCAACTTTTGGATTAAATGCTGCTCTTTGTGGTGTCGCAGGAGCACTAATTTCAATAACTTTTACAATTCATCCTTATATGGGATTACCATATACAATTAGATCATTCATGATTGTTATTGTTGCTGGACTTGGCAACTTACCTGGTGTTGCAATGTCTGGAATGGGTCTTGGTGTATTTGAAGAGTTTGCTGACTATATATTAGGTACAGAATTTAGAATAGGTTCAGTGTTTTTATTATTAGTTTTAATTCTTGTTTATAGAAGATTTAAACTTTCAAGAAAAAGAGAGTATCTGAAATAATGAATAAAAATGTCATATTATATGCTGCAATTTTAATATTTGGACTCGCTGCACCCTTTGTATTTCCAGCATTTAAAGTTCAATTATCTATTTTGTGTGTATTGATTGTTTTAGCCACCACTTGGAATATTCAGGGTGGTGAAATGGGATACAATACGTTTGGGAACATTTTATTCTACGGTTTAGGAATGTATTTATGTGCATCTGTGCAAGTGGGTATGTTTTTTCCTTTAGCAGAGTGGACAGAAAGTGGAGGAGAAAAAACTTTTGTGCATACGCCCACACAATTTTTTCAAGGAATGGCAGCTGGACTTGTAGTAGCCGCAGTTGTACCAACTATTGTTGCAGGATTAATTGGTTATGCCATCTTAGGACTTAGAGGACATTACTTTGCAATTTGTACTTTAGGTTTAGGAGTTGCTGCAGGAGAAATTTCTGGTGGTATAGAAATTATTGGAGCAGGACAAGGTTTTACCACACCACCTTTTCCAAACGTTGGTGGTTTAGAGGCAAGAGGAGAATTCTTTTATTTTTTAAGTTTTGGTGCGCTCGTTCTTACTTTCATAGCGGTTAGAGCAATTTACTCAACTCGTTTTAGATTAATTCTTAATGCGATCAGGGATAACGAAGATAAAGCTGAGGCGATGGGAATTGAAACGATGAAATATAAAATAATTGGTTGGATGGTATCAGCATTTTTCTGCGGTTTAGCAGGAGGAATTATGGGTGGACTTGTTGGCTACATTGACTCGACAGATGTTGCATTTGATGGAAGAGAGATGGGAGTATTTATGGTCTTGATGGCCATCCTTGGTGGTAAGGGAACTTTATGGGGTCCTGTAATTGGAGCAACTGTATTTCATATTTTCAAAGAAGGATTTTGGACATTCTTTTTAGGGTGGCAGTATGTGGCTTTAGGAGTTTTGATCGTTGTCATTGTCATTTATTTCCCAGAGGGAATTATGGGATGGTTGAGAGAAAAATATCCTGAACGATTTGGCGAAGTTGTTGATGAGGCGGATCGAAAAGCACAGGTAGAATTGAAATGAGTATTTTAGAAGTAAATAATGTAAGTAAATCTTTTGGCGGTGTTAAAGCTAATGTTGACATTTCAATGTCAGTTGAGAAGGGAAAAATATTTGGACTAATTGGTCCAAATGGTTCAGGAAAAACAACTTTATTTAATTCAATTGTAGGTACTTATCCAATAGATCAAGGTTCAATTAAGTTTAATGGTCAAGAAGTATCTGAATTACCTGTTCCTGTAATTGCTAAACTTGGTTTATTAAGAACTTTTCAACAAACAAGAATTTATGGAAAATTAAATTGTGTAGATAATATGCTAATAAGTCACAAAGGTAGTGATGAAAGTATATTAAAAATATTCTCAAAAATTCCTCAAGATTTAACCGAAAAGGCAGAAAATCTTTTAAATTTTGTAGGACTTTATCAAAAAAGAAAATTAAGAGCTGGTGATTTATCTTTTGGTCAGCAAAAATTACTTGAGTTGGCAATGGCCCTAATGAATGAACCGGAAATGCTTTTATTAGATGAACCAACCGCCGGTATTAACCCGACATTAATTAATGGAATTATAGACAGATTAATCAAAGTAAACCAAGATTTTGGGATAACTCTTTTAGTTATCGAACATAATATGAGAGTTATTATGCAATTAGCGGAGAGTATCTATTGTTTAGCTCATGGCAAAATGCTTGCGAATGGAACGCCAGATGAGATCAAAAATGATAAAAGAGTAATCGATGCATACCTGGGAGCACAATAATGTCTAATCAATATGAAGTATTAGGAAAAGCACCTCAAGCAGAAGACTTGAAAAAACTTTCACCTAATGACATTCATCTCACGATTAAAAATATGAATGCTGGTTATGGGAAAATGGAAATTTTACATAATTTTGATCTTTATGTTAGCAAGGCTCAATCACTTTGTTTAATAGGTCCAAATGGTGCTGGTAAATCAACTATTCTTCATTCAATTTATGGATTTACCAATATATTTTCTGGGAAAATAGAAATTGATGGAAAAGAGATAACGAATTTATCACCAGCTGAAAAATTAAAATCAGTTGGTATTGCATATATTTTACAAGATAATTCTGTTTTCCCTGATATGACAGTTGAGGAAAATCTTTTAATGGGTGGATTTATCAAAGATAAAACAGAGGAGTCATTTCAAGAAGCTGAAAGAATTCTTGAGAAGTATGAAAGATTAAGAAATAGAAGAAACCAACCTGCAAAAGTTTTGTCTGGTGGTGAGAGAAGGTTATTGGAAATTTCAAGAGCGCTTGTTATGAAACCATCAGTTTTATTAGTTGATGAACCTTCGATTGGCTTAGAGCCAAGATATATTGAAATGGTATTTGAAATTTTAAGAGACCTTCAACAAAATGAAAAAAAAACAATTATCCTTGTTGAGCAAAATGCAAAGAAAGGTTTAGAGTTTGCTGACATCGGTTATGTTTTAGTATCAGGACAAACTGCAATAGCAGGTAAAGGAGATGAACTTTTAAATAATCCTGATGTGGGACGCCTATTCCTAGGCGGTTAATGATTGACTCAAAATATTTTTTGAAAGGTTTGGCATCTATCAAAGGTGTTGGAAGTCCAGCTATAGCCTTGGGAGCTAGCTTTATAGCAATTGGAGCTCTTTTAAAAAATATTGGTTTTACAATTCAAGAAAGTCTTTTTTCAACTTTTTTGACTTACGCCTTACCTGGTTCATTAGTGATGGCAGAGTCACTTATAATTGGATCATCATTAATAAATATCTTCATTGCTGTTTGGTTAGTAAATGCAAGGCTTTATCCAATGACTGTTTCCTTAATGCCTTTGTTGATGCACCATAAACAACCTAAATGGAAATATTATTTATCATGTCACTTCATTGCCGTCTCATCGTGGCTAATAATGAAAGATAATTATGAACAAATAAAAAAAGAAGCAAGGATAGATTTTTGGATTGGTATTGGTACAGCAACCTGGTCGGTAGCAATTTTTTCTACATTTATCGGCTATATTGCATCAGATTTTTTAAATAGAGATATGTTAATTGGGTTAGCAATAATTAATCCAATTTATTTTACTTGTATGATGGTGGGGGCGATGAAAACTATTAAAATTAGTTTATCAATCATCCTGGGTGCAATATTAGGTCCGGCTTTTTATTTTATTTCTCCAGAGTGGTGTATTTTATTTGGTGGTTTTGTGGCTGGAACAATTGCATTTTTTATTGGAGAAATTAATGACAGGTAATATTTTTTTAGTAATCTTAATAACTTCATTAGCGACATTTTTGTCTAGATTTTTAGGTGTTGTAAGTTCAGAAAATATTAAAGAAACTTCCAAAATATTTAGATGGTTTAATTGCTTGGCATACTCGACGTTAGCAGCACTAATAGCTAGGATTGTAATTTTTCCATCAGGATTATTATCTGAGATAGATTACTTAGTGAGACTTATTGTAATAATTTTATCAATTGGGCTTTTTTTTATCACTAAAAAAAATTTAGTTTACCCAACAATTTTCTCTGCTATCATACTTACACTTTTTAGCAGTTATTTATGATTGAAAAAATTGACGGATTTGAAATTTATGAAAATAAGCAATCTCCAAGGATAATTAACATAGATATTGGAGATGAAATTTTAAATAAACTTATCTTTCCTTTTAATAAGTTTGATATTACTGCATTAGAATATAAACCGTTTACCAGATTTACTATCGCAAAAAGTTTAGATGATTTAAGTAATAATAAATTATCTAAATTAATTAATAAGATTATTAGAGATCGAAACACTGGTTGCTTTATTATTAAGCCTAAAAATTTAATATCTAAAATTGATGATAGTTTTTTAGTAAAGCTTTCAACTGCTGTTGCGCATCTTATTGGGAACCCTAATCATGATGCAATGGCTGGTAAATACTATGCTAGATTTCATGTTAAACATGAGGATAAAAGTGATTCATATTTAAGAAAAGCTTATAAAAATATGGATCTACATACTGATGGAACCTATGTAAAAGAAAAAACTGATTGGTTGTTAATGTCAAAAATAGAGGAAAAAAATGTTGAGGGTGGAGAAACTGCCATGCTTCATCTCGATGACTGGGAACATTGTGATGAATTATTTAATGATCCTGTCGGAAAAGAAGATTTTCTTTGGGGTTCTCCGAAAAGTAAAAATATTGATTATAAAGTTGAACATCCAGTATTTTCATCTGATAAAGATGGAAGAGCTCAAATTTCATATATTGATCAATTTCCTGAACCTAAAAATATGAAACAAGGTACTTTTTTACAAAAATTATCTGATAGTTTAGAGGAAAGTAATAAGAAGATCATAACTAAACTTCCAGTGGGATCATCTGTAGTAGCAAATAATTATTTTTGGCTTCATGGCAGAAAAGCCTTTAAAGAACACAAAGATTTAAGTAGAGAGTTATTACGAATTAGAGGTTCTTTTTTTATTAATTAATATAAATTAATCACTATAAGATATTTATGAAATTAGGTTTTATAGGAACTGGAAAGATAACATCTTCAGTTATATCTGGAATATGTTCTTCAAAGATTAATTATAAAAAGATATTTATTTCATCACGAAATAGTCTTATTGCAAAAGGATTAAAAAAAAAGTTTAAGAAAATATTTATTGAAAAGGATAATCAAAAAATTGTTGATAATTGTGATTGGATTTTTTTGGCAGTCACACCAACTGTTGGTGAAAAAATTATTAAAAATTTGAGATTTAGATCTAGTCAAACAATTATAAGTTTTATCTCAACTATAAATCTTTCAGACCTTCGAAAAATGATAAAAGTAAAAGCTGACTTAGTAAGAGCTATTCCACTTCCGCCAATTTCTCTTAAAAAAGGACCAGTGCCTATCTGCCCACCAAATAGAAAGGTTAAAAATTTTTTTAATAAAATTGGATCTACTATTGAAATTAAAAATGAAAAATTATCAATTAATTTTTGGTCAACGTCAGGAATGATGGCATCTTATTATGAAATATTAAATGTGATGAGTACTTGGTTGATAAAAAAAGGTATTAAAAGATCTGATGCACAGAAGTATATAACAACTTTATTTTTAGCCTTATCTGAAGATGCAGTCGTAAATTCAAAAAAAGATTTAAGACATTTAGTTAAAGAATCTCAAACTCCAAAAGGTTTAAACGAACAAGGTTTAAAAGAAATGAGTAAAAGAGGGGCCTATAAATCTGTAGTAAATGCACTAAATAAAATTTACCAAAGACTTAACAAATAATTAATGTCAGAAAATATTTTAGAAATAAACAATCTATCAAAATATTTTGGTGGATTAGCAGCGGTATCAGATTGTTCACTTAAAGTTAAGAAGGGAACTATAACTGGAATAATCGGTCCTAATGGATCAGGAAAAACTACCTTATTTAATTTGATTGCTGGAAATCTAAAATGTTCAGCCGGTAGTGTCATGTTTAACAACGAAAATATAACTGATGTACCGGCATATGAATTATTTTCAAAAGGTTTACTTAGAACCTTTCAAATTGCACATGAATTTACAAATTTATCAGTTTTAGAAAATTTAATGATGGTTCCTGGTAACCAGTCAGGTGAACAATTGATAAATGCTATATTTAAACCTTCATTAATCATGAAAGAGGAAAATATTATTAAGCAAAAAGCCATTGAAGTTATAGAGTTTTTAAATTTAGGGCATTTAAGAAATGAGCTAGCAGGAAATTTATCTGGCGGTCAAAAAAAATTATTGGAGCTTGGTCGAACAATGATGGTAGATGCAAAGTTAGTTCTATTAGATGAAGTCGGTGCAGGTGTGAATAGAACACTACTGAAAGACCTTGGCACAGCTATTGAAAAACTAAATAAAGAAAAGGGATATACATTTTGTATGATTGAACATGACATGGATTTCATAGGGAGATTATGTGATCCTGTGATTGTAATGGCTGAGGGATCAGTATTATTTGAAGGTTCAGTGGAAGATGCAAAAAAAGACGAAAAAGTAATTGAAAGTTATTTGGGCAGGGGATCAAAAATTAAGGATAATTGATAATGGCATTTTTTGAGGGAAATAAGATGACTGGTGGATATGGAAATGGTCCAGATATTATTAATTCGTGCTCAGTGAATGTCGACAAAGGTGAAATTGTTTCAATCTTAGGTCCTAATGGTGCGGGAAAATCAACAGCGATGAAGGCAATGCTAGGTTTATTAAATTTAAAATCTGGCTCAGTAATAATTGACGGTAAAGATATTACACAATTATCTCCACAAGATAGAGTTAAGTCAGGAATTTCATTTGTACCTCAAACGAAAAATGTTTTTGCAGGAATGACTGTTGAGGAAAATTTAGAAATGGGAGCCTTCTTAATTAATGAAAGTTATAATTCAGTAATCAATGAGATCTATGAGTTGTTTCCAATATTAAGTGAAAAAAGAAATCAATTAGTTGGTGAATTATCAGGAGGGCAAAGACAACAAGTTGCACTTGGTAGGGCACTAATGATCAAACCATCAGTTTTAATGTTAGATGAACCAACCGCAGGAGTTTCACCAATTGTAATGGATGAATTGTTTGATCATATTGTAAAAGTTAAACGTACAAATGTTGCAATACTTATGGTGGAACAAAATGCCAAACAAGCACTAAGTATTTCAGACAGAGGTTATGTGTTAGTCACAGGAGAAAATCGTTATTCAGGATCAGGAAAAGAATTACTAAATGATCCAAGAGTAAGGAGTTCATTTTTAGGCGGTTGATATGGATTATATAAACGCGATTGTACTTTTATTAAATTATATTTTTGTACCAGCATTAGCCTATGGATCTCAATTAGCTTTGGGTGCAATTTTTGTAACATTGATATATGGGATCTTAAGGTTCGCAAACTTTGCTACAGGAGATATGATGTCTTTTGGAACCATGGTTACGATTTTGTTTACATGGTATTTTCAATCTTTAGGAATAAGCTTAGGCATTTTACCAACTGCTCTCATCGCAATTCCTTTTGCTATTATATTTATGGTTGGTTATATGCTTTTGGTAGATAAATTTGTTTTTAAATATTATAGAGTTAATAAAAGCCCCCCTGTTCAATTAGCAATGGTGAGTATTGGAGTAATGTTCGTTACCCAAGCCGTTGTTCGAATAATCATTGGCCCATCTGATAGAAGATTTTTTGATGGTGAAAAATTTTTAATTAAAGCTGGTGAGTTTAAAGAAATGACAGGACTTAATGAAGGCCTCGCAATCAAATCAACCCAGGTAATTACAATTGTTGTAACATTAATTTTAGTTTCAACTCTTTTTTGGTTTTTAAATAAAACAAAAACAGGAAAAAGCATGAGGGCTTATTCTGATAATGAAGATCTTGCATTGTTGTCTGGAATAGATCCAAAAAAGATTGTTATGATTACATGGATAATAGCGGGAGTTTTAGCTACAATTGGTGGAGCATTATATGGTTTAGATAAAAGTTTTAAACCATTTACTTATTTCAATAATATGCTCCCAATTTTTGCTGCAGCTATTGTTGGGGGTATAGGAAATCCTTTTGGTGCATTTTTAGGTGGATATGTAATCGCATTTTCTGAAATTCTTTTAACTTATGCTTATAAAAAATTTTTCATGTATCTATTGCCTGAAAGTTTAGAGCCAAATACTTTAGTACAATTACTATCAACAGATTATAAATTTGCAGTATCATTTTCAATTCTTGTCATTGTACTGCTTTACCGACCATCTGGAATTTTCAAAGGAAAAATATTGTGAGAAAAAATTTAAATGTAATTGCAGCTTATACTATAATGATGGGGTTAATTATTCTTGTTGGAATTTTTCAATCTTGGAATATAGCTTTATCAATCTTCAACCTTTGTTTGATTTCAGCAGTCATGACAATGGGAGCTAATATTCAATGGGGTTATGCTGGTCTTATTAACTTTGGTATAATGGGCTATACTGCTCTCGGTGGTTTAGCTGCAGTTTTAATCTCTGTTGATCCTGTTCAAGAAGCATGGAGCGCAGGTGGATCTAATATTCTTTTAAGTCTTTTACTAATAATAGGAATGGTATTAGCTGTTAGATACGTATTAAAAAAATATGAAAAATCAAAAGTTAGAACCTATATTATTGCAACTATTATAATTGCAGGAATAATAATCATTAGATTTGTATCTGAACCTGGGATTGAGGCTATAGAGGAAGTAGATCCTGCAAAAACAGGATTTCTTGGTGGATTTGGTCTGCCGATTATTTTTTCTTGGATCGTTGGTGCTCTGTTTGCAGGTGGGTTAGCATTTGTAATTGGTAAAGTTGCTTTAGGTTTAAGGGCAGATTATTTGGCAATAGCCACTTTATTAATATCAGAAATCGTTATAGCAATAATTAAACACGAAGATTGGCTCACCAGAGGTGTTAAAAATGTTATTGGATTGAAGCGCCCTGCACCTTATGAAGTTAATTTACAACAAACAGATTGGTTTATAAATTTAGTAGAAAAATTTAATTCAAGTAAATTGAATTTAATTACAGATTTAACAGAAAGACAAGCTGCTCTAAATCAATTTGTCATTGAAGGATCATCAATTTTTGTAAAACTTTGTTATTCAGGTTTGTTTTTAATTGTTGTTATCATTCTATTAATTCTAACTCAAAAAGCTCTTTATTCTCCATGGGGTAGAATGATGAGAGCTATTAGAGATAATGAAGAGGCAGCAAATGCAATGGGTAAAAATGTGGTGAAACAACATTTACTAATTTTTGTTTTAGGTTCAGCTATAGTAGGAATTGCTGGTGCCATGTTAGTAACCCAAGATGGATTATTTACACCAGGCAGCTACAGACCTATGCGTTATACTTTTTTAATTTGGGTGATGGTCATAGTAGGTGGTAGTGGAAATAATTTTGGTGCAATTCTAGGAGGCTTTGTGGTTTGGTTTTTATGGATTGAGTCAGCACCTATTGGATTATATTTAGTTAATTTAACAACAGCTGGTTTAGCTGACACTCACTTTTTAAAAGTTCATTTAATTGAAAGTGTCCCATATTTTAGATTTTTAATGATGGGAATAGGCCTGTTATTAATAATGAGATATAGACCAAAAGGTATACTTCCAGAAAAAATAGAAATAAAATAAAAAGATGAAATATATAATTTTAGGTGCAGCCTTTGCTTGGGCTTTATATATGGCTGATAAATATTTATTTTTTTAAAAAAAACCCCCAACATAGAAATGTCAGGGGTTTTAATTTTAAGATAAATTATCTTTGTTTTTTAGTTTTGAATTTTCCGCCTTTAACTTCTTGTTCTAAGAAAGAACCTTCAGCTTCACCGACGCTAGTAAAAGTAACACCTGTTGCACCTTCATAGTCAACTTTTTTACCTTTAGCTAATAAATCTAAACCTTTTTTAAGTTCACCTGGATAAATTTTTGTTCCAGGGCCGTTAGCAACATCCATTACATTTTTCGCAATAGACGCTCTATCAGCTGAATTACCTGCTTGCATTGCTAAAACAATTAAAGCAGCTGCATCGTATGACTCACCTGTGTATGGACCAGAACTATCAATACCAGCAGCTTTTGCTACACCAGCAAAAACTCCAGCACCTTTTCCAGTTGAACCTGGCATTGAACCAAAAGATTTTCTTAAATCTTTTCCAAATGCATCAACTAATGATTGACCGATCATACCATCTGACAGAATAAATCTATCAAATGCACCAGAGTCTAAAGAAGCTTGAATAATACCTTTTCCACCTTGGTCAAGATATCCAATAACAGCTACTGCATCACCACCTGCTGAAGCTAGTGTTGCAACCTCAGAAGAATAATCTGCTTTTCCATCTTCATGAGCATTTACTGTAGTTACTTTTACTCCGTGAGCTTCTACTGCTGCTTTATAAACATCAGCTAAACCTTTACCATAATCGTTGTTTGTATAAGTAATAGCTACACTTTTTACTTTTCTATCTTTTGTAATATCTGCAAGAATTTGTCCACCTCTAGCATCTGATGGAGCAGTTCTGAAGAAATACCCTTTATCATCTAGTGTTGTTAATCCTGGAGATGTTGCAGAAGGTGAAATCATTACCACACCATTTGGTACAGCAACATTTGATGCAATAGCACCTGTTACACCTGAACAATCAGCACCCATGATTGCAGCAACACCTTGTGCAATCACACCCTCAGCTGCTGCTGTTGCTGCTGCTGAGTCAACACAAGTTGAGTCTGCTCTTACTACTGAAATTTTTTCTCCACCTAATAATGAACCTGAGTCAGATGCTTCTTTAAAAGCAAGTTCTGCAGATGCAGCCATAGCAGGTGTAAGAGATTCTATAGGACCAGTGAATCCTAAAATTATTCCCATTTTTACCTCTGCAAAAACATTTGTTGTAAAACTTGATACAAATATAAATGCAGCAATAATTAATTTTCTCATTATATTCCTCTATTTGTTAACAATTTATAAAGACTAAATTAAATCGTATTTATATAGATTTTCAACAGCCAAATTATCTTATTTTATAATGTCTTTATTTAAACTAGACTGATTATTAAAGATTTTAAACGATTTTAATGAAGTCTAATAAAATTCAACCACAATTTATAAAAAAATATAATCCTAGAATAGGATTAATTGCTTTGGCTACAGATTTCATAATTGAAAAAGACTTTATCAAAATAATTAAAGATAAAGATATAGATTTTTTTGTAAATAGAATTGAATGTTATAATCCTTTATCAAAAGAAAATTTAATTAAAATGTCTGAAAAAGTTACAGATGTTACTAAAAATATTTTACCAGATGAAAACATAGATTGTGTTGTCTACGGATGTACCTCTGGAACTATAGCTGTTGGACATGATACCATCGAAAGAAAAGTTAAAGAAGCGAAACCAAAAGCAAAAATTACAACGCCAAGCACCGCAGCTATTAAAGCATTAAAAAAATTTAAAATTAAAAAAATAGCAATATTTACTCCTTATAGTAAAAAATTAAATGATGAAGTTATAGATTATTTTTCAAGTCAAGGTTTTGATATTGTTGTAAATACTTATCTAGATATCGCAGCTGACTATGACATTGGAAAAGTAGATCAAAATTTTTTATTTAAAACTTTATCGCAGATAGAAATCAAAAATGCTGATGCCTTATTTATTTCGTGCACAGCTTTACCAGTTTTAAATATAATTGAAAGATTAGAGAAAGAATTAGGTAAGCCTGTCATTACAAGCAATCAATCATTAATATGGGATACTTTAGAAAGTATTGATATGAACAAAAATATTCTCGGTTTTGGAAAATTATTTAATTTAGATCAATGAGTCTTTTTACAAAAGAAGAATATAATAATAGATTAAAAAAAGTTCAAAAAATGATGTTAGATAAAGGCATCGAATTATTAATTTCTCATGATACGAATAATATAAATTACTTAACAGGTTACGATGCTTGGTCTTTTTATTACGCTCAATGTGCAATAGTCCATGTAAATGCTGATGAACCTTTATGTTTTGTTAGAGATCAGGATGCAGGTGGAGCTTATCTAAAAACATATTTAAAGAAGGAGAATATAATCGTATATGATGAACACTACATTCATACTTGGCCTAAGCATCCTTATGATTATTTAGTAGAGATAATTAAGAATAAAAAATGGGATAAGCTTTCTATTGGTTTAGAGATGGATGCACATTATTTTACCGCATTCTGTTATCAGAAAATTAGGGATGGTTTACCCGATGCCAAGATCAAAGACTCTGAAAGATTAGTTAATTGGGCTCGTCTAGTAAAATCAAATGCTGAAATAAATTTTATGAAATCTGCTGCAAAAATTTCAGAGGTTGGAATGAAAAAAGCTTACGAAGTAATAAGTCCTGGGGTTAGACAATGTGATGCTGTTGGCGAAATTCAAAAAGCTTTGTTTTATGGAACACCTGAATTTGGCGGAGAATACGCCAGTATTGCAACATTGCTTCCTACCGGAAAAGGAACATCTGCTTCACATCTAACCGCAACACAAGATAAATTCATTGATGGTGAGGCTACAATTGTTGAACTTTCTGGAGTGTATAAGCGTTATCATGCACCGATGGCCAGAACTATTTTGCTTGGAAAACCTGATCAACTTAAAATTGATACGATGAAAAAAACAATTGAGGCGCTTCAAGCTGGAATTGATGCAACCAAACCCGGAAATACTGCAGATCACGTTGCCCAAGCATTTTGGAAAATATTAGATAAATATGGAATAGAAAAAAAATCTAGGACTGGTTATTCGATTGGTATCGGTTATCCCCCAGATTGGGGAGAACATACATTAAATATTTATAAAGGTGACATGACAATTTTGGAACCTAATATTTGTTTTCACATGATAGCGGTTATGCAATTTGGTGAATGGGGTGTTGAAGCATCAGAGGCAATAAGAGTTACAGATCAAGGAGCAGAATTATTTTGTAATATGTCTAAAGAACTTCACGTTAAAAGCTAGTTATTAAAGGTTGAAATTTATTCTTACAAATGTTTAAAAGTTGATTAAAATTATGGCTCTTAAAAAAGATTTCGTCAAATTCGACAAAGTAGATAAAAGCTATGACGGCAAAGTTTTAGTCGTTAAGGATCTTCAATTGGATATTGAAGAAGGCGAGTTTGTAACTATGTTAGGACCCTCTGGTTCTGGAAAAACAACTTGCTTAATGATGCTGGCAGGATTTGAAACACCAACAAATGGTGAAATATATTTAGATGGTAAGGCTATCTCAAGTATACCTCCGCATAAAAGAGGTATTGGAATGGTGTTTCAGAATTATGCTCTATTTCCTCATATGACAGTTTATGAGAACCTTGCTTTTCCGTTAAGAGTTAGAAAAATTCCAAAAGATGAGGCAGATAAAAAAATTGATAAGGCTTTATCAATGGTTTCACTTCAAGGTTTCGCATCAAGAATGCCAGGGCAATTATCAGGTGGTCAACAACAAAGAGTGGCTGTAGCGAGATCATTAGTATTTGATCCTCAACTAGTTTTAATGGACGAACCTCTGGGAGCTTTAGATAAAAATTTGAGAGAGAGTATGCAATATGAAATAAAACATATACATGAAAACATTGGTGTAACTGTAGTTTACGTAACTCATGATCAAAGTGAAGCATTAACCATGTCTAATCGTATTGCTGTTTTTAATGATGGAAAAGTTCAGCAGCTTTCAAGTCCGGATGAGCTTTATGAAAAACCTGTGAATTCTTTTGTCGCCGAGTTCATTGGAGAAAATAATACTTTTGTGGGTGAGGTTTCTGATATTTCAGGTGGTAAGTGTAAAGTTAAAATAGCAAATACAGACATACTTGCAAACCCTATATCTGTAAAAGGCAGAGGTGAAAAAACTAAAATTTCTTTAAGACCTGAAAGAGCTTTAATTAATCCAAGTGATCAAATGGATAATA
>CACKQM010000007.1:0-41890 GCA_902602295.1 uncultured Pelagibacteraceae bacterium | reverse complement strand
AACTTTGTGCCACCATCTATTTTATTTTCAACTAAAACATCTATTTCTTTACCTTCAAGCGATTTATTCATATTAATTTGATTGGTAAATAACTGTTTTTGAACTTTTTCTAATCTTGTAAGTGAAATTTTCTTATCAATTAACTCAAAATTTGCTGCAGTTGTTCCTGGTCTTGGACTAAATATGAAAGAAAAAGAATTAATAAATTCAATTTTTTTAATTAAATCACATGTTTCATTAAAGTCCTTCTCATCCTCACCCGGATAGGCAATTATAAAATCACTCGAAAACTTTATTTTAGGGTTAATTTTTTGAAGTTTTTCGTAAGTATTAACATAATCACTTATTTGATGTTTTCTATTCATTGTCTTTAGGATCTTATCAGATCCACTTTGAACGGGCAGGTGAACTAAAGGCATTAACTTCTTTGAAACACCATATGCATTGATAAGATCTTCTGTCATATCCCTTGGGTGAGAAGTCGTATATCTAATTCTTTTAATTCCATTCAACTTTTCTATTTCTAAAATTAAATCTGACAATCTGTAATTTTTGTAATTATAAGCATTAACATTTTGACCTAGTAGTGTTATTTCACGAACTCCATTTTCTGACAAATTCTTTGCTTCTTCTAATATTTTTTTGAATGGTCTTGAATATTCTGGACCTCTTGTAAATGGTACTACACAGAAATGGCAAAATTTATCACAGCCCTCTTGAATAGTTAAAAATGATGAAATTTTTTTTGATGAGTTCTTAATATTATCTAAATAATCAAATTTTGTAATAGCATCAAATTCGGTTTCATCTATTTTTTTTTGTTTGGATAAAAATTCTTCAATTTTGTCATTTATTTTATGATAGGCTTGCGGTCCAATCACGATATCAATATATGGTTCCCTTTTGATCATTTCCTCATTTTCAGCTTGAGCAACACATCCAGCAACTATAACGATTGGTTTTTTTCGTGATCTAAAATTTTTTTTAACCCGTCCAATCTCATGATAAACTTTTTCTTTAGCTTTATCCCGAATATGGCACGTGTTGAGTAGATAACAATTAGACTCATCTAGATTTTCGGTTTTTACAAAACCTATTTCTCTTACAGTATCAAATATCCTGTTAGTGTCATATTCGTTCATTTGACAACCGAAAGTTTTGATAAATATTTTTTTATTCATCTTTTGAGTTTACTTTGACACCATATAACTCAAGTTTATGGTCTACTAACTTATAACCATATTTTTTTGCAACTTTTTTTTGCAACTCTTCAATTTCTTCATCCACAAATTCAATTATTTCACCAGATTTTATATCAATCAAATGATCATGATGACTCTCTATCATTGCTTCATATCTAGCCTTACCACCTTTAAAATCATGCTTAGTTAAAATTCCTGCCTCTTCGAAAAGCTTAACTGTCCTATAAACTGTGGCTATGCTTATTTTTGGATCAACTTTTGATACACGACTATATAGCTCATCAACATCTGGATGATCAGACTCACCATAAGCGGCTTTTGACTCTGAAATAACCTTTGCAATAATTCGCCTCTGTTCAGTTAATTTTACCCCTTTAGATAAACATTGTTGTTCAATTGTATCTGACATAATTGATTTTAACTCAAATAAATAGGATTTATCAAATTTTTTTCAACTTTCAATTTATCGCAAAGTTTTGGGATATTTTCGTATTTAACCTCATTTTTTTCACTAAAATCCTCTAAACTATAACAATAATAATCAATTTTATTAACTAAATGAAAAGCTTTAACAACTGATAAAGAATTTCTTATCCCCGCAAAACTTCCTGGACCTCGATTTACATAAATTTGAGAAACTTTATCTAAATCTAAATTTTTTTTATTTAAAAAATCATTAATTAGAATTGATAATTTTTCATAATTTATTTTGGAATTTTCATGTGTAATGCTGTATTTAATATCATTATTAATGATCATTAAAAAAATTTTATCTTTAGCGGCATCTATAATTAGCTTATTCATTTTACAATTTATTTTTTTAGTTAATTCTATTTCACAAGAGAATAATATCAAATCTTATTCTAAAGACAGTGGTGTTTTATCATTGATGTATCATCGATTTAATGAAAATAAATATCCATCAACAAATATAAGAATGGATATGTTTGATGAGCAAATGAAAATCATTAAAAATCAAGGGTATGAATTTTATGATCCTAACAATTTTTTAAATGAATTTAATAAAATAAAAAAGAATAAGAAAATTTTAATTACAATTGATGATGGATTTAAGTCATTTTATAATGATGCCTGGCCATATCTTAAAAAAAATAAAATTCCATTCATCTTATTTGTATCGACTGAACCTGTAGGTAAAAAAGGGTATATGACTTGGGATGAAATTAAAGAAATTGATGACTCCGATATAGGCTATATAGGGCACCATTCACATACACATGAATATTTAATTGATATGACAGAAAAAGAATTCATAAATGATATAGAAACAGCAACTAAAATTTTTAAAGATAAACTAGGGTATGTACCACCAATATTTTCATATCCTTTTGGTGAATATTCTCTTTTTATGAAAAATTATATATCACAAAATTTTGAAATTGCTTTTGGACAACACTCTGGAATAATTGATAACAATAAAGATAAATTTGAATTACCAAGATTTCCAATAAATGAAAAGTATGGAGATTTAAAACGATTTAACTCAATAATAAATTATAATCCTCTAGAGTACAAATCTCTTCAACCAGTAGAAAAAAAATTAGAAAATAACGATAATCCACCTAAATTAATTGTGGAATTTTTTGATAATCAAAAAAATATTAAAAATATCAATTGTTATTCAAATGATGGTGGTTCATGGGGCCAACCAAATTTAGTATTCGAAAAAAATATTCTTTATATCAATTTTGAGTCTAAATTTTTACCAAGACGCGGAAGAATAAATTGTTCCTTAAATGATGATGGCAAGTGGCGTTGGTTTGGAACCCAATTTGTTATAATTGAAAATTAAATTAAACTTTCAAGCTCTTTGCTTGAAGGAAGTAACTTTGCATCATCAAAATCTTTTAAATTGTTTTGATTAATAATTTTTTGCAAAACTTCCACATATTGATTTCCTGTTTCAGCATAATTTTTTAAAAATTGAGAAAGAATCAAACTATCTAAAGGTTGATTATTATCTCTTAAATGTGCTCGTGCTAATCTAAAATTTTTATATGATCGATGGGTATTTAAATTTCTTTGATAAGCTCTAACTGAGGCCTGTAATACATTAAATTTCATAACTTTATGACCCTTATTCTCATCAGCCTCTTTAGGTTTTAAGCCCTCACCAGACCAAGTCCATTGCCCAAAAAGTGCATTACCCTCTTGTGCAAATCTTGATGTTCCCCACCCTGTTTCTTTCGCAGCTTGAGCAAGTGCTAAAGAAACTGGTATTTCATCCATCCTGATTTTGAGTGTTGTTAAATCTTTAGATGTTACTCCATACTGTTTGTATTTTTTTTCCAACCATTTTTTTTCTAATTTAGTATTATTGCTTTTATTTATAATTTTAAACAAAGTCTTTCGATCTAATCTAATATTATTATTTTCTTTTAGGACTAAAGGTAAGACAATTTGAATAAAAAACTCCTTTCTTTTCTTGGTACTTTCGATCATTTTTATTTCACCAGGAAGTAAAGTTAATGCAACAGGCTTAACTAACTTTGTTTCCCTTACATCATCTAGTTTATAATCGGTGTCTTGAAATAATTGTTTAATTGTAGATGCATTTAATCTTACTGTATCTGTTTCAAGATCGTTCAAACTAAAAATATCGATTAACAAATCTTTTTCATTTAATTCTCCTACATCAGACTCGACACCCTCTTTTTTATTAAGTGTATATGCTAGAATGGCTTTTGAATTATTTTGAAATTCTTTGTCTTCTAAAAATTGCTTATTAGCAAAATTAATTATTGATGGAATATGATAGAATGAAAAAACAACAAAAATACTTGTCAAAAATATTCTTGGAATTGCACCAATTCGTCTGTCATCAAAAAACTTAAACATTTTTAAGTTCTTTCTTCTCATTCTAACAAAATAAAATTTTGACTTAAAAAAAATCAATTGGTTTAAAAATTTTAGATTTTTTAATTTAAAATTAAACATTTAAAGAGCCTCAACCTTCTTAACTTCTGGTAGATAATGACAAAGTAGATTTTGAACACCCTGTTTTAATGTCATAGTTGAACTTGGGCAGCCTGAACAACTCCCTTGGAGCTGTACTTTAACTATACCATCTTTAAACTCCTTAAATTTAATATCTCCACCATCTTTCGCAACTGCAGGTCTTATTTTTTCATCTAATATTTTAACTATTTTTTTTTCTATATCTTTTAAATTTTCATTATTTTCAATTAAGGTATTCTCAACAACACACTCTTTTCCGCTAGAGTAAAAATCATTGATTAAAGAAATTACTATATGTTTAATTTCATCCCATGATGTGTCATCGTATTTATTTATTGAGATAAAATCTTTACCGAGAAAAATGCCTTCAACACCATTTATGGAGAGCAAATTTTTAACTAATTCATTATTAGTTTGATCTTTTTGTGTAATTTCAAATGACCCTTTATTTGAAACATTCTTACCTGGTAAGAATTTTAAAGAATTTGGGTTCGGCGTTATTTCGGTCTGAACAAACATGATTTATATATAATCAATAATTGTAAAAATGAAACTTGTTAATAATAAAATCCTAAAAACCAACAAGTTCTTGGATTTTTTTTACCTTTTCTGAGGCTATTTTATCTGCTTTTTTAGTTCCTTCTAATAGTATTTTATCTAAATATTTTTTTTCTCTTAACAACTTTTTAATTTCCAAAGATATTGGATAAATTTTATCAACCACAACTTGTGATAAATTTTCTTTAAATTCTGAAAAATTTTTTCCAGAAAATTTATTTATTGTATCATCTAACCTTGCGTCCATTAAACTAGAATAAATACCCATCAAATTCTTTGCTTCGGGTCTTTTTTCTAAATCTGCACTTGCGGATGGTAATGGCAAGGCATCAGTTTTTGCTTTTTTGATTTTATTTATTATTTGGTCTTTATCATCTGTTAAATTTATCCTGCTCAAATCTGATAATTCAGATTTACTCATTTTTTTTGTACCATCTCTCAAGCTCATAATTCTTGAAAACTCTTTTTGAATTAATGGCTCAGGAATTTTAAAAAAATCTTCAGCATTAAAATCATTATTAAACTTTTGAGCTATATCTCGACAAAGTTCTAAATGTTGTTTTTGATCATCACCAACAGGTACATGGGTTGTGTCATATAACAAAATATCTGCAGCCATTAAAACAGGATAAGAATAAAGACCGATACTTGCTTTCTCTTTATCTTTTCCGGCTTTCTCTTTAAATTGGGTCATTCTATTAAGCCATCCCATTCTAGCAACACAACTTAATATCCAGGCTGTTTCTGAATGAGCACTCACACTTGATTGATTAAAGATAATACTTTTTTTAGGATCAATACCACAAGCAATAAAAGTTGCTATAGTTTCATAAATATTATCTTTTAATTTTTTTGGATTTTGAGCAACTGTTATTGCATGAAGATCAACAACACAGAACACACACTCATTTTGAGCTTCATTGTTAAGTTTTACAAAATTTTTAATTGCTCCCAAATAATTTCCAAGATGAAGATTTCCAGTAGGTTGAACGCCTGAAAAAATTTTTTTTCCCATATTTAATACTTTAGTTTAATATCACCATATTTGAAAGCTTTGATAAATAACGAAAAACTCAAATAGAATATAAGACTTAAAAAAGCTGAAAGTATCAAATAAAAAGATTTAAAATTATATTCATAAATCAATTTATTTTGAAAAAACAAAATTAAATAATTAAAAAATATTCCCATTAATATAGATGCCAGAATTATTTTTATTAATTTGGGGAAAAATAGTTCATTAAAATCAAATAAATCTTTATTTTTTAAGTAAACAAATAATATTATTGCATTAAACCATGATGAAATTGTCGTAGCTATAGGAATGATTATAAAACCAATTTCTCTAAAAAAATAAACACTTATTAATATATTTAAAATTACTGAAAATAATGAAATATAAAATGGTGTTTTAGTATCCTGATTTGCAAAAAAGAAAGTGGAAAATACTTTAATCAAAGCAAAAGCAGGTAATCCTAATCCAAAATAGTAAAGTGCCTTTGCCGAGTTAGTTACTGACAACTCATCAAAAGAACCATAACCAAATAATGCAGAAATAATTTCTTCTGATCCTACAATTAAAGCAACTGAGGCTGGTAGACTTAAAAACATGCTAAGCTCAAGTGCTTTGTTTTGTAATAAAAGTATTTTATTTTTCTTTTTTAAAAAAACATGTTTTGAAAGTTGTGGCAGAACAACCACGCCTATCGCAATTCCTGCAATTGCCAGATTTATTTGATAAATCCTATCAGCATAATATAAATAAGATACGGCACTAGCTTGAAAAGATGCAATTATAGTACCCACAAGAATATTGATTTGTGTAACACCAGATGAGAAAATACTAGGTAAAAGTTTTTTGAAAAAAAATTTTACCTTATTATCAATTTTAAAATTAAAATTAAATCTTATAAAATAAAATTTTTTTGCAAATTGATATAAAAAAATAAGTTGTAATAAACCTGCAATAGAAACTCCGTATGATAAATAATAAACTAGCTGATCGTTAAGAAATTTGCCAAAAAATAAAATTCCAATCAAGACTATATTAAGGATTATTGGAGCTGCAGAGGCAGCAGCAAACTTATTATGAGAATTTAGAATTGCAGCAAAAAAAGAAGATAGACTCACAAACATTAAAAATGGCATTGTTATCCTTGTAAGATTGATAGCAAGCTGAATTTTTTCTGAATTATCAACAAAACCTGGCGCTATTAGCCTCACAAAAACTGGCATGAAAATTTCTATAATCAAAACTAAAAACAATAGACCTAAAAATAATAAATTAAAAATTTCATTAGCAAATTTTTGTGATCCAGTTTTTTTTTTTACTAATTCTGAAGTATAACTTGGTATAAAAGCTGCATTGAAGGTCCCTTCTGCAAACAATCTTCTAAAAGTATTAGGTATTCTAAATGCTACAAAAAATACATCTGCTAAAAAACTTGTTCCAAGAAAAATCGCTATCAAAACATCTCTTAAATAACCAAGTAATCTACTGATAATAGTATAAAAACCAAAAGTCCCTGTTGACTTAACTAAATTCATAAATCATATTAGTCTTAATTTTACCCCATTTGTACACCTAATTAGCATAAATGAAAAAAACAAAAATTGATCATTACACAGATAAAGAAGCTTTAGATTTTCACAAAGATAAAAAGCCAGGCAAGATTGAAATATCTTCCTCAAAAAATATGACGACAAAAAGAGATCTGGCTTTAGCATACTCACCTGGTGTAGCTGCTCCTGTAAGAGCAATCAGTGATAATCCTGAGGCTGCGTTTGATTATACAAGTAAAGGAAACCTTGTTGCAGTAATTAGTAATGGCTCAGCAATTTTAGGAATGGGAAATTTAGGTGCGTTAGCATCTAAACCCGTGATGGAAGGTAAGGCTGTTTTGTTTAAAAGATTTGCTGATATTGACTCTATTGATTTAGAGATAGACTCCGAAAATCCAGATGAAATCATAAATAGTATAAAAAATTTTGCTCCAAGTTTTGGTGGTATTAATCTTGAGGATATTGCTGCTCCTGATTGTTTCATTATTGAGGAAAAGCTTAAAGAAATACTTGATATACCTGTGTTTCATGATGATCAACATGGAACTGCGATTATCACAACTGCGGCACTTATTAATGCTTTGGACATTAGTAAAAAAAAAATTGATAAAGTTAAAATAGTAGTAAATGGAGCTGGTGCATCAGCTATGGCTTGTGCAAACTTGTTTAAGAAAACTGGTGTACCCCAAAAAAATATTACAATGGTAGACAGGACAGGAGTCATTTACAAAGGTCGGGATAATTTAAACCAATGGAAATCGAGTCATGCAATTGCAACAAAAAACAAAACTTTAGATGATGCTATAAATAATGCAGATGTTTTTTTAGGTTTATCTGCAAAAGGAGCGTTGACTAAAGACATGGTAAAAAAAATGTCTAAAAATCCAATAATATTTGCATGTGCTAATCCTGACCCAGAAATTACGCCTGAGGAAATCGAGGAAGTTAGAGATGATGCAATTATAGCGACTGGTAGGTCAGATTATCCAAACCAGGTAAATAACTTAATAGGGTTTCCCTATATTTTTAGAGGCGCATTAGATGTACGATCAAAAACAATAAATGAGGAGATGAAAATTGCAGCTGCACACGCAATTGCAAAATTAGCGAAAGAAGATGTGCCAGACGAAGTTATAGCTGCTATGGGAGGAGAAAGACCACACTATGGAAAGGATTACATAATTCCATCAACATTCGATCCGAGATTAATTAGTGTTATACCGGCCGCAGTTGCTAGAGCCGCAATTGATACTGGAGTTGCAAGAAAAAGAATTGATAATTTTGATATTTATAAAGACCAACTTAAGCAACGATTAGATCCTACTGTTACAATCATGCAAGGAGTAAATAGTTATATTAAGAAAAAACAAAAGAAAGTTGTTTTTGCTGATGGTGAAGATGAGAATACTCTTAAAGCTGCGATAGCTTTCAAAAACTCTGACTTAGGAATACCCATCTTAGTTGGAAAAGAGGAACTGATAAAAAATCAAATTAAAAAAATTGGTTATAATGAAAATTTTGATATTGAAATTGTAAACTCAAAAGACACAGCTAAAAGAGAAAAATATGTTAAATATTTATTTAAAAAACTTCAAAGAGAAAAGGGAATGTTGGAATGGGATTGTGATAGACTTGTAAGAAACGATAGGGTTATTTGGGCTTCATGCATGGTTGCGTGTCATGATGCAGATGCGATGATAACTGGGAACACAAGAAGATACTCATCTTCACTAGAAAAAATTATTAAAGTTGTTGATCCGAGACCTGGGGAAATTATGTTTGGGTTAAACCTGGTTGTAAATAGAGGTAAAACAATTTTTATCTGCGATACATCGGTCATAGAGTATCCCGACGCTAAACAATTAGCTGAAATGGCAAAATCAGCAGCGAGGGTTGCAAAATTATTTGGTTTTGATCCAAAAGTTGCTTTTTTATCTCACTCTACTTTTGGAGAGCCAGCTACAGATAGAACAAAAAGACTAAGTGATGCTGTTCAAATTTTAAAAAATGATAAAGTTGATTTTAAATTTGATGGTGAAATGCAACCGGATGTTGCTTTAGAGGAAATGTACAAAGAACTTTATCCATTTTCAGAAATAGTTGGTAATTCAAATGTTTTAATCATGCCCAGCCAACATAGCGCTGCTATTTCATATAAGATGATAAAGTCAATGAGTAGAGCAAAAGTAATTGGACCTTTATTAATCGGCTTAGGTTTGCCTATTGAAATAGCACCTTTAAGATCATCAACTTCTGATATTTTAAATTTAGCTTCTATTGCAGCTTACTCAGCTGATGTAATTGATTATAAAAAAAATTAGTTAGTTTTAATTCTTAAATTATCTACCAGTAAAATACTAGCAATCACATCTTCGACATCTAAAATTTCTTTTGCCTCTATAATAACCAGGTCTTTTTCATCTTTAGTTTGCGAGATTCCATAAATATAGATTTTTTTTTTATAAGTATCTATTTGATAATTTGTTGCCTTAATTTCTTTGTTTAAAATTAATGCAGTTCTTAATTGAGAAGTAATTAATAAATCCTTGGCAGATTGTTTAAAGTTAAAAGTCTCTTTTATCTTGATATCATTTCTAACAGATCTCACACCATTAGTTTCCCATGCAATTTTTGTCAATTTTAATTTTTCTTCTGGTTCATCAACTTTTCCAGTTAGAAATATTCTCCCATCCAAAACTTTTGATTTTACTGATAAAAGATAATTCTTATTTAGGAGCAATATTCTAGCAGTTAAGTTTTTTTGCATCAAAGAATCATCTATCTGTGTCCCTAAAGATCTCGGATCAATAGCAATACTTACGCCTGTTCCAAAAATTCCTGAGGATGATACTCCTGCACATCCATTTATAATAAAACTAACAAACAGTAGAGTAAGTATTTTATTTTTCATTTTTAATTTTCAAGCAATAGTCATAGATAATTTTTTTTGAAATATTATTTTTCTGAATTATTAAATCTGTTATTTCTTTGATGCTTAGTTTATTTATCATCGCCCTAATCATTCTTTTATCTGATTCATCTAAAGTTTGTGAAGCTTTTTTGTCATAAATTTTTTCTGAAATAACGATAGTCAATTCACCTTTTAAATTACTCTTTAATAGTTCTAAATCTTCAACTTTTGATCTTTTAAACTCCTCATAAAACTTTGTCATTTCTCTACAAATCAGGATTTTTCTACCCATAAAATTTTTTTTAATTGAAGGAATAATTTTATTAATTTTCTTTGGAGATATGAAAAAAACGATTGAACTATCTAATTTTGATAAATTTTCTAAATCCTCCTTTAAAATTTTATCTTTTTCTGGAAAAAATCCATAAAAGAAAAACTTTTCTGAGAATCCTGATATTGATACCGCTGATGTGACTGCTGAAGCACCGGGTATAGGAATAATATTGATGTTATTCTTAATACACTCATTAACCAATATGGAACCTGGATCAGAAACACCTGGAGTGCCTGCATCTGAAATTAATGAGATATGTGATCCTTGATTTATTAACTTTAGAATTTTAACAACATTTTTTTTCTCATTAAATTTATGATTGGCAATTAAATTTGTTTTGATTTGGTATTTTTCTAATAAATTTTTAGATATTCTAGTATCTTCACACAAAATGTAATCTGACCTTTTAAGAGTTTCTATGGCTCTAAGACTAATATCATTTAAATTTCCAATTGGAGTTGAGACTAAATATAGACTTTTTTTGAACATTCTATTAGCAGATTTTAAATTTTCAATCATATTTATAATTAAAATATTATAGTATCATTAAAATGAAAAAAATTTTTAGAATTATTTTTACATTAATAATTATCTATTTAACAAATCACTCATTTGCATTTTCGCAAAATGAAAAAATTAAAATTGGGCTACTTGCACCTTTATCTGGTGAATACAAAGAATTAGGACAATCAATAATTAAATCAACCCGAATGGCTTTGAACGATATTGGAGCAAACAACATTGAAATTTATCCAATGGACACAGGTATTGATCCTAATCAAACTTTACAATCAGCCACTAAGTTAAAGAATGAAGGAATAAAGATTTTTATCGGTCCAATTTTTTTTAAAAGCTTAATGTATTTGGATGAAATACAAAATGTTATTTTTCTATCTTTAACAAATAAAACAAATGATTTACCAAAAAATGTTATAAGCACTGGAGTAAATTCTTTATCCCAGTTAAATGCAATTAAAAATTTTTTGGAATTAAGTGAAGTAAAAAAAACAATTTTTTTAACACCTGACCTTGATTATAAAAATGAAATCAAAAAAGCGATTAAACAATCGAAAATCAAAATTTCTAAACAATATACTTATGACACTGAACCAACCAAGCTGACTAAGCAAATTGAAAAAATTACAAATTATGAAATGAGAAAACAAAATTTGGCTGATGAAATTTTAAGAGTTGAAAACTCAGACTTAGTAGATAAAGAGAAACAAATTAAGAAATTAGAAAAGAAATATACAATTGGAAATGTAAATTTTGACTCCGTTATTATTTCTGATTTTGATGAAAATCTTAAAAGTGTAATTACTTCACTAATTTACACAGATGTATCACCAAAAAATAAATTATTTATAACTCTTAATCAATGGTTTGATGAAAGTTTATTTTTAGAAAAAAATATCCAGCCTTTGTATTATCCATCCATCAATAAACAAAATTTAGAGACATTTAATAAAAAATTTGTAGACACATACAATTCAAAACCAAATCATCTTAGCTTATTAAGTTATGATCTTTTAGGATTGATTTATTATTTATCTTTAAAATCTGATTTTTCAGACATAAACAATATTTTTAGAAAAGAGAGTTCATTTAAAGGTAAAATAGGAATTTTTGATGTTAAAAATAATAAAATTAATCATAGATTAAATTTCTACAAAATTGATGAAGGAGAAATTAAAGAAATTTTCTAAGCTTTTTAAAAGCATCAGACCTATGGTCTAATTTATACTTTTGAGATGGCTTCATTTCTCCAAATGTTTTTGTTTTATTTTTAGGAATAAATATTGGATCATATCCAAAACCATTTTTACCTTTAGGTTTTTTGGAGATATAACCATCAACCTTTCCAACCACACAAGCTATTTTATTATCTAAATAACTTATGGATAAAGCACAAACAAACCTGGCCTTAATTTTTTTATTTCTCCAATTTTTATCTTTTTTATGTAATGCCCTATAAACTTTTTGAATCGCTTTATAAAAATTTAATTTTTTTCCAGCCCATCTTGCTGAAAAAATTCCTGGTTTTTTATTTAAAATGTCAATTTCTAAACCAGAGTCATCAGCTAAACAGATTAGATTTGTTTTTTGTGAAAAGTATTGAGATTTGATGAGAGAATTTTCTTTAAAAGTCTTACCTGTTTCTCTTGGGCTTTTTAAATTAAACTTTGAAGTAGGAAATGTTTTAATACTAGCTGGCAATAAATCTCTTATTTCCTTTAATTTTCCTTTATTATTTGTACCTATAAGGAGTTGTTTAATTTTTTTTTTTAGCATCTGGAAATTTAATTTTTTCTTACCATATATGTCCATATGGAAAAAGATCAAAACCAAGAAAGTAAAGACAAAGCGTCGGAGAAAGATCAAAAAGATTTAAATCAAGATCAAATAACTGAAAATTTAGAAACAAATAATAAAGAACAAGGCCAAGAACAGGATCAAGAAAAAGAAAAAACCCCAGAAGAGAAAATTTTAGAGTTAGAGGATAAGCTTGCAAGATCATTTGCTGAAATGGAAAACCAAAGAAGAAGGTTTGAAAAAGAAAAAGAAGATGCTTTTGAATATGGAGGGTTTTCTTTCGCAAGAGAAGCTTTAAATTTAATAGATAATCTTGAAAGATCAAAACAAATTTTATTAAACGATGAAACTTTAAAGGATACTGAGGCATTAAAAAAAACACTCGATCATTTTGACATTATCAATAAAGATTTAATTTCAATTTTTTCAAAAAATAAAATTAAGCCTATTGAATGTCTCAATAAAAAATTAGATCCAAATTTTCACCAAGCAATGATTGAAATAGAAGATAATCAAAAAGAACCCGGAACAATTGTTCAAGAAATACAAAAAGGATTCACAATTAAAGATAGATTGTTGAGACCGGCTCTAGTGGGCGTAGCAAAAAAAAGTGAAAAAAAAGAAGAAAAAAATGAGGAAAATAAAGAAAATTCAGGAGATAAATAATATTTAAATGAACTTGTAGAATTCAATTTCACCCCTATATGAGGAGAACAAATAACTGATATGAGCAAAATAATTGGAATAGATTTAGGAACAACTAACTCTTGTGTGGCTATTATGGAAGGAAGCCAGGCAAAAGTTTTGGAAAATGCAGAGGGTGCAAGAACTACACCTTCAGTAGTTGCTTTTACTGAAGAAAAAGAAAAATTAATAGGACAACCTGCTAAAAGACAAGCAGTAACAAATCCAGAAAATACAATTTTTGCAGTCAAAAGATTAATTGGTAGAAATTTTGAAGACCCAACTGTTAAAAAAGATATCGAGGCTGCACCTTTTAAGATTGTAAATTCTGAAAAAGGTGACGCATGGATTGAAGCGAAAGGAGAGAAATATTCGCCTTCACAAATTTCTGCTTTTATTCTCCAAAAAATGAAAGAGACTGCTGAAAAATATTTAGGTCAAGCTGTTACAAAAGCGGTAATAACTGTTCCTGCATATTTTAATGATGCACAAAGACAAGCTACCAAGGACGCTGGAAAAATAGCTGGGTTAGAAGTTTTAAGAATTATTAACGAACCAACTGCAGCTTCACTAGCCTATGGTTTGGATAAGAAACAAAATAAAAAAATTGCAGTTTACGATTTAGGTGGTGGAACTTTTGATGTGTCTATTCTTGAATTAGGTGACGGAGTTTTTGAGGTAAAATCTACAAATGGTGATACCTTTTTAGGTGGAGAAGATTTTGACAACGCTGTTGTGGAATATTTGATTTCTGAGTTCAAAAAAGACAGCGGTATTGATTTAAAAACTGATAAGTTAGCATTACAAAGATTAAAAGAGGCAGCTGAAAAAGCAAAAATTGAACTTTCAGCAGCTGAGCAAACAGATATCAATTTACCATTTATAACTGCTGACAAAACTGGTCCTAAACATATTAATTTAAAAATGACTAGAGCCAAGTTAGAAGCTTTAGTTGAGGACTTGATAGCTAAAACTATTCCACCATGTAAAACTGCATTGAAAGATGCTGGAATTTCAGCTAGCGATGTTGATGAAGTGGTAATGGTTGGAGGTATGACTAGAATGCCAAAAGTCATTTCTGAGGTAAAAAATTTCTTTGGTAAAGAACCAAACAAAAGTGTTAATCCAGATGAAGTGGTTGCAATGGGCGCGGCAATACAAGCTGGTGTTTTACAGGGTGATGTAAAAGATGTTCTTTTATTAGATGTAACACCTTTATCTTTAGGAATTGAAACTCTTGGTGGAGTCTCTACAAAACTTATTGAAAAAAATACAACAATCCCTACAAAAAAAAGCCAGGTATTTTCTACTGCTGAGGATAACCAACCCGCTGTTTCCATACGTGTTCTTCAGGGTGAAAGAGAAATGGCAACAGATAATAAATTACTTGGCAATTTTGAATTGGTTGGTATTGCTCCGGCGCCAAGAGGAGTTCCTCAAATTGAAGTAACTTTTGACATAGACGCAAACGGAATTGTGAATGTGTCTGCAAAGGACAAAGGCACTGGCAAAGAACAAAAAATTCAAATTCAAGCCTCTGGTGGATTAAGTGATGAGGAAATTGAAAAAATGGTAAAAGATGCTGAAGCCAATAAAGAAGCAGACAAGAAAAAAAGAGAGTCAGTTGATGTTAGAAATCAGGCAGATACTCTAATTCATTCAACTGAAAAAAATCTAAAAGAGCACGGATCTAAAGTTTCAGATGCAGAGAAAAAAGCAATTGAAGATGGATCAAATGCATTAAAGGAATCTCTTAAAGGTGAAGATATTGAGGACATTAAGAAGAAGACAGAGGCATTAGTACAAGCTTCGATGAAACTAGGAGAAGCTATTTACAAGTCACAACAAAGTACAAAACCAGATTCTGGTAAAGATGATGGAAATGATGAAAAGGGAAAGAAAGACGATAATGTTGTTGATGCGGACTTTGAGGAAGTAAAAGACGAGAATAAAGAAAAAAGCGCTTAACTGACATCTATTTGTCCAGGTTATATACATGGCTAAAAGAGATTATTATGATGTCTTAGGAGTAAGTAAAAACGCAAGCCCTGACGAACTAAAATCAGCCTACAGAAAATTAGCAGTTAAATATCACCCTGACAAAAATCCCGGGGATAAATCTGCAGAAGATAAATTTAAAGAAGCCAGTGAGGCTTATGGTGTGCTCTCTGATAAATCAAAAAAAGAAAACTATGATAACTTTGGACATGCTGCATTTGAAAATGGTGGCGGTGGTAGAGGTGGTTTTGGAGGTTTTGGAGGTTTTAGCGGAGCAGATTTCTCTGATATTTTCGAGGATTTTTTTGGAGACTTTGGTGGTGGAGGCAGAAGAAGTTCAAGAAGAAGTTCAAATAACCGAGGTTCAGATCTAAGATACGATTTATCAATTACACTAGAGGAGGCATACACTGGTAAAAAACAAAATATCCAATTCTCTACTTCTGAAAAGTGTAACACCTGCAAAGGAAGTGGTTCTAAACCAGGCTCAAGTCCAGACAGATGCACATATTGTGGAGGAAATGGAAGAGTTAGATCTAATCAAGGTTTCTTTACAGTTCAACAAACTTGTCCTCAGTGTGCAGGAAGTGGTGAAGAAATAACAAACCCATGTGGAGATTGTAATGGACAAGGTAATAAACAAACAAACAAAAAAGTATCTGTAACAATACCCAAAGGTGTAGATGATGGTACGAGAATAAGACTTGCCGGCAAAGGTGAAGCTGGAACTAGAGGTGGTACCAGCGGAGACTTATATTTATTTATTAATGTTAAATCGCATGAGTTATTTAAAAGATCTGATGTAAATTTATTTTTTGAGTTTCCGATTTCTATTGCTGATGCAGCTCTTGGCACAACAATAGAAATACCTACAATTGACGGAAAAAAGGCAAAGATTAAAATACCAGACGGAACTCAAGATGGTAAACAATTTAGATTAAAAGGTAAAGGTATGCCATTCATGAGACGGGGTGATTTTGGTGACTTGTATGTTCAAGTTAAAACTGAGGTTCCAGTATTTTTAAATAAAGAACAGAAAGAATTGTTAGAACAATTTAGAAAAATAGAAAATGAAAAATCAAACCCAAGCATAAAAAAATTCTTCCAAAAAGCTAAAAGTTTCTGGAATGGTTAATAAATGGGATTAGAAGAAATTATTCCAGCTATTTTTTTAATAGCAGTTTTAGTCTTAGTGCTACCTGAATTTTTAAGATCAAACTCAAAATTTAAATTATTTTTTAAAAACTTTTTGATTTGGGTGATAATTATAGTGTCTATTTTAGTGATTTATAATTTTGTGATTTAAAAAAATTCAAACTATTGAAGATTTAGATAAATTTAAAAATTCTTGTAGTATTATTTTATTTTTAAATTTTTCATTTCTTTTATTAGTCTTTAACACAAAATTACTATCAAAATAATTTTGCATATCATCATTTAAATCAATATTTAAGAATTGAAATAATTTAGATAAGTCATCGATTTTTTTTAAGTTATCGTAATTTAAAATAACAATCTGTTTATCCTCAATTTCTTTTGAATAATTTTCAATAACAAAGTTTAATAAATCTAGATATCGCTCTAAATATAATTTTATTGTTTTAAATCTTATATTTTGTGAATTTGATGGTTTGTTTCCCCTCAGGTTAAACATTTTTCTTTGAAATCCAAATTCATAATGACCCAATTCACTTAATTCCTCTGAGAAATTTTTAATGGTTTCGTGATATTTGAGAAATTTTAAATGAACTTTTGCTGAAGAGATAGCTAAGTCGACAGGATTTCTAATAACTATAATTATTTTTGAGTCAGGGAACTTCTTTAATAGATATTTAACTCTAAAAATATTATTATTATTTTTCGATAAATATCTATTTACCTTGTTAATGTGTATTACTTTTTTGATAAATAGATCTAAATTTTTAGATAACTCTTTGGTTTTATCATACTCTACTTTTTGCCAATATCCTTTTAAAGCGTAATCATCTAAAAAATTCTTCCAAATTAACTCTTCAAAAGAGTCTGGACTATTTATATTAACCTTTAAATTATCACCATGTAATCTCTGTCTTTTTTTTTTACCTAAATAAAATAAATTATTTATATAGTTCCAAAAAATTGGTGTTTTATAAAATGGAAGATATTTATATTTAAAGGTGCTAAAATAATTTGATGAGTCTAATAAATGAGTTAAAAAAGTTGTTCCAGATCTTGCCATTCCACAAATGAAAACAGGTTTTTTAATTTTAAGTTTATCTATTTGAAAAAAATTATTTTCAAAATTCGATAAAAAAAGAAATAACTTGTTAAACTTCTTTTGATCTCTTAATAATCTTAATATTATGGACATTATAGATAAACTTTTAAAGTTCTGTTTTATATTATCAATATTATTTTTTATCTTTTTACTTGGATTTTTAAGTAATGATTTAAAATTAAAAAGAATATACGAAGGATTATCTTTTATTATCGATGATGTTGAGACAAGATTAAACATAAATTTAAAAAAAAAATTTGGTGATAGAGAAATGAGAAAAAGTTTAGCTATTCACAAAAATAAATATGGTTCTGATTCAAATTTTAATTTTGACAATAGACCTAAGGAAAAATTTGACCATTATCTATTGGTAAAACACGATCAAACTCAACCTATTTTAATGGAAACTCCTGATAAAGTGATATGGTCATGGGATTTATCAAATTTCAGAAATAATTCTAAAATTATTCCTTACCATTTATTTGAAAATGGAGATTTATTAATTGGTAAATTTGAGACAAAAGGTATTTATCGAATAGATAAATTTGGAAATATTGTTTGGAGAAATAATAGCTTAAATCATCATTGGGTAGATATTGATAAAAATAAGATATTTATTCCCTCAAGAAAATTTATCTCTTTGCCAAATGATTTAAATGGTGATTTAAAAAATAGTGAACTAAAAAATTGTGACATTAAAAATTCTGCTTTTGATACCATATTAATTCTGAACAGTATTAATGGTGAGGTAATAAGTAATTTTAGTTTAATGGAAATTTTAATTAAAAATGATGAATTTAAAAATATTTTAAACAGAAAAATTTTAAGTGATGAAGAGGTTTGTGTCGATCCTCTACATTTAAATGATATTCAAAAACTAGATGTAAGTGAAATAAATTTAATAAATAAAAAAATTTCTCTCACTTCGGAGAATATATTAATATTATCATTTAGGTCCCTAGATATGATTTTATTTTATGACTTCGAGAATAATAACATTAATCATATTGTGGTTGATCTTTTTGCAAAACAACACTCACCAAGATTACATCAGGATGGATTTTTGTATGTATTTGATAATAATAATTTTAGCTCCAAAAATTCAAAGATTGTCAAAATCAATTTAGAAAATAATAGCATTGTTAGCACTTTCAAAGCTGAAAATTTTGCTAGTCCGACTAGAGGTAGAATTCAATTTTTAGGTAATGATCTATTTGTACAAAGTTCAATCCAAGGAGAGATATTCAAAATTATTTGTGAAAATGATTTTTTTAATAATTGTAAACGAAAATATCTTTATTCTGCAAATTTTGATTTTTTTTATCCATCAAATCGCTATGATAAGAATCTTTCCTTCAAGAAAGATGGTATATATATAGGTGATTTTTATGAAAAAAATAAACTCAAATTTATTGATTAAAATACCTTTATTTCAAATTTTTATTGTCTTAATAACATTCACAAATGCACATGCCTATATAGGACTGGGACCACTCCTTCCAATGCTAGGGACAATAATTGCTTACATATTTATTGGGATTATCTTAATATTTGGAATTATCGTATACCCTTTGAGAATAGTGATTAAAAAGATAAAAAATAAAAAAAAACAAAATGAAAATGTTCATAATAAAAAGTTGAAAGATGATTGATATAAACTTTAAAATTATTTTTAAATGAAAAGAATAAATCTAGCTATAACAGGGTGTATGGGTCGAATGGGCCAACAGATAATTAAATCTGTAAAATCAAATAGTTTGTTTAAAATAGTATCTTTGACAGAAAACAAACATGTAAACAAAAGAATTAACAATGTTAAACTTGGTGTTAACAATGAAAACTCATTTAAAAAAGCAAACCTAATAATTGATTTTACAATTCCTAAATGTACACTTGAGGTTTTAAAGTTAGCGGTAAAATTAAAAAAAAGAGTTGTTATAGGAACAACTGGCTTTAATAAAAAAGAAGAAATCCTAATTAAAAAATATTCAAAGAAAATACCGATTTTAAAAGCAGGGAATATGAGTTTGGGTATTAATCTTTTAATGTATTTAACAGAAATTGCTTCAGGTTCGTTGGGAAAGAATTTCTTAAGTAAAGTTTTTGAAATTCATCACAAGCATAAAAAAGATTATCCATCTGGGACTGCATTAATGCTAGGTAAGGGAATTGCTATAGGAAAGAAAAAAAATTTTTATACTTTATTAGGAAAAAAATATTTAAATAAGAAAACTTTTCCATATAGCAAAAAGATAAATTTTAACTCTATTCGAAGAGGGGAGGTTATTGGAGAACACGAAGTAAAATTTTCAAGTGGTAAGGAAATAATTACCCTAAATCATGAAGCTTATGACAGGGCACTTTACTCTGAAGGAGCTTTGTTAGCAGCAAAATGGCTTATGAATAAAAAGGCAGGTCTTTATTCCATGAGAGATCTCATGAATTTCAATAAATGAGTGAAATTCAAAGGGCTAAATTAATACAAAAAATTTTAAACAGAACTTATCCAAAAATATATGTTCCACTTAAAAGCAGAAATGTTTTTACTCTTTTAATTTCTGTATTACTTTCGGCACAATGTACAGATGTAAATGTAAATAATGTCACTAAAAGTATATATCCAAAATTTTATAAACCTATACACTTTGTTAAGTTGGGAAGAAAAAAAATTGAAAAATTAATAAAAAAAATAGGAATTTTTCGTGTGAAAGCTAAGAGTATTTATAATTTATCAAAGATATTAATTAATAAATACAATGGTAAAGTACCAAGGACATTTGAAGAATTAGAAAATCTTCCTGGTGTTGGTCATAAAACTGCTGGAGTTGTAATGTCACAAGGTTTTGGATATCCCGCGTTTCCAATAGATACTCATATACATAGATTAGCTCAGAGATGGGGTTTAACAAATGGAAAAGATGTTGTTCAAACTGAAAAGGATTTGAAAAGACTTTTTCCTAAAAAAAGTTGGAACAAACTTCACCTTCAAATCATATATTATGGAAGGGAATTTTGTAAGGCAAGAGAATGTTTTGGTGTAACTTGTAAAATTTGTACCAGTTGTTATCCTAAAAGAAAAAAACCTGTTAAAACAAAAAAAGCTTAATATGAAAATTCTTGGTATTGGAAATGCAATAATCGATGTCATTTGTAAAGTAGAGGAAGGCTTTCTTACAAAAAATGATCTTACAAAAGGTACTATGAAATTAATTTTTGATGATAAAGAATTTAAAACAATTCTCAAAAATCTTAAAATTGAAAAAACTGTTTCAGGAGGTTCAGTAGCTAACTCAATAGTAGGCTTATCTCAACTAAAAAATGAAGTTGGATTTATAGGAAAAATATCTGATGATAATTTTGGCAAAAAATACGAGGAAGGATTAAAAGAAGAAAATGTAAAATACTTCTACAAAAAACAAAAAGAAGATCTTCCAACTGGAACATGTCTCATTTTAATAACCCCAGATTCTGAGAGAACAATGTGTACTTTTTTAGGTGTTGCTGGAAAAATAAATGAGAATGATGTGGATGAGTATATTGTTAAAAAAAGTGAGTTAATTTTTTTAGAGGGCTATTTGTGGGATGAAGGTGAACCAAAAAAAGCTTTTGAAAAAGCTATAAAAAATTCAAATAAAGTTGCAATGTCATTGTCAGATCTATTTTGTGTAGAAAGACATAAGCAAAATTTTTTAGATTTAGTAAAAGAAAAATTAGATTTAACTTTTGCAAATGAAGGTGAAATAATGGCATTAATTAATACTAAAAATTTTAATGATGTAATCACTTTTGCAAAAGAAATTAAAAAACACATAATAGTTACTCGTGGAAAAAAAGGTGCGATATCAATTTTCAAAGATAAAATAACTGAGATAAATGCAAATAAAAATCTTTCAATTAAAGATCTAACGGGTGCCGGTGATCTTTTTGCAGCTGGCTATTTACATGGCTTTATAAACAATCTGTCTACTGAACAGTGCTTAGAGCAAGGAACTAAATTATCATCAGAAGTAATTCAACAAATTGGTGCTAGGCTTTAACTCTTTTTTCTTTTAAAACTTCCCTTGCCCTTCTTTGGCTTTATTACCCGGGGCTTATATTTTCTTGAAAAAAGCTCTCTTGCAAATCTATTTTTTTTTATTAACTTCGTAGCCATCGTCCTTACTTAAAATAAAATCCTCATCTTTAAAAGCTTTTGAAATTTTTTTTCTCAGCCTGTAAATATGTGTTTCAACAGTATGAGTTTCTAACTGAGATTGATATCCCCAAACATTTGATTGCAATTCTTTAATTTTTACAGGTTTGTTTGCTTTAAATAAGTATATTATTGAGCTTATTTCTTTTTCTGTAAGTTTAAGCTTATTTAAATTTGAAGACATTTCACGTGAATTAATATTAAACATATAATTTCCTATTGAGATCTCAGATTGTTCTTGAAATTTTTTTTTTATAAATTCAGTATTAATTCTTTCTAATATTTTAAATATTGAGATAGGAAATTTATTAAAAATTATTTGATTATGTAATCCTGGTATTTCCTTTTTTGTTAATATTAAATAATTCGTGTTGGAATTTAAGTTTATCAATTCTTGTCTAGTAATTTTCTCAAAATTAAAATTTATATCTTTTTTAATTTCTTCAAAAATCTTATACAATTCATCGAGTTCATAGATGACAAGATTGTGATTATTCATATAAAATTATAATATGACAATTTATATTAAAAATAAACATTCACTTAAAATTGATGATTTTTATCTTAAGTGTTGCATTGGTAAAAATGGTTTGAGTAAAAATAAAAAAGAGGGTGATAAAAAAACACCAATCGGTCGTTTTTTTATTGAAAAATTATATTATAGGTCAGATAGAATAAAAAAACCTCTAACCAAGTTAAGATGTATCAAAATTAAAAAAAAAATGGGTTGGTGTGATGATCCATTAGACCAAAAAAATTATAATAAATTAATTAACATAAAAAAAAAAATTAAATGTGAGAAACTTTACCGACGAGATCATAAATATGACTTGATGATACCAATAAAATACAATTATTTTAAGCCTATTAAATTTAAAGGTAGCTGTATCTTTATACACTTAACAAATGATTATAAACCAACTGCAGGATGTGTAGCCTTACAAAAAAAAGATTTTTTAATAATGTTAAAATTGATAAATAAAAAAACAAAAATTCAAATAAATTAGCTTCTTTGTCCAAAAATATTAGATCCTATCCTCAAGTACGTAGCAGAATTTTTTATAGCCTCTAAGTAATCTGAGGACATTCCCATACTTAGTTCATTAAGATTTAAATTTGTATTTAGAACATTCATCTCTTTAAAAAAATTATCTGATGGTTGTTCAAATGGTGGAATACACATTAAACCAACCACATCTAAATTAAGACTTTTACAATACGAGTACAAATCAGAAAGAGATGATTTATTTATACCAGATTTTTGCTCTTCATCTCCTATATTTACTTGAATAAAAATTTTTAATTTTTTTTTTTGTTTTTGTTGCTCATCAGATATTTTTTTTGCAAGTTTTTCACTATCCACTGAGTGTATAAAATCAAATAATTTAACAGCTAGTTTTACCTTATTTGTCTGAAGCCCACCTATCAGATGTAATTTCAAATTTTTGTTATTTAGCTTTACATCACTCCACTTTTCAACTGCTTCTTGGACTTTATTTTCGCCAAAATCCAAGTGACCATGTTCTATTAATGGTAATATTTTATCCATTCCAAAAGTCTTTGATACTGCAATGATTTTTGGTATTTTATTTATTTTTAGAGTATCTAAAATTAAATTAATATTTTTTTGGATATTTTTTAAATTCTGAATAGTTTTATGCATGTTGAATTACTCAAAAAATATTACTTTATAAATACTTTTGATACAAATATTATCAATAAACAAGATAAATCAACTACATTTATTTACAGAGATTATAAATCTTCAAAACTTGATATTAATAAAATTTTAAAACTTAAGAATTTTCTTAAAAGAAAAGGTAGTAAATTTATATTAGCAAATAATTTCAAAATGGCTTTAAAATTAAAGTTAGATGGTGTTTATTTACCATCTTTTTACAATAGATTTGATCATTTGAACTACACAACTTATTCAAATTTTAGTATTTTAGGATCAGCACATAATCTAAAAGAGATAAAAATAAAAGAACTTCAAAAAGTCCAAAGTATATTTATCTCCTCACTATTTAAAAAAAATAACAATTTTTTAGGTATAAATAAATTTAGGATAATTTCAAAATATTCAAAAAAAAATATCATTGCTTTAGGCGGAATATCGAAAGTAAACGTCAAAAAGCTAAAATTATTAAATATTTCTGGTTTTGCGGGAATATCTTTTTTTCGACAAAAAAAAGGCCCCTAAATGGGGCCCTTTTTAAATTTGTTTTCTAATCTAATTAGAATGCAAATGATAATGTGAACTCGTAACCTTCTCTGTCAGTCGCGTCAGTTCCACCCATGTTCTCAACTTCGTTCATAGCACCTGCAAGTGTCATTCCACCTGAAGTAAATGAAGCTGAAACACCAGTTGACTCTTGATCTTTATCAGTAGCCGACTCTGTTTCTAACTCATGGTAGCTGTAACCAACTGAGAAATCATCGTTAATTGCATATGTAACACCATAAGCAATTGATTCTAAATCAGAACCAGCTGTTGTGCTGTCGAAATCAGATGATTGAACACCAACCGTGAATGCGCCCACAGCGTATGTAGCATACATTGTAGTCTCATCTTGGTCTACGCTGTAATTTACAGTGTTATCAGAGTTTGCAAAACCTAGTGTTAAACCTTCAACTGCGTCTGGAGAGATAGCAACTGCAAAATCCATATAAGAATCTGCACCATCTCCTCCACCACCATCTACGTATGCAACAGTTGCTACTGCTCCACCCATACTTGGTGAGTTGTAGATAAACATATTATTTGCTCCACCACCATTAATTACTGTTGGAACACCACCAGCTGTAGCATCGTTTGTATCGATGATATCCCATGCTTCTTCGTAAGCATTAGGAGTTTTATCATCTACTGCACCAAATGCAGACGAACCACCATGACCATCGAACGTTAAAGATCCCCAGTCACCTGATAGTTTGATGTTGTGGTCGTCGAATGTTGCACCATCAATTTCGTAGTACACAGCAACGCCTAATCCACCATCTGTCTCGCCAGATGCATTAAACTTAAGACTATCACCCATGTAGAAGCTGTTTCCTCTATTGCTATATCCGCTACTGTTATCGTCAAAAGATATTGACGCTGAACCGCTTACTGAAAAATCAGCAGCATGAGCAGAAAAAGTTGCAAGAGAACCAGCTAAAGCTGATAATCCAATTTTTCTTAAATTGTTCATATTAATTACTCCTTTGTTTTGTTTAATTATTAATAATAAACATTGGCAAATTATCATTTTGATGTTAAAAAACCCCATAAATGGCTCATTATTTAAAATTATTTACTAAGTGTTGCAATTATACAACATAAATTCTGCTGATATTTTAATAATTTACAAATTTAAATGTATATTTATTCCAATTTCATTTTAAAACTCATGAATGTCAAAAATTCGTATTAATAAAATATTTATAACAACAATATTAGCAGTCTTTAGCTTAACCTCATGTGCCAAAGAGGGTTTTTTTAAGCCTGGTGATGCAAGAAAAAATCCTCCAGATCCAAAATTAAGAGTACAGAAAAATTTAGAAGAAGGTAAAGGTTTTAGGCTTAACAATGCAATAAAAGGTGGGGGAGCAACTAATTTTGAATTCGCAAGTTCAAATGAATTATGGAGAGCTTCTCTCGATGTTTTAGATTTTATGCCTTTAACATCTGCAAATTATAGTGGGGGTGTTATTATAACTGATTGGTACTCAGAACAGGGTAATTCAGATGAGTCTATTAAGATAACAATAAAGTTTTTAAGCAATGAGATAAGATCTGATGCTATAGATGTCGATGTTTTCTATAAAAAATGTATCTCAACAAGTAATTGTATGGTTAATAAACAAGATGGACAATTAAAAAAAGAAATCACAAAACAAATACTTGCAAAAGCAGCAATTTATAAAAAACTGACTAAAGATAAAAATTTTAGACCTTATACAATGGGTACTCCTGGGGAATAGTTCATAATATTTTTTTTGAAGTGGATAGATACAATTTTAAAACTGTTGAAGAAAAATGGCAAAAATTTTGGGAAAAGAATAAAAGTTTCAGAGTAGAAACAAATCCATCCAAAAAAAAATTTTATTGTCTTGAAATGTTTCCTTATCCATCAGGTAAAATTCACATGGGTCATGTGAGAAACTATACCATTGGCGATGTTTTAGCACGTTACAAATCACTTCAGGGCTATAACGTTTTACATCCTATGGGCTGGGATTCCTTTGGCATGCCAGCTGAAAATGCAGCAAAGCAAAATAAACTTGACCCTAAAACTTGGACGGAAACGAATATTAACAATATGAAGTTACAATTGAGAAAACTCGGACTCTCAATTGATTGGGATAGAGAAATATCAACATGTGATAAAAGTTATTACAAACATCAGCAGGAATTTTTTTTAGAATTATTTAAAAAGGGTCTTGTTTATAGGAAAGAAAATTATGTTAATTGGGATCCTGTGGACGAAACGGTGCTAGCCAATGAACAAGTTATTGACGGGAAGGGATGGCGATCAGGTGCGATTGTAGAGAGAAAAAAATTAAGCCAATGGTTTTTTAATATATCAAAATTTTCACAAGAGTTATTGGATGGTCTGGAAAACTTAACTTCATGGCCTAATAAAGTAAAAGTAATGCAAAAAAATTGGATTGGTAAATCATTTGGGTGTGAAATTGACTTCAAAATTGATGGTGAGTTGCCTGTGAAAAGTGTAAAATGTTTCACTACACGACCTGATACCCTTTTTGGGTTTTCGTTTCTAGCACTATCCCCTGATCATGAAATTTCAAAATTTTACAAAAATAATAAGGGTTTTGCTAAATTTAAAGAGGAGTGTTCCAAGACTGGCACCACTGAGGAAGCTATCGCCGTTGGAGAAAAAATTGGATTTAAAACTAATCTTAAAGCTATAAACCCATTAAATCCAAAACAAAAAGTTCCAGTTTATTTCGCAAATTTTGTACTAATGGATTATGGATTTGGTGCTGTTTTTGGATGCCCAGCTCATGATCAAAGAGATTTTGATTTTGCAAAAAAATATAATCTTGAAATTAAAACAGTTGTACGACCTATTGATCAAAATGAGAGTTTTAAGGTAGGGCAAGAAGCTTACCCTGGTCCTGGAATTTTGATAAACTCAGATTTTCTTAATGGTCTTGAGGCACCCGAAAAGTCTGTAATTGAAACGATTAAGATTTTAGAAAATAAAAAATTGGGTAAAAAACAAATTAATTTCAGACTTAAAGACTGGGGTGTATCTAGACAAAGATACTGGGGATGCCCAATCCCTATAGCATACGACGAAAGTGGTAACGCACATCCTATTCCTAAATCAATGTTACCAGTCGAGCTTCCAGAAAATATAGATATTAACGTTAAGGGGAACCCACTAAATAACCAAAAAGATTGGAGAGATATAACTATAGATGGAAAAAAAATGTTAAGAGAAACTGACACTTTAGACACTTTTGTTTGCTCATCTTGGTACTACCTAAGATTTTGCTCTCCAAAAGAAACTGAGTATGGATTTAAAAAAGAGGATATTGATTACTGGATGCCTGTAGATCAATACATTGGAGGGGTAGAACACGCAATTTTACATTTACTTTACTCTAGGTTTTTTATGCAGGCTTTATCATATGAAAATACTAATTTTAATATAAAAGAACCATTCGAAGGTTTATTTACTCAAGGGATGGTTTGTCACGAGACTTATAAAGATCCTGAAAATAATTGGGTAAGTCCTGATGAAATTGAAAATATAGATGGAAAAAAATATCTTAAAAAAGATAAATCAAAATTGATTTCTGTTGGCCCATCTGAGTCAATGTCTAAGTCAAAAAAAAATACAATTGACCCAGAAGATATCATTTCCAATTATGGGGCTGACTCAGCAAGATTATTCATATTATCAGATAGTCCTCCAGAGAAAGATGTTCAATGGTCTCAAGAAGGTATTATTTCATCGTTTAAATTTATTCAAAAACTTTGGCACTTGAATGAAAAAATTATTGGTGAAATTAAAAAAAAACACAATAATGATCATGACGATGAAATTAAAAAATATACCAATAAATATATAAAAAAAATACACGATAACTTAGAGAGTTTTAGTTATAACAAAATTGTTGCAAATTTATATGAGATGTACTCTTTTTTAAATAAACAAGTTGATAAACCATATACAAAAAAAACACTTAAAGAAAATTACGAAAAAATTTTAATTACAATGACCCCAATTCTTCCTCACTTCGCGAACGAATGTTTAAATATGATTGAGAGTGATAATTTTAAATGGCCAGAATACGACATATCCATGTTAAAAGAAGAGGTAGTAAATATTGTAATTCAAATTAATGGAAAAAAGAGAGGATTAATTCAAACTAAACCAAATATAAGTGAGGAAAAACTCTTTGAAATTTTGAGGAATGATGAGAAAATAATGAAATATTTAGATCAGAGGGATATTAAGAGAAAAATTTATATTAGAGATAAACTTTTGAACATAATTATTTAGATGCTTAAAAAATTATTTATTATATTGATATCATTAAATTTATTAACACATTGTGAATATAAACCAGTTTATTCAAATCAAAACAATATCAATTACAAAATAAATATAACTGATTTTACGGGTGATAAATATATAAATAATTTATTAGCAGCAAATTTAAAAAGAAATAGCAAAGATCAAGCTACTGAAATTATAGATGTTAGTTTTGATACCAATTACACAAAAAATATTTTGTCTAAAGATACAAGCGGAGCGATAACAAATTATCAATCAAGTGTGGTAACTACCTTTGTAATAAAAAAAGGTAAAAATTCTGAAAATCTTATTGTAACTGAGAAATTCAATTTTCAAAAAATGACTGATAAATATGAAGAAAAAAATTATGAGAGAAACATCAAAAAAAATATTGCATCTACAATATCTCAAAAATTGTTTCTAAGATTAGCAGTAATTAAATGATTTTTAAGACGTTTGAATTAGGTAAAATCTCTAATGATACAATCTTTTATTTATTATATGGCAAAAATGAAGGTTTAAAAACTGAGTGTATTAATAAAATATTAGATAAAAGTGACGGAAAAATTTTTTATTATGATGAAAAACAGATTAAAGATGAAACTGAACCCTTCTATGAAAATATTTTATCTAATTCGCTATTTGAGAACAATAAGATAATTATAATAAATAGAGCTTCAGATAAAATTCACAATATTATTCAAGATCTTATCAATAGAGATATTGATAACATTAAAATAATAATCAATGCAGGAATTTTAGAAACAAAATCAAAACTTAGATCTTTATTTGAAAAAAAAAAAAATCTTGTTTGTATACCAACGTATCCAGACAATAACGAGACACTTTCAAAAGTAGCTTCAACTTTTTTAAGAAAAAAAAATGTTTTAGTTTCACAACAAAATATAAATTTAATTATTGAAAAATGCAGTGGAGATAGAAATAATTTATACAACGAACTTAATAAAATTATAAACTATGCAATAAACGGAAAAAGAATATCTAGTCAAGAAATAATAAAATTAATTAATCTGAGTGAAAATTATGGATTATCAGAATTGATAGATAATTGTTTAGCAAAAAATAAAAAAAAAATTGTAAACATTCTGAATGAGAATAATTATAATACAGAGGACTGTATTATAATTCTCAGAACTTTTTTATCTAAAGCCAAAAGAATTCTAAAACTTGCTATCCAATTTAAAAAAAATAAAGATGTTAATAAAACAATCAATTCAGCTAAACCACCTATTTTTTGGAAAGATAAGGATATTATTAAAGTTCAACTTTATAAATGGAAACCTGAAAAATTAAAAGAACTTATTGAAAATATTAATAATATCGAAATTGAAATCAAAAAAAACTATACCAATTCAATATTAATTATTACTAACTTTATACTGGAAAAAAGTAGCTCTGATACTAGTAATTAGATTTTATAATATCAATTATTTTATTTAATTGTTCAATATCATGATAAACAAAAGTAATTGTCCCTTTGTTTTTTTTGTTATTTTTAATTGAAACATTTAAGCCAATCTTGTCAGAAATTAATTTTTCAAGATTTTGAATATTAGGATCAATTGGTTTTATAAAAGATCCTTTTTTTTTTTTAAAAATTTTGACAAAATTTTCTGATTGACGAACAGAAAGTTTTTTTTCAATAATTTTTTTTGCAACAAAACTCGCATTTTCAAGACCAACCAGTATTTTTGCATGACCAGCTGATAACTTTTTATTTTCAATCAAATTCAATACATCAGCAGGTAGCGTTAATATTCTTAAACAATTGGTAATATAACTTCTACTTTTTCCAATAAATTTTGAAACCTTTTCTTGATCATAAGAAAAATCATTTATTAGTCTTTGGTAACCTTGTGCTTCTTCTAAAGGATTAAGGTCATTTCTTTGAACGTTTTCAACAATTGCAAATTCCAAAGATTTTAAATCATCAGCTTCAGTAACAACAACTGGCACTTCATGAAGACCAGCTTTCTGAGCTGCAAGCCATCGTCTTTCTCCAGCTATTATCTCAAATTTTGAACTTTCAATAGATTTTCGAACTATAATTGGTTGAATAATACCTCTTTCCTTTATTGATTTTTCTAAATCTTTCAAACTATCTTCATCAAAAATTTTCCTAGGTTGAAATTTATTGGGATAAAGTTCGCCAATTAATAATTTATTTGTGTTATTTTCGATCTTAGTTTCACCTATTAATGATGATAAGCCTCGTCCTAATCCTTTTTTAATCTTATTCACTAAGCTGCACTCCCTATTAGATTTTCTTGATTAATAAATTCGTCTGTAAAACTATAATATGATTTACTACCAGAGCAATTTTTATCATAAATCAAAACTGGAACTCCATGAGATGGTGCCTCGGATAATCTAACATTACGTGGAATAACAGTTTGATATACTTTTTCTTTAAAATAACTCCTTGCTTCTTGTTCAACTTCTGATGATAATTTATTTCTTCTGTCATACATTGTTAAAAGTATCCCTTGAATTTCCAAATCAGGATTTAAATTAATTTTTATGCGGTCAATTGTTTTCATCAATTGAGTTAAGCCCTCTAGGGCAAAAAATTCTGTTTGAAGTGGAACTAAGAGTGAGTTTGAGCACACAAGAGCCATTACAGTTAGTAAACTTAAAGATGGTGGACAATCAATGAGTATGTAATCGTATGATCCCCCAGAATCATTTAAAAAGGCGGATAATTTAACCTTTAAAATGAACGCACGATCACTATCGCCGGCCGTTTCAACCTCAAGGCCGGACAAATCAACATTTGAAGTTATCAGATCAAGATTATCAAATTTGGTTTTTTTAATTACCTCTGAGATAGACTTGGTTCCATTTAAAATACCATAAATAGTTTCATCTGATCTCTCCGAGTTAGATAAGCCAAGACCAGTTGTTGCATTTCCTTGGGGATCTAAGTCGATAACTAAAATTTTTTTTCCTTGTTGGGTTAATCCTGATGCAAGATTAATCACTGTTGTTGTTTTACCAACTCCACCCTTCTGATTTATTATTGAAATAATTTTCATTAAATTTTTTTTTCCATATTTTTTATATTTAACAAAAACGAATCTTTGCTTGTTAAACTTTTTTTTTCCTCATAGTCCAAATTCCAAATTTTAAGACTATCTCTCAAAATTTTTCTTCCACTTTTGCCCATGAATAAAATTATATTTTTATAACTACCAAAATTTCTCTGCACTAAATCAAGAATTATGGGCATTGGTTTAAAAGCTCTGGACATAATGGTTCCAGTTTCAATATTTTTAATTTTAAAAATATCCTCTTGTATTATTTCTGTATTCAAATTTAATTTATTTGAGACGTCTTTTAAGAAAACACATTTGTGATAACTTTTTTCATAAAGTTTTATTTTCATGCTGTTTTTTAATTTTTTCATTATGATTGCTATGATTAATCCCGGCATTCCACCTCCAGATCCTAAATCTGAAGTTGTATTACTATTTAAATCAACAAAATCAATTATTTGCGCAGAATCGATGATATGTCTTTGTCTAATAGCCTCTTTTTCAGAAGTTTTTTTGCTAATTATGTTAATTTCTCTATTTTTCTCTTGAATTAAGCCTATTAGGCTTTCAAAATCATTACAAGTTTCACGTGAAACATTAAATTTTTGTATTTCAGAGTAATTTTTAGAAATTATCGAATCCATTAAGCTATATGCTTAATAGACTTTCTTTTAACGTGTGACAACAAAATATATACAGCTGCTGGGGTAATACCATCTATTCGTAAAGCTTGCCCCATAGTTTTAGGTCGTATTTTCTTGAATTTGGCTTTTACCTCATTAGATAAGCCGGAAAATTGATCATAATCAATATTATCTGGGATCATGAGGTTTTCATCTCTTTTAAAAGCTATAATATCTGCATTTTGTTTTTTTAAATAACCTCTGTAATGAGAGTTAATTTCTATTTGCTCGTCAATTTCGGTTCCAAAATCTTTGATTTCAGGCCAAATCTCTCGTATTTTGTTCATATTAGCATCTTTTTGTGCTAAGATTTCATCTGCAGAACGTAAAATACCATCCTTTGCAATTTTAATACCATGTTTATCCGCTTTTGTTGGAGATATACTTAAACTAGACATTTGAAGAGATATTTCACTCATTTTAGCAAATTTATCCTCAAATTTTAACTTTCTATCAATTGACACTAAGCCAATTTTAATACCTTTGTTGGTAAGTCTTAAATCAGCATTATCTGCTCTTAAACTTAACCTATACTCAGCTCTTGAAGTAAACATTCTATAGGGCTCTGCAACACCCTTGGTAACCAAATCATCTATCATTACTCCAATATAAGCATCTGACCTATCTAGAATGAATGGCTCTTTGTTCATAAATGACAAAGCTGCATTGACACCAGCTACAAGACCTTGAGCTGCAGCCTCCTCATATCCAGTGGTTCCGTTTATCTGACCGGCTAAATACAAATTCTTAATTTTTTTAGTCTCGAGAGTTAAAAAGAGCTCCCTAGGGTCTACATAGTCATATTCTATAGCATATCCTGGTCTTATCATTTTTACATTCTCTAAACCATTGATATTATTGAGTATTTCAGATTGTACTACCTCAGGTAGAGAATTTGAAATTCCATTTGGATAAATTGTGTGGTCATTAAGCCCTTCTGGCTCTAAAAATATTTGATGTCTCGTCTTTTCAGCAAACTTAACAATTTTATCTTCTATTGAGGGACAATATCTAGGACCCACCCCTTGAATGCTACCAGAATACATCGCACTCTTTGACAAATTTTTCTCAATTATCTTATGCACCTTTTCATTAGTATATGTCATCGAACAAGACACTTGTTTGTTGGTTGTTGATTTCGTTAAGAAGGAAAAAAAGTAAGGATTGTCATCCGCTGCTTGTTTTTCCAAATTTTTGAAATTTATTGTTCTAGCATCGAGCCTAGGAGGAGTACCTGTTTTCAGTCTACCTATTTTAAATTTATATTTTTCTAATTGTTCACTTAAACCTGTGCTAGGTTTTTCATTATATCTTCCTGCTGGAGTACGCTCATCACCAATATGTATCAATCCATTTAAAAAAGTGCCTGTAGTAAGTATTATTTTATTACAATTAATCTTGTTACCTTTTAATGTTGTAAAGCCATTTATCGTATTATTTGAAAAAATAAACTCAGTTACAGGATCTGAAAAAATGCTTAAATTACAATAGTTTACAAGTTTTTCTTGCATAAATTTCTTATATAACAATCTATCAGACTGAGTTCTTGGACCTCTAACAGCAGGTCCCCTGCTTCTATTTAGTAACCTAAATTGTATTCCTGATTTATCTGCAATCTCTCCCATAACACCATCTAATGCATCTATTTCTCTAACTAAATGTCCTTTACCCAAACCACCAATTGCAGGATTACATGACATCTCACCAATAGTATTTTTATTATGAGTGAATAGAGCAGTATTTACTCCTAGACGAGCTGAAGCAGCTGCTGCTTCGCAACCAGCATGGCCTCCTCCTATTACAACAACATCAAATGAAAATTCATTTTTCATGATGTAAATTTATATTTGAAAAAAAATTTTACAAGGATCTTATTTCCCAATACAAAAATCATTGAAAATACTACCTAATATTTCCTCTACATCGACCTTTCCAACAATCATTCCTAAATTTCTAGTAGCTAACCTCAAATCTTCAGCAGCTTTATCAAAATCTTTTTTATCATTTTTTTCTAGAAAATTTTTCAAATTATCTGAACAATGAACCAAGTGTTGTCTATGTCTTTCTCTAGTAATTAAAATATCGTCATTTACGATAAATTTTATCTTTAACTTATTTTTGATCTTTGAAATTAATTTATCTAAATTCTTGTTTTCCTTTAATGAAATTAAAACATGGTCTAATTTATTTACCTCCGGATCTAATTCACCATTGATAAGATCTGACTTATTTATAACTAAAATTGCATTATCTTTTAATAGATCGTTTAAAAATCCGCTAAAATCAATGCTTTTAGCATCTACTACTACTAATTTCAAATCAGCTTTTTCTGCTCTATCTAAGGATAATTTAATCCCTTTTTTCTCTATTTCGTCTTTAGAGTTCCTAATACCCGCTGTATCTGAAATAATAACTGGATAACCATCAATATTTAAATGTGTTTCAATTACATCCCTTGTTGTTCCAGCAATTTCGGACACTATCGCCACATCTCTATTTGATAAATTATTTAATAATGAAGATTTTCCAGCATTGGTTGGACCAACGATCGCAATTTTAAACCCTTCGCGGATTATTTCACCGATCTTTTGATCATCTAAAATTTTTTCAATTTTGTTTAAAACTTCAGTTGTATCTTTTTTAATCTGTTTAATATTTTCATCGGGTAAATCTTCCTCAGGAAAATCTATTTTTGCCTCAACAAAAGACAAAGTCTTTAACAACTTTTCTCTTAAATCATTAAATTTCTCAGCTGACTTACCTTCCATAATTTTAACAGCTTGTAATCTTTGCATTTCGGTTTCTGCTGAAATTAAATCACCTATACTTTCAGCTTTTAACAAATTAATTTTTCCATTTTGTAATGCTATCTTTGTAAATTCTCCTGGCTCAGCTAATCTGAAGTTTTCTATTTTAGACAATTCGTTTTGTAATGCTAAGACAATAGCTTTTCCCCCATGCACATGGACCTCAACCATATCATCACCTGTATAGCTCTCAGGACCAGGAAACCAGATAATAATACCTTCATCAATCAATTCAGAATTGTTAATATTATATATTTTTCGTAGGGTAGCTATTCTAGGAGTAGGTAAATCTTTCTTGGTGAGTAATTTAATTGCTATTGACGCCTCCGGGCCAGAAATTCTTACAATTGCCACACCAGATACACCCGGTCCCGTTGATAAAGCATAAATAGTCATTCAAATATTATAACTTCAATTATGTGGTATTTGGAAATTAAATTATGCTGGTTTGTTCATTGAATTAAAGAACTCAGCATTATTTTTTGTATCTTTAAGTTTTGAATTGATAAACTCAATGGCATCCATGGTTCCCATTGGTGCGATTATTCTTCTCAAAACATTCATCTTCTGTAAATCATTTTTATCAAATAACAATTCTTCTCTTCTTGTGCCTGATTTCGTGATATCAATAGCTGGATAAATTCTTTTATCCGCAATTTTTCTATCGAGAACTGTCTCACTATTACCAGTTCCTTTGAATTCTTCAAAAATTACTTCATCCATCCTACTTCCAGTGTCTATTAATGCTGTAGAAATAATTGTTAACGATCCACCTTCCTCAATATTTCTCGCTGCACCAAAAAACCTTTTAGGTCTTTGAAGAGCATTTGCATCAACACCGCCTGTTAAAACTTTACCAGAACTTGGTATTACAGCATTATAAGCTCTTCCTAGTCTCGTAATTGAATCTAATAATATAACAACATCTTTTTTGTGCTCTGTTAGTCTTTTGGCTTTTTCTATTACCATCTCAGCAACAGCTACGTGCCGTTGTGCTGGTTCATCGAAAGTTGAACTAATTACTTCTCCTTTTACAGTTCTCTGCATATCAGTTACTTCTTCAGGCCTCTCGTCAATTAACAAAACAATTAGATAACATTCTGGATAATTTTTTGCTATTGAGTTGGCTATACTCTGTAAAATCATAGTTTTTCCAGCCTTTGGAGGTGAGATAATAATTGATCTTTGACCTTTTCCGATAGGACTTACAAGATCTATAAGCCTTGGGGTTAAATCTTGTTTTTTGTCTGGTTTTACTTGCTCCACCTCCATAACAAGTTGTTTATCTGGATAAAGTGGCGTCAAGTTATCAAAAGCTATTTTATGTCTGGATTTGTCAGGTTCTTCAAAGTTAATTTTACTTACTTGTAGTAATGCAAAATATCTTTCTCCTTCCTTTGGAGCTCTGACTGGTCCTTCGACAGTATCACCAGTTCTTAAACCAAATTTTCTAATCTGACTTGGGCTTACATAAATATCATCTGGGCCCGGCAAATAATTTGACTCCATAGCCCTCAGAAAACCGAAGCCATCTTGAAGTAGTTGTAATACACCTGCTCCAGTAATCTCCTCTTTTTCTGCTACTTTTTTTAAAATTGCAAAAAGTATCTCCTGCTTTCTTAGAGTACTTGCATTTTCGATGCCAAGCTCTTCTGCTTGAGTAATAAGCTGTTCTGATGATTTGAGTTTTAATTCTTGTATGTTCATGAGTAAATTATTAAGGACTTAATAATAGTGATAATATATATGCTAATTAAAATTATTCAACCCTAGATAGGCTTAAATATTACAACAAATATGATTAAAATAAGCAATAATGTGGGTATTTCATTAATGTATCTATAATATTTATGAGAATGCTTATTCATATCTAATTTAAATTGCCCTAAAATTCTTCCAAGGTAAAAATGATACAAGGTTAAAATAATCACAAAAACTAATTTTAATACCATCCACTTTTGCCCTAGTTGCTCAAAACCTATTTCATGTATTAATACTAACCCAAATATCCAGGATAGAGTCATTGCAGGTGTCATAATGTAAAAAAAAAGTTTTTTTTCCATTACTTTAAATACATCTGATACCAATGGTTTGTCATTATTTTGTGAATGGTAAACAAAAATTCTCGGAAGATATAAAAGACCTGCCATCCAAGAAATTACTGCTATTAGATGAAGAGATTTGAAAAGCAAATAAGTATTCATCGATTATATGTTTTGTTGAATTAATGATTTTAATAAATTTATATGATCATTATTATCATTTAAACATGGAACCATATCGAAATTTTCACCACCAGATTCTAAAAAACTTTCTTTACCTTGAATAAGAATTTCTTCCAATGTCTCAACACAATCTGAGGAAAAACCAGGACATATTGCTAGAACATTCTTCTTTCCCTCTTTGGGCAATTTCTCCAGTGTTTTATCTGTATAGGGCTCAAGCCATTTTTGAGGACCAAATCTAGATTGAAATGTTGTTTTAATTTCTATCGAATTAAATTTCTCTGAAATCAATCTTGTCGTTTTTTGACAATAACAATGATATGGGTCACCTTTATCAAAGTATTTTTGAGGTATACCATGATAAGATGCTAATATTAAATCTGGTTTCCAATTTATTTCTTTTATTTTCTTATTTAGTGAATTTACCAAAGCATCTATATATAAAGGATGTGACTCATAATGAGGTATTATTTTGATTGATGGTTGCCATCTCATATTCATTAATGTTCTATAAACTTCATCACAAACAGTTGCTGTTGTTGCAGCAGCATATTGAGGATATAAAGGAAGTATAATCAAGTTCTCACAACCTTTTTCATGTAATTTTTTTATTTTGCTTTTGATACTCGGATTTCCATACCTCATGGCATAGTCAATAATTAGATTTTTTTCAGAAAGTGAGTTTGATAATTTCTTGGCTTGTTCTTGTGTATAATAGAGAAGGGGAGAAATATTTTCATCTTTCATCCAAATTTCTTTATAAGCTTTAGCAGTTTTAGATGGTCTAAAATTTAATATGAAAACGTTTAATATAATTTGCCAAACGATAGGATTAACCTCTATTACTCTTTTGTCTGACAAAAATTCTTTCAAATATTTTCTAATGTCAAACCAACTTGTGGAGTCTGGTGTCCCCAAATTTATTATCAGAGCTCCTGTTTTACCAAAATTAATAGGTGGGTGATTTAATTCTTTTTCCATCAATAATCTTTTATAGTTTTAACTAAATAATCCATCATGCTTGGATCTGTTTCGGGCAATATTCCATGACCTAAATTAAATATATATGGATGATCTTTAAAAATATCCAGATACTTGATTATTTCTCTTTTAAGGTTTTCTTTATCAGTGAGTAAAACTTTTGGATCCATGCCGCCTTGCACAGGAATTTTTATCTCTTTTTCAATTTTTATTGGATCAACTTCATAATCTATACAAATTGCATCTGGTTTTACAATTTCACAATATTTTTTGTAATCCTTTATACCTCGCGGAAAACAGATCACTGGAACATTTAAAGATTTAGTGAATTCAACTAAGGAACAAGTTGGATTATGGATATAAAAATCATAATCCTTATCTTCTAATAGTCCTGCCCAACTATCAAAAATTTGTATAATCTCTGCACCACTATCAATTTGATTTTTAATATGAATTTTTAAAAACTTATCTATTAACTTTAAAGTTTTTTCAATGATAGAAAAATCTTTAAAAAAGTTTTCTTTGAGTTTTATTTTTGGAGATTGCTTATTTATAATATAGACAAGTAATGTCCAAGGAGCTCCAACAAAACCTATGGTAGACTTGTTTTCTGTTAGATTGTTATTTCTTACCAAATTTATTGCTTTATAAACAGGGTCAACTCTTTCAATAAAATCATTTTCAGTAACTTCAAATGCCCAATCAAGGTTTAAATCGCCAAGAATGGGTCCAACATTTTTTTTAAATTCTACTTTTTTGTTTCAAACCGTAAGGTAAAATTAATATATCAGAAAAGATTATCGCTGCATCTAAGTCAAATCTTTTTAGAGGTTGTAAGGTTATTTCAGCTGATAAATTAGAATTTAAACATAGTTTAATAAAATCAGTATTTTTTTTTCTAATTTCTCTAAATTCTGGCAGATATCTTCCAGCTTGTCTCATAATCCATACAGGATTTAAATCTGTTTTTCCCTCCTTAATAACCTTCTCAATGTTAGACATATTAATAATTAAATTTATTTAATAGTATTTGTAGTATGAGCTGTGAAATACGTGGATTAAATTTTATATACATCTTACCAACCAGTTATTAACATTTAAATGTAATTTTTTGATATATATATAAGTAATATTGAAGCTTATTACCAATATTTCAATTTAATGAAAAACTTTATACAGATGTTTAATAATGTTAATAAAAGCTATGTTTTACAGCATAAATTTTAAATTTATAAAATTAACCAACTTTGTCTAAATAAAATAAAAACTATTAACACTTTATACATGAGTAATATTTATCAGATTTATCTAATATCAGACTCTACGGGTGAAACGTTAGATAGAATTTTTACTGCAATTAAAGCTCAATTCAAAAACATAGATTACAAAATACATACTTATTCCTTTACAAGAACTGAAAATCAAATTTTAAAAATTTTATCTAATGCTAAAGAAAATCAAAACTCTATCATTTTATATTCAATCGTAGATAGTAGCCTTGCAAAATATCTTGCAAGAAATAGCGAAGAAAAGAAAATACCTTGTTTTGGTGTTCTTGGAGATTTAATCTTAAGCTTTTCAAAGCTGCTTAACCAAAAAGCATCTCACCAGCCCAGTGGTCAATACACTCTTAATGATGAGTATTATAAAAGGATTGAAGCGATTCAATTTACAATGAACCATGATGATGGAAATTTAGTTAAAGACATTAAAAAATCGGATATTATCTTATTGGGGGTTAGTAGGACCAGCAAAACACCAACATCAATTTATTTGGCAAACAAAGGGTATAAAATATCTAATATTCCTTTGGTAAATGAAAATTCTATTCCTGAGACTTTAAAAGAAGACCCAAACTTAACTTGTATTGTTGGATTAAGCACAGAAGCAGAAAGGTTAGCTGATATAAGAAAAAATCGAATGAATTCATTAAAAGAGTCTCAGAATAAATCTTATACGGATTTATCTAGTATTAAAAAAGAAGTTGAGGACGCTAAAAATACTTTTAAAAAATACAGGTGGCCAATTATAGATGTTACTAGAAAATCGGTCGAAGAAACTGCTGCTTCGATCATAAAGATATACGAAATATATAAAAATAATGGTTAAAATTATACTTGCCTCAAAAAGCAAAGTAAGAAAGCAAATTTTGGATGATAACAATATCTCCACAGAGGTACAAAACTCTAATTTAGATGAGAATATTGTCAAAGAAAGTTTAATTAAAGAAAAAGCATCTCCCGAACTAATATCAAAAAATTTAGCTGAGTTAAAAGCAAACAAGGTTAGTCAAAAAAACCAAGGATTTTTGGTCTTAGGTGCTGATAGTGTAATAGATTTAGAGGGTGAATTGATATCTAAACCAATAAATAGAGAACAAGCTTTAGAAATTTTAAAAAAACTAAATGGTAAAAAACACAATCTTATCAGTTCAGTTTGTATCTCTCAAAATGGTGCCATGATTTGGAATTACACTGATAAAGCAACTTTAACAATGAAACGATTTAGTTTAGATGAGCTTAAAAGTTATTTATCAAAAATTACAGATGAAGCTCTATATGCTTACAATGTCTATCAAATTGAAGGAGAAGGTAGGAAATTATTCTTAAATATAGAGGGTGATGAAGATACTATTATGGGTTTACCAATTAAAAAAATAAAACAATACTTGAGTAATTACGAATGAAAAAATATTTAGTAATTGGAAATCCAATTGATCATTCTTTGTCTCCTAAACTACAAAACTGGTGGTTAAAGGAAAATAATATTGACGCCACATATGATAAAATAAAACTCGAAGATTGTGAAATTAAAGATTTTATTCAAGATATTAAGGAGCAAAAAATAGCTGGTTGTAACGTAACTGTCCCTTTCAAAAAAATGGTCATTCCCTTTTTAGATAAATTAAGTCCAGAGGCAGAACAGACCCAATCAGTAAACACAATTACTTTTGATAATGGTGATCTAGTTGGACATAATACGGATATTGCTGGTTTTGATATGGCAATTAAAAATTTGAATTTTAATATAAAAGGCAAGAAAATCCTAATTTTGGGAGCTGGGGGCGTGGTCCCTTCAATAATTTTTGCTCTAAACAATATGAATGTTCAAGAGATAACAATTACTAACAGAACAAGAGAGAAAGCAGAAAACCTGAGAGTATTATTTAATAATATTAAAGTTTCAGAGTGGGGAAATTTAACTGATTGTCATATGGTAATAAATGCCACAAGTCTTGGTTTAAACAATGAAACAATAGATTTAAATTTTTCAAGTCTAGGGCGTGATAAATTATTTTATGATGTTATTTATAACCCTCATGAAACTCATTTTTTAAAAACGGGAAAACAATTAGGATACAAGACAGAAAATGGGAAAAGTATGTTTGTTTACCAGGCTCTAGAATCATTTAAATTATGGCATAAAATAGAACCAAAAGTTAATACAGATACATTTAAGATTTTAGATAATGATTAGAATTGGAATTTTAGGAGATATAGGATCTGGAAAAAGCTTTGTTGCCAAGTCATTTGGTTATCCAGTTTTTAATGCTGATAACGAAGTTGGGAAATTATATAAAAAAAATAGGAAGATTTCCATGAACCTAAATAA
>CACKQM010000006.1:0-42264 GCA_902602295.1 uncultured Pelagibacteraceae bacterium | reverse complement strand
TAAAGCTTTGTAGATTAGTTCTTTAGAAGTCTCTCCAAGACTCCGATAGACTTCTTTATTATCTTTAAAAATTAAAAGTGTGGTTTGATATTGCACATTAAAGAAATTAGCAATTTCCTTGTTAGTAACATCAAATGAAAAATATTCAATATTTTTAAAATCATTTTTTGCTTTTTGCAAAACTTTCATTTGACTAGCGCATGACATACAATACTTAATCCAGGAACTCACCACTACAACCTTACCTTCAGATTGCGCTTTATCAAATAATTCTTTTTTAAAAGTTGTCTCTTTTTCCATTGCATTGACATTGAATGCAAATAAAAGAAAACAAAAAGTTAAAATTTTTTTCATGATTACTTATACAACAAATATTAAAAACCAATAAGAAGCTAATCCTGAAAATATTGTCGCAATTATACTTCTAGAGAAAATACCAATAACCATTGCAATTATTGCAGCTAATATCTTTGGATTATCATCTATTTCGAACAAGCCTTTGTCATTAATAAAAATTGCCGGAAAAATTATTGCAGGAAATATTGCAGATGGCACAAATGATAATATCTCTCTAATTCTATCATTGAACATTTCCTTTTTAATTAAAGCTATCATAGAAAATCTTGTTAGATACGTAATTAATCCACAATATAGAATTAATACCCAGTTGCTCATACTTTTTTATTTTTCGTTGTTAAAATCATTGCAGTGAATAGTCCTGCAAAAGCGGCAACTATGACGTAGGCTTTGAAAGGAATATAATTATATCCTAATGTAGCAACCAACCCTGAAATAATTATTACAATCACATTTATAAATTTTCTAAAGTCATTAACTAATAAGGCTAAAAAAGTTAAAGGAACTGCAAAACTTAGACCAAGTTTTTCTGGGATTGCTGCTCCAAGTATAATTCCTAAAAATGTTGTTGATTGCCATATCACCCAACAAGTAGCTCCCCCACCTACTAAATGAAAATATCTATTATTATCTTTATTCTTTTTTAAATACTCATTTGAAATTGCAAATGCTTGATCGATTAAAAAGTATGAAATAATAATTTTCCAAATTAATTTTAAATCCGATAGATGTTCAGATACAACCGCACCATAAAGTAAATGTCTTGAATTAACAGCCCCCAACAGAACTTATTATTACTAAAGAAGAAGCTCCTCCTGAAAATAATTGCAATAATACTATTTGTGAAGCACCACCAAAAATAATTAGAGACATTGCCATTGTTTCAATTGGAGTAAACCCAATATCAATAGCTAATACGCCAAATATCAAACCAAAAGGGACCACTGGTATCATCAGTGGGCTTACGTCAATAATTCCCTTTAAAAAAACTTTAAAGTTACTTTTCATTTTCTAAAAGGTTTTTATTAGAAGCAAACTATATGATCAATATGAATTGGTCTTTTGATACCAAATTTTTCATCCACTTCATGTTGATGTATATGGTGTGAGTGAACAAATACTGGAATTAAAGTATTACTTGGAGCTCTAAGAGTATAAATAAAATTAGTGCCTCTAAATTTTCGATCAACTACCTCAAGTTTTAAATTACTTGTATCATCATGCTCTAAATCTTCTGGCTGAAGTAATAGTTGAACATTAGCACCTTCTGGATACTCTTTTATAAAATTCCCTTCAATAGTGCCTAAATCCCAGTTTTCTAAAGTATTTTTTCCAGTCACCTTTGCTGGAACTAAAATTCCTCTATTTAAAAAATTCACTACTTCAATAGAATTTGGCAAATGATAAACCTTGTAAGGATCATCAAATTGTTTCAGTTCTTGATTTAAAATTATTCCACATTTAGATCCTAAATAAAATGCCTCATAAGAATCATGTGTAACAATGATTGTTGTGATCTTTAATTTATTTAAAATTTTTTTTAATCTTACTTGGATTTCTTCTTTAAAACTTTGATCTACATTTGATAATGGCTCATCAAGTAACAATAAGTCTGGTTGCATTATCAATGATCTTGCTAATGAGGCTCTTTGGGCTTCACCAGCACTTATTTCATGAGGATATTTATTAAGAATGTGAAATATATCTAATAAATCTACTATTTCTTTTAAACTAATTTTTTTCTCTTTTTTTTCCTTATTTCTTTCAGAACCAAGCGAAATATTTTTTTCAATAGTGTAATGTGGGAATAAGCTGTTATCTTGAAAAGCAAGTGAAACATTTCTTTCTTCTGGCTCTAAGTTAATATTTTCAGAAGATAAAGTTTTTCCATTTAATATAATTGATCCTTTTTTTAATTTTTCAAGGCCCGCAATTGTTCTTAAGATTGTAGTTTTTCCAATTCCTGAAGGACCTAAAAGACATATTACGTCACCTTGATTTTCAATTGCAAAAGAAACGTTTTTAACTTTAGTTATATTACCTACATTAAAATCAACGTTGTTAACTTCAAAAAAATTTTTAGTCATTATTATCTCTTAAAATATATTTAGATGTAACAATTATGAAGAAAGTTGCAATCAAAATCAAAAATAATGAAGGTACCGCAGCAGCCTCAAGTAAATCCTCTGATGCAGAGATATAAGCTGTTGTTGCAAAAGTTTCAAAATTAAAAGGTCTTAAAATGAGAGTAATTGGTAGTTCTCTTATTATCTCTAAAGAGACTAATATTCCAACAAACAATAAAGAATTTCTCAAAAAAGGAATATGAATATTCATAAACGTTTTTCTTTTTGAGTAACCAAGTAAATATGAACTTTCATCAACTGAAATATTAATTTTCTCATAGCCTGATTTAATTCCATTGTATGCAAGTGAATAAAATCTAATAAAGTATACAAGCACTAATCCAAGGATTGATCCTATAAAAACTTTTTTGATAGAAACAAAACCCAAATTTTTAATCACACTATCATCAAACCATGCAATAAAGGTTATGAACGCAACAGCTAAAATTACTCCAGGAATTGCATAACCTGAAATAGATAATGTGGATAAAATATTTAACGTTTTATTTTTGTTTACTCTATTTCCATAATTGGAAACCAAACCAAATATTATCAACAGCAGACTTGATAAAATTACTAGATAAAGAGTATTCATTAATAAATCTAAGATTTTTAAATCAAACAAGTTTTCTGGAAATTTAATTGTCCAATACATCATCTGACTAAGCGGAAATAAAAAGCTTAGAAAGAATACTAAAAAACAAAAAGAAAATGCCAAGAAAGCTTTTTTACCTGAAAGTTGTATTTTTTGTTTTTGTTTAAATCCTGCCTTGGTATTGAAGTGATATTTGGCATTTTTTCTCGATAAATTTTCTAAGATAAAAAGTGCAAAAATAAATAACAATAAAAAGAACGATAATTGATTTGCAAATGCTAAATCATCAAAAGCAATCCATGAATTATAAATACCTGTTGTTAACGTATTTATTGAGAAGAAATCTACTGCACCAAATTCAGCAAGTGTTTCCATAGCCACTAGCGATAAGCCAGCAACTATAGCAGGTCGTGCCGCTGGGAGAATGATTGAATAAAATGCCTTAAACTTTGTAAACCCTAGGTTTTTTCCCAAATCAATTATGTTTTGTGATTGATATAAAAATGATGCTCTCGCTAAAATATACACATAGGCATAAAGTGAAAAAGAAATTGATAATACCACACCTAATAAACCATCAAATTTAGGAATGTTTTGATTGTAATTACCCTCACCAAATAAATTTTTTAAAATAGTATAGGCAGTTCCATAATTTTCAAAAAAAGCTGTTAATGAATACGCATAGATATAAGGGGGTACAGCAAAAGATAGAATTAGTGCCCATTTAAAAAAATTACTAAACGGAAAATTAAAAAATGAAACTAAGTAAGCTGATCCTGTCCCTATAATAAAAGTTAAAATTAAAACACTCATCAATAAGATTAGGGAATTGAAAATATACTCCAATAAAAAAGTATCTTTTAATACTTGATAGTAATTGGAGGTATTATCAAAAAAACTAGAAAAGACAGTTAAAATTGGAATGATTACAAATAATGAAATTACAAAAGAAGATATATGCCAAAAATTTATTCTCATAATTTATAATCCGCCTTATAAACATGAAAGTATTATGTTCAAAGCCTTAATAAGGAGACAACTTAACTAAGGCGCTTGAACACCCAGAAAATCAAAAATCAAATACTTTTAGGATATGCGGAACCTCCTCAGTTTTAATTTCTGAAAGCTTTCTGTTATTTACTCTTTTATTGATTTTTTCACACTCCAAACTGCATGGGGAACATGCTTTGGAAGATTTATTTAAGTCAACTTCAGAAATAAATTTCTTTTGTTCTTCCATCGGTTACTTCCAACCAGCTGATGTCATTACTTCAACTGCAGCAGCTTGATTTTTTCCATAAGAAGCTAATTTAGTTCTCATATCTTGTTTGAAATCTAATCCTAAATTATTGACTACTAATGGACTTGGTGAAACACCGTCAATCATTGGGAACTCAAAAGTATTATTTGTAAAATGCTCTTGAGACTCTGGAGTTAATAAAAACTCTACAAGTTTAACAGCGTTAGCTTTGTTAGGTGCACCTTTTACTAAAGCCGCACAACTTACATTCATATGCGTTCCTCTATCATTTTGATTAGGAAAGAAAGCTTTAACTTTTTTTGCAGCTTCCTGTTGCTCCGCACCTTTTTTACCAGATAACATAAGAGCTAAGTAGTAAGTATTAGCTACCGCAATGTCAGCTTCACCCGCTGCGACTGCCATAATTTGCGCTCTATCATTACCTGTTGGTGTTCTTGCCATGTTTGCAACAACTCCTTCAGCCCATGCTGCTGTTGCAGCTTTTCCATTATTTTTAATCAAAGATGCTACAAGAGATTTATTATAAATGTTGCTAGATTTTCTTATTACTAATCTACCTTTCCACTTTGGATCAGCTAAACCTTCATAAGTCATTCCAGATAATTCAGCACCAGTTACTCTCTCTGGTGAGTAATAAATTATTCTTGCTCTTTTTGCGATTCCAACCCACTTGTTCGTTCTAAAGCTTTTTGGAACAGCATCTTTAATTGCTGCAGATGTTAAACCACTTTGAAGAGTGCCTTTAGCATCCATTGCTCCACATCTTCCTGCATCTGCAGTGATGTATAAATCAGCAGAAGAGTCTGCACCTTCACTTATGATTCTTTTTTCTAAAGCACCTGATTTTCCGTTTATCAAATTAACTTTAATCCCAGTCATATTTGTAAACTTAGAATAAAGCTCAGAGTCTGCTTTATAATGTCTTGCGTTAAAAACATTAACCTCGTTGGCAATTGCAAATGATGATGCAATTACTGAAAAGATTAACGTTATAATTGATATCTTCCTCATTTATTCTCCGTTATTCTTAGTTCTTCCGCATGATTTAATGAGAATGAGAACTATTCTCATTGAGAATGATTATCAATCGCAATAGTGTCGCAGTCTATTGGGATTTCCAGTCACCTATTTTGCTAAATAAGAAATTTCTAAAAGCTGTTACTCTAGCTGTGTTTTTTAGTGATTGAGGATACACAAAGTGTGCTTCCGTAATTGGTCCCTCTGATTTTGGAAGAACTTTAATTATATTTCTTGAATTACTGACAAGATATTCTGGTAATGCAGCTAAACCAACACCAGCTTCTACTGCTAAAAGCAGTCCCATTACGCTATTAACCTTCATAATAGTCTTTCGTTTTTTTCCATCATGCATTCCTAATTTAAGCGCCCAATCTGGATTATAAACTGGTGATGGAGCCCCTTTGCCAAAAGATATAAATTTATGCTTATTTAAATCACCTATAGTCTTGGGCATACCATGTTTCTCTAAGTACTTATTTGAACCATATATAAAGTACTTAAGATCAATTAATTTTTTTTGAATATAATTAAGTTGTTTTGGTCTTCTCATAAAAATACCAATATCAGCTTGTCTGGTACTTAAATCTAGCTCTTTGTCCTCAAAAATAAGCTCTATTTCTACTTCAGGGTTTAGACGCATAAATTCTTCAATTCTTGGTGTTAACCAATGTGTACCGAAACTTCTAACTGTTGTGATTGTTAATTTGCCAGTAGGTTTATTTTTTTGATCTCCTAGAGAAGTTTCAACTTCTTTTAATTTGCTAATAACTTCATGAGCAGTCTTAAACACATATTCTCCATTTTCTGTAAGTGTGAGCCCTCTTGCATGTCTTTCAAATAATTGAACTTTTAGATCCTGTTCTAAAGATTGAATTTGTCTACTAATTGCAGATTGACTAAGGTTTAAATTAACAGTGGCATTAGTAAAACTTCCTGCCTCCGCTACTGCATGAAAAATCTTAAGTTTGTCCCAATCCATTATTTATTTAAATCAACCAAAACTCTCCCAGAAATTTCACCCTTTAATATTTTAGGATAAGTTTCAATTAACTCCTCTAAGCTAACTGTTTGAACTGATTTTTCTATTAAATTAAAGTCAATTAGTTTTGCTGCTTCACCCCAAATAAATTCTCTTCTTTTGATACTGCAATTAGCAGAGTCCATTCCCCAAAGTTTTATTCCCCGTAACATAAATGGAATAACATTAGTATTAAGCTCATTAGTACTAGCATTACCACAGACTGCTATAATCCCATTTGAATTAGTTTGAACAATCGCATTTGCTAAAATTTTTCCCCCGACAGTATCAACTACTCCATCCCATAAACCCTTATCTATAAGCTTAGGATCTTTATCAAATTCACTACGATTAATAACATTTTTAGCACCTAACGATTTTAGATAATCTGCTTTTGAGTCTTTACCTGAAACAGCTGTTACATTGTATCCCATTTTATTCAGTATCATTACCGCAATACTTCCAACACCCCCCGATGCTCCAGTAACTAAAACATCATTTACTTTTGCACCAAGTAATATTTCTTCTCTTGCTTTAATTGCAAATGCAGCCATCAAAGAAGTGAAGCCTGCAGTTCCTAAAATCATTGCTTGCTTACTTGTTAGGTCATCCGGTTTCTTAACTAAAAAATCACCATTGACTTTTGCCATTTGCGAGTAACCACCATAAAAGATTTCTCCAACTCTAAACCCAGTCAAAATTACTTGATCACCTGACTTAAACTTTGAATTTTCACTGTCAACAACAGTTCCTGAAAAATCAATTCCGGGGATGTGAGGAAATTCTTTTACTAATCTTCCACCATTTTTTAAAATCATTCCATCTTTAAAATTCAGATCTGAATAATCTACTTTGATAGTGACATCACCATGTTTTAAAAAACTTTTATCTACTGATTTTACTTCTCTTGTAAAGTTGTCACCTTCTTGATTTAAAACTAATGCTTTAAATTGATCTGACACTTTTAATCTTTTGAATTGCTAATTAACCTTAAATATCTATTTTGATAACTTAGGTCTTCTTTGAATTGACCTAAATAATAATTTGTAACTGTTGTTGCTTGTTCTTTTTTAATTCCTCTCATCGTCATGCACTGATGAGTTGAGTCTATTGTCACTGCTACTCCTTTGGCATCCAATGCCCCCATTAGTGTATTCGCAATTTGCATAGTTAATCTTTCCTGAGTTTGCAATCTTTTTGAGAAAACCTCAACAACTCTTGCCAATTTACTTAACCCAACAACTCTTTCATTAGGGATATAAGCTACGTGCGCTTTACCTATAATTGGTGCCATGTGATGCTCACAATGACTTTGAACAGAAATATTCTTTTGAATAACCATGTCATCATACCCATCAACATCACCAAATGTTTTATCTAAAACTTGGATAGGATCTTCTTTATAACCTTTGAAATACTCTTTGAATGCTTTGACCACTCTTTTTGGTGTTTCTAATAATCCTTCTCTACTTGGATCTTCACCCATCCAAGCTAAAATAGTTTTAAAAGCTTCTTCAGCCTCCTTATCAGAAATCTTTTTAGAATTTTGATTATTATCTATATCTTTAACTAATTTCATGGTGGGTTTTATACCTATAAATGCGTATTTTTAAAATATTTAATATATCGAGATATGTGCTACATAATCACCGAATATGTTCAAAAAAAGAGAAAATGTGCTGGAAATTGAAGAAGGGAATCTACTTTCCCCTAAATTTGATAATGATGGATTAATTCCTGTTATTACAATGTGTTCTCAAACAAAAGAAATTTTAATGCATGGTTATATGAATGTTGAAGCGTTAAAAAAAACTATCGAAACAAAAGAGGCTCATTATTACAGCAGATCAAGAAAAGCTATCTGGCATAAAGGTAAAACAAGTGGTTTTGTTCAAAAAGTAACTGAAATTAAAATTGACGATGACCAAGATTCTGTTTGGTTAACTGTTGATATTGGTGATGGCGCTAGCTGTCATGTTGGTTATCGATCTTGTTTTTATAGATCTATCCCACTTGGACCAATTAAAAATGGACGAGAAGTACAGATGAAATTTACAGAAAAAGAAAAAAAATTTGACCCTGAAAAAGTTTATAAGGGTCAACCCAATCCAACTAAAATTTAATATAATCATGAAAGTATTTAATCCTTTTGGTCCTAAGATTGCTATAACTAAAATTCCAAAAAAAATAATAAATAAAATAAATAAAGAAGTGGATTTAATTGTAAATAATAAATCTAGATCAAAAAAAAGTGATTATTCTAAGGAACTTGTTGGTCAAGTAAAACAAGAGATAAGATTATCAAATAAATTTGTAAATAAACATATTCTGAAATTCATTAAATCAAATGTGAAAAAATATATCAAGCAATGTACTAACAAGAATGTAAAAAAGATGAATTTAAAAAGTTTTTGGGTAGTAAGGCAATATAAGAATGAATATAACCCTGTTCATTTTCATAATGGCAATATCTCAGGAGTTGGCTATTTAAAGATACCAAAAAATATTACTAAAGGGACAAAAAGACTTAAAACAAACGGGACTATAGATTTTATACATGGTTCAAAATCTTTTTTAAGTAATAGTTTACATAATCACAATCCTAAAGTTGGTGATATGGTTATATTTCCAAATTATTTAATGCATACTGCTTATCCTTTTAAAAGAGAGGGTGAGAGAAGATCTTTTTCATTTAATTTAGATATTGATAAAAAAACATTTAATGTTTTCTATGGATAAAATTCAAAAAAATGTTCTCGGTGAAAAGTTAGAGGAATGTTCTCTAGATCCTTTAACAGGTTGGTATCGAGATGGCTGTTGTAATACTGATGAAAATGATCATGGTTTACACACAGTTTGTGCAAAAGTTACAACGGAATTTTTAGAGTGGTGTAAAGAAGCTGGGAATGATTTAATTACCCCACACCCTGAATTTGGATTTCCCGGCTTAAAAGATGGTGATGGATGGTGTGTTTGTGCTACTTGGTATGCTCGTGCAGTAGAAGCTGGTAAAGGTTGTCCAATATTTTTAAAGAGCACTCATGAAAACACACTTAAAATTTTACCAATCGAAACTTTAAAAAAATTTGCAATAGATCTATCTTAATTACATATTACCATACTTAGGTCCACCACCACCTTCTGGGGTAACCCAAGTAATATTTTGCGATGGCTCTTTAATATCGCAAGTTTTACAATGAATACAATTTTGAGAATTAATCACAAACTTTTGGACATTGTTTTCATTTTGAACCTCATAAACTCCAACTGGACAATATCTTTGGGCAGGTTCATCAAATTTTTCTAACGTATAACTAATTGGCAAATTTGGATCTTTCAATTTCAAATGCACCGGTTGATTATCGGCGTGATTTGTACCGGTTAAATATACCGAGCTTGTTTTATCAAAAGTGATGATATTATCAGGTTTTGGGTATTCAATTTTAGGCATTTCATTTGCTGGCTTAAGTGTTTCGTGATCAGCATGTTTGTGTTTTAAAGTAAAAGGCATTCTACCTCTAAATAAAATTTGATCTATTCCTGTAAAAATAATACCCAAAATGAGACCCCAGCTAAAACTTGGTTTGACATTTCTAGCCTTATAAAGTTCGTCATAAACCCAGCTATTTTTGAACTTTTCCTCAAAGATCGATAAATCTTTTTTCAATTTAAAATGTTCATCAATAGTTTCAGCAGCTATCATTCCACTTTTCATGGCTGTATGCGAACCTTTTATCTTAGGCATATTTAGCGTACCCGCATCACATCCAACAAGTAATGCACCAGGCATAAACATTTTTGGTAAACTTTGAAAACCACCTTCAATTAAAGCTCGCGCTCCATAAGAAATTCTTTTTCCACCTTCAATAATTTTTCTGATTGCTGGATGAGTTTTAAATCTTTGAAATTCATCAAAAGGAGATAAGTGAGGATTTTTATAATCTAATCCAATGACATAACCTAAGAAAACTTGTTTGTTCTCAGCGTGATATATAAAACTTCCACCATAAGTGTTTTTATCTAATGGCCAACCAGCTGTATGCATGACCATCCCCTCTTCATGATTTTTTTCATCTATTTCCCAAATTTCTTTAAAACCAATTCCATATTGTTGAGGATCTTTGCCTTTATTTAATTCAAACTTGTTAATTAATTGTTTACCCAAATGACCTCTACAGCCTTCTGCAAAAACAGTTACTTTACCAATAAGATCAATACCAGGCTCATAACTATCTTTTTTATTTCCATCTTTATCTAAACCCATATCTTGAGTTGCAACTCCTTTAACAGAGCCGTCATCGTTATATAATATTTCACTTGCTGGAAATCCTGGAAAAATTTCAACACCTAGTGCCTCAGCTTGTTCTGCAAGCCATCGGCATAAATTTGCAAGGCTTATGATGTAATTTTTATGATTTTTTTGAACCGCAGGTAGTAACCAGGTTGGCCAGCTTAATGAATTATTCTTTCCTAAAAATAAAAATTTTTCTTTAGTAACTTTAGTTTTGATAGGTGAATCTAACTCTTTCCAACCAGGAATTAGTTCATCTAAAGCTCTTGTTTCAAAAACATTTCCACTTAATATGTGTGCACCTATTTCAGATGCTTTCTCTAACAAACAAATATTTAATTCTGAATTAAGTTGTTTTAATCTAATAGCTGTGGCTAGTCCTGATGGACCCCCACCTACAATAACTACATCATATTCCATTGTCTCTCTGGACATACTCAATTTTTTACAGATTATATTATTTTTGTATAGTGTTTAATTTGTTCAATTCCTCTAAGAACTGAGGAACTGCTTCAAAAAGATCAGCTTCAAGTCCATAATCTGCGACACTAAAAATTGGTGCTTCGCCATCTTTATTGATCGCCACGATCACTTTACTTTCCTTCATACCAGCTAAATGTTGAATAGCACCTGAAATACCAACTGCGATGTATAAATCAGGAACAACAACTTTTCCGGTTTGACCAACCTGGTGATCATTACTTATATATCCTGCATCAACTGCGGCTCTTGAAGCTCCAATAGCTGCATTTAATTTATCAGCTAGAGAAGTAATTAATTTAAAATTATCACCACTCTGCATTCCTCTTCCACCAGAAACAACAACTCTTGCTGTACCAAGTTCAGGTCTGTCTGATTTGACTTCTTCTCTTTTGATAAATTTTGTTTTTGCAAATTCTTCACCAGGATCTGCTTTTTCTATAGGAGCTGATCCACCTGAGCTTTCACATGGATCAAAAGATGTAGGTCTAATGGTTACACATTTTTTTGCATCCTTACTTTTAACTGTCGCAAAAGCGTTTCCTGCATAAATTGGTCTTAAAAAGGTATCAGGAGCAATAACTTTTATAATATCACTTATTTGCGATGTATCTAAAGCAGCAGCAATTCTTGGCATTAAATTTTTGCCAAAGGTATTAGCTGAACTGATAATATGTGAATAATTTTCAGCTAATTTTACAATTACAGGCGCAAAATTTTCAGCAACAAAGTTTTCATAGTGAGTAGCTTCAACTTGAATAACCTTTTTAATTAATGGTAATTCTGAAAGCGCTTTTGCAGCTTCATCACAATTATGTCCAATAATAACTGCATGTACATCATTATCAATTTGAGAAGCAGCTGTACTTGCATTAAGTGTAAATGGCTTTAATTCTTTGTTATTGTGTTCTGCAATTAATAAAACTGACATTATATTACCTTAGCTTCATTTTTTAATTTTTGAACCAACTCAGCAACACTTGAAACTTTTATTCCAGCTTTTCTCTTTGGTGGCTCTTCAACTTTAACTTGCTCGATTCTAGGAGTTATATCTACCCCTAAATCTGACGCATTTAATTGCTCAATAGGTTTTTTCTTTGCTTTCATTATATTTGGTAATGACGCATACCTTGGTTCGTTTAATCTTAAGTCACAAGTTACTATTGCTGGAACATTAATTTCTATCGTTTCTAAACCTTCATCTATTTCTCTAGTAACTTCTAATTTACCATCTTTGATTTCAATTTTAGATGCAAAAGTTGCTTGAGGCCAATTTAAAAGTGCACTTAACATTTGACCTGTTTGATTACAATCATCATCAATTGCTTGTTTACCCATAAAAACTAAATCTGGTTTTTCTTTTTCAACAATTTTTTGTAACAATTTTGAAACAGCAAGCGGTTCAATTATACCTTCGGTCTTAACAAGTATTCCTCTATCTGCCCCAACTGCTAAAGCTTTACGAACTGTTTCTTGAGCTTTCTCTTCACCAATACTTACTGCAACAACCTCTGTAGCTTTACCGGCTTCTTTAATTTTAACTGCTTCTTCGATCGCATTATCATCAGGTGGATTAGTAGACATTTTAACATTGTCAGTTACAACACCTGTGTTGTCTTCCTTAACTCTAATTTGAACGTTGTAATCAATTACTCTTTTTACTGCGACTAAAATTTTCATTAAGCTCTCAAAAATTTATTTTCAGCGTCATAAGGACTTTCATCTAATATTGTAGCTTCATACATCTTGCCTAAGATATCAACCTTAAGTTTCTCCCCTACATTAGCCAAGTCTGGTTTTACCATTGCTAATGCAATTGACTTATCTAATCTAAATCCATATTCACCACCTGTAGCTCTTCCAACAACTTTGTCATCTTTATAGATTGGATTATTTCCTAATACATCTGAGTCAGTTGTATTATGAACTTCGAGAGTAACTAATTTATTATCAAAACCTTTTTCTCTCCACTTATTTAATGCTTCAAGACCTATGAAATTTCCTTTGTTGGGATGGACAAACCTATCTAAACCAGACTCATATGGTGAATATTCTATTGATAACTCTGTTCCGACTAATTTATAAGATTTTTCAATTCTCAAACTATTCATTGCTCTTATTCCAAAAGGTTTCAGTCCTAAATCTTTTCCAGCTTCCATTAATTTATCAAAAATATGATTTTGGTACTCGATTGGATGATGTAATTCCCAACCTAATTCTCCAACAAAGTTTACCCGCATCGCATTGACTGGGGCATAACCAACATTAACATTTTTAGCTGTTAACCATTTAAAGTTTTCATTAGAAAAATCATCTGTGGAAACTTTTTGCATTAATTGTCTTGCTTTTGGTCCAGCTACAACAAGTACCCCTGTACTATTAGTTAAATCTTCAAATATCACTGATCCATCAGTTGGCATCCATTTTTGTATCCAATCGTGATCTAATCTTAAATTTGCACCTGCTGAAACAAGGTAATAGCTGTTTTCAGCCTCTTTCATGATTGTAAATTCTGAATGAACTCCACCTTTGGTATTTAGTGCATGACATAGATTTATTCTGCCAATTTTTTTTGGAAGTTTATTTGCAACTAAATAATCTAAAAATTCCTCAGCTTTAGGACCTTTAATTCGACATTTTGCAAATGCCGTCATATCTAATAGACCAACATTTTCTTTTACATTCTGACACTCTTTCTTAATTGCATCAAACCATTTTGATCTTCTAAATGACCAATCATCTTTTTGCTCCATACCATCTGTTGCAAAAAAATTGGGTCTTTCCCAACCAAATTTTTGACCAAACACTGCACCTAAATCTTTCATTCTTTCATAACAAGGAGATGTTCTTAATGGTCTTGCAGCTGGTCTTTCCTCATCAGGATAATGAACAATAAAAACGTGGCTATAAGCTTCTTCATTTTTTGCTTTTAAATAAGATTTGGTTGCATAATTTCCGTAACGTCTAGGTTCAACACCAAGCATATCAATTGTTGGTTCTCCATCAACAATCCACTCTGCCAGTTGCCAACCTGCACCACCAGCAGCTGTGATACCAAAACTATGCCCCTCATTAATCCAAAAATTTTTTAATCCCCAAGCTGGACCAACTATTGGATTGCCGTCTGGCGTATAACAAATTGCTCCATTGTAAACTTTTTTAACTCCAACCTCACCAAAAGCAGGAACTCTGTAAATAGCACCTTCAATATGAGGTGCCAGTCGATCTAAATCTTCTTGAAATAATTCGTATTCTGAGTCTTTTGATGGTCCTTCAACATAACAAGCTGGAGCACCATCTTCATAAGGACCTAAAATTAATCCTCCTGCTTCTTCTCTCATATACCATCTGCTATCACTATCTCTTAAGACACCCATTTCAGGTAATCCTGCTTTTTTTCTTTTTTGAATTTCTGGATGAGGTTCTGTCACGATATATTGATGTTCAACAGGTATTACTGGAATATCTAATCCAACCATTTCACCTGTTTGACGTGCAAAATTTCCTGAGCAAGAAATAACATGTTCACATTCAATTGAACCTTTATCAGTCTCAACTACCCAACCACTTTTTGTTTGTCGGATTGCTGTAACAGCAGTATTTCTATAAATCTCTGCTCCTCTATTTCTTGCACCTGCGGCTAAAGCTTGAGTTAAATCAGCTGGCTGAATATATCCATCTTCAGGGTGTTGAATTGCGCCAATTAAATCATCAGTATGACATAAAGGCCAAATTTCTTTTACTTGTTGTGGTGTTAAAAATTTTACATCAACACCAATTGTTTTAGCAACACCAGCATACTGATGATATTCATCCATTCTATCTTTGGTACTTGCTAAACGAATATTTGAAACAACACTAAAGCCAACATTTTTTCCAGTCTCTTCCTCTAATGTTTTATAAAGATTAACTGCATACTTATGCAATTGACCAACTGAGTAACTCATATTAAACAGCGGAAGTAATCCTGCTGCATGCCAAGTTGATCCAGAGGTGAGTTCTTTTCTCTCAACTAAAACAACATCAGACCAGCCTTTTTTTGCTAAATGATAAAGAGCACTTACTCCAACGACACCACCACCAACTACAACAACTTTAGTTTTTGATTTCATTAAGCGATTCCTACTAAATTTTTATTCATAACGAAACAAAATTGTCATTTTTAATCATATGGAGCTCCCTAATGGAATTGGGCTGGAGACCATGGTTGTTAACCAGCAATCTTTTAGTGGACCATCTGTTTCATACTTTTCAACTTGCCAGTTAAACTTATGATAAATTTTATCTTTATCTAAAAGGATCACTTCAAATTGAGCCCAATTTTCACCACTTCCAAGCTTTGTTATGGTGTGACTTAAGTGATTGATCATCATTTGATAAGAGTCTCCTTTAATCATTTTTTTAAATTTATCTAAAGGTCCAGTAACTTTTTTATTATTAGGATGGGCAAAGTTCCAAGTCTGCTCTATGCCGCTATCCTTATAAATAAGGTCATTATTTTGAAGTCCTGATAATTGAATTTCTATAACTCTATCAGGTTTGATGTCACTATTGGGTTTTAGTAATTCTGCCTTTGCTATTGTTATAAAAATAAAAAAAATAAAAAGAGCATTTGATATTATTTGAATTTTTTTTATCATTTTCTAAAAATTATTAATTTTAGTCTTGTAGAACAGGAAAGGCTTGACGTATTTTTAAGAAATGTTTTTGATATTCCATTTTGGTACATCTGTCCTCGATATATTCAATTTTGTTTTTAATAACTAATTTTTTTGCTTGTTCATTTTTAATTCCAAGCTGTAACCACAAAACTTTTGCTTTAATATTAATTGCATCTTTTGCAATATCTAAAGCTTCTTTTGAAGGTCTAAATACATTTACTATATCAACTTTATCTTTAATATCGGTAATTTTACCACACACGTCTTCTCCTAAAATTTTTTGACCTTCAGCTTTAGGATTTACAGGGTAAACTTTAAAACCATATTTCTGCATATATTTCATGACAATAGTTGATGCTTTTGTAGGATCATTACTCACTCCAACCATTGCGATCTTTTTATATTTTGAAAGGATTTCTTTTATATTATTCATTGTTTATTTTGGATTTTTTGCTTACAGAACTCTTTAGCTTCTTCAACTGTCATAGGTGTATCTAACTTTTTACTCCCAGCAATACATGCTTCAATTGCTTTATTTTGATTATGACCTCTAAAGTTATAAATAATAATTATTCCAATTATTAAAAAAAAAATAAGTAAAATATTTTTTTTCATCATTTATTTTTCCATTTAGGCTTTCTTTTTTCTAAAAAAGCTGAAATCCCTTCTTTGGCATCCAAAGCCATCATATTTACCGTCATCATTTTGCTGGTATGAGCGTAAGCTTTTCTAAGAGGCATCTCTAATTGTTTATAAAATGTTCGTTTACCAATTTTAATTGTTAGATTTGATTTAGATGCAATCTTTTTTGCAATTTTTAAAACCTCATTATTTAATTTAGATTTTGAGAAACAATCATTTATTAAACCAATTTCTTTTGCAAAATTTGCTTTGATTGGCTCGCCTGTAAGTAACATTTTCATCATTGATTTTTTATTAATTTTTCTACTTACAGCAACCATTGGCGTACTACAAAATAATCCAATATTTACTCCAGGAGTTGCAAATAATGCATCTTTAGTACTATAGGCTAGGTCACAACTAGCAACTAACTGACAACCAGCAGCATAGGCTGCTCCATGCACTTTGGCGATAACAGGTTTATTACCCTCTACTATTTGAAGCATTAACTTAGAACACAGATTAAATAACTTTTGATATTTGTTTCTTACCTTTAAACTTTTTACTTCTTTAAGGTTATGACCTGCACTAAAACCTTTTCCAGCACCTTCTATGATAATTACTTTTGTTTTTTTATCTTGATCAAGTTTTTTGAGAACTTTAATTAGATTATTTAAATTTTCAAAAGATAATGAATTATATGTTTTAGGATCATTAATTTGAACTATAGATATACCGCTGGATAAGTTCTTCACTAATATATTCATCAAAAATTCTATTTGAGTTTGCCTTCTTCTCTCATTTTGGCTCTTATCTTAGTTGCCGATATTTTTTGTATTTCCTCTGACAACACTATCTCTTCAATTTTGTAACCAACCCCTCTACCATAACAAATATTTGTAATATTAGGTACTAACATAATTTTAAAACGACCTTCAAACTCTGGATTAAGTCTATCTTCTATATTTTTTTTTACAGTGTCAAAATCGAAAGGATTATCATCTACTCCTTGTACATCTCTTATTTGAATGCAAACTTGTCCAGTTTTTTTGATAATTTCTTTAAATAAAGTGTAATGACCATCGTGAAATGGTTGCCATCTTCCTAACATTTGTGCTGTTGGCTTTTTATTATCCCACTGATATGTCATTTTTTAATGTCCTTATATATTTTTGGTGCCCAATTTTTAGCATCTTGTGTAGTAACATGAAAGTTATACTTGTCTGGTTTGACAAACATCTTATTAGTATCATCAAACCTACCCTCTTTAATAGTATCGACCCAAACAACATAATCTGAGGGAAATAAGCTTCTGGCCTCTGGTGTTGGGCAGATAAAATCTGCAACAACATAATTATTATCTTTTCGAAGTTTTAAAGCAAAATCAGCCATCCTTTTTGCCTGTCTTTTTCTTCCTTCTTCAGAAAAATCCCAATCATTTGCCTCTTTTCTTACTTCATCTGCGTTAAGCCTTTTTGCATTTAATAATGGTGCAAGCTCATTAGCTAAAGTTGTTTTTCCAGAGCCTGGTAGACCCATTATTAATATAATTTTCATTAATTTATTTTGTTTGATTATAAGGCATTAAATAGATTGAGATTATATTACACGATTAATTTCTTTGACAGCATTTTCAAAAAATATAATCATGATTAGATGAATTTTTCTTTAGAAATTGGGCCGCAGACAGATCTGGATACTGTTCCAGCTGTAAAAGATATTTATATCACTATGTTACCTGGGGGAGATTATAAAGAAACAGCTCACCAAGCAGTTGAGTTAGTAAAGAAAGGTTTCAATCCAGTCCCGCATTTTCCTGCAAGATCTATGCAGGATGAAAAACAGCTAAAAGATTATGTTTCGAGATGTAAAGATGGTGGTGTCAAACAAGTTTTAGTTATAGGAGGAGGGAGAGAGCCGATGGGAAAATTCGATAGCTCTTTTCAACTTTTGGAGACTGGTTATTTTGAGAAGATGACGATAGGAATTGCTGGACACCCAGAGGGGAGTCCTGATATATCCGATTCAGATTTAGAAAAAGCTATGAAAGATAAAAAGCCTTACGCTGATTATATTGTAACTCAATGGTTACTAGATCCTCAGCCAATTATAGACTTTATTTCTAAACAAAGCGTACCAGTGCATGTTGGAATTACTGGGCCTCTAAAAATATCTAGCTTAATAAAATTTGCTAATATAGTTGGTGCAAAAAATTCCCTAAATTTTCTTAAATCTAATTTTAGTAAGGCATTAGATTTATTAAAACCTAAAGACCCTAATGATTTAATTGGGAAAATTAAATCTCATACTGATTTTTTCCACATTTATACATTCGGCGGCTTGAAGGAAACTAACAAGTGGTTGAAGGAGAATAGTTATGTCTAAAGAGTTTGACTATACTAATTTAAAGCATGTTACTTCTGTAGATCAATCAGATCGAAAAGTACCATATAACTTAAGACAAAGTGGACCAACAAAAGTTGAAATGTTGATTTCAACAAGAGTAAGAAAATCACCTTATTGGCATTTATCTATGCAAGCAGGTTGTTGGAGAGCGACAGTTTACAATCGTATTTATCATCCAAGAGGTTATGTAAAACCAGAAGATGGTGGTGCAATGGTTGAATATGATGCAATTGTTAATCATGTAACTATGTGGAATGTTGCAGTTGAAAGACAAATTCAAGTTAAAGGTCCAGATGCAGAAAAATTTGTTGATTATGTAATCACAAGAGATGCAACAAAAATTTCACCAATGAGAGCAAGGTATGTAATTTTATGTAATGCTTATGGTGGGGTTTTAAATGATCCAATTCTTTTAAGAATTTCAAAGGATGAGTTTTGGTTTTCATTATCAGACTCTGATATTGGTTTGTACTTGCAAGGTGTAAACGCAGATGGAAGATTTAATTGCACTATTGAAGAAATCGATGCTTGTCCTGTTCAAATACAAGGTCCAAAATCAAAAGCTCTAATGAAAGATTTGTTGGGTGATCAAGTTGATTTAGAAAATATGCCGTTTTATGGTTTAGCTGAAGTTAAAGTTGCTGGGCGAAGTTGTGTAATTTCTCAATCAGGTTTTTCTGGAGAAGCTGGTTATGAGATTTATTTAAGAGATGCAACTTTATATGCTGATGATATGTGGAATGCTGTGCTTGAGGTTGGAAAAAAACACCAGCTAATGGTTATTGCACCTGCTCACCACAGAAGAATCCAAGCTGGTATTTTGTCTTGGGGTCAAGATATGGATCAACAACACAATCCTTATCAATGTAACTTAGGCTACCAGGTTTCTTTATCAGGAAAAGGTGAATGGAACAAAACTTCTGATTACGTTGGTAAAGCGGCTCTAGAAAAAATGGGTAAAGAACTTAAGGATGGTAAGAAACCATACGCACTTCAGTTAGTTGGATTGGAGTTAGGTGGAAAACCTATTGATGATTATGCGCCAGATTTTTGGCTAATATCACATGAGAGTGGTGGAGATCCAGTTGGTTTCATTACTTCACCATGGTGGCATCCTGAAAAGAAAACAAACATTGCAATGGGATATGTTCCTTTTGATGGGACATTAAATGCAAATGGATTTCCAAAAGGAAAGGTTGGAACTAAATATAAAGTTCATTTACCCGAAAAATACTCTGATACTCCGGGTAAGCCTGTAGATGCAGTTATAGTCGATATTCCATTTAAAGAATCTTTCAACGCTAATACAAGAGAAGTTTCAAAAGGTTAATCTGATTTTGGGGGAGTTTACTCCCCCATCATCTAAAATGACAAAAGGTTTCTTAATAGTAATTTGCATTCTTATAGCTATTGCTTTAATAATATTCCCATTAATCGTCTCTTATAAAGAGCAAAAAAATAAAAAAAAATAAATGTTCGGTGAATTTCTAAGTATTATTTTAAAATCTATCAAACTAGATAAAACACTTTATTCTGATAGTAAAAATTTTGGCGAAGCCTCAGTTTATTTTGCGGGTATCATTATGATATTAGATGGAATAGCTGGGGCGGTTGCTGCAAACACAGTTTTTAAAACAGCTGTGGCAATGTCAGGGGTGACTGCAATATTAACATGGTTTGTATGGGCAATATTAATATTTGTTATCGGGGTTAAACTATTTCCTGATAAAAATAGTAAAGTTCCATTTAAAAAAGTATTAACAGCAGTTGGTTTTGCTCATGCACCTGGTCTGTTAAGATTTTTTGCTGTGACACCAGAGTTAATGATACCTATAATTTTTCTTACACAATTTTGGATTTTTGCTGGATTAATTATTTCAACGCGACAGGTTCTTAATCTAAAATCAAATTTAAAATCATTTGGAATTGTCTTTATGTCATTTTTAATAATTGTCTTTTTATCTATTTCATTTGTGATAAGTCGATTGAATGCCTTACCAATTAATCATATTTAGATTGGAAAAATTGTCTTAGAAACTCTGCAAGACTTACAAATTTTAAAACCAGTTAGAATCAAGTTTTGAGTAACACTTTCATGCTGTTCTTTACACTCATCACAAATTTCATCTAAATCCTTAAGATTTTTTTTTATTTCTTTATCCTCAGTCATTATCAGTCAAACCAGCTCCCGCTGCACCCGCTTTTAAACTATCAGTTTCCTCTACAAATGTATCCTCTGCAAGTTTGTAGAGATTTTTCCAATCTTGATCTGAAAAGTTATCTTCATTGTTTAAAAAACTTATTTCTACTTTTTTTGCTAACTTTGGCATTTCTTTATCCCATATATTAGAAGTGATACTCACATTAAAATTCAATAAAAATTTACAATCATCAAATGAAGTTAATAATTTTTTTCCAATAATTTCTGAAGCTCTACTTAAAAAAGATAAAAGCAGTAATGGATAAGCAAGATTTTCAACTGAGCACTTTTTTAAAGTCTCGATGTTTTTTACTTGGTCAATAAAATTAACACCTAACATAATTGGACAAAAAGATGATCCATCTGATTTATTAATTTTATTAATTAATTTTATTTCTTCAAAATTTTCTTTTTTTTTATTTTGATAATATTGATTAAGATGCTTGATCGCTGGAAAACCAAATAATTCAAATAACCTTATAGATTTCCCAATTTCCTCTGCTATACCCCATGAATAACCAGCAGCTCGACTTGCTCTCTTAGCTGTAGTTTCTATCTCACTTAAGGACTTCATAATTTAAGAGTGGGTTTTATAAACCCATTGCTCGTCATAATCTTTTAATTCGTTTGGAAGCGGCGCACCTTGAAACATACATATTCTCAACCACTTATCAGACCTTGGATCAAATTTTAAAGCTCCAAAAAAAGATAATTTTAATCGCAACATATCAATTGGAACTAAATTTTCTCCAATCGTATTATCTTGAATTTCTGAATAAGGAAATATTTCAATAATAAAGGCTCTTCTAACAACATGTCTTAAATCAGAGTTATTAATCAAAAATTGATTAATTTTTAAATTATTTTTTAAAGGCAACAATCTTTCATACAATTTTTTTATATCTCTAGCTATTGCCAAAGGTTGCTCTAAATCTGCGCCATTTTCCTCAAAACGATTAGCTAATCTTGGTTCTTCTTTATTTTTTGAAATAAACCAAAATTTATGATTACTCTCTTCTATATTAAAATTAATATTTAAAATATCCGAATATTTATTTTCTAAAATCTTTTTCAAATCTCCGACATTACGTTCAGTTGGAATATTAAAGTATTTTTCTTCCTCAGAGCTCATTTGCCCAACCAATGGCTGAACTATATCACCAAATGGTTCCATCATGATTGAGACAACGTATTCAATGCACTCCTCACAAGTTTCTTTCTCTAGCCAAAGATAAATTTCATTAAAAGGGTAATCTTTTTTAAAATCGAATTTGTTTTCTAAGAAACTGATAAATTTTTTTACATCTTTTAGCAAAAGTTTAATCTTTTTGAGTTGATATTCACTCTCTGTATTCCAGCTAGTAATATTTTTAAGAGAACTTTTCAGACAATCTTTAAATAATTCTCTATCTTGTGTTTTAACAATTTTAATTTCTCTTATTTTTTTAAGTGCAATTTCTCTACAAAGTATCCAATTATTTAATAAAGTTGGATGATTAACTATAAATGGGGCCATTCCTAATCCAGTAGAATTTCCTATACCCAAATTTCTACAAATTTTAGAATCTAGTTTAACAGCTGAATTAGGATTTTTATTTTTTGCAACATGATTAACTTGATCAAATGTAAATTGTCTAACTAAATAAACTAACATCATCTCTAATCTGAATGGTCCGTTAATTTCCTCTCTATTTTTAATTCTAAATCGATCTGCTAAACCAAACTTACCTGATCCATAAACTGCAGTCGTTCTGTATAAATATCCAACTTTTTCAAGTAGCTCTAAATCAGGTTGGTTTCCATTGCTTAAACTTTCAACAACATGATCAAATACCCTAACAGATTTATTTGCTCTAGATAATGTTAGCTCTTTGTAAGACAACCTACCGACTTCCTGTTTTGGAACTTCATTTCTTAATCTGTCAATATCTTCCTTTAAAGGTACTCCATCATGCAATGTAAAAGCTGCATCCCACTTAGTTGCTATTACTCTATCCGATCTTTCATCATCATTAATTTTGTTCGCATAACAGATTAAAGAATAAACCCTGTCTTTTTTTTTAAATGAGTATACTGCTGTACCATACCCCTCTTGGTCTAAATCAAACAGGTCTCTATTATATTGCCAATCTTTAAATTCACTTAAAAAACTTCGTAAAAAAGATAATCTTGATTGATGAAAGGAACCAAGTCTTGATAACTTCATTATGATGTTTGGATCTCTTAATTCTATATTCATATTTAGATAGTTTTATAAAAGTTATACCAATTGTTACCTAGTATTCCATTAGTCTCAGTCTCTGAAAAACCAACCTTTTTTAAACCTGCTTCTAAGTTTTTGAAACCTCTTGCATCCTCAAACCAATTAGGCTGTTTAGGAAACCCTGGTTTATTTTTAGAGCCTTCTCCATAATTTTTATTTTTTGACCAGGTTCCATTTCTCATCCATTCAACAACCTCATCTGGTTGATTTAAACAAAGATCTGATCCTATACCAATATTATTAATATCCATTATTTCTGCTGTTTTCGCCACCATTTCACAAAAGCTTTCTAGAGAGCAATTTGTATTATCTTTAAGATGATGCGGGTATAAAGACAAACCTAATATTCCTCCGCTTTCACTCAAAGTTTTTAGTAACTCAGAAGACTTATTTCTTTTTGCTGCGTGCCAAAAAGATGGGTTTGCATGAGTGATTGCTATTGGTTTTTCACTAAACTCAATTGCATCAAAAGTACTTTTTTCAGCTGAATGGGACATATCCACCACAATACCCACTCTATTCATTTCTCTTATCACCTCCCTTCCAAAATTAGTTACCCCACTATCATTCTTTTCATAACAACCTGTCGCTAACAATGATTGATTGTTGTAAGTGAGTTGCATAAATCTACATCCAAGACTATGAACTTTTTCAACTAAATTGATATCATCTTCTATTGGAGAGCAATTTTGAAAACCAAAAAAAATTGCAGTTTTATTTTCATTATTTGCTTTTTCAATATCCTTAAAACTTTGACCTAAAAAAATTAAATCTGAATTTTCTTTTAATAAAGTTTGCCACTTTTTAATTTCATTTTGAAGTTCATCAAAGTCTTCATGATAGACTATTGTGACATGAACTGCATCTAGACCAGCCTCACGATTAATCTCAAAAACTTTTCTTGACCATTTACAATATTGGAGGTTATCGATTTTAAATTTCATTTTGGTTAATTTTGAACAACCATATCAAGTTGGTTTTTAAATACTATTTATTTTATTGAAATTTTAATCTAATTTTGAAATAAATATTCTGCGAATAAATCATGAAAAAGAATAAAAATCTCAAAGTTGCAATTGTCATGGGAAGTCAATCAGACTTCAAAACTATGAAATTATCCGCAAATATACTAAAAAAAATGGGTGTTCAATTTGAAACTAAAATTATATCTGCCCACCGAACTCCAAAAAGAATGTATGAGTTTGCAGAGAGGGCATCAAGAAATAATTTTGGAGTAATTATTGCTGGTGCTGGTGGATCAGCACATTTACCTGGTATGATTTCAGCTATAACCACAATTCCAGTTTTAGGTGTTCCGGTTGAAAGTAAAAAGCTAAAAGGACTTGATAGTTTATTATCAATAGCACAAATGCCAAAAGGAATACCCGTTGGAACTCTTGCAATTGGAGAGGATGGTGCCATAAATGCTGCTTTGTTGGCTGCAGCTATAATTGCAAACAGCAATCCTGATGTAAAAAAAAAATTAAATAATTGGCGTTCATCACAAACTAGATCAGTAAAAAAAAATCCAAAATAAAAGATGTCAATAAAAAATTTGGGTATAATTGGAGGTGGTCAACTAGGAAGCTTACTATCTGTAGCGGCTAAAAAGTTGAATATTAATACAATAGTCTATTGTGATGATGTTGATGCTCCAGCACAAAATTTTTGTAACAAGTTTATTTATGGCAAATACGATGATAAAGTCAAAATGGAAGCGTTCATAAAAGAAATTGATGTAATTACTTATGAATTTGAAAATATACCTTATGAAACTCTAAACGAGATGAATAAGGTAAAACCAGTTTTACCAAAGCCATCCGTAAATAGATTAATTCAACATCGAATTGCCGAAAAAGATTTTGTAAACAAACTCAATATAAGAACCACTAGATACGCATCAATAGAAAATAAATCTGATATGGAGCCATTAGGAGATTTTTTACCTGGGATTTTAAAAACTACTACAATGGGTTATGATGGTAAGGGTCAATACCCAATTCAAAAAATTGAAGACATCAATAACCTCAATATTGATTTTTCAAAAAGTTATATACTGGAGAAATTGGTAAAATTAAAAAAAGAGATATCAGTTATTGTTACTAGGTTCGGGAACAATAGTTATGAAATATATGAGCCGATTGAAAATACTCATGAAGATCAAATATTGAAATATTCAATAATACCAGCAGAAATCAGTAAAAAAATATTTGATGAATCTAAAGATTGGTCAATCCGGATCGCAGAAGAATTAAAATATATAGGAACGCTTTGCGTTGAATTTTTTATTGATAAAAATGAAAATCTTTATGTTAATGAAATAGCTCCTCGAGTTCACAATTCTGGCCATTTAACAATTAATGCTTTTAATATCAGTCAATTTGAAAATCATGTAAGAGCAGTCTGTTCCTTAGAAAAAATTCCACTCAAAAAAATATCTAATGCAAAAATGGTGAACCTAATAGGAAATCAAATCAAACCATATAGACAAAACTTGAAATTAAATGAAAATGAATTTTTCTTTGATTATCTAAAAAAAGAGATAAAAGATAAAAGAAAAATGGGCCACATAACAACTTTAATATAAATGTTTAAATCTATCGAGGGAAATTTTGATAACCCAGAGGTTAATAAACTTCTGACAAAACATTTTATTGAACTTAGAGCAGCATCACCTGAGGGTAGTACTCATGTTCTAGATATTCCGGGGTTAAAGGTTTCATCTATTAAATTCTGGAGCTTTTGGGAAAATGATAAAATATTCGGTTGTGGGGCATTAAAGTTCTTAGACAAAGATCATGGCGAATTTAAATCAATTAGAATACATGATGATTTTAGAAATCAAGGCAATGGTATTAAAGTCATCAAACATCTCATTGATGAAGCTAAGAAATTAAAAATTAAAAGAATAAGTTTAGAGACCGGTGCTGGAGAATTTTTTGATCCGGCAAGAAAATTATTTAAAAAATGTGATTTCACACCTTGCAAACCCTTTGCCCATTATAAAGAAGATGTTAATTCTATCTATTTAACTAAGCTAATTGACCACGAATGATAAAAAAAAGTCTAATTGTGCACTAAATTTGTTGACAAAACCCTAATATTTATAAACAAAGCCAAGATTACTTAATTATAAGTAATAAATTAATATAACAATAAGTAAGAAGAAAAAATATGAGTCTACAAGGAAAAGTAAAATGGTTCAATCCAACTAAAGGTTTTGGTTTTATTGAACGTGACGACAAAGAAAAAGATGTGTTTGTACATGTTTCAGCTGTAAGAGATGCTGGTATGAACGGTTTAGATGAGGGTCAAGCTTTGACTTTCGATGTTGAAGATGGTCCTAAAGGTCCTTCAGCAGTTAACTTAAAAACTGCATAATTTTCACATAAATTAATTGGCTATAAATTTAATTAATTTTTTAATTAAGAATTAATTTATTTTTATAGCCAATGAACTACGCTATAAAAAAATTTAAAAACAATTTATGATTGGCATTTTAGGTGGAATGGGTACTCAGGCGGGTCTAGATTTTTGTAATAAGCTGGCAATTTTATATAGAGGTAAGATCGATCAAGATTACCCTTTGTTTATGCTTTATAATAAATCAAATATTCCTGGTAGACCTGAGTCGATTGGTATCCATACCGGTAAGCTATCAAACAAAATAAGTAATAAAAAAACTAAACAGAAATATTTATCTGTTTTAAAAAGTTTAATTTATGGCTGTAATCTTTTAAAAAAAAGTAATTGTAAATTTATAGTCATACCCTGTAACACAGCTCATTATTGGTATGATGACTTAAAAAAACGAATTAACTTACCGATAGTAAATATGCCTAAGGAAGTTTTTGTGCATGCTAAAAAAAAATGTAGAAAAAATTCCTCTATTGGTTTGCTTGCCACAGAAGGAACTTTAAAAACAGGTGTTTATAACAAGTTTTTTGATAAAGATTATAATTTAGTGTTTCCAAATAATTCTATTCAAAGTAAATCGGTAAATAAAGCTATCAGGCTTGTAAAAATGGGAAAAGTGAAATTAGCGAGCAAAGCTATAAAGCCAGCAATTAATTATTTGATCAAAAAAAAATGTAAAAAAATTATTCTTGGTTGCACAGAGCTCCCTATCGCTATTTTTGCCTATAAACCATTTAAGACAATTAAATCATCAAAAATATTTTTAGACCCAAATTTGATTTTAGCTAACGCTGCTATGAGGAAATATCAAAATAGATAATGCCATCTAAACAAAAGCCTTATGTGTTACTGGTTGCAGAAGCAATTTACTCAAAAGTTTGTGAAATTAAGAAAAAAAATCCTGAGTTGACAACAATCAACGCAATTGAAAGCTTTATTGGAACATCAACCTACAATGATATAAGTAGTGGAAAATTCCATGATGAACTAATTGAGAAGGTATCAAAAAAGAAGGTGCCTGAAGAAACTCTAAGATTACTTCATATTCAAAAAGATTTATCAGTTAAGCAGCTAATTCAATATCCTGAATTATATTATGCAAAGAGCCATTATCCATTGGAATTATCCCAACGAGCATTCGATCATTTATGGAGAATGTGTGAAAGTTATGAATTGTGGTGTAAAGAAACTAAACAAAAAAAATTAATTGTTTTAAATCTTACTGACTAATTTTTTGCTGAATTAACTTCTTATGAGTTAATTTAACTCTTTTTTCAACTAAAAGTTTAAATTCTTTATCAATTTTATTTTGATCTTTTAATTTTTGATGAGTTATTTTTACTCTTTTTTTAATCAAATTTTTAAAATCTTCATTAATTTGATTTTCTTTATTATTTTTTGATACCTCCTCTGAAATATAGTTAAGGGAGCTTTTGCCTGTTTTTTTTTTAAATTCATAGTCGAATACCAATTGAGCAGTGGCTTTAGCCAAATTTCCTGATGTAGCTATTGTAATTGCAGGACCCATTACTGCAGGTAAATGAACAAAGCCTGTCAAAAATAAAAATGACGTAAGGTATAGACAAATTTTAAAAAATTTTAAAATCACCTTATTAAGTTATTTGATTAGTCTAGGAGCTACAATTAATAAATTGTCCAAAATAAGTTTTATTTTTTTTCGAATATTGTGGTAATTCATTACATTTTACTACATTTTTAAACATGATCAAAATTTTTCCTTTTATTTTTATCATTCTTTGGTCGTCTGCATTTATTACTACTAAACCAATCATTGATAATAGTGATCCATTTGCTGCCTTGGCTTTTAGATTTTTTTTTGTTGCAATTGGATTTTTGTTATTCTCAATTTATTCTAATTATTCAATTATAATTAAAGGAAAAAACTTAATTGAATCAATTCTAAGTGGTGTTCTTTTCCATGGCTTATATTTAGGTGGGGTTTTTTACTCAATTTCAATTGGAATGCCGACCAGTTTAGCTGCTCTAATCGTGACACTTCAACCAATTTTAACTAATATTTTGAGTGGGCCACTTTTAAATGAGAAAGTTACATTACAGCAATGGGTAGGTGTTTTATTGGGTTTTGTTGGTGCTTCTTTAGTACTAGGGATAGATGTTGGTTCGGGTATTCCTATACTAGGTTTGATTGCAACTTTAATTGCACTATTGTCTATAACGTTTTCTACTATTTGGCAGAAAAAATTGAGTAATAACTTACCATTATCCGTTAGTAATTTTTATCAAGCATTAGGTGGTTGTTTATTTCATATGTTGATAATTATTTTTTTTATTGACCCCTATATCTATTTTACAAAAACATTTATAATAGCAATGAGTCATCAAATTTTTCTTGTTTCCTTTGGTGCATTTACAATACTGATGTTTTTAATAAAAAAAAATTCAGCTAGTAAAACAGTTTCTGTTTTTTTTCTAATACCAGCAACCTCTGCAATTATGGCTTGGCTTTTTTTAAATGAAACTTTAACGATTATAGATGTTGTTGGCTTTTTAATAGCATCAGTTGGTGTTTATATTGCAACGCGGAATTATTAATTAATTACTTTGATAACCAAATTCTAATGAGCTATCTGTTATTGAATGATGCAAAGACTCTCCAAAGCTTCTTAATCCAAAAATTCTAACTTTTTTTGGATTGTTAGAAATAAAATCAATCGTAATTGATATTCCATTATAAATTGAATTTGTGCAATCACCCTCATTAAATTTATCAATATTTATAGGACATCCTTTTTTTAAAACTTCATTAACAAGATCACCTTGAATTTCAATTATTGTTCTTGAATGCGATAAATCTGTAATTGCAAAATTACTTTCATCGAATTGTTTTCCATCTTTTAAAAGTAAATCTGTTTTAGAAGTTAAAACTATCCAATTCTTTGGTCCCATCCATAAAATTCTTGTATCTGAATTTGAAGAGGATTTTAAAGTAGAAGGTAATTCTAGGTTATCAATTTTTATATTTGAGATATCTGAACTAGAATTTTTATATTGAACTATTTGGAATATTAAAACATTCTTTAATTCTGAAATCTTTAATAAGTCTTTCTCATTTTTATTTTCAAAATCACCAAATTTTCCATTTTGATGCACATTATTTAAAGAAGAAATTTGCTTCACGATCTTACTCTCTTTCCTTCATGGTCTACATAATGTGAGGACATAACTTCAACTTCAATAGAAGTGTTTTTAAGTGGAGATACCGCGAAAAGCTTTTTTCCTATCATATTTTTTCCATCTTTTAATATTGCAAGAGAAAAAGGATTATTATTCTCAACACTCCAACATGATGAAGAAACGTGACCAAGTTTAGGATTCGGAAGTTTTGCATTTTTATTTTCTACTAAATGAGATCCCTCTGGAATACTCGATTTCCTATCCAATGGGACTAAGCCAACAATTTTTTGTCTATCTGCTTTATTAAATGCTTCTTTAGCTAAAGATCTCTTTCCAATAAAATCTTTTTTCTTTGATACTAAACCTTCTAACGAAACATCGTAAGGAATGGTTCTTCCATCAAGTTCTGGTCCAGCTACATGGCCCATTTCTATTCTTAGTGTCGATAATGCTTCTGTACCATAGGGTTGAACATTAAATTCTTTACCAATTTCAATTATTTTTTCCCACATAAATAATCCAAAATCAGATTCAACATTTATTTCGTAAGCAAGTTCACCTGAAAAGGAAATTCTAAAAATTCTTGCTTTGACACCAAACAAGTCTCCCTCTACATATCCCATAAAAGGAAGTGCCTCATTGCTAACATCTAATTTAGGAAAAAGCTTTGCTAACAAATCTCTTGATTTAGGTCCTGCAATCGCTGCGCCAGCCCATTGTTCGGTTGTTGAAACAACATTAACATTTAATTCTGGCCAAACAATTTGCAGGTAATATTCCAAATGTGATAATACGTTTGCGGCCTGTGCAGTAGTGGTTGTCATATGATAATGATTTTCTGAAATTCTGGTTGTTGTCCCATCATCCATCACGATTCCATCTTCCCTAAGCATAACTCCGTATCGAGCTTTGCCTACTGGAAGTTTTAACCATGCGTTTGTGTAAACTCTATTTAAAAACTCTGCAGCGTCTGGACCTTTAATATCAATTTTCCCTAAAGTTGTAACATCACAAACGCCCACATGATCTCTAACGTTTTTCGCTTCTCTTTTTGATGCCTCAAATAAATTTTCATTTCCTCTTTTGTAATACCTTGGTCTTTTCCAAGCACCGGCATCTACCCAGACTGCATTATTTTTTTCATGCCAATGGTGCATTGGTGTTTTTCTTGTAGGCATATATTCTCTGCCTATCTCCCTTCCAACTATTGTACCGATGGTAACTGGTGTAAAAGGCGGTCTAAAGGTAGTGTGACCTACTTGAGGAACAATTTTTTTTTCAACATTTGCAACTAATTGTAATCCATTTAAATTACTTGTCCTTCCTTGGTCTGTTGCCATTCCCAACGTTGTATATCTCTTAACATGCTCAATTGATCTATAGCCTTCTCTTAAAGCAACCTCTATATCAGAAACTGCTACGTCATTTTGGAAATCTACAAATCGTTTATAATTTTTACCTTTAGGGAGTGGAGAACACCAAAATTTATCATGAGAACTATATTTTCGTTCATTAGTATTAGGAATTTGTATTTTTTCATCTTTTTTAGTTATGCTTTTAGAAACTTCTGACCCAGTATTAAAACTGTTTTTTAAGGTATCTTGTAATGTAAATGTTCCATTAGCAGCACCTAAAGAATGTTCATTTTGTTTTGATTTGTCAGGTACAAAAGCATCTATCGAGTCGTTAAATTTCAGTTTATTACCTGATTGAGATGCTAAATGAACAGTTGGTGTCCAAAATCCAGATACACAAATAGAGTCACAATCTATTTGTTCTGTATTATCAAAATCTATCTTCTCTTTATTTAATTTCCCAATTGTTGCTGATTTTACTTTTTTATATCCATGAGCAACTATCACTGCATAAGAAAACTTTATCTTTATATCTAAATCTTTAGCTTCATTAATTAACTCAGAGTTTTGATCCTCTCTAGTATCTAAAACTATTGGATTAACACCATTCTTTTTAAACTCAATAGCTGTTTCATAGCCGCTATCGTTGTTAGTGAAAATAATAGGTTTTTTACCAATTAGGACACCATAAACTTTCATATATTCTTTTGCAGCAGCTGAGAGAAAAACTCCTGGTGTATCATTATTTCCAAAAACAATTGGTCTTTCAATAGATCCTGTTGATAGCAATACTTCTTTTGCTCTTATATACCAAAGTCTTTGTCTTGGAGTGTACTTAGATTTTTTTTCTAAATGATCTCCTGTTCTTTCAAACATTACCATCATATTATGATCATAGTATCCAAAAACTTGAGATCTATTTTTAACAATAACATTAGGCATCTCTTTTAATTCAGATATAATTTTTTCTGACCAATCTTTTCCAGATAAATTATCTATCGTAACGTCATCTGTTAAAAGCGTCCCTCCATATCTAGGTTTATCCTCTGCTAATATTACTTTTGCTCCGTTTTTGGCAGCTGCATAAGCACTTGCTAAACCAGCGGGTCCAGAGCCAGTAACTAATAAATCACAATATTCATATTTATGCTCATATCTTTCTTTATCTTTTTCTAGAGAAGCAATTCCTAACCCTGCTGCTTTTCGAATAAAAGGCTCATAAACTCTATACCAAAAACTTTTAGGCCACATGAAAGTTTTGTAATAAAAACCAGCTGGAAAAAAGCGATTTAAGAAATTATTTATTGCACCAATATCAAAATTTACTGATGGCCAACAATTTTGACTAGATGCTGATAAACCACTTACTAGTTCTATTTCAGTTGCGTTAATATTTGGTTCTGAACAACCATTGATCTCAACTTGCATTTTTGCATTTGGTTCATCAACTCCTGCACCAAAAAACCCTCTTGGACGATGATATTTAAAACTTCTTCCAATTAAATGTATGCCATTGGCAAGTAGTGCTGATGCCAGCGTATCACCCTCATAACCGATATATTTTTTTCCATTAAATTTAAATTCAATAGGTTTATCTCTATTGATTAAGCCACCAGTATTTAATCTAAAATTTTGTGACATCAAAATTCTTCCTCTGGTTTAAAAGTTCTAAAAATTTCATGAGTAGTTGTATCTCTCTCAACTTTAAACCATTGTCTGCATCCAGCAATATGATGCCACAATTCAATGTGTTTTCCTCTCGGGCTTTTTCTTAGATAAACAAAATTATCCCATTCTTCGTCACTTATTTCTTGATTTAGTTTTGGTCTGGTAATTGTTCCATCACCCCCATAGGCAAATTCTTTTTGAGACCTGTCCCCACAATAAGGGCACTTAATATTTAACATTTATGAAATCCAAGTTTTTGTTCCAAGGCCCTTCTCATCTAACAAGTAGCCCTTAGAAAATCTATTTAGACTAAATCCTTCATTTAATTCATGAACTCTATCTTGCGCAATTGTATGTGCAAAAGTCCAACCAGAAGATGGGACAGATTTGAAACCTCCATAGCACCAACCACAATTCAAATATAATCCATCGATATGAGTTTTATCAATAATAGGTGAGCCATCCATTGACATATCCATAATCCCTCCCCAAGTCCTTAACATTTTCAATCGACTTAAGAATGGAAATAAAGCAACACCTCCTGTTAAGACATGTTGTATCGTTGGAAGATTGCCTTTTTGTGCATAACTATTATACCCATCAAGATCTCCACCCATTACCATCTCACCTTTATCTGATTGACTGATATAAAAATGTCCAGCGCCAAAGGTTACCACTCCATCTAAAACTGGTTTCACTGGCTCAGAAACACAAGCTTGTAATAAATGAGTTTCTATAGGAAGTGTCATATTAAGTTTTTCTGCTAAAACATTTGTGCTGCCGGCTACACACAATCCAATTTTTTTTGACTTAATATCTCCTCTAGATGTTCTCAAACCTGTTATTTTTCCTGCCTCAATATCAAATCCTGTTACTTCACAATTTTGAATTATATCGACACCCATTGAGTCAGCTTGTCTAGCATAACCCCATGCGACCGCATCATGTCTAGCAGTACCAGCACTTGGTTGTGCTAAGCCTCCAAAAATTGGATACCTAACATCTTCAGAAAAGTCAGCCATAGGTATAATCTTTTTTACTTCTTCCCTATTTAGTAAAACAGCATCAATTCCATTTAATCTCATAGAGTTTCCTCTACGAGCATAAGCATTCATTTGTGCATCTGAATGAGCTAAATTTATTATTCCTCTCGGTGAAAACATGACATTAAAATTTAATTCTTGACTCATGTTTCTCCACAAGTTCATTCCAAATTCATTGAACCTAGCATTATCATCATACATAAAATTTGATCTGATAATTGTGGTGTTTCTTCCTATATTTCCTCCACCAATCCATCCTTTTTCAATAACAGCCACATTAGTAATTTGATGTTCTTTAGCTAAATAGTAGGCAGTAGCTAACCCATGGCCACCCCCACCAATAATTACAACATCATATTCTTTTTTAGGTGTAGGATCTTTCCATGCCAAATCCCATTTTTCATGATTAGAAAAAGCATTCTTGATTAAGCTAAATACTGAATATTTTTGCATGATTAAATTTTATAATAATGAATATAAATAGTTCCTATTTTTTTTATATATAATTTTTAGATATTTCCAAAGCTCTTAAAAAGAGATACTAATCGAGCAGTTTTTGTATATTTAAAGAATTTTATGAGTGAAATAAAATCAGACATTCAAATTGCAAGAGAAGCTAAAATGCAACCAATCAAAGACATTTTAGCTAAAATAAATGTTCCTGATGAAAGTTCTGCCTTCAGCCCCATGGGACGTCACATTGCAAAAATAAATTTAGAATATCTTGATAGCCTCAAGGGTAAAAAAGAGGGAAAATTAATTTTAGTGACCGCCATAACTCCTACACCAGCGGGGGAAGGAAAGACCACAACTTCTGTAGGTCTCAATGATGGTCTCAATAAAATAGGAAAAAAATCTGTTGTCTGTTTAAGAGAACCAAGTTTAGGTCCATCTTTTGGAATGAAAGGTGGAGCTGCTGGTGGTGGCTATGCTCAAGTTGTTCCTATGGAACAAATTAATCTTCATTTCACAGGTGACTTTCATGCAATTACATCTGCACATAATCTTTTATCTGCATTGATAGACAATCATATCTATTGGGGAAATAAACTTAATATAGATGTAAGAAGAATTGTTTGGAAAAGAGTTTTAGATATGAATGATAGAGCGTTAAGATCAATTAATATTAATCTTGGTGGTGTCGCTAATGGATTCCCAAGGGAAGATGGTTTTGATATTACAGTTGCTTCAGAAATAATGGCTATCTTTTGCTTGGCTAATAATTTGGAAGATTTAGAAAATAGAATTGGAAATATTACTGTTGCTTACACAAGAGAGAAAAAACCAATATATGCTAAAGATTTAAAAGCACAGGGACCTATGACTGTTTTGTTGAAAGAAGCTATAAGACCAAACATAACTCAAACATTAGAAAATAATCCTGCAATAATTCACGGCGGGCCTTTTGCTAATATTGCTCATGGTTGTAATTCTGTAATCGCAACTAAAGCCGGACTTAAATTAGCTGACTATGTAGTAACTGAAGCTGGGTTTGGTGCAGATCTTGGTGCTGAAAAATTTCTAGATATTAAATGTAGAAAATCCAATTTAAAACCAAGTTGTGTAGTTATCGTTGCTACAATTAGAGCATTAAAAATGCATGGTGGTGTAGCCAAAGATGATCTTAAAAATGAAAACGTTGAAGCACTAAAAAAAGGTTTGGTCAACCTTGAAAGGCATGTTGAAAATGTAAAAAAATTTGGTCTTCCTGTAGCGATAGCTGTAAATCATTTTATAAAAGATACTGACAATGAGGTAAAGGCTTTGGTTGATTTTTGTAATAAATTAGGAATAAAGGCGAGTCTTTGTACCCACTGGGCAAATGGAGGAGAGGGTGCAAAAGAATTAGCTTCGCATGTTGCTGATTTATGTGAAAAAAATGAAAATAAATTTAAATTTTTATACGAAAGTAAAACACCATTGTTTAAAAAAATTGAGACAATTGCAAAAGAAATTTACAGAGCCGATGAAGTTATTGCTGATACAAAAATTAGGGATCAACTTAAAAGCTTTGAAGAAGCGGGATATGGAGAATTGCCAATTTGTGTAGCTAAAACTCAGTACAGTTTTTCAACTGATCCTAATCTCAAAGGTGCACCTACAGGTCACTCATTACCAATTAGAGAAATAAGGCTTTCCTCTGGAGCTGAATTTATAGTTGTTGTCTGTGGAGCAATAATGACAATGCCTGGATTACCAAGGGTGCCAGCAGCAGACTCTATTAAACTTAATAAAAAAGGTGAAATCGAAGGGTTATTTTAATTTAATTCATTAAGCCAATTTTTAAGCTCTAACATTCTTTTTTCTTTGTCCGAAACTGAAATTTCTTTTTTGATAAAAGCAATGTGTTTTTGAACTTCTGTATCATCTTTAAATACTTTTCTACTTTCAATTAACCTTTCTTTTCTGAACTCAATAAGATTAATCATTTTTTCATAAGTTATTTCTGGATGATATTGTAGTCCCCAAATTTTTGTCTTATTAACCTCAAAATATAAACCTTGAACTTTATTAATCTTATTTGAGGCTAAACATATTCCTTTATCAGGTATTTTTACCACCTCATCAAAATTGAATGCCGGGGAATTAAATTTTTTATCTTTATTTTTATAAAGCGGATGTTTTATCCCATTGTTGTTTATCTCTATTTCATTTGCTATACCAATATGTGAATTATCCGCCTTTTTGACTTGGCCACCTGCTGCTGTGACTGCTACTTGCATACCCCAACAAATTGCCAAAATTTTTCCTACTTTATTTTGACAATTTTTCATGAATTCAATTTGCCTTCTAATTTCTGGAGTATCATTATAAATATTTAAACTACTTCCACCCCAAATAAGACCATCATACTGCTCGAGTTGATCTGATATTAATTGAATATTTTGATCTGATGAAGGATTAACAACATCAAATGATAGTTCATTAGTAAAATGACTTAAGCTGTCTTTTAAACTTTCTGTATGTGTTTGAATACCATTTTCTGAAAAGCTCTCATTTTCTTCCCTTAAGTTTCCCTCTACAATTAATATTTTTTTCATTCAAACAATTCTCCTGAAATGCTATGTTGATACATCAGTTTAAGATCCTCTTGATTTATTTTTTTTGGATTACCACTTGTAGATGGATCTTCTAAAGCCATCAGAGATAATTTATTTAAATCTAGTTTAGAACAATCCATAATGTCAGATAGTTTATGGGGGATTGCTAAATCTTTTCTTAAATTCAAAATCCACAATAAAAAACTTTCAAAATTTTTATCTAAATCCAAATAATCACAAATTGAGATAATTTTTTTTTCTATAATAGATTTATTAAAAGTTAATACGTACGGCATAAAGATTGCATTACTCAATCCATGATGAATATTATATTGAGCATTAACAGGATGGCTCAATGAATGAATAGCACCTAATCCCTTTTGAAAAGCTGTTGAACCCATTGACGAAGCTGCCAAAAGATTTTGTCTAGCCTCAATATTTTTTCCATCTTTGTATGCAGAAACAAGTGAATTTTTAATAAGTTTCATTCCCTCTAAAGCAATACCATCTGCCATAGGATGAAAGTTTGGTGCACAGTATGCCTCAAGATTGTGAGCTAAGGCATCCATTCCTGTTGCAGCAGTTAACCTCGGAGAAAGTTCAATAGTCAATTTTGGATCTAGAATGACAATTGAAGGTAAAATTTTTGGATGAAATATAATTTTTTTAACACCCGTTTTTTTATTTATGATTGCAGATGCTCGACCAGTTTCAGATCCTGTTCCTGCAGTAGTCGGAATTGCAATTATTGGAAAAATATTTTTATCATTAGCTCTTTTCCAATAATCTCCAACATCCTCAAAATCCCAAATGGGTCTACTTTGACCTGACATAAAAGCTATAGCTTTCCCAACATCAATTGCACTTCCTCCACCAATCGTAATTACGCCATCACAATCATTCTGTTTAAATTCTTTCACACCCTCATCGACATTCTCACCAAATGGATTTCCTGTAAAATTTGAAAATAATATTAACTTTTTAAATTTTTTTTTAATTTCAATAATTACCTCCTTAATAAATGTAAGATTTACTAAATCTTTGTCAGTGACAAATAATGGATTGTTAATCTTTAAATTATGGCAAGCTTCACCTAAATCTTTAACTCTATCTTTGCCTACCCAAACTGTTGTTGGATAATTCCAATTAGATTTCATAATTTTTTAAGTGACTGTAAGTTTTCTATTATTCAATATTGCTCTAAATAAACTAATCATTAAAGGAATTTTTTTCTTATTAATTTTTCTCATAATATATGGGGCAATTTCTCTAACTAACTGTTCTCCTTCAACAGTGTCATTAGGCATAAATCTTTTTTTTGCATTTTTAAATGTATATCCTTTTCCTAAGTAACTGCCCATTTTACTATTTCGACCACCCGCAGCGCTAACATATAAATCACCAACACCAGCAAGACCGAGTGTACTTGTTTCTTTTCCTTTAAAATATTTTGTCAAATATTTCATTTCATTAATTGATCTTTGAAATAAACTTGATGATGTATTTAGACTTTGACCAGCACCTATAATCATTGCATATATATTTTTAATCGCAGAGCAGACTTCTACACCAATAATATCTTTCGAGAATTCATTTAAATAATATTTTGTAGAAATCCTTTTTCCAATTTTTTTTGCAAAATTTATACTTTTATTTGCAATTATTACACTTGTCTGATGTTTTCTCGCCAACTCTTTTGCTAAGCAAGGACCTTTTAAAACTGAGATATTTTTTATCCCAGAAATTTTTTGAAGTTTTTCAGAAATGGTAAAAATTTTCTTACTACTAGATATATATTTTAACCCTTTGGTAAGAACCAACAAAGGTGTATCAATCTTATTTTTCTTCAACTCTTTACCAATAAAGTCTATTCCAGGTAAACTTAATGCAATTACTATTAAATCAAATTTTTCTTTTAATAAATCACCAGAATATTTTCGAAATTTAAGTTTTTTTGGTAAATTCATTTTTAATGCAGAATGGTATTTTCTTTTTGAGGATAATTCTTTTATAAATTTTTTTGAGTACGGCTCAGTAATTACAACATCATTCTTATTTTCCAGGCAGGGAATTGTGAAAGCAGATCCCATAGCCCCTCCTCCAATTATTAAAAATTTTTTCATATTAGTTTAAATTCAAAAATATTAATTAAACAAAAATTTAAAATGCAACACATACGTGAAAATTTTCTATGTCAATTTTCGTATTAAGTCATTATTTTATTTTAAATTTTAATATTTTGTTAGTAAAATAAACTTAATTTTTATTAAATCTTATGAGTAAAGTAGCTATTATCGGTGCAGGTCCATGTGGCTTATCAATGTTAAGAGCATTTGAGCAAGCAGAAAAAAAAGGTGAAAAAATTCCTGAAGTGATTTGTTTTGAAAAACAAGAAGATTGGGGTGGTCTCTGGAATTATAGTTGGCGAACAGGTTCTGATCAGTATGGAGATCCAGTTCCAAATAGTATGTATAGATATCTTTGGTCTAATGGGCCCAAGGAATGTTTAGAGTTTGCTGACTATTCTTTTGATAAACATTTTGGCAAAGCAATTCCGTCATTTCCTCCAAGGGAGGTACTATACGACTATATTGTTGGAAGAGCTAAAAGTGGAAATTTAAAAAATAAAGTTAAATTTAATACAAGAGTCATTAATACAATCTTTAAAAATGAAAAATTTGAAATTAGCTATCAGGACAAAGTAAATGATAAAATTTTAAAAGAAAATTTCGATTTTGTAATTGTCTCAACTGGTCATTTTTCTGTTCCGTTTATTCCTGAATATGATGGAATGAAATCATTCCCAGGAAGAATTATGCACTCCCACGACTTTAGAGACGCAGAAGAGTTTAGAGGTAAAAATATTGTGGTATTAGGCAGTAGTTATTCAGCTGAAGATATTGCGCTTCAATGTAATAAGTATGGAGCAAAAAGTGTAACTATTGGATATAGACATAACCCAATGGGATTCAAATGGCCTAAAGGCATGAAAGAAGTCCATTACTTAGATAGACTAGATGGAAAGAAAGCTATCTTTAAAGATGGTACTGAACAAGAAACCGATGTTATAATTTTATGTACAGGATACTTACACCATTTTCCATTTTTAGAGGAAAACTTACAACTGAAAACAAGAAATAGACTCTATCCACCTAAATTATACAAAGGTGTAGTCTGGCAAGATAATCATAAACTAATGTATCTTGGCATGCAGGACCAATTTCATACATTTAATATGTTCGATTGCCAAGCTTGGTATGCTCGTGATGTAGTTATGGGTAAAATAAAAATGCCTGATAGTAAAGAAATTGAAAATGACATAAACAAATGGGTTGCAATGGAAGAAAAACTTGAAAATCCTGATCAAATGATTGATTTTCAAACAGAGTATACCAAGGAGCTACATGAAATGTCTGATTACCCTAAAATTGATTTTGAATTAATAAGAAAACATTTTAAAGAATGGGAACATCATAAAGTTGAAGACATATCAACTTATAGAGATAAATCTTTCTCATCCCCGGTAACAGGATCTGTTGCACCGGTTCACCACACGCCTTGGGCAAAAGCAATGGATGATACTTTAAAAACTTTTTTGAATAAATAATTAAGTTTTAATCAATACCTAGGTGTTTTTTTCTTTTTTCAACCCAAGATCTTATCAGATTATCAAATATAAGAGCTATAAAAGCTACACAAATACCAAGTGTTAACCCAATCCCAGCACCTTTTTTATCCGATAGTGCTTTTAATATATATTGTCCTAAATCTTCAGTACCAATGAAAGCTCCAATAATTACCATGAATAAAGCAAATACAATTGTTTGATTTATACCAAGCATCATATGAGGAAAAGCTAAAGGAAATTCTATCTTTGTTAGTCTTTGAAATTTATTGACACCAGACATGGTTGCAGCATCGTGTAAACCAGCAGGAATACTTCTCAATCCCTCAATGGTGTATCTAGTAGCAGGTATTGTTGCATAAACTATAACAGCTATTAAAACAGATGTATCCGTAATACCGAATAACATCATCACTGGAATTAGATAAACAAATGATGGGAATGTTTGAAAAATATCACATACTCCTAACATGAAATTAGCAGAGCGTTTATTTTGAAAACATAATGTTCCAACAGTAAATCCAATAGTGCAAGATACAATTACTCCAAATGTTGCCATATAAGTTGTTACTAAAGCTCTATCCCACCAAGGACTTAAGGCAATAAATAGTGTCAATCCACAAACAACTAAAGCTGAACGAATTCCACCAATTAGATATCCCGCACCAACAACTAAAACGATAGTTGCTACAGCTGGCATCCTTAAATATAAAGCTCTCATTGGTTGAAGCACCTCTTGAATGAGCCATGTATTAAATGCTTTAATATAAACAAAAAAAGTATCAAAAATCCAATCAACCCCTTTATTCCAAAAATCAGCAGTTGATATTCCTTTATTATGTGGAACTTCAAATAGATAATTAAAACTACCTTTAAATAAAAAGGTTCCAATATAAGCTAGTACTATTCCAACAATTACTGTTGCTGCAAAAAATAAGATATTTTTATTTCTTTGAAAGAATGTCAGATTACCAAAATAATCTGTTTGTTTATTAGCCCAAGCTAATGACATTTTATCTAATAAAATCGCAATTAAGCTAATACACAGGCCTGCTTCTAGTGCTAATCCTATATTTAACTGATTTAGCGCCAATAGCAGATTAAATCCTAAACCTTTTGCACCAATAAAAGCTGAAATTACTGCCATGGAAAAACACACCATAATGACTTGGTTAACACCAATTAAAATATCTCTTCTTGCAGTTGGAATTAAAACTTTAAACATTAATTGCCAATTGTTACATCCACTCATTCTACCAGCTTCAATAACTTCTGGAGGTACTGCTCTTAAGCCTAATATGGTTAGTAATATCATTGGTGGTATAGCTACAACCATGGTGATTATAACTGCAGCATGATCACCAACTCCAAAAAGAACTAAAGCAGGAACCAATACTGCATATTGCGGCATAGTCTGCATCACCAATAATATTGGATAAAGAGCTTTCTCGACACGTTTACTTTTAAATGCTGCTATTCCTAAGCCTAACCCAAAAATAAACGACAAGGGTGCTGCAACTAATATAAATGAAAGAGTTTGCATAGATGGTTTCCATTGACCAAATATTGAAATATAAATCATCGTTAAACCGGCAAACAATGCTAGACCTTTCCCACTCACTTTATATGAAAGGATTGCTGCACCTGCTGCTACAATAGT
>CACKQM010000005.1:0-42422 GCA_902602295.1 uncultured Pelagibacteraceae bacterium | reverse complement strand
ATAACTTGGGTTATGGAGGTGGAAATAATCTAGGATTATCAAGAGTGAAAACAAATTATGCTCTTATTCTTAATCCTGATGTAATTTTAAAAAAAGATTCAATTGAAAATTTTTTTAAATCAGCAAATAAAAACCCTGAATTTGGAATTATAGCTCCAGTATCTCTAAACGAAAAGTACACTAATTTTAATCACGATAAAGATATTAATGTCAAAGAAGTTGAAAATGTTAAAGGATTTGCGATGTTTTTTAATATGAAAAATTTAGAAAAATCGAATTTTTTTGACGAAAATTTTTTTCTATATTTAGAAGAGATGGATTTATGTAAAAGAGTTAGATTAATGAATATAAAGATATTTATTGATCCTTTTATAAAAGTTGAACATTTTGGGGGAACCTCTCACGAGTCAAAGATAAACAAACCCATGGAATTATCAAGAAATTGGCACTGGATGTGGTCTACATTTTATTTTGAAAAAAAACATAATGGATATTTAAATGCGTTAATAAAAATTTTTCCTAAGTTTAATTCATCATTATTTAAATTTATTTTTTACTTAATTATTTTTAACAAAGATAAGAGTGATATATATAAACATAGACTTTTAGGTATTATTAATTCTGTTTTATTAAAAAAATCATGGTATAGACCATCATTAAAATAATAAATAATTCGATATAATATTAACCGATAATGATTAAAGATAAAAAAATTCTTGTCACTGGAGGTGCAGGATTTGTAGGTTCAAATTTAATTAAATTATTTCTTAATAAAACAAATTATAAGATTGTTAGTATTGATAATTACACTTCTGGAAATAAATTAAACCATATTAAGAATTCAAGGGTAAAATATATCAAGGGGAACACTTCGAATATCTCAAAATTAATTAAAAATCCAAATCAAATAAAAACAGTTTTTCATTTTGGTGAATTTGCAAGAATATATCAAAGCTTTTTAAAAATGAATAGCTGTATTGAATCAAATTCAATTGGATCAAATGCAGTATTTAATTTTTGTTTAAAAAATAATATTAAACTAGTTTATTCTGCTACCTCTGCTTCATTAGGCAACAAGGGGAAAGATAAAAATTTATCACCATACGCTTTTACAAAAGCAAAAAATTTAGAATTGCTCGAAAATTTAAAAAAATGGTTTAATTTTAAATATGAAGTTATTTATTTTTATAATGTTTATGGACCTAACCAAATTTGTAAAGGAGAAATGTCTACTGTAATTGGAATATTTGAGAGTCATTATAAAAAAAGAAAATCTTTGCCAGTAGTTAAACCAGGCACACAAACAAGAAGATTCACTCACATTAAAGATACTGTAGAAGTTTGCTACATTGCTTGGAAAAAAAATTTATGCAGACATTATAGTATAACAAGTAAAAAATCATACTCTATTTTGGAAGTTGCGAAAATGTTTGACTCAAAAATTAAATTTTTACCCAAGAGACCTGGTGAAAGATATGCATCAGCTCTGACTAAAATTAATCTTACAAATAAAATTTATAAGTATTATGGAAAAATAGGGTTGAAAGATTACATAAAAAATTTTATAAAAAAGAAAAATAATTTCTAAAATAATTTTTGAAATTCTTTCAAGTCAACTACCCTTAAGTAATTAACATAGTTTTTATAATAATCTTTAAATTTTAAATCTTTGATATTTTTTTCTAATTTTAGAATAGATGAGTTTCTTTTTTTTTTAATAACCCCAATTCCTTGGTCAATTTTACATGTGTATATTTCTAAGTATTCATTTTGTCTCAAATCTACTATTGCTTTCCATACATCACCATTCCAAGACATTCTATATCTCGGAACAGCCTGTTTACTCAAACTATCAGGCATACAATCATGTACCAAAACTATACCTTCGTCTTTGAGACAATTAATTGAATTTAAAATATCTTTTTTAACTTGATTGTAGGTATGTAAACCATCTATAAAAATGATATCAAATTTATTTTTATTTTCCCTAAAAAACTCATCACTTGTTTTTCTAATATTTCCTCCACTTATAGGATCAACACCTGTCTTATTTTTTATTCTAACTTTTGAAAATAATTGATCTTGGTCACAACCTATTTCTAGATAGTCTGAATATTTATATTTATTTATTAAATACTCAATCAGATCCCATCGAAAATAATTTGGTGGAAAATTATATTCAAGTTTTCCTCTAAAATTTTCAACAAAAATATTGTAATAAATTTTATTTAATATTTTTGAAATTCTATTCAATTTTTCCATTTTTAGTGACCTGGAAATTCAATTAGGTTTTCAACTTTATAGCCTTTTTTTAATAATTTGTCTGTGCCATTGAGATCAAACAAATTAATAACAAAAATAAAGGCAGTAACTTTACCTTTAGAAATTTCAATAAGCTTAGCTGCTGCCTCTGCAGTGCTGCCAGTTGCAATTAAATCATCAATAATTAAAACATTATCATTTTCATCAATAGAATCTTTATGTATTTCTATTGTCGCTGTTCCATATTCTAGCTCAAAATCTATTGAGTGAACATCAGCTGGTAATTTGTTTTTTTTTCTAAGCATCACAAATGGTTTTTTTAATAGATATGAAACGGCAGACGCAAAGACAAAGCCTCTTGACTCTATAGCTGCAATTTTATCAAATTTAAATTTTTTACTTTTTTCAACTATTTGATTGATTGTTTCAGAAAATGCTTTTTCATTTTTTATTAATGTTGTTATGTCCCTAAATAATATGCCCTTTTTTGGATAATCTGGAATTGATCTAATAAAATCTTTTAAATTCATAATAGTGATTTATAAAACAATAAATAAATTAATTTAAAGACATGACAATAAATAAATTGGCAATTATAGGTGGAAGTGGCCTATACGATGTAGAAGAATTTCAAGACAGGGAATTTATTGATTTAAATACACCCTGGGGTAAGCCATCTGATAAGATTTTAAAAACAAAATTCCAAGAAAAAGAAGTTTATTTTTTGCCTAGACACGGCAGAGGTCATTTCATTTCACCTTCTAAAATAAATTTTAGAGCAAATATTGATGCACTAAAACAATTAGGCGTAACAGATATTGTTTCAGTCTCTGCTGTTGGTTCTCTAAAAGAAGATTTACCACCAGGTAAATTTGTGATTGTTGACCAATTTATAGATAGAACTTTTGCAAGAAACAAAACATTTTTTGATGACGAAATTGTTGCCCATGTTTCAATGGCTCATCCAACATCTAATGGTCTTATGAATGCGTGTGAAGAATCTATTAAAAAAGAAAAAATAGAATATCAAAGAGGTGGAACCTATGTAGTTATGGAAGGTCCACAATTTTCAACTTTAGCTGAGTCCAATCTTTACAGATCATGGGAAGCAGATGTAATCGGTATGACAAATATGCCAGAAGCTAAATTAGCTAGAGAAGCAGAAATTAGATATGCATCTGTTTCAATGGTAACTGATTATGATTGTTGGCATCCAGATCATGAAAATGTAGATGTGCAACAAGTAATAAAAGTTCTTTTAGGAAATGCTGCAAAAGCAAAAAATATGATAAAAAATTTGATAGAAAATTTTGAAAATCATATTGATCCTAAAGATCCAACAAACAATTGCTTGGATGTTGCTATTATCACTTCACCTGAAAAACGAACTAAAAAAACTATAGATAAACTTAAAACAGTTGCGGGTAGAGTTTTAAATAAATGAGAATAGAAGGAAAAGAGTATTGTACTATTTGGTTTGAAAATAACGTTGTAAAAATTATTGATCAAACAAAACTACCACATCAATTCGTCATAAAGGATCTTAAGTCAGTTAAAGATGCAATTAATGCTATAAAAATTATGGAAGTAAGAGGGGCACCTTTGATAGGTGCTACAGCAGCTTATGGACTAGTTTTAGCAATTATTGAAAATAATGATCAATCATTTTTGAAAAAATCTGCAGATGAATTAATATGTTCAAGACCAACAGCAATAAATTTAAAATGGGCTGTTGATAGAATGATGAATAAATTATCAGGTTTAAATAATGATAAAATTTTAGAAATAGCTCTTAATGAAGCAAAAGATATATGCGAAGAAGATATAAGATTTTGTAAAAATATAGGATTAAATGGTCTTAAAATAATAGAGGAAATTTATAATAAAAAAAAAGATACAGTTAATATATTAACTCATTGTAATGCTGGTTGGCTTGCAACAATAAATTGGGGGACCGCAACTTCTCCAATCTATCATGCACACAAAAAAGGAATTCCTGTTCATATATGGGCAGATGAAACTAGACCAAGAAATCAAGGAGCAAATCTTACTTCTTATGAATTAAATGAAGAAGGAATTAAAAACACAATCATTGCAGATAACACAGGTGGAATTTTGATGCAGAGAGGAGAGGTTGATATGTGTATTGTTGGAACAGACAGAACTCTAGCCAATGGAGATGTTTGTAATAAAGTTGGAACTTATCTAAAAGCACTAGCGGCTCATGATAACAAAATTCCTTTTTATGTTGCACTACCAAGTTCAACAATTGATTGGAATATAAAAGATCATAAAGATATTCCAATTGAGGAGAGAAATTCAGAGGAATTATCTCATGTGGAAGGTTTAGATGAAAAAGGAAATGTAAAGAAAATACAAATTTATCCAAAAAATAGTAAAGTTATGAATTTAGCTTTTGATGTAACCCCAGCAAAATACGTTACAGGATTAATTACTGAAAAAGGTATATGTGAAGCATCAGAAAGAGGACTAAAAGAATTATTTAAATGATGAATTTAGACCAAAGAAATCAAATTATTAATTATTCTCTAAAATTGAATTCTACAAATCTTTCACCGCTACGATCAGGAAATATATCTCTGAGAGCAGAACAAGATAATATTCAAGGTTATTTAATTACTCCATCAGGAAAAAAATATGAAACATTAAAGCCAGAAGATATTGTTTTTATGGGTTTAAATGAAGAAGCAGAAAACAACGACTCAGTGAATAAACCCTCCTCAGAATGGAGATTTCATAGAGATATTTATGTTAATAAAAAAGATGCCCAAGCAATTGTTCATGCACATTCTCCACACGCAACAGCTGTATCTTCATACGGAAAATCTATACCTCCGTTTCATTACATGATTGCTCTTGCAGGAGGAGAAGACATTAAATGCGCTGAATACGCAACTTTTGGAACAGAAGAACTTTCACAAAATGTAATTAAAGCTTTAGAAAATAGAAGTGCCTGTTTGATGTCTAATCACGGACAGGTTGCTTTTGGAAAAAATCTAGACCAAGCATTTGAACTAGCACAAGAGATAGAAAATATTTGTCATCAATACACTATTGCACTAAAGTTAGGAGAGCCAAAAATTCTTTCATTAGAAGAAATGAAAAAAGTTTTGGAAAAAGCTAAAGATTATAAAAAAGGGTAATATGATAAAAGTAGGGGAGCACATTACTTTAGATATAATTGGTACTGATAAAGAATATGATCCATCGGTTTATGAAAAAGTTATTAAAGAGATTGCTAAAGTAGCTAAAGTTACAATATTAAATATATCAAAATATAAGTTTGAACCACAGGGCTTTACAATTCTTGCATTATTAGCTGAAAGTCATATCAGTTTTCATACATTTCCTGAAAAAGGAATTATAAGTTTTGATTTCTTTACTTGTGGAAACATCAGTCCATCAGTAGCGGTTGATATTGTTAAAAAAGAATTTAAGCACAAAAGAATTGTAAAGAAAGAGTTTAATAGAGATACGAGATCTCTTTATCACGATATTTATAGCTCACCAGGTTTACAAAAATCATATGTTGTAAATGAAGTTTTGGAAGATTTTAAATCAAAGGTGGGTCAACACATCGAAATTTTAGAGTTAGAGCAATTTGGAAAATCATTGTTTATTGATGGTGAAATTCAAGTAGCTGAGTCTGATGAACATTTGTACAGCTCAACATTTGTAGGAGCTGGGTTAAAATTAAATAAAAACAATGAAAGAGCTGCAATCATTGGTGGTGGTGATGGAGGCGTTGCTAGAGAATGCATATCTAAAAAATTTAATTTTATCGATTGGTATGAACTTGATCCTGAGGTAGTTGAAGTTTGTAATAAACATTTAGGGGACATTGGAAAAAAAGCTACAGAGAAAAATTCAGTTAAATGCGTTTGGGGAGATGCGTTTCATAGTATTAAATCAGTAAAAGATGATACATACGATCATATTTTTGTAGATTTAAATGATGATCAGTTTTGTATAGATTTGGCTGCAAAAAATATGGACTCTTTAGTAAGAATATTAAAACCAAAGGGTGTGATTACAGCACAAGTTGGCAGTCAAGATAAAAAACCTCTTCAAGTTGAAAATTGGATGAATGTTTTTCATCATCATTTTGGAAATACCAAATTATCTAGGGTTTATGTACCCAGTTTTGATTGCTCTTGGAATTTCTCGTCTTCAATAAATCATTAGTTTTTTCTTTTTAAAGTCTCTGATTTGTGAAATAATATTTTTTTATTAAAGGAGAGAATGATGAATATATTTAAAAAAACTATTTTTTCAGTTTTATTTTCATTGTTAATCATTGGAAACGTTAATGCTGATAAAATTAAAATTGGAACAGAAGGTGCCTATCCTCCATGGAATTCTAAAGATGCATCAGGTAAATTAATCGGATTTGAAGTCGAATTAGCTTACACACTTTGCAGATATATTGGACAACAATGTGAGATTGTTGAACAAGATTGGGATGGAATGATACCAGCTTTAATTATGAGAAAATTTGATGCAATTATGGCAGGTATGTCTATCACTGCTGAAAGACAAAAAGCCATTAGCTTTTCTCAAGGTTATGCAGATGAAGTTGCATCTTTAGCAGTTATGAAAGGTTCTGACCTTGAAGGTATGGATACTCCAGAGGGGATCAATCTTACTTTAGGTGGTTCAGGTGTTAAAAAAACTTTAAAAACTTTAACGGGTGCACTTGCTGGAAAAACTGTTTGTACACAAACAGCAACTATTCACCAAAACTTTTTAGAATCTGGTGATGTAGGAAAAATAAATCTGAGAACTTACAAAACTCAAGATGAAGTAAACTTAGACTTAGCATCAGGAAGATGTGATGTTGCATTAGCAGCTGCAGTTGCTTTTACCGATTATGCTGAAAAATCTGGTAAACCAGTTGTTCTTGTAGGTCCAACTTTTTCAGGTGGAGCATTTGGTAATGGTGTTGGGGTTGGAATTAGAAAAGACGACACTGAATTATTAAAAGCATTTAACAAAGCAATCGAGAAGGCTAGAAAAAACGGAGACATTAGTAGAATAGCTACTAAATGGTTTGGTTTTGATGCCTCTATGTAATTAATTTTAGATTTGGCGACTATAATGTATAGTCGCCAATCTATATGGAACTTCTAGCATTTGGAGATACTGGTTGGGGTGACGAGTTATTTCGTGCCACTCTAATGACTATAGCTGTTTCAATTACAGCAATGATTATAGGTTTTCTTTTTGCGTTAATCTTTACTCCATTAAAATTATCTAAAAATAAGTTTTTAAATTTCATAGCTAATTCTTACACAACTATAATAAGAGGTGTTCCAGAATTATTAGTAATTTATCTTTTCTTTTTTGGTGGAACTGGTGCAGTTATGTTTGTTGCATCAATATTTGGTTATAATGAGTATATTGAAATAAATGCATTTATCACAGGTGCATTTGCAATTGGAATAATTTCTGGTGCTTATTCAACTGAAGTTTTTAGGGGAGCAATTCAATCAATTGACAAAGGCCAGTTCGAAGCTGCCAATGTATTAGGTTTTAATAAATTTGGAAAATTTTTTAAGATTATTTTACCTCAAACATTAAGATTAGCTATTCCAAATCTAAGTAATGTTTGGCAGATAACTTTAAAAGACACTTCTCTAATTTCAGTTACAGGTTTAGTTGAAATCATGAGACAATCTTATATTGCTGCTGGATCAACGAGAGATCCATTATTCTTTTATTCATTTGCTGCAGTTTTGTATTTACTACTTACTTTTGTGAGCATGAAATTAATTAACAGATTAGAAGTTAAATATAGTAGGGGGTACTAATGGATCTTGAATTAATGATTAATAGTCTCCCAAAGTTACTAAATGCTGCCGTAATAACTTTAAAACTTCTTTCAGTTTCTTTAATAATTGGATTATTCATTGGCTTATTTTTTGCAATTCTAAGATTAAATAAAAATATATTTATCAATAGATTCGCTTATGGATATTCTTATGTTTTTAGAGGTACACCACTTTTAGTACAGATATTCATTATTTATTTTGGATTAGGTCAGATTGAATATTTAAGATCGACAGTTTTATGGGTAATTTTAAAAGAACCATATTGGTGTGCAATAATTGCTTTTGCTCTAAACACGGGTGCTTACACTTCAGAGATATTGAGATCAGCATTTCAAACTATTAAACCTGGAATAATAGAGGCAGGTAAAAGTTTGGGTATCTCAAATAGAGTAATATTTTATAAAATTCAAATTCCTATCGCTATTAGACAATCTTTACCAGCTTATGGAAATGAAATTATCCTAATGATGAAAGGAACTTCTTTAGCAAGCACAGTCACCATAATGGACCTTACAGGTGTTGCAAAATATATAATTTCAACAACTTTTAAACCAATTGAGGTATTTATTGTTGCTGGTGGTATTTATCTATTTATGACCTTTATAATCCATAATGTAATTAAGTTTTTAGAAAAGAAATACAGCTTTAATTAAAGCACAACTAAATCAATTTTTTGTTTACCAAGTCTTTCGTTACCTTGTTCAGTAACTAAATAAGTTTCACCCAGGTTCATTGCTAATTGATTTTCCGAGTCCATTAATATCATATGCATAAAAAAAACATTTCCAGGTTCAATAACGTATGGATTCCCTGTGTACAACATTGGCCAATCCATCCAATTTGGAGCAAAAGTAGTACCTAAAGAATAGCCACATGCATTCATTCTTGCTTTGCTAAAACCAAGATCATCAAAAGTTTTTGCGTGAATATCAAAAACCTCTCCAATTTTATTTCCAGGTTTTAATTTATTTTCACAATTCTTCAACGCTTCAACACATGCCTCATGCATTTTATGATGTTTAGGATCTGCTTTACCTATAGGAATTGTTCTAAACATTGCTGAATGGTAATGTCTATAAGTACCAGCCCATTCTATGGTTAATTGATCTTGATCATTTAAAATTTGTTTTTCTGATTGATAACGGCAAAGAAGAGCATTTTTTCCTGAACCAATAATAAATTCATTTGCAGGATAATCTCCACCTCCTTCAAATATAACTTTATTCATTTCAGCTAAAATCTTAGACTCATTTACACCCGCTTTGGCATATTTCCAAACTTCATCCAAAGCTTGATCAGCTAGTTCTGCAGCTTTTTTTACGTAAACAATTTCCTCTTTGGATTTCACTACTCTTAACTTTGTTATTAAGTCCGATTTATCTTCAACAGAACAATAATTTTCTAAAGACTTATTAAGCTTCAATGTATTTTTTCCGGTCAATCCATAAGAATCATATTCAACTCCTAATTTTTTTCCTTTGAGATTTAGCTCATCCAAAATAACTTTAAGATCATCGGTTGGGTTTGATCCATCTTTATCAACCCAAATTCTTATATCTTCAATATTGGATGTATTTTGTGCCTGTCTTAAATCTGGAGCTCTAGTCAGTAATATTGTTTTTCCTTTTTTATCTAAAATTAATGTTTGAAAAAAAACATATCCAAATGTGTCATAACCAGTTAACCAATACATAGATTCTTGTCTAAACATTAACAAAGCATCTATGTTTTGATCCTTCATGGAATCTAAAACTTTGGATTTTCTAGTTCTAAATTCTTCTTTTGAAAAATGAAGTCCCATTAATAATTTAATAACTAGTGTATTCTTTTATTTCTTTGATAGCTGATCCAGTGAGATTGTTAATCTCTAATTTAATTTTTGCGCGATCATCATTTAGAAAATGAACATCTCTTGAAAGCTTAATAAATTTTTCTCCAAAATCCTTATCTTTCTCACATTGTCTTTTATCGTCCTCGATAACCCAAAGTTTTGAATTAATCATTTTAAGAGATTGGTAAAGATTGTTCAGTTTTTCATCAGATTTGATATTTTTTTCTAACTGATTTTTGAGAATAGAGTGTTCGTTATTAATGAATTTTAATTTTTCAGCATCTTTTATCTTTTCTTTTTTAATCTCTAAAATTGAAATTTTATCTAAAAGTTCTCCAACTGAAACTTCTACTATAATTTTATTCATAAAATTTAATACTATGTTATCTTGTTATAAATATGTCTAATATACTAATTATCAAACACGGATCTTTAGGAGATATATCTCAAGCTAGTGGTGCTATTCAAGACATATCTGAAAATCATAAAAATGATCAAATTCATCTTCTTACTACAAAACCATTTATTGATTTATTCAAAAAAAATCCATTTATTCATAATATTATTTTAGACAAAAGACTGCCTAGGTTTAATTTAATATATTTATATTTTTTAATGCGTGAAATAAAAAAACATAACTTTTCCAAAGTTTTTGACTTGCAAAATTCATCTAGAACTAATTTTTATAAGAATATTCTTTTTCCAAAAGCAGGAAAGGAAATATGGTCGAGCTCAGCAACGACTTTACCAGCAGGAAAAAATAAAAGTGAATTTGACAAAAATTCTGTTCTCGAAAGATTTGAATATCAATTGAAAGACACAGGATTAAGTACATTGAATACACTTAGGCCAGATTTTAATTGGGCTGCTACAGACATAAGTGAAATTAAAAACTTTTATAAAATAACAAAATATATTTTATTATTTCCTTTCTGTTCACCTCATTTAACGATTAAAAAATGGCCTTATTACAACAAGCTTATTGATTTAATATTGAACAAGTATGGTGAAGAATATAAAGTTATTACAGCTCCTGGACCAACTGAAATCAGTGAAGCAAAAAATATTAATGCATTAGCTTTACTGGATAATGGAAGAGCGCTAGATATTTCTCAACTTACTGCCTTGATAAAAGATAGTTCATTTGTTGTTGCAAATGATACTGGTCCTGCGCACATAGCTGCTCATGTAGGAGCCAAAGGTCTTACATTATTCGGCAAACATACAACAGCTTACAAAGTAAGTATTGAAAGAGAAAATTTTAAACCAATTGAAGTTACGGATCTAAAAAACTTAAGTGCTGAAAGAGTTTTTGAAAGATTATCTAATTCTTTAACCTAGTTTTTTCAATTATTCTTAAAATCACTGGCACGACAAAAAGTATAAATAACAATCTTATAATATGATGAAAAGCAACAAAATCTGGCTCAAGATCAAAAGCAATCGCTATTACTGCTACCTCATAAATACCTCCGGGGCAAAAGGATAAGATCAGTGATAAAATGTTATTATCTACAAAAAATGTAGCAACGTATGCTGCTATCAGACCTAATAAAACTAAAAGTATGGTTGCGACTAATCCATGAAAAGAGTTATTTGCCACTTCTTTAAATGTTTTATTTGCAAACCTACATCCAACAGAAGCTCCCAAAATTAATAAACAAAAATTTATTGATGCATCAGGTAATTTGTATGACGCGATGTCAGATATTTGCAAAACTCCACTTGCAACTAGTGTTCCAGATAATAGTGCAGCTGGAACTTTAAATTTATCAAAAAAAAATATGAACACTAATGAAGCAATAATTAATATAATTAATTCCCAATGGTTTTGAGACATGTAATCAAATTTTTCTAATTCTAAAGCTTCAGCTGGGTAAAGACTAACTATTATAAAAGGGAATAAAGTTATTATAATTATTAATCGAATTAAATGAGCTGTAGCCACTTGAGATAAATCTGATTTTTCATACTCTGCTAAAATCATTAATGGTCCTAAAGCACCTGGGGCTGCAGAAAATATTGATGTTTTTTCTTTGTAATCAGAAAATTTTTGTAAATATTTAGAAACAATTAGAATGCTAATAACAATATAAAAAAACATTATAATTGTGGTCCAAATCCAATTAACCATCTGATTAAGTAAATTTTGATCAATATAGTTTCCAATATGTAATCCTAAAATAATTAAGATTGAGCTAAGGGCTAATCTTGGCATTATTACTTGAAAACCTTTTAGGGCAATCAAAGAGGTTGCTATCATCGGACCAATCATCCAGGCAAGTGGGACCTTAAAAAAGTCAGTGACAATCGCACTAGGAATAGAGATCACAATAACTAATAAAAATTTTTTTGATAATAATTGCCCAAAACTTTCTCGGTTAAAGGGAATCACGTTCTGCATGTGCTCTATCTTTGGTTGTTGACTAGATTACTAAAAGTATGTTTAATCTATGTAATTAACTATAACAACGAGAGGAAATAATGAAACTAATTAAATCTTTTTTTTCAGTTTTGTTCTCTGCCGCTCTTTTATTATCAACAACTACAGTCAACTCAATTGCAATTGAAAAGTTACACTTTGTAATTGGTGGTGGTGCTGGTGGTGGTTGGGATGGAACTGCTAGAGGTACTGGAGAAGCTTTGACAAAAGCTGGATTTTTAAAAAGCGCATCATTTGAAAATATGTCAGGTGGTGGTGGTGGAAAAGCTCTTGCTTACATGATTAATACTAAGCCAGAAAATACAATCTTAGTTCAATCAACACCACTAGTTTTGAGATCAATTACAAGACACAAAGGTTATGTCAGTGGAAGTGGAACTTTATCTTATAAAGATGTTGTACCAATTGCTGGAGTAATTGGTGACTATGGTGCAATTGCAGTTGCAAAAGACTCACCTTTCAAAAACTTTAAAGATGTTGTTGATGCATATAAAGCAAACCCTAGTTCAATAAAAATGGCTGGTGGTTCTGTTAGAGGAAGTATGGACCATTTAATTGGTGCTTTAGCATTTCAAGCTGCTGGTGCAGATCCGAATGCTGTAGCTTATATTCCTTATGATGCAGGTGGAAAAGCATTAGCTGGACTTTTATCTGGAGAAACTCAAATTATATCTACAGGTTTAGGTGAATTAATGGGAGCAAGAGACCAAGTAAGAATCATTGGTATAACTGCGCCTGATAGAGTTGGCGATGCACCTGATGCACCTACACTTAAAGAGCAAGGATATGATGTACAATTCGTAAACTGGAGAGGATTTTTTGGTCCTCCAGGCATGAGTAGCAAAGATAAAAAAGCTATTGCTAAAATGTTAGGCGATGTACAAAAAACTCCTGAATGGGAAGCAGTAAGAGCAAGAAATGCTTGGGTAAATATTTATAACCCAGACAAAAAGTTTGTTAAGTTTTTAAAAACTCAAACAAAAGAAATGACAGCTCTTATGAAGAAACTAGGAGTTATTTAATCCGCTGGATTAATTAATTTAAAGAGCAGTGAATATAAATACGACAAAAATTATATCACTGCTCTTTTTTATTTTCTCAGCATTCTATTTATATACAGCTTATCAAATACAAGTTTTTGCGTTCGATGAAAATGCACCATTTAATGCAAGAACATTTCCAATTTATTTAGGATATGCCGGTTTATTTTTTTCTGGTTTAAAATTAATCTTACCAGATCCAGATACTATAAAAGTTGAACATAGAACTTTAGAGTACAAAAAAACGGTATTACTAATTGTTATTGCAATTATCTATGGGGCAACAATTTTAAAAGTGGGTTACTTTTTAACTACATCTTTATTTTTATTTGCTTCTTATTACTTTTTAGGTGAGAGAAGATGGGTTTTAATGTTTTTACTTTCTTTTCCATTTGTTGCTGGATTTATGTATTTGCTTCACGGAGTTCTTGAAATTTATTTAAGGGATCCTTTTTTAAAATCTATTGGAGTAATGGGATGACAGAAGGAATATTAATCGGTTTAACTACAGCATTATCATTTCAAAACATTTTTATGGTGATGATTGGTTGTTTCTTTGGAACAATTATTGGAATGTTACCTGGTTTAGGTCCCATGACAGCAATTGCTTTAATGATACCAATTACTTATGGTTTTGATCCTGCAACAGGCCTGATTTTAATGGCTGGAGTTTATTATGGGGCAGTATTTGGTGGTTCTACTTCCTCCATTTTGTTAAATGCACCAGGAGTGCCAGGAACTGTCGCAACTTCTTTCGACGGATATCCAATGGCACAACAAGGTAAAGCCGGTAAAGCATTAGCTATCGCCGCTTGGAGTTCATTTGCAGGTGGAACACTATCAGCAATCTATTTATTGTTTATGGCTCCAAGTTTATCAAAAGTAAGTTTATCATTTAGATCTCCAGATTATTTTGCATTAATGATTTTAGGTTTAACAGCAATTGCAGCTTTTTCTTCAAAAGGTCAATTCTTAAAAGCAATGATGATGGTTGTGCTTGGTTTGATGTTAGCATCTGTTGGTCAAGATTCACTTTCAGATATCACCAGATTTACTTTCGATAATATGAATTTAACAGATGGTATAAGTTTCGTCCTAGTGGTTATGTCAACATTTGCTATGAGTGAGGCATTAACAATTATATTAAAGAGAAATGATCCAACAGCAGCAGCAAAGCAAGTCTCTTTAACCGAGCTTGGATCAATAAGAATTAATAAAGAGGAACGGGGTAAAATGTATCGAACAATTCCAAGATCTTCAGTTATTGGTTTCTTAATTGGGGTACTACCTGGTGCAGGCGCTACTATTGCATCATTTTTAGCTTATGGAATGGAAAGAAATTTAGTTAAGGATGATGAAAAAGAAAAATTTGGAAAAGGAAGTGTGAATGGATTATCTGCACCTGAAACAGCTAATAATGCAGCATGCTCGGGTTCTTTTGTACCCATGTTAACTTTAGGTATTCCAGGTAGCGGAACTACAGCGGTTATGCTTGGAGCGCTTTTGGGGTTTGGTATACAACCAGGTCCAAGACTTTATATGACCAATCCAGAAATTTTTTGGTCAGTTATAATGTCAATGTATATTGGAATGGTAATATTATTAATATTAAATTTACCATTAATTCCCTACATTGCTAGAATTCTTGCGGTACCAAAAAATTATTTAATTCCATTAATCTTATTTTTTTCTATTACAGGAATTTATGTGATGTCATTTAATAATTTCGATATTTATTTAATGATTGGTATAGCTGTTGTTGCAACATTTTTACGACTTTATGATTTTCCTATGCCACCATTAATACTAGCTTTTGTTCTCGGTGGATTAATGGAGGAAAATTTAAGAAGATCATTACTTTTAAGTAATGGATCATGGGAGTTTTTATGGGATAGAACTCTTACAGTTTGTATATTAGTTACAACAATTCTTATTGTTCTGTGGCATATCTATAAAACTTTTTCGAAAAAGAAATCTTAAATTAAAACTTTTTTATACTCCTCAATAGTATTGGACCAATCGAATTTAGATGAAAACTCTTTCGCATTTTTACCAAAATGTAAATATTTTTTATTTTCAATCATAGAATTTAATGATGAATAAATTTCATCTAGATTGTTTCCATCACATATTAGTCCTGTTTTATCATGATGAATTGCATCTGCCGCACCTCCATCAGCTCCACCTAAAGAGGGAACTCCGTATTGTGCAGCCTCTAAATAAGCTATACCAAAACCTTCAACTGAGCTTTTATATTTTACCGATGGCATCACAAATATATTTGATTTTGCTACTAAAGCATTTTTAAGATCATCAGTTATTTCTTTAAAAAACATAACTTGCCCACTTAAATCGAGTTCATTAACCAAATCTTTTAAATTTTGTTCTTCCTCTCCATAACCAATGCAAATGTAAACAATATTTGGATAAATTTGTTTTAAGTTTCTTACAGCCATCAAAACTTTTTCATGATTTTTTCTTTTATCAAATCTTGAAACTGTTATTAAACGTGGTGATTTTGTTTTAAGTAAGCTTTCAACTTTAGTTAATGATGTCTTATTTAATTCTTGGGCAGGGCTAATTCCTGGATTTATCACAACAACTTTTTCTTGTTCTACACCATTTTGAATAGCTAAATTCTTTGTATATTCAGAATTTGCTATTACTTTTTCAACACTATTTAAAACTTTATTTGATCTTTTATTTAAAGAGCTTCCTTTAGCGTGATTGATTTCTTTTCCATGAATCAAACAATATTTTTTTTTATTGGTTTCTATTAATTCTAAACTTTTCCAATGATCAGCTATAATACCTTGAGCTTTACTTTCTTTTAAATATTCATTAATTAGCTGTGCTTTTCTTATTTTTCTTAGGAATTTAATTCCACCAACTCTTTCAATTGAAAAATTTACTTTTTTATCAAATTCTTTATGATTTTCGTGGTGATCAGCAAAAACTTTAATCATAAAGTTTTTGGACATTTCTTTTGCCAAACCCCACATTAAACTTTGCATCCCACCCACCTCTGGGGGAAAAGATCTCGTAACGATTAAATACATTAATTATTTTTCCACTTAATACTACAGCCAGCACTCGGAGTTTGATTTTCAGGTCCTTTACCAGTTTCAGCAATTTGTTTCATTGCATTAAATAAATCACTATCACCATCCCTTACAGGAACTAAATTTTTTAATTCTCTTAATCTACCTCGATATTGAAGCTCTAAATTTTTGTTGTACCCAAAAAAATCTGGAGTACATACCGCATCATAAGTTCTGGCTATCTCTTGTGTTTCATCAACTAAATATGGAAAACTGAATTGATGTTTTTTTGCAAATTCAATCATATTTTCAAACGAGTCTTCTGGATAATTCTCAGCATCATTGGCACAGATTGCTACAGTGTTAATTCCTAAATCTTTCAATTTTTTAGTATCCTCGGCTATATCTTTTGTAACTGCCTTAACATAGGGACAATGGTTGCAAATAAACATTATTAAGGTTCCATTTTCACCTTTAATATCTTCTAAAGATAAAATTTTATTATCAGTTGATTTAAGCTTAAAGTCGTGAGCCTTTTGACCAAAATCACATATTGGAGTTTGTATTGGCATAATGTAATAATATATAAATTATGTTTTACGATTTAAAAGATAAAAAACCAAAAAACTCTGGCGAAAATTGGGTAGCACCTAATGCGGTTGTGATTGGGGATGTAACTTTAGAAAAAAATACAAGCGTTTGGTTTAATGCAACTTTAAGAGGAGATATTGAAAATATTCATATTGGCGAGGGATCAAATGTTCAAGATGGATGTGTTTTGCATACCGATCCAGGATATCCTATTAAAGTTGGTAAAGATGTAACTGTAGGTCATATGGTTATGCTACATGGATGTACGATAGGGGACAATAGTTTAATTGGAATTGGTGCAGTGATTCTTAATAACGCTAAGATTGGAAAAAATTGTATCATAGGTGCAAAAGCTTTAATTACTGAAAATAAAGAGATACCAGACAACTCTTTAGTAATAGGTTCACCTGGTAAGGTTGTAAGAGAAGTTACTGAAGAAGAAAAGAAAGCAGTGTTTGAAAACACAAAGCACTATCAAGATAATTGGAAAAAATATTCTAAATCAATTTTTTAAAAGAGTGTTCTGTTTATTGTCATTTGATATAAAAATTTAACACCTTTTTAAAACTTCATTAAGTGCCTATATTTATTTTGTTGATTTCTTGATTTTCAATTTCGTGTTATATTATTATTTTAAATATGAAACTTAAATTAACACTTGTATTCTTTTTTTTATTTTTAACTCCAATTAATGCTTCTGAGTTTACAGACATTTCAAATGCTCCTCAGTCCTTAAAAGATAGTGGAGTTTTTAAAGAAATAGACTTTCCAAAGGCAACCAAATATAAATCTTATCACATTCCATTCAGAGCAAATCCAGACCTACCTACTTTACAGTATTATTTTTATAGAGATAATTTTACTCGCTCACCAACTCAATTAAATACTTATCCAGTATTTCCCTCTAATGAACCATATGAGTTTAAATTTGATTTAATTGAAAATAAAACTGTTAAAAAACAAATGGAGACAAAACCTATTCTTAGTTATCTATTTTTTGAAAATGATAAAGTTATAATAGATGAAATGTCACCAAAGGAAAAGTTTGGAAAGTTTATGAATAATAAGACCAAGCTAAGGTCTCAATCTATGGGTAAATCTTTAGTTTCTTATGTATTGGGGCATGCGATCTGTGAGGGATACATAAAAAGTGTTGATAGTAAAATAAATGATTGGGATTTAGTAAAAAATACTTTGTATGAAAATCATGCCTTAATTGATATTTTAAATATGGCATCTGGTGATCAAAAATATGTTTACGATAGTGCTGCAATTTTAAAAGGTAAAGTTAGTGCTGATTATAGGGGTTCTGGAGCAGATATTGATCCTGTTGCAGTCCAAACTAACTTAAATTCTCATTTTAAAAATAAATCAGCATCAAAAAAAAAAATATATAATTACAATGTTATGAATACAAATTTAATTTTGAACTATGTTTTATTTAAAACTGAAGATGATTTTCAAAAAATATTAGATAAAACATTTAAAGAAAAAGCAAAAATTAAATATCCGGTATATTTTTACAAAAAAAATGCAACAAAAGAACAAGGAAATGCTGATCCTATGTTTTATGCAACAAGATATGATTATCTAAGGATTGCATTGGCGATCATGAATGATTACCAAAAACAAAATTGTGTTGGAAAATATTTAAAAGAAATTTATGAAAGGAGAATACCTAAAAATCTCAATCATGATGGAATGAGAGGAGAACCACTATTTAATCGGACCAAGACATATGGTGGTCAATTTCATTTAAATTACCCGGGGTTAAGAGACAAAATAGTCTTTGGTATGGGCGGTTATGGAGGAAAAGCAATTTTAATTAATGTGGAGGACTCAAGGATTGTAATTTTACACTCTCAACATTTTAATAACAAAAAATTTAAATATAGCGTTAAGAAATTATTAATTGATCCAATCAAAAAGGGATTTGAATAATTAAGTTTTGTATATGAAAAAAAATTTAATCGTAATTTGTTTAAGTTTAATGATTAGCTTTTCTTCTTACGCAAAACATCAATATGAAGAATATAGTTTTAATGCTTTTTGGAAATATGAAATAAAAGGTTCGGATAATTACCAACAATTCAACTCAGATTTAATTCAAGACAAAGGAGTTATAAAAGAAATTAAGAATAAAAAAAAAACAGGCTTAATAAGTTATTTATTATTTGAAGATAATAAAATTAAGATAGATGAACAAGACCTTCCATCTTATATTAAAAATAATAATGGTTTAATGCCATCACATTCCATGGGAAAAAGCTTAGTATCGTATGTCACAGGTTATGCTATTTGTGAAGGGTATATTGATAATGTTAATGTAAAATTAAATGATTGGCCAATTCTTAAAGGAACACTTTACGAAGGTCAGAAATTAATTGATATACTTAATATGCAAGCAGGAGACCAAAGTTTTATTGGAGAAAAAAATCATAACTCAGATAATAGAATTAAAGACCAACGTTTTTTAAATGTTAATACATATCCCATTAAAGTAATAATGGAACTTGATATTTTACAAACTACTAAAAAATCAAGACCAACATATAATTACAACGCTTTAGCAACTAATACCGCAATGAATTACACAATTTATAAAGTTGGAAATGATTACCAAAAATTATTAAATAAAATTTTTAAAGAGGATGCAAAAATCAAAAATAGTGTATATTTCAGCAAAACATTGAGAAGGTGGAGTGTTCCTGATGAAGAAAAAGGAGAATATGGTAGATATTCTTTTTATGCAGATAGATATGATTATCTGAGAATTGCGAAGTCAATTATGGATCATTGGAACAATGATACTTGCGTTGGTAAATATTTAAAAACTATTTATGAACAAAGAATAAATAAAAATAAGAAAAGTTATAATGGTGATAAACATGGTCAATTTTCTGTAAGTCAGTATACAAAAAAATATGGAGGGCAGTTTCATTTTGATATAATTGGACTTTCAAAACGAAAAATTGCTGGTTTAGATGGTTTTGGCGGACAAAATATCATAATTGATTTTGAGAAAAAAAGGATAATTGTAGTTAATTCAAGAGATAGACATTACAATTGGAAAAAAATAGTTCTAAAAAAATTAAAACAAAAATAATTAAGGAACTAACCAATTATTCTTATTTGTTTCCAAATCAAACTTTGCTCTTCGATGCCCTTTTGCTGCAAGATATAACCATTCAATAGACTTTATTTTACATTTTATAACTGTAAAGTTTTTGTAACCTTCTTCGCTTTGTTCCATTGTATAATCAAAATCTTCTAATTTAGATATCATACCCGATGTTGGATTTTCTGACATAGTTCCTGGAGGACTATCAGTTAAATAACAACGTCTGCTTATATGTTGAGTTTTTTTCCAAGATTCTTCTGTTGTAGAATTTTGATTATTTATTTCACATTCTACTTTTACTCTTAATTGTATCTTTTCTTCTTTATCGTAGAAAACTAGAGAAGCATTATTATTTTTTTTAAGAATTTCTACTTTTGGTGATCTTAAATCAGTATGAAATTGTAATAGATTATTTGCTCTATCTGATTTTCTTAGAACAACGACTCTTCCATCTACCTCATCTTGGTGGGCACAAATAAAGACAGGAATTCTAAAAGGAGAACCTCTATTAGTCACAGCATCATCAAGCATAGACCAATACTTATTTTGAATTTCCTCGAAATTTTCATAGTATGCCGGTTGCATACATTACTTTCTAAATCTTTTAATTAAACTTGATGTATCCCATCTGTTTCCACCCATTCCTTGAACTTCTCCATAAAATTTATCAACAAGTTCTGTTACAGGTAATAATGAACCATTATTTTTTGCTTCATCCATTGCAATCTTTAAATCTTTTCTCATCCAGTCAACTGCAAAACCAAAATCAAATTTATCATCAATCATTGTTTTGTATCTATTTTCCATTTGCCACGATTGTGCAGCACCTTTTGAAATTACTTCAATAACATCTTCCATATTTAATCCAGCTTTCATGCCAAAGTTAATTCCCTCAGACAATCCTTGAACCAATCCTGCAATACAAATTTGATTAACCATCTTAGCTAATTGTCCACAACCAGCTTTACCAAGAAGTTTCATTTTTTTGCTATAACAATCAATTTTATCTTTTGCTTTATCAAAGTCAGCTTGATCACCACCAATCATAACTGTTAATGCTCCGTTCTCCGCACCAGCTTGTCCACCAGATACAGGAGCATCTAACGCACCAAATCCATTTTTCTTTGCATATTCATATATCTCTCTAGCAATTGTTGCGGATGCTGTAGTGTTATCAATATAGACTGCACCCTTTTTAATTGTTTTGAAAGCTCCTTTGTCACCAAAAGTTACTTCTCTTAAATCATTATCATTCCCAACGCAGGTAAAAATATATTCAGCATCTTTAGCGGCATCTGCTGGAGTTTCAGCCATTTTACCTTTGTATTCGCCAATCCATTTTTCTGCTTTTGATTTTGTACGATTAAAAACAGTTACATTGTGACCACCTTTTGATATATATCCTGCCATTGGATAGCCCATTACACCAAGACCTATGAAAGCAACATTACAGCTCATAATTTTTTATGTTTAAAAGTTTAAGTTTAAAAGTAATTATATTTGGATTTATCTTTACATTTTTTTCTAGTTTTGGACAGAGTTTTTTTCTTGGTTTATTTAATTCAAGTATTCGAGAAACACTTTCAATAACTCATGGACAATTTGGCTCAATTTATGCTTCTGCAACATTATTGAGTAGCTTTCTTTTAATTTGGGTTGGTAAAAAAATTGATGACATAAATATTTTTAGATTTGCTTTATATGTAACTCTTTTGTTAGCTTTTTCTTGTTTTTTCTTTTCAAAAATTTCATCAATAGTTTTTTTATTTATTGCTGTTTTTTTAATGAGGTTTTCTGGTCAAGGATTAATGTCTCACACAGCAACTACAACAATTTCAAGATTTTTTACTAAATCTAGAGGCAAAGCTCTTAGTATCGGATGGTTTGGATTGTCAACTGCAGAATTTATTTTACCAGTTTTAATTGTCTATTTACTTACTTTAACTGCGTGGCAAAACATTTGGCTGTCTATTTCTGTATTAATTCTATTTTTTTTACCATTTATTTCTTTTGCCCTAATTAAAAACCTGAACTTTGACTCAAGAGAAGATGTAAATGATCAAAATTTTGTTGAAAAAGAAATTAAAAATTGGACACGTGTTGAGGTTTTAAAAGATTATAGATTTTATATAGTTTGTTTGAATATGTTAGCAATGCCTTGGATTGCCACTGGTGTATTTGTTTATCAATCATATATTACAGAGTCAAAAGAGTGGGGTGAATTTGTCATAGCACAATCATTTATGGCTTACTCTGTCTTATCAGTGATTACTTTGTTGGGCTCTGGTTTTTTAATTGATAAATTTACCAGCAGAAAATTATTGATCTTTATGAATATACCTTTGTTAATTTCAATGTTAGTTTTGTTTTATTTAGATATTTCTATTTCTGCCTTTATATTCCTTGGCTTGATTGGAATTTCAAATGGGCTTGCCAATGTCTTGGGGTCTTCGACTTGGGCTGAGATTTATGGCGTAAAATATATTGGATCAATCAAAGCATTAACAACAGCATTAATGGTATTTTCTACTGCTTTTGGCACAGCTTTATTTGGATTGTTAATTGATAAAGGCTTTACTATTGAGCAAATAGCGGTGATTTCATTTGTATATATTTTCTTATCTTTAATTGCTCTGTTTGTGGTTAGAAATAGGTTAAATCCTGAATATATTTAAATAATCCTTGCTTTTTTTAATTACAGCTTATAGATAACCGGCATGGCAAGAGTTACAGTAGAAGATTGTATCGACAAAGTAGATAGTCCATATGAATTAGTTTTGGTTGCAAAGGAAAGAGCAACTCAACTCAATACTGGGATAGAACCAACTTTAGATCGTGATAACGATAAAAATACAGTTATTGCATTAAGAGAAATAGCTGAAGAAAATATCAAAGTAGCTGATTTAACTGAAAGCGCTGTCTACAAATTAAGAAAACATGTAGAACAAGTTGATGATGGTGCCGAAGCTGATGAGGATGTTGGTGATGATTTTGAAAGCTTATACAAAGGTGAGATCTCGAAAAGCGGAACACCTATTTTACCATCTAAAAGAGCTCGTAAAGCTCCTGAAAAAATTCAAGTTTCTAAAGATGATTTGGCAGAATTGTCTGAAACGGCTAAGCCTGAAGTGCCAGAAGCTCCTGTATCCGATGATGCTGAAGCAGAACAGGGAGACGTTTCTTTAGATCAAGTTTCTGAAAGTGAAGATCAAGCAGCAGACGATACTGACACTTCAAACTCTTAAAATTTATTAGTTACAAAATTCTTTTATAATTTTTTGTCGATGTTCATCTAAATCAGGTATGTCACCTCTTGTTTTTTCATCTTTATAAGATGACATTTTTATTGGGTTACCAGCCAGTTTAAAATCACCAACAACTTTGTGAAATGCTTTAACAATCATGTTTCTAGACTCAATTTGTGGGTTTTCAACAGCCTCTTTAATATTGAAAATTGGTCCACATGGAATTTTATCTTTTTCCATTTCACTAACCCAATCACTTGTTTTTTTACTCAATAATTTTTCCTCTAAAATTTTTTTAAGCTCATCCATATTTTTTGCTCTTGATGAATTATCTGAAAATTTTGGATCTTTACTTACCTCTGGGATTTGAAGAAGATTACAAAGTTTTTCAAAAAGTTTATCATTTCCAGCTGCAATGATTATGTAACTATCTTTTGTCTTAAAGGCTTCAAAGGGTGCAATTGATGGGTGTCTTGATCCCATTGGTTTTGGAATTTCATTTTTAGATAGATAGCGCGCTATAGCATTTTCTAAGATAGCTATTTGACAATCAAGCATAGAAACATCTATGAACATTCCTTTTCCAGTTTTTTGTCTATCATACAAAGCTGCATTAATACCGATCGCAGTAAAAAGCCCAGCAGTGATATCTCCAATTGATGTCCCAACTCTAGTGGGTTCAGAGTTTGGTTGACCAGTAACACTCATTAAACCGCCCATACCTTGAACTACCATATCGTAAGCAGGTAATTCTTTAAGTGGACCAGTTTGACCAAAGCCTGATGCTGAAGCATAAATCAATTTTGGATATTTCTTATTAACATCTTTCCAGCCAAACCCCCATTTTTCTAAGGTTCCAGGTTTAAAATTTTCAACTAAAATATCCGCTTTAGATAAAATCTTTTCAAAAATTTTTTTATCCTCATCATTTTTTAAATTAAGTGCAATACTTTCCTTTCCTCTATTAAGAGACATGAAATAAGCAGAGTAATCTTTTATAAATGGACCAAATTTTCTTGAATCATCTCCAATTTCAGGTGCTTCAACTTTAATTACTCTAGCTCCTAAATCAGATAATATCATAGTACAATAAGGACCAACTAATACTCTTGTTAAATCAACTACCAGTAGGTTTTTTAAAGGTCCATCCATATTACTTCATATTACATGAGTTTTTGTCGACTTGACTCTTATTAATAAGTTCACTTTAATTGAATTATTAAAAATAACAATAGAGGGAAAAAATAATGTTAAAAAGAATATCTTTATATTTAACTTCATTAGTTTTTGTTTTTACTACTATTGGTTCTGCTTATGCAGTTACGCTAAAAGCAAGTCACCAATGGCCTGGTACTCCAAGAGCTGATGGATCTTATGATCCACGTCATGAAATGGTTCAAATCATTGCTGACGAGGTTAAAAAAGCAAATGTTGGAATAGATATTAGAATTTATCCAGCTAAATCATTATATAAACCAAAAGAACAGTGGAAACCTATGACAACTGGTCAGTTAGATATTTCTGCTTTTCCTTTAGCATATGCATCTAAGTTTCATCCAGAATTTGACGCAACGTTAATGCCAGGAACTGTAAAAAATCATGATCACGCATTAAGATTTAATAAAGGTCCAATGATGACTGAAATTAAAAAAATCATTAATGATGCTGGTGTTGTAGTTTTATCTGATGCTTGGTTAGGTGGTGGTTTTGCTTCAAAAACAAAATGCATTAAAAATCCTAGCGACGCAAAAGGACAAGTGATGAGAGCTGCTGGTAAAGCATTTAACCAAATGTTAGAAGCTGCAGGAGCAGGTATACAAAGTATGCCATCATCTGAAATTTATACTGGTTTACAAACAGGTGTATTAACAGGTGCAAATACTAGCTCAGGAAGTTTTGTCAGTTACAAAATTTATGAGCAAGTTTCATGCGCAACACCTCCAGGAAAATTTGGATTATGGTTTATGTATGAGCCAATTCTCATGTCTAAAAAGTCTTTTGATGCTTTAAATTCTAAGCAGCAAAAAGCTTTAATGAAAGCAGGAAAAGTTGCTGAAAAATACATGACAGCTCAAGTTGAAAACTTAGATAAAAAGTTTGAAGAAGCTTATAAAGCTGCAGGTGTTAAATTAGTATACATGAATGAAAAAGATCATGCTGCGTGGGTTGAGATTGCAAAAAAATCATCTCACAAGGCATTTGCTGATAAAGTTCCAGGTGGCGATAAGCTGATGGAAATGGCTTTAGCAGTTAAATAAAATAATATATAAAGAACCCCTATTTATTCTTATTAAATAGGGGTTTTTTTTATGAAAAAAAAATATCTTAAATTTTGTGATTTAATAGCAAAAGCTTGTGGTGCTTTTGCAGTATTAGCTTTGCTCTTATCAATTTTAGTTATTGTAGAGCTAGTTTTTGAGAGATATTTTTTTCAAAGAGCAATTACATGGCAAACAGAATTAGTTACCATGTTATTAGTTGCATCAACTTTCATAGGAAGTGTGTATGTACTTAGTGAAAAAGCTCACGTTAGTATGGAATGGATTTATGATTTCTTATCCAAAAAAAATGTCATTCGCTTAAAAATTTTTACTTCATTATTAAGTTTATTATTTTTTCTAATTTTATTCTATTTTGGATTTTTAATGGTTGAGGAAGCATTTACAAAAAATTATTCAACAGGGACTGTTTGGGATCCACCTTTATGGATACCATATTCTTCAATGGCTTTAGGCGCTATACTAATGATTCTTCAATATATAGCTGAAATTATAAAACTTACTGACGACAAGGACTATAATTAATGGACCCATTAATAATAGCTTTAATTGTTGCGGTTTTTACTTTGCTGGTGCTTTTTTCTGGAATTCCAATTGCTTTTGGTTTGAGTTTTGTGTCGATAGTTCTTTTAGTATCATTTGAAGGTTTTCAAATGCTTGATGTTTTTGCTGAAACATTCTTTGCTGGTTTAAATTCATTTGTTTTACTTTCAATACCAATGTTTATTTTAATGGGAATGGCAGTTGCTAATTCTCCTGCAGGTAAAGATTTATACACAGGATTAGATAGATGGCTTTGGAGAGTACCAGGTGGGCTAGTTATTTCTAATATAGGAGCATGTTCAATTTTTGCTGCATTAAGTGGATCAAGTCCTGCAACTTGTGCAGCTATTGGAACTATGGGAATACCCGAAATGAGGAAAAGGGGCTACTCAGATCAAATAGCTACTGGAACTATTGCGGCTGGTGGAACATTAGGAGTTTTAATTCCTCCAAGCATTGTTTTAATTGTTTATGGAATTGCAACCGGAACATCAATTGGAAGATTGTTTTTATGTGGATTGGTGCCAGGTTTCATGTTGGCAGGAATGTTTGCAATTTGGGCACTTATCCATAGTTATTTTATAGATAAAGATGCTGCAAAAGCTTTACGAAACAGGGTAAAGCCAACATTGAAAGAAAAACTTGAAGTATTACCTAGAATCCTTCCATTCCTAGCAATTATTGCTGGAGTTTTATATGTTTTATATGGTGGGGTTGCAACTCCGTCGGAAGCATCTGGAGTTGGGGCGTTCTTAGTTTTTGTCTTAATAGCTGTTGTCTACAAAATTTATCAGCCAAAAAAGATTTGGAACATTGTAAAAGTATCAATGAAAGAAAGTGTAATGATAATGTTTATTATTGCAGCTTCTTATCTTTTTGCATTCACTCTTTCACAATTGTACGTAACTCAATCTTTAGCCCAAAGTATGGTTGAGTTAAGTTCAAATAAGTGGGTTGTATTTATTTTAATAAATATATTTCTTTTGATCGCTGGTTTCTTTTTACCTCCGGTTGCAGTGATTGTTATGACCTCTGCAATTTTATTGCCCGTAATAACAACTTTAGGATTTGATCCTTATTGGTTTGCAATTGTATTCACAATCAATATGGAAATAGGATTGATAACACCTCCTGTAGGATTAAATCTTTATATTATAAAGGGCATTACCCCAGATGTAAGTTTGTCTGAAATTTTAAAAGGCTCTATTCCTTTCATGATAATTATGGCATTGGCTATTTTAATTCTATGTATTTTTCCTGAAATTGTGACATGGTTACCTGATAAAATCATGGGTAAAGCACTTGGATACTAAACGAAAAATTAATAGAAAAGTTTCAGTCGCTCCAATGATGGATTGTACTGATAGGCACGATCGTTTTTTTCTCAGATTAATGAGTAAAAATGTAATGCTCTATACTGAGATGGTCGCCACTAAATCTGCAATTCATGGAGATAGAAATAAAATTTTATCATTTAGCCCAGAAGAAAAACCCTTGGCTTTACAGGTTGGTGGCTCTGATAAAGGTGAATTAGCAGAGGTTGCAAAAATTGCAGAGGACATGGGTTATGATGAGATAAATATTAATCTTGGGTGTCCAAGTAAAAAAGTTCAAAAAAATAAGTTCGGCGCATGTCTAATGAAGGAACCAGACTTAGTAGCTGAATGTATTCATTCTATGACTAAGGCTTGTAAAATTCCAGTAACAGCTAAAACTCGTATAGGTTTTGATGATGTTGAGGATTTTGACTATCTTAATAATTTTATTCATAAATTAAGAGATGTAGGTACAAAAACATTCATTTTGCATGCAAGAAAAGCAGTGCTTTCTGGATTGTCACCAAAGCAAAACTTAAATATTCCAAAACTAAATTACAACATGGTTTATGAGATTAAAAAAGCGAATCCAGATTTAGAAATAATTATAAACGGTGGAATAACTAAAGTGAGTGAAATAAATCATCACATGAAGTTTTGTGATGGGGTAATGATTGGTAGGTCAATTTACCAAAATCCATATTCATTGGTTGAAATTGAAAAAGAAATATTCAAAACAAATGATAATCCTTCAAGAGAAGAAGTGGTTAAAAAACTTTTGGAATATTTGGATACTGAAGTAAAGAAGGGAACCAAAGTAAATCATATTATGAGACACACAGTTGGTTTATACCATGGTCAGGTAGGTTCGAAAGAATGGAAAAGATATTTAAGTGATAATATGATGGCAAGAGATTCTGATTTTCAAAAGGCAAAACATATTATGACAATTGTTCAAAATAATGAAAAAGCTAATCAAGTAAGTTCCTAATGGAAACAATTGCCACTGCTGAATTAATAAATTTATTATTTGTTTTAGCAGTTGCGGCTGCGGGAGCAGGTTTCATGGCTGGATTGTTGGGAGTAGGTGGTGGAATTGTCATGGTTCCAGCACTTTATTATGCTTTTACTGTTTTGGATTTCGATATCGTCACGAGAATGCATCTTTCGGTTGGAACATCACTTGCAATAATTATTCCCACTTCAATCATTTCAACAATGACCCATAAAGAGTATGATGCTGTTGATTTTAAAATGGTAAGATCATTTGGTGTTTTTATTTTAGCAGGTGTAATTGGTGGAACTTTCTTAGCTGTAAATTTAAAAACTCCCGCATTAGTTTTATTTTTTTCAATCTTCGCGCTCATGGTTGGATTGTTTTTTATTTTTTTAAGAGAAAAATTAGTAGATAACCCAAAACAAATTTCAGCTATTGTAAAAAATATTTCTGGTGTAATTATTGGATTTATATCTGTGCCTTTAGGTATTGGGGGAGGATCTTTAATGGTTCCATTTATGAGGACTTTTGGATATGACATTAGAAAATCAATAGGTACAGCAGCAGCAGTTGGTTTTTTAATTGCTGTAACTGGAACTGTTACAATGATAACCGGTGGTAAAATAATTGATAATGTCAATACTCCCTATAGCGTTGGTTACATAAATTTACTAGGATTTGCAGTATTTGTTCCTGTTACGATGGTTATGGCTCGAATAGGAGCTAAAGTTGTTCATAAAATTGATAAGAAGTTACTCAGTAAAATTTTTGGGATATTTCTAATTTTGGTATCAATAAGATCCTTTATCGAGTATTTAAATATAAACTAAAAATATAAAAATTGACCGACTCCCTTACAAATTTAAATTACCTTTATTTGATTATTTTGATGGTCATGGCTGCCGTACCAGTTGGTTTTTTTGCTGGACTTTTTGGGATAGGAGGTGGCTTAATATCAGTCCCATTTCTTTTTTTTATATTTGATTTTTTAAATCTTACTAATGATTACACAATGCACTTAGCTGTTGGTACTGCATTTTTCATAACAATATTTACCTCTACAGCTTCAGTTCTTACACACAGAAAACATAATGCAGTTGATTTAAGTATTTTAAAAATTTTTGGATTTTTTGTTATTTTAGGAGTTTTTTTTGGATCTTTTTTAGCAGCTATTTTAAAAACAAAATATTTAGTTCTTTTTTTTTCAATTGTTGTTTTCATTTTTGGTGCTTACTTGCTTTTACAACAAGAAAATTCAAACAAAATCAAACCTAGTTTTGGTTTTTTTTCCAAAGCTATTTTAGGCTTTATATCTGGTTCAATTTCTGCACCTATGGGTATTACAGGTGCAATGATGAATGTTCCTATACTAAGATTTTTTGGATATCCAATTACTAAAGCCATTGGTAGTGCTGCTGCTATCGGTTGGGTAATTTCCATTTCAGGAACAATAGGATTTTTTTCAACTGGACTTTATTTAGATGTTAGTCTGCCCTTAAGCATTGGTTTTGTAAATATCCCAGCCTTTTTAATATTTATTCCAATAACAACTATAATGGCAAGAGTAGGAGTTAATACAGTACATAAAATGAGTAAAATTAAAGCTCAAAGAATGTTTGGAGTTTTTCTCTATGTTATTGGGACAATTTTTATATTTAGATATTTTAGTTTATAATTAATCTAAAAATATGAGAGAAATTATTAAAGTTGTTAAAGAAAAACTTGTAGCTAAATATTTGAAAGATGGTTCTATAAAGAACTATTCAAAGAAAGCTAAGAAATTTAAGCCAAGAATAAAAGCAAGATTTAGAAAAAATAAACAAATTATAGGTAAAAATATTGGTAATTTTTTTGATTGGATTAAAGGTGCAGAGTTAGTTGAGTTAAAAGAATGTAATACTAAAGAAGATCCTGTGAGACCGGAACTTGATAATACCTTTAGAAGAAGTTATGGAAGAAAAATTTTTGGGGTTAAGTACAAAAGAGAAATCCATGCTGTCATGTGTTTTGCTTATACTAATGAAATACCAAAGTCTGTAGAGGAACTAGATATTATGAGTCAAGATGCTCACTTACAAAGCACTTTAAGAGGACAGAATGTAGGTAAAATTGCAATCGCCTATACTGTTTGGTCAAAAAAAAAGGGGGGTGGTAAATTAATTGTCAAAGAAGTATTTAACAAAATAAAAAAATCAAATCATTTAAACAGATTAGTTACTTTGTCTCCTTTAACAGACATGGCTTATAAATTTCATATTAAAAATGGCGCTAAACTAATTAGTGTAAATGAAACAACTCAAAATTTTGAATATAAAGTTATTAAGAATAAGAAGTACTAAAAAAAAAAGGGTGGCTTCAGTCTCCCTCTACCACCCATGCTTAGAGATTATTCGATTCTCCTTGCGAATCAAAATTTTTTTTTAAAAAAAATTATATTATTGTGCACGTAAAAATTGAAATAATCAAAAAACCTCAATTTAAACACATGGTTTATATTTAAAATAATTTAAATAATGTTACCTTTTAATATGGCTCAAAAAAAAAAGGACAACAATCAATCTAATAGTCGAGATAGTAAAAAGGGTGAATTTGATATGAACCCATTTAATTTCATTAAACAAGGTAAAAATAAATTAGAGAATTTTTATAAAAAATTACAAAAAGATAGAGCAATAAGCAAAAAAAGGTCTGAAAAGCAAAGAATTATCAATGAAAAAAGAGAATTAGAATTACAAAAAAAACAAGCTCAAAGAGAAAAGGAAGAAAGAATAAAAGAAGAAAAAAAACAAATTCTTGAACAAAGAAGACTGATTATTGAAAATGAAAAGCAAATTAAAAAAAACGAAGAAAAAAGAAAGAAAATTGAAGCTAAAAGAATATTAATTGAACAACAAAAAATTAAAGATGAGGAGGCTCGAAAAATAAGAGAGGATGCCAGAAAGATTAAAGAGGAAGAGCTAAGATTAAGAATGTTAGAAAGACAAAGAGCTCGAGAGGAAAAAATAAAAGCAAAAGAACAAGCCTTAAAAGAAAAAGAAATTAGGGCGCAACAATTAAGAGAAGAAAAAGAGAGAGAGAGACAAGAACAAATAAGATTAAATGAAATAGAAAGACAGAAAAGATTAGATGAAGAACAAAAAACTCGAGAAGCAGCTAAAAGATTAAAATATGAGGAGGAAAAACTTAAAGAGTCAGAAATTAGACTAAAAGAGATCGAAAATGAGAGACAAAAAGAGATAGAGAGACAAATTTTAAAGGAGCAAGCAGAACAAAGAGTTAAAGAAGAAGAATTAAGGCTTAAAGAGGAAAAAATTAAAGCAGAAGAAGAAGAGAGATTTTTACGTCAAAAAGAAGAGCATGAAAGAACAGAAGAATTAAGAAAAGAAGCAGAAGAGCAAAAAAGAATTGAAGAAGAAAAAGAAAGAGAAATAAAACAGAAATTAGAGGAAGAACGAAGAATTCAAGAGGAAGAGAGAAGATTAAAAGAGTGGGAAGAAAAATTTGATTTAGAGCAAAAAAAGAAGGAAGAAGAATTAATTAAAAAATTTTATAACAATAACTCATCAAATAAAAGCGAGCCTGAGGAAAAGAATGATTAATTAAATTTTTTGGTCATATTCACCAATTTTACCTGTTTTTTGAAGTAAAGAGTCAATAAACCTAAATATCTTTAATTTTCTATCATCGGATGTGGGGCTTTCTGTTACAATTACTAAAGATGGTTTATTAGAAGAGGCTCTGATCAAACCCCATGAACCATCTTTAAACGAAAACCTAACGCCATTTACTGTTAAAATTTCATTAATTTCTTGGTCATCAATTTTTACTTTTTCATTTTTCAGTTTTTCAATATCTTTAACAATTTTATCGACCAAAGCATATTTTTCTTCATCCTTACAATAAGGAGCCATAGTAGGTGTTTGAAATGTTTTTGGAATTTCTTTAATGATTTCATTCATTTTTTTATCTTGATTGTCTAATAAATGACATACTTGGATCGCTGAATTGATACCATCATCATATCCATTACCTAAAGGTTGATTGAAAAAAAAGTGTCCACTTTTTTCAAATCCTGCTAAGGCGTTTTCATTGTTAACTTTTCTTTTGATATGTGAATGGCCTGTTTTCCAATAAATTGTTTTACATTTATTAGAATTCAATAACTCATCATTCGCATACAATCCTGTTGACTTTACATCCACTACAAAAACCGAATTTTTATATTTATTTGATAAACTTCTTGCAATTAATAATCCTATTTTATCTGAAAATATTTCATTTCCTTCATTATCAATTACTCCTACTCTGTCACCATCACCATCAAATCCAAACCCGATATCAGCATTATTTTTTTTAACAGCATCAGAAATTGCATGTAACATTTTTAAGTCTTCTGGATTAGGATTATATTTAGGAAATGTCCAGTCTAAATTACAATCTAGTTCGATTACATCACAACCTATTCCACGTAAAATATCGGGTGCAAAAATTCCCGCAGTTCCATTACCACAAGCTACTACTGCTTTAATTTTTTTTTTGATTTTATTATTATCTATTAAGCTTTGTTTATATATGTCTTGAAAATTCTCTATTTTTTTTTCCTGACCTTGTCCTTTTACAAAGTTTTCACTCAATGTTATTTCTTTTAATTCTCTCATTTCATCAGGGGCATGTGTTAATCCTTTCCTGATACCCATTTTAACACCTGTCCAACCATTGTCGTTATGACTTGCAGTTACCATTGCAACAGCATCAGAATTAAAATGGAATTGTGCAAAATAAACCATTGGAGACAAAGACAAACCTACATCTTCAACATAACAACCCGTTGAAATTAAACCTTTTTTAAGCGCTGCTTTTATGTCTTCGCTATATGATCGATAATCATGACCAACAATCACTTTTGGATTAGTTTTATTTGTTTGTTTTGTAATTTGTGTACCTAATCCTTTGCCAAGATTCGTTATGCCTAGGAGATTTATGTCTTTTTCATACAACCATCGAGCGTCATACTCTCTAAAACCATAGGGGTCGATTTTTAAATTTACTGACATTATGTTAATTACTTACATTTTTTTTAATTTTTTTATTGATTTTTTTCCTTGTGTTCTATAAATGTTCTATTGATTTGTTGTTTATATAGTGTATTAACGCTAAACGCACACAACATATAGTTGTTTTCGTACTAATAACAAAATATAATACAAAAATATGAATAAAATTCTATCGCAGGCCCTAAAGAAAGCTGTCTCTGAATATAGCCCACAAGTTAAAGAGGTAGAAAAAAATAACAGACCAGACCTTTTTTCACTTAACAACGAAACTGAACTTTTTCAGAATGATAAAGGTATCATAATTAAAATAGATCGTTCTCGAGATGCAAACTTAACCGATTTTGGTAAGGCAACTTTGAAAGATAGATATCTTGGTCACAATGAATCTTATCAAGACTTGTTTGCAAGAGTAGCAAGCACATATGCTGATGATAATTTACACGCTCAAAGAATTTACAATTACATTAGCAATCTTTGGTTCATGCCAGCAACTCCAGTTTTGTCGAATGGTGGAACCAAAAGAGGATTACCCATTTCTTGTTTTTTAAACGAAGCTTCGGATAGTCTAGGTGGTATTCTAGATCTTTGGAGTGAAAATGTTTGGCTAGCTGCTAAAGGCGGGGGTATAGGAAGTTACTGGGGAAATCTAAGATCAATTGGTGAAAAAATTGGTAAAGTCGGAAAAACTTCTGGGATAATTCCATTTATCAAAGTTATGGATTCTTTAACTATGGCAATTAGTCAAGGATCTTTAAGAAGAGGCTCAGCTGCTTGTTATCTTCCTATTGATCATCCTGAAATAGAAGAGTTTATTGAAATGCGAAGGCCAACTGGTGGTGATCCAAATAGAAAAGCTTTAAATTTACATCACGGAGTTTTAGTTTCAGATGCATTTATGCGTGCTGTTGAAACTGATGATCAGTGGGCACTTAAAAGTCCAGCTGATGGATCTATTCAACAAACTATATCTGCAAGAAATTTATGGATTAGGTTGTTAACAGCTAGAATTGAAACTGGTGAGCCATACATTATTTATATTGATACAGTTAATAGACAAATTCCACAACACCATAAACTTGCGAATTTAACCGTAAAAACTTCTAATCTGTGCAGTGAAATAACTCTTCCTACAGGTATCGATAAAGATGGAAGAGACAGAACAGCTGTTTGTTGTTTATCATCCTTAAATCTAGAAAAATATGATGAATGGAAAGATGACCCAAACATGATTAGTGATGTAATGAGATTTTTAGATAATGTTTTGTCAGACTTTATTAATAAGGCCCCAGATCAATTCAAAGACGCAAAATATTCTGCAGAAAGAGAAAGAAGTGTTGGTCTTGGAGTAATGGGTTTTCATTCCTTTTTACAAAAACATAGAATTCCACTTGAGTCTGTAATGGCTAAATCTTGGAATAAAAAAATATTTAAACAAATTGATGAACAAGTTAATAAAGCATCAAAAGAATTAGCTGAAGAGCGAGGTGCGTGTCCAGATGCAGCTGAATATGGATTTAATGAGAGATTTTCTAACAAAACAGCAATTGCACCAACAGCTTCTATTTCCATTATTTGTGGAGGCGCTTCACCTGGTGTTGAACCAATTGCAGCCAATAGTTATACGCATAAAACTTTATCTGGATCCTTCAATGTTAGAAATAGATATTTAGAAGAGATCTTAGAAAGTCATGGTAAAAACGATGACGAAACTTGGTCAACAATAACAACTAATCAAGGATCAGTATCTCACTTAGATTTTTTAACTGATTTAGAAAAAGATGTTTTTAAAACTGCTTTTGAGTTAAATCAAAAGTGGATCGTAGAGCTGAGTGGAGACAGAACTCAATATATCTCTCAAGCACAATCGGTAAATTTATTTTTACCGGCTGACGTTCATAAAAAAGAATTACATAGAATTCATTTTGATGCATGGAAAAAAGGTCTTAAAAGCCTTTACTATTGTAGATCAAAATCAATTCAAAGAGCTGAAAATATCAACAACGCAAAATCGACTGATGTTACAGCCAATGTATATAAATCAAAAAATCAACAAACTAACGATCAACCAGAATATGAGGAGTGTTTATCATGTCAGTAGCAGATAAAATTAAGACAGAAAATAAAGAAATAATTCAACCTAAAAAGATGGGTTTATTAGTTGAGAACCCTGTATATAAGCCATTTAGATATCCGTGGTGTTATGATGCTTGGTTAACCCAACAAAGAATACACTGGTTACCAGAAGAGGTTCCACTTGGAGATGATGTAAGAGATTGGCAAAAAAACTTATCTCAACCAGAAAAAAATCTTTTAACTCAAATTTTTAGGTTTTTTACACAAGCGGATGTTGAAGTAAATAATTGTTACTTAAGACATTACACAACAGTATTTAAGCCAACAGAAGTTTTAATGATGATGACTGCTTTTGCGTCTATGGAAACAGTTCACGTAGCTGCTTACTCTCATTTACTAGATACAATCGGTATGCCGGAATCTGAATATTCAGCTTTTATGAAATATAAAGAGATGAAAGATAAATATGACTACATGCAAGGATTTAATGTAAATTCAAAAGAGGATATTGCCAAAACTGTTGCTGTATTTAGTGCTTTCACAGAAGGACTTCAGTTATTTGCAAGTTTTGCTATTCTCTTAAATTTTCCTAGACATAATAAAATGAAAGGTATGGGTCAAATAGTAACTTGGTCGGTCAGAGACGAAACTCTTCATTGTAATTCTATGATAAGAATTTTTAAAGAGTTTATAAAAGAAAATCCAGAAATCTGGACTCCAAAATTAAAAAAAGAACTTTACGAAGCTTGTAGAACGATAGTAGAGCATGAGGATTCTTTTATTGATTTAGCTTTTGAAATGGGTCCAATGGAAGGCTTAACTGCACAAGAAGTTAAAGACTACATTAGATTTATTGGTAATAGAAGATTAGTTCAACTTGGTCTTGAACCAATCTATGATGTAGAAAAAAATCCTCTAGGATGGCTTGATACTATGTTAAATGCTGTTGAGCATATGAACTTTTTTGAAGGTCGTGCAACAGAATATTCTAAAGCATCAACTCAAGGGACTTGGGTAGAAGCATTTAGTTAATTCGTTTGAAATATAAAAAATATTTTAGAAAAACAAGTTTTAAACAGGATGGCGTGGGTGATTTTTTTCTTAATGAAGTAAAAACCAAAAGTCCTAAAACTTTTTTAGAGGTTGGAGTTTTTCACGGTGTTACAGCAAGGAATATTTGTGAATTGTTATACACAATACACAAAGATGATTTTAGATACATTGGTTTAGATTTATTTGAAATAAACGATGAAAATAAATCTGAGGTAATACCCAATAACTTTTTTTCTAACCCATTAAAGAATATCTATTTTAAATTTATTAAAAATCAAAATCCTTATAGTAAAGAGGCAGTTGAGGATCTTTTAAAAAAGTACAAAAATAATGTTACTTTGATTAAAGGTAATTCAAATTTGGTTTTAAAAAAAATTGATATGTCAAAAATTGATTTTGTATTTTTGGATGGTGGTCATGCCTATGAAACAGTCAAGAATGACTTAGAATGCTGTTTGGATGTTGTTAATTCTAATGGGACAGTTTTATGTGATGACTATGATTTGGGCGCCCAGGCACCAGAGGTTAAAAGAGCAATTGATGAATTTGTTCAGAAAAATAACTTTAAATGTGAAATATTATGGAATACTCGATTTGCAAAAATTGAAAAATAGTTATCTTTGGTTTATTTGAACTACCTTTCTGTGTTGGTTTCCCTTATAACTTGCTAGAGGTCTTATTAATTTGTTGGCTGCGTGTTGCTCCATGATATGTGCCGACCATCCGGTAATTCTTGAAATGACAAAGATCGGTGTAAAAAAGTCTGTATCAAAACCCATCAAATGATATGTAGGTCCAGTTGGATAATCAACATTGGGATGAATATTTTTTCTGTCTATCATTACCTTTTCAACAATATCGTAGATTTTTTCAAATTTTTTATCTTTTTTGACCTTTGCAACTTTTGCAAAATATTTTCTCATTGTTGGAACTCTTGAGTCTCCAGATTTGTAAACTCTATGACCAAATCCCATTATAACTTCCTTATTATCCAATGCATCATTAATCCATTTAAGTGCATTTTTAGGACTTTTTATTTTATTCATCATATGCATTACTTCCTCATTAGCACCACCATGAAGTGGACCTTTTAAACTTGCAATCGCACCTGTAATAGCTCCGTGAATATCTGACAAACTGCTGGTGATAGTTCTCGCAGTAAATGTTGAAACGTTGAAACTGTGTTCTGCATAAAGAATTAAAGATACATCAAAAGCTTTTACAATTTCTTTTTGAGGAACTTTTCCAAAGCACATATAAAAAAAATTTTCAGCTATATTCAAATTTTTTTTAGGTTTGATAATATTTTTTCCTTTTCGTAATCTATAAAAAGCTGCTAACGCAGTTGGAGTTTTAGCTAAAATTCTTATTGCTTTCCTCATATTTGCCTCTTGAGAAGAGTCTGTTGTTTCTTTATCTTCAAGTCCCATTATACTCACAGCTGTTCTGGCAACATCCATTGGATGAGACTTCTTTGGCATTTTTTTAATAATCGAATAAAGGTCTTTAGATAAATCTCTATTATTTTTTTCCTCTTTTTCAAACTTTCTTAATTCAATTGTATTTGGTAAATCTTTATTTAAAATAAGATAAGCTACCTCTTCGAACCTGCAATATTCACATAAATCTTGAGCAGCATAACCTCTGTAGGTTAAAGAATTTATTTCCGGCATAACTTTAGAAACTTCTGTTTCATCAACAACTATTCCTAATAAACCTTTTTTAATATCATCACTCATTATTCATGTCCTTTAGTGCTAAAATTATAAATTTTTTCGTCCAAGCTATTATATTTTTCGTAGTCAACAAGCTCATATAATCTTTTTCTAGTCTGCATTTTATCGATGATATTGTTTTGATGTCCATTTGCATAAATGTCTCGCAGTCCATCTTCAACATTTTTCATAGCCAGTCTCTGGGTAGTAACTGGGTAGATTACGATATTATAACCAAATTTTTCTAATTCTTTATAATTGAATAATTTTGATTTACCAAATTCAGTCATATTAGCTAGCAAATAACAGGATAATTCTTTTCTTACTTTTTCAAAATCTTTTTCATCTTTCAACGCTTCTGGAAAAATTATTTCTGCCCCGGCGTCTACATAAGCTTTGCATCTTTCTATCATTTTATCAATTCCTTCTACGCTCTTTGCATCCGATCTAGCTATAATTTTGAAGTTTCCATCTCTTTTTGCTGATACACATTCTTTAATTTTTTTAATCATTGCCTCTGTTGATATGAGTTCTTTATTATCAAGATGCCCACATCTTTTTCTCTCAATTTGATCCTCCAAATGAACTGCTGCGATTCCAAATTCCTCAAAAGTTTCAATAGTTTCTTTACAAGATTTAAAACCAGTATCAATATCAACGATAGTTGGAAGATTAGTCACTCTTGAAATAAGGTATGATCTTGTACTTACATCTTGAAGAGTAGTTAACCCAATGTCGGGAAATCCCAAGTCATTCGCCATAACTCCACCTGAAACATAAACTGCGTCGTATCCAATTTCCTCAATTAACTTTGCGGTCAAAGGGTTGTATGCACCTGGAACTCTTAAAATTTTACCAGATTTTAATTTATCAACAAAATCTTTTCTTTTTTGAACTGGTTCTTTTTCTATAAAGTGCATTAAAAAATACCTTTTTTAAAATTCCTTTTTAATTTACTCTTTTTGACTTTGATATTTAACTTATCAAGTTGACCTGGTTTTAATTTTTTTAAATTTTGTACTATTTTTAAAAATCTTTCACTTTCTTTTTTATCTAAGACATTTTCAGTTAAAGTTAAGAATTTATTAATATAATTTCTTCTTTTGAAAGGACGTGAACCATAAGGATGTGCATCTGCTACACCTTGTTCCTCAGTAATTTTTTTACCATTGTTGAGGGTTATTACTACTTTTGCACCAAATGCTTTTTTTCTTGGGTTTGGATCATGGTATTTTTTGGTCCATTTTTTATCTTCATGGGTTTTTATTGATCTCCAAATCTTAATTGTACTTTTCTTTTTTGCTCTTGCTTTAGTATAAGATTTCACATGATGCCAAGTACCATCTTCAAGTGCAACAGCAAATATGTACATTATTGAGTGATCTAAAGTTTCTCTGCTTGAATTAGGATCCATTTTTTGTGGATCATTTGCACCTGTTCCAATCACATAATGAGTGTGATGACTTGTAAAAATGTCTATCTTTTTTATCTGATTAAGGTTTTGAACTTTCTTTTTTAATTTTTTTGCTAAATCTATTAAAGCTTGAGATTGATATTCAGCAGAATACTCTTTCGTGTAAGTTTCAAGTATTGCTTTTTTTGTTTCTCCTTTTTTTGGTAAGGGGACTTTATACAATGCTTTCTTTCCATCAAGTATTCTTGCTATAACACTATCTTCACCTTCATAAATTGGACTTGGTGCTCCTTCACCGCGCATTACTCTATCAACAGCTTCTATAGCAAGCTTTCCCGCATGTGCTGGAGCATATGCTTTCCAGCTTGAAATTTCACCTTTTCTTGATTGTCTAGTTGAAATTGTTGTGTGTAATGCTTGCTGAATAGCTTGATAAATAGTTTCAGTGTTTAATCTCATCATTGAGCCAATCCCAGCGGCTACACTAGGACCGAGATGTGCTATATGGTCTACTTTATGTTTATGTAAGCATATACCTTTAACTAAATTCACCTGCACTTCATAAGCAGTTATTATTCCTCTTAAAAGATCTAAACCGCTTTTTTTATTTTGTTGAGCAACGCTTATTAGTGGAGGAATATTATCTCCAGGATGACTATAGTCAGCAGCTAAAAAAGTATCATGAAAATCTAATTCTCTTACAGCAGTTCCATTAGACCATGCCGCCCATTCGCAATCAAATTTTAATTTACTATCAACACCGAATAATGTTGCACCATTTTTTCTTGAATGTTTTAGAGCCATTTCTCTAGACGAAATAACTGGTCTTCTATTTAGGGATGCTATTGCAACAGATGCATTGTCGATTATTCTATTAATAGACATTTCAATAGCATCTTTATTTAACTTTACATTATCATTTGCAATTTCTGCAATTTTCCATGCAAGCTGATTTTTTTTTGGTAAGTAAATTTTAGATGGGTAAACTTTAACTTTATGAACTATCAAAATAACTCCTAATTAACGAAATTGTTTTTAATAGTTAAAAAAAAATAATCAATATTAAAAATATTTTGATACTATCTTTTCGATACCAATAAAGTCTTTTACTAAGTGATTATGGTAAATTTCATTAGTTTTTTTTTCTGTATATCCGTCTTCCATTAAGATTACTGGTATCCCAGCATCTTTTGCTGCATTTGCGTCAGTTTCACTATCTCCGATCATTAATGATTTTTTTATATCACCTTGCAATATTTCAATTACAGAGGTTAGGTGTCTTGGATCAGGCTTACAATAATCAAATGTATTGTGTCCAGCAATGTATTCAAAAAAATCATAAATTCCAATTTTTTTTAAAAGATCGACAGCTAGGTAATCAGTTTTGTTAGTACAAACAGCCATAGAAATACTATTTTTTTTTGACCATATTAGAAAATCTTTGACACCATTTATCAGTGTACTTTCGTTTACAATGTTTTTTCCATAAAATTCAGTAAAATCTTTAATCATCTCTTTTTTAACCTTTTCGTCTTGCACTTTTCCAAATTCCTTTTTAGCTTGTCCCCAAATAGACCTACCAAGCATTGCACCTGCACCTTGACCAACAAGATTTCTTATTTCCTCAGTAGACTTAGTGGGATAACCAAATTTTTTCATTACATGATTATGTGCACGCATTAGATCTGGAGCTGTATCAACTAAAGTTCCATCCAAATCAAAAAGAATTGTAAATTTTTGCTTCATAACTGAAAGTTTTATTAAGAAATATTTTGTGAATTAAGAAACATATACACTTAATATAAAGAATTTAACAGATGAAACAATTAAATTTACAAAAGATTCAAGGTAATCTTAGAAAAAAATTTTTAAAATTTGGTGTTAAAATGACTGGTCCTGAAACAATATTTTTTTCAAAAGATACTAAGATAGGAAAGAATGTTACCATAGAGCCTTATGTTGTAATTGGTTCAAAAGTTAAAATCGGAAGCAATGTTACAATAAAATCTTTTTCACATTTGGAAAATTGTAAAATAGAAAATAAAGTTGATATTGGCCCATATGCCAGAATTAGACCAGGTGTAGTTTTAAAAAGTGGTTCAAAAATCGGAAATTTTGTTGAAATCAAAAAAAGTATTTTGGGTATAAATTCAAAAGTGAACCATTTAACATATATCGGTGATAGTCAGATTGGTAAATCAGTCAACATTGGTGCTGGAACAATTACTTGTAATTATGATGGAGTAAAAAAAAGTAAAACTAAAATAAAAGACAATGTATTTATTGGTTCAAATTCATCATTAGTAGCACCAATTACAATTGAAGAGGATAGTGTAATTGGGGCTGGCTCAGTCATAACAAAAAATGTAAAGAAAAAATCGTTAGCATTAACGAGAAGTTTACAGACTGAAATCAAAAATTATAAAAGAAAGACTAAATAGTTATGTGTGGAATAATTGGAATTAATAGCAATAAACCTGTATCAGCAACTATAATTAATTCTCTAAAAAAATTAGAATACAGAGGTTATGACTCAGCTGGTATGGCAACTC
>CACKQM010000004.1:0-45880 GCA_902602295.1 uncultured Pelagibacteraceae bacterium | reverse complement strand
AAATATGTTGCTAAAGATATGTGGTTAGCAGGTGGTGTGCCGATGCTTTTAAAAACTCTTTATGATGGTGGATATATTCATGGAGATTGCATGACTGTAACAGGCAAAACTATGAAAGAAAATTTAAAAGGTATTAAATTTAATCCAAAACAAAAAGTTTTAAGAGCTTACAGCAAACCTTTATCACCAGATGGTGGTGTTGTAGGATTAAAAGGAAATTTAGCTCCAGAAGGTGCAATTGTAAAAATTGCTGGTCTTAAAAAATTACAATTTACTGGAAGAGCAAGATGTTTTGATAATGAAGAAAGTGCGATGAAAGCAGTTCAAAGCAGAAAATATAAAGATGGTGATGTAATTATTATTAGATATGAAGGACCAGTTGGGGGACCAGGTATGAGAGAAATGCTTTCAACAACTGGTGCAATTTATGGTCAAGGTAAAGGAGAAAAAGTTGCTTTAATTACCGATGGAAGATTTTCAGGAGCAACAAGAGGATTTTGTGTTGGTCACGTAGGTCCAGAGGCAGCTTTAGGTGGACCAATTGCTCTTTTACGTAATGGTGATTTAATTGATATTGATGCTAAAAAAGGAACAATTAATGTTCGTTTAACAAGAGCACAATTAGCGTCAAGAAGAAGAAAGTGGAAGACTAAAAAATCTGATTTTGGCTCGGGAACTCTTTGGAAATATGCGCAAACAGTTGGGCCAGCAAGTTTAGGAGCCCCAACTCACCCTGGTAAGAAAAAAGAAGTTAAGGAATATTCAAAAATTTAATGAAAATTCGCCCAGTTATTTTATGTGGTGGCGCTGGAACTAGACTTTGGCCAAAAGCTAAAAAACATCAAGCGAAACAATTTATTGATTTTGGTAATTGGACTTTATTAGGCAAAACTTTAGAGAGAGTTAAAGCATCTATATATGATGCACCAATTATAAGCACTAATGCAAAATATTTAAGACAAGTAAAACAACATTTAAAAAAACACAAAATAAGAAAATTCAAGATAGTTTTAGAGCCAGCAAAAAGAAATACTGCACCCGCTATATTAAGTACGGCTTTAATTAAAGACATTCCAAACGAACAACCATTAATGTTTTTGGCTGCTGATCACTTGATAGAAAAAGTTGGTTTATTCAATAAAGCTATCAAAAAAAAACAAAAGAAACTTACTCAAAACAATATTTTTATCTTTGGGATTAAACCCAAAATGCCCTCAAGTGAATTTGGTTATTTTTTAACCAGAAATAACAAAGTATCTAGATTTGTAGAAAAACCCAAAGAGGCTAAAGCTAAACAAATAATTAGAAAAAAAGGTTATTGGAATTCTGGAATGTTTTATTTGAGAAAAGACTCAATCATTAATAATTTTAAGAAATACCAACCAAATATTTATCGAAACTGTAACAAAGCTGTAACAAAAGCAAAATATAAAAGTAATGTGTACTATTTAAACAAACAAGCATTTACCAAAGCAACAGCAAAGTCTTTTGATTATGCAATATTAGAAAAAACCAAAGATATAAATGCTATTAAATTAGATATTTCTTGGTCTGATTTAGGGTCTTGGAAAGAAATCTGTAAGATGTATGGACGAAATAAAAGACATTATTTTAAAAAGAAGAATGTATTTCATAGACCTTGGGGTAGTTATGTTAATTTATTTAATGGTAAAGAGTTCTTGATTAAAGAATTATATGTAAAACCAAAAGGTATTTTAAGTCTTCAAAAACATCATCATAGAGCTGAGCACTGGGTTGTTACCCATGGTAAACCTAAGATTACTTTAAATAAGAAATATTTTACCATGAAACCTGATGAAACTATTTTTATTCCACTAGGTGCAATCCATAGAATAGAAAATCCCTATAAAAAACCAGTTAAAATAATTGAAGCTCAAGTAGGCTCGATTTTAAAAGAAACTGATATAGTTAGATACCAAGATATTTATGGAAGAATAAAATAATTATTTTACAAGAAAATTCACTTTTTTATTTGATAGATTTAAATGAATTTTTTTATATGAACCAAAATTATCTCCATCAATTTGAACAGGTATCAAATCATTTCCATCAATTGTAATGTTTTGTGCATAAGTAGTAATAACATTTTTATTTTTACTTAAATCACCATTAAGAATTATTAAAAAAATTGAATATAATAAACTAATCCTAGTCAAATCTTTAAATATATAGGTGACTAATTTCTCTTCAAAAATATTTGTTTTATTTATTTTATGATGTCCAGCGTAATATTTGGTATTTGAAGATAATATCCAGTCTGCTTGATAAAATTGACCATCAAAAGTGACATTTAACTTTTTATTATTCATAAACAAGAAATATTGAAAACCTTTGATACCAAATATAATTTTACCTAGAATCTTTTTAATTTTTGAATTAATTGAATGAACAATTTTTGCATCCCATCCTATACCAGCCATTAAAAAGAAATAATTATCGTTAATTTTTACAAGATTAGAGGATTTATAATTATTAGAAACCAACACATTTACTATATCATCAACTTTTTTATTCATTGATAATTCAGCTTGAAGCAAATTTGCAGTGCCAGCAGGAATATAACCTATGGCAAAATCGTCTTTAAAATCAAAATTATTTTTAATTAATTCATTAATTGCAAAAGAAACTGAACCATCACCACCAGCTACTATTAGTCGATCATAATTTTTTTGATTAAAATTTTTGAAAATTTTCTTAGCTTGATTTATTGTTTTTGTTTCAAAGTAGTCTACAGAAATATTCTCTTTTAACTTAGATAAAATCCTATTTATGAATATAGATTTTCTTCCAGAGGAAGAATTCAAATTATAAATCAAACAACATAACATAATTAATCCTTAAAAAATTTTTAACAAATTTGTAACATTCAAATGAAATAAAAAGGTACATGATTCGTGTTACAGTTGTATTAAAACATAGGTCTTTAAATGCCTAATTTACTTAAATATAAAAGTATATTTATTTCTGATGTTCATTTAGGTACCAAGGGTTGTCAGGCGAAAAAACTTTTAGAGTTTTTTAAAAACTCAAGATCCGAAAATCTTTATCTTGTAGGGGACATTATAGATATCTGGGAAATGCAAAAAAGTTTTTTTTGGCCTCAAGAACATAATGATGTAATCCAAAAAATTTTAAGAAAAGCTAGACATGGTACCAAAGTTTTCTACATAATGGGTAATCATGACGAAATGTTAAGAAAATTTATTCCAATGCATTTTGGTGACATCCATATGGTTAATAGAGTTATTCATGAAACAAATGCAGGAAAAAAATATGTTGTTGTTCATGGTGATGCTTGGGATGGTGTTATGAAACATGCTAAATGGTTATCTAAACTTGGATCAATAGCCTATAATTTACTATTAAAATTAAATGTAATAATTAATTTTTTTAGAAGATTGAGAGGAAAAGAATATTGGTCTCTTGCAAAATTTTTAAAGTATAAAGTCAAAAATGCAGTTAAATATATTGGTGAATATGAAAAAACACTTTCAGATTATGCAAAAAGAAAAAAATTTGATGGAATTATTTGTGGCCACATCCATCATGCAGAGGATAGAGACTTTAATGGGGTCAATTATTTAAATTGTGGAGACTGGGTTGAATCTTGTACCGCATTAGCCGAAAATTATGATGGTAGTTTTGAAATATTATATTGGGACAAAATAAGAGAACAATATTTAGACGATAAAGAAATAATTGAACCAATTAAAACTGAAGAATTAAAAAAAGCTTCATAATTAATGAAAATTTTAATTGCTACAGATGCATATTTTCCACAAGTAAATGGTGTCGTAAGAACCTTACATGAAACAGGCAATGTATTAAAAGAACAAGGTCATAGAATAGAATATATTACACCTGACTTATTTTTTACTTTTCCGATGCCGAAATATAATGAAATTAAGTTGTCTATAAATGTATGGCCAAGAGTTGGTAATTTAATAAAGAAAATCAATCCAGATGCAATTCATATCGCTACCGAAGGCCCGATAGGCACTATGGCAAGAAGATATTGTTTAAAAAATAATCTAAAGTTTACTACGAGTTTCCATACAAGATTTGATAAATATCTAAAACTTTACTTTCCTATTATACCAGCAAAATGGGCTGAAAAATTCTTAGCAAATTTTCATAATAAGGCTGAGAGAATTTTAGTAACTACAGAGTCTATGAGAAAAGAATTAATCGATATAGGTATAGATGACAATAAAATGATTACTTGGACTAGAGGAGGAAATCATGGAGCTTTTAAGAACCCTAAAAAAATTGATTTACCTCATAAAAGACCTATTTGGATTTATGTTGGAAGAGTTGCAGTTGAAAAAAACATAAGAGCTTTTTTAGAATGTGATTTAGAAGGTACAAAAATAATTATAGGAAAAGGACCTGATTTAAAAAAATTGAAAAAAGAATTCCCTAAAGATATTTTTTTAGGAGAAAAAACAAATGGTGAATTAGCATCACATTTTGCATCCTCTGATGTTTTTGTTTTCCCTAGTAAAACAGATACATTTGGAATTGTAGTTACAGAAGCTTTAAATTGTGGAACACCTGTTGCTGCGTATCCTGTTCCAGGTCCTAAAGATATATTTGAAGGATCCAAAATAAATTGTTTAGATGATGATCTTAAAGTATCAGCCCAAAAAGCTTTAAAAGTTGACAGAAATGATTGTCTTGAATTTGCAAAAAAATTCACTTGGGAAGAAACAGCAAAAATATTTTTTAACAATATTTCACCAAATCATTAGTTAATTTTTCCTTAATTTATTTGCATTAAAAAGTGTAATGATGCAAAATTAAGCCATCTAAATTTATGGAATATTTCGTCATTCTACTTATAGTTGTGATAGTTTATCTTCTCTATTTACTTAATCAAAAAAAAAATAAATCAATAAATACCGCTACAATAGTTAATAAAAGAGAAGAAAAAACAAAAAGAGTAATTATTGATGAGCTTGAAGATCAATTTTTTGCATTAAATAAATTTAACATAATTAAATATGCCAATCCAAGTGCATTAAAAAGATTTGGAAGTAATTTAATTGATAAAAACATATCTTCTATAATTCGAAAACCAGAATTAATAGAAAATATTGAAAAAGCTATCGTAGAAAATAAAACAAAAAATATCGATGTTGAAATAGACCTCCCATCATATCAATTCTATAAAATTTATATTATTCCTGGCCCAACTCATTTGTTTACTGAACCAGACTCTGTTGTGTTATTTTTAAAAGATTTTACTGAAATTACAAAAGCACAAAAATTTAAAACTGATTTTGTAGCAAATGTAAGCCATGAATTAAGAACACCTTTAATGGCAATCAAAGGATCACTAGAAACAATTGAGGGCCCAGCGTCTGATGATGAAAAGGCTAAAAAAAAATTTATGAAAATAATGACTGATCAATCAAATAGAATGGAAAATTTAATTAATGATCTTTTAATACTCACAAGAATTGAATTAGAAGAACACATAAGGCCAAACTCTTTAGTTGATATAAATGATCTTTTCAAAACAATCATAAGTAATTTTGAGATTGTTTTAAAAAGAAAGAAATTAAATATTAATTCATCTCTCGCCAATCCAACAGTTGTTATTGGAGATGAAAAAAAATTACAAACTGTTTTTTCTAATCTTTTAGATAATGCAATTAAGTATTCAAAGGAAAATAAGTCTATTTTTATATCAAGCAAAATTAGCGATGGTAAATTGTTAGAAAAAAATTTTATGATCAGTATTAAAGATGAAGGTGTTGGCATTCCTCAAAGATATATTTCTAGAATTACAGAAAGATTTTTTAGGGTAGATCTTGAACAAAGTAACAAGGTTGGTGGAACCGGTTTAGGATTAGCTATTGTTAAACATATAGTTACTCAACATCGTGGACACTATGAGATTCTAAGTGAGGAAAACCAAGGAACTGAAATTCAAATTTATTTACCAGCGAAAACTTAAATTTAAAAAATATTATATTGTAATAGTTTTAGAAGGTTTTTTTAACAATTCTTTACTTGATTAATGTTAATCTTTTAATTAATTTTTTTATATGGTTAAAATATTTAAAAATATTTTGATTTTTGCTTTTTTATTAAGCTCTATAACAACAAGTGTTTTTTCTAAAGATATCACAACATTATTAAGAAATCAGCAACTTACAGTTTTTGATATTGGAATTTTTAGATTAGAGGCAGATTTGAAAACTTCATATCCTTCTATTAAAGATCATTTAGAAGTTACTGAAGCTGAATTTTATACAGACGTAGTTACCTCGTATTCTAAAAATTCAATTGATTTAATTGTTTCTGTTCCTATGAATAGAAATCTCAAGAAGGAAAATTATTTTTCAGATTCTTTTAGATGTAGGAATATTTTTAATTCTGTAAGAGATTTTTTATTGAGGAATGAAAATTTGAGTAATTATAGATATACTATGGCTACAAGCTATTTAACCTCTATATTTTCAACCCCAAGTTCATGGCCAAGCTGGAGATATGATGAAGAAATTAGAGAGGAATTAGTAAACTTAGTAAAACTAGAAATAACTTTACGTCCAACCAAAGAACTAGCTCTTAATGAACAGGTAAACCCTGTTTCATGTATTGGTGGCTTAGAAACTGATATTGATCAAATAATTATATCAAAAAAATACAACTAAAAAGTTACCTTTTTAACAAAAGTGTAACAATTCTGTAATATTAAAGATTCAATAAATTTATACGAGTCAATCATCTTTTAATTAATAAATAACGAAAGGATTAAAGATAATGAAAAAACTAACTATAGTAATTGCTTCTTTAGTTGCACTTTCAATTGCAACTGTTGCTCAAGCAAGAGATCAAATTAAGATAGTTGGTTCTTCTACAGTATTTCCTTATGCAACAGTTGTTGCTGAAAGATTTGGTGGTTCAGGATTTAAAACTCCTGTAATCGAGTCTACTGGTACTGGTGGTGGAGCTAAACTATTCTGTGCTGGTGTAGGTGAACAACATCCAGATATTACAAATGCATCAAGAGCTATGAAAGATAAAGAAAAAGCTCTATGTAAGAAAAATGGTGTTAATGATATCGTTGAGATCGTAATTGGTAACGATGGTATTACATTAGCTTACAGCAAAGATGCAAAACCAGTAAACTTTACTAAAGAACAATTATATTTAGCACTTGCTGCTCATACAGTTGTTGATGGTAAATTAGTTCCAAATATTTATAAAACTTGGGACCAAATTGACCCTAGCTTACCAAAACAAAAAATTTCAGTGATGATCCCACCAGGAACATCAGGAACTAGAGATGCTTGGAATTCTTTAGTAATGAAAAAAGGTATGACTAAAGAAGCTAAAGCTCTTTATAAAGCTGGTTTTGAAGCTGGAAATAAAAAATACAAAAAACCTCAAAAACTTTACAGAGAAGATGGTGCTGCTATTGAAGTTGGAGAAAACGATAGTTTAATCATCCAAAAGTTAACTCAAGATAAAGAAATGTTTGGTTTCTTTGGTTTCAGTTATTTCTTAGCTGCAAAAGATAAATTGCAAGCAGCAAGTATTGATGGTGGACAACCGTCATTAAAGTCTATTCAAGACTACAGTTATGCTGTTGCTAGACCTTTATTCTTCTACGTGAAAAAAGCACACGTTGGAGTAATTCCAGGCTTACATGAGTTTGTGAAAGAATTCACAACTAAGAAAGCTATTGGAAAAGGGGGTTACTTAGCAGACATTGGTTTAGTGCCATTAGACTCTAAGTTGTATAAAACAACTAGAACTAATGCTACGAAGCTAGTTGCTATGGGTAATTAATTATTCCTCAGTTAACAAATGATTAAAAAGGGGGTCTTTTTAGACCCCTTTTTTTTAAAAAAAGAGTAAAGTCCTCACTTAAGGAGATTCTGTGAACTTAATATTATTTACATTTATTGTTCTTCTAGGTTTCACAAGCTATTATTTTGGACGCAAAAAAGCATATACAATTCAATCTACAAAAAAAAGATTAACCGCATTACCACAATTTTATGGTTATTATCTTGCAATCTGGTGTGCAATACCAGCCTTTATAATTTTTTCATTATGGGCAATTTTTGAGCCCACAATTGTAAAACTATTAATCTTAAGTGATTATTCAAATCAAGGTTATCTTGATGATGAATTAAATTTATTATACGAAAAATCAAAAGCATTGTCTCGAGGGCAATTCACTGGAGAAATTACACCTTTTATTGAAGCTTCAGCTGAAAAATATTTAAGTCTTCGATCAATAGCTCAAAGTTCAAAAGTTGTTATAGTATTATCTGCAATTATTGCCTCTGTTGCTTATGCGTATAAAAGAATTTCATCTAATTCTAGAACAAGAGAACCAGTTGAAAAATTTTTGAACGCAGTTTTATTTACAGCTTCTTTAGCTGCAATATTAACTACTGTTGGAATAGTTTTCTCACTTATATTTCAAACTATAGATTTTTTTAAAGTAATTCCATTATTTGATTTTGTCTTTGGAACTCACTGGTATCCAGCAAAAGCTTTTGTTAGAGATTCTTCTGAGGCCTTAGATCCGACAATGTATTCAGATACTTTTGGAGCAGTCCCTATTTTTGCAGGTACTTTTTTTATTGCATTTATTGCTATGTGCGTTGCTATCCCAATTGGATTAATGAGTGGAATTTATTTAGCTGAATATGCATCAACTAAAGTTAGACAATATGCAAAACCATTAATTGAAATTTTAGCTGGTATACCAACAGTTGTTTATGGTTTTTTTGCTGCCCTAACTGTTGGACCATTTTTGAAAGAATTAGGAACTTCAATGGGTCTTGAAGTTTCAGCTGAAAGTGCTTTAGCAGCAGGAGGGGTAATGGGTATTATGATTATACCATTTATTTCGAGTTTAAGTGACGATGTAATTACAAGTGTGCCTCAAAGTTTAAGAGATGGAAGTTACGCTATGGGAGCAACTAAATCAGAAACAATTAAGAGAGTTATTTTTCCCGCGGCATTGCCGGGGATAGTTGGATCTATTTTACTTGGTGTTTCAAGAGCTATTGGAGAAACAATGATAGTTGTTATGGCCTCTGGTTTAGCTGCTAATTTAACTTTAAATCCTTTAGAGTCTACTTCAACGATTACAGCTCAAATTGTAGTTATTCTAATTGGTGACCAAGCTTTTGGCGACCCAAAAACGCAAGCTGCTTTTGCTTTAGGTATGTCATTATTTTTAGTAACACTTTGTTTAAATATTGTGGCCTTGAGAGTAGTTAAAAAATATAGAGAAAAATATGAATAAAAATAAAGAACAATTATTAAATAAAAGATATAAAGCTGAACAGCGATTTCGCTTATACGGTCTGAGTGCAATTTTTATGGCACTTTTATTTTTAACAATCTTTATTTTTAAAATTTTTTCAACTGGCTATTCAGCTTTTCAAAAAACATGGCTTATTGTTCCAGTAACTTTCGATGCTGAATTAATGATGTTAGACCAAAATCCTTCTAAAGAAGATTTACAGGACGCTGATTATTACGATATAGCATTAAAATCAATGGCTGATTTAGATCCAAACGCCAATGAAGATCAAGAAAATGAATTGAAGAGAATGGTGTCTTATTTTTTTGAAAAAGAAATTAAAAATGAACTTTTAAATGACCCTAATTTAATAGGAAAAACAAAGGAAGTTTATCTAACTGCTTCAGATGATTTAGACCAAGTCTTTAAAGGAAATTATCCAAGAGATTTACCTGAAGACCAAAGAAGAGTAAGCGATTATCAATTAAAAATTTTTGATCAACTTGTTGCAAATGGTAAGGTTGAAAGTAAATTTAATATAAGTTTTTTTACAAATGCTGACTCAAGAGAAGCTGAGCTAGCTGGAATAGCAAGTTCATTTATGGGCTCAATTTTTTCTATACTTGTTTGTTTAATGATAGCTTTTCCTGTTGCGGTTCTAGCTGCAATCTATCTTGAAGAATTTGCCCCTAAAAATAGATTTACTGATTTTATTGAAGTTAATATAAACAACTTAGCAGCGGTTCCATCTATAGTTTTTGGTCTATTAGGGTTAGGAGTTTTATTGGCTATATTTCAATTACCAAGGTCTACCCCATTAGTTGGAGGTATCACTTTGTCCTTAATGACCTTACCAACAATAATTATAGCTGCTAGAGCATCTTTAAAAGCAGTTCCACCAAGTATAAGAGAGGCAGCACTTGCTATGGGAGCAAGTCGAATGCAAACCACAATGCATCATACAGTTCCTCTTTCTATGCCTGGCACGTTATCAGGAACAATAATTGGTTTAGCTCAAGCTTTAGGAGAAACTGCACCCTTAATTTTAATTGGAATGGTTGCTTTTGTTAACACGATACCTGGATCACCCATGGATCCTGCTGCAAGCTTACCAGTTCAAATTTATATTTGGGCTGAAAGTGCTGAAAGGGGATTTGTAGAAAAAGTTTCGGCATGTATAATGGTCTTACTTGGCTTTTTAATAATAATGAATTTATTTGCCCAAATAATAAGACATAAGTTTGAGAAAAAATGGAGTTAAAATGATAAAGATTAAAGCAAAAGATGTTGATGTTTTTTATGGAAAAAAACAAGCGCTCTTTAATATAAGTTTAGATATTGAGGAAAATCAAGTAACGGCATTAATTGGTCCATCTGGTTGTGGTAAATCAACTTTCCTAAGATGTCTTAATAGAATGAATGATGTAATTGATATCTGTAGTGTTAAAGGAGAAATTTTAATTAATGATTTTAATATCAATGATAAAAGTTGTGATGTCGTAAGACTAAGAGAAAAAATTGGTATGGTTTTTCAAAAACCCAATCCTTTCCCAAAAACTTTATATGAAAATGTGTCTTACGGTCCAACAATTCATGGCATGGCTCAATCAAAACAAGAAATGGATGAAATTGTTGAAACTAGTTTGAAAAAGGCTGCACTATGGGAAGAGGTAAAAGATAGGTTGCATGAACCTGGAACTGGATTATCTGGAGGACAACAGCAAAGACTTTGTATTGCTAGAGCGATTTCTGTAAGACCTGAAGTTATATTAATGGATGAACCTTGTTCAGCATTAGATCCAATAGCAACAGCACAAATTGAAGAATTGATTGATGAGTTAAAAAAAGAGCACACAATAATAATTGTAACTCATTCTATGGCTCAAGCAGCACGTGTTTCTCAAAATACAGGTTTTTTTCATTTAGGACAATTGATTGAACATGGATCTACTGATAAAATATTTAAGAATCCTGATAATAAAAAAACGCAAGATTATATAACAGGGAGGTTTGGATAATGTCTGAAGCACCACATACAGTCAAATCTTACGAAGAAGAACTAAAAAATCTTAATGCTAATATAATTAAAATGGGAAGTGCATGTGAAGATTCTTTAGGTAAAGCAATTCAAGCCATTACAACAAGAGATAATAATATTGCAGAAGCTGTTATTCAAGAAGATGAAAAAATAGATAAATATGAGACTTTAATTGAACAGCAAGTTGTGAATTTAATTGCTTTAAGACAACCTATGGCAATTGATTTAAGAGAGACAGTAACGGCTTTGAAAATGTCTTCAGATTTAGAAAGAATAGGTGATTTAGCAAAAAATATATCCAAGAGAACACTTTTGCTTAACGAAAATCTTCCAAAGAACTTGGTAGACTCATTGAATAGAGTATCTACCAATGTTCAAAAACAATTAAAATCAACATTAGATGCTTATCTAGAAAGATCTGCGCCAATGGCAGTAAATGTTTGGGAAGGTGATGAGCAAATAGATGATCTAACAAATCTTTGTATGCAAGAAGTTATAAAATATCTTAAAGAAAATGAAAAAAATTTAGAAGATGGAACCCATTTATTGTTTGTAACTAAAAACATAGAGCGTATTGGTGATCATACTACAAATGTTGCAGAACAAGTTTATTATTTAGTTAAAGGCGAATATTTAGAAGGTGATAGACCCAAGGGAGCAGAGCCAATTGTAACCGGAGAAAAATGATTTATGTCAGCTCATGTTTTCATAGCTGAAGATGAAGCATCAATTGTTAGTTTGTTAAAGTACAATCTTGAAAAAGAAGGTTATAAAGTCAGTCATTCAGAAAATGGAGAAGATGCTCTTAAACAAATAAAATTAAAACAGCCAGATTTAATATTAATGGATTGGATGTTACCAGAATTATCTGGTGTTGAAATTTGTAAAAACTTAAAAAAAGATAATAAGTTTAATGATATTCCTGTCATTATGTTAACTGCAAAAGGGGAGGAAGAAGACAAATTAAAAGCATTTGATACAGGTGCAGATGATTATGTAACTAAACCTTTTAGTCAAAAAGAATTGAATGCTAGAATTAAATCTTTATTGAGAAGATCTAAACCTCAATCATCATCAGACATTGTAGAATTTACTGATTTAAAAATTGATCGGATTACAAAAAGAGTTTATAGAAAAGATAAAGAAATTACTTTGGGTCCAACTGAATTTAAACTCTTAGATTTTTTTATCAAAAATCCAAAAAGAGTTTATTCAAGAGAACAACTCTTAAACAATGTTTGGGGAGAAAATATATATGTTGAATCTAGAACAGTTGATGTTCATATTAGAAGATTAAGACAAGCAATTAACATACAAAATACAAAACCTTTAATTAGAACAGTAAGATCAGCTGGTTATTCTTTAGAATCTTGAAGATCTTTGGGTCTTATAAATTTTTTTAATACACCCTTTTTCTCAACTTCATTCCAGGATTTAATATCAAACTCAATTTTTGCAAATGCTGCTGTTGGGAATTTATAATTCATTAGTTTAAAATTATTCGTATTATGATTTTTTGTAAGATTTCGTACTAAATTTTTCACTGATGGTTCATGGTTTATAATCAAAATTGATTTATATTCACTGGATATTTCTTTAATTTTTTTTACAATTGCATTCTCATCAACTAAATATAAATCTTTTGAAAAATTAACTTTTTTTGGCTTATTAATTTTCTTGGATAAAATTTGAAAAGTTTTTTTTGTTCTTTTTGATGATGAAATTAATGCATAATCAAATTCAAATTTTTTTTTAACAAAAAATTCACAAATCATTTTTGCATTTTTCTTGCCTCTTTTAGTAAGTGGTCTATCAAAATCATTAATACTTAAATCATCCCAACTAGATTTTGCGTGTCTCATGACGTATAATTGATACATAAAATCTAAATATATGACTGCTTTAAAAAAACAACATAAAGAAGAGTTGAAATCTAAATATATAAATAGAGAGCTTTCTTGGTTAAAATTCAACGATAGAGTACTTTTAGAGGCGCAAAATATCGAAAATCCTCTTTATGAAAGAGTAAAGTTTTTATCAATTGCTGGGTCTAATCTAGATGAATTTTTTATGGTCCGTGTAGCTGGGTTATATAGTCAAATAAAACAAGAAGTTGACTCACTAAGCTCTGATGGTTTGACACCTGAAGAGCAAATGGATGAGGTAGTGCTTGAAACTAAGAATCTATTAAAAAAACAGAACAAAATTTTTATTCAACTGATTATGGAATTAAAAAAAAATAATATCAATTTAGTTAAACCAGTTAATTTAAATACTAAGGATAAAAAAAAACTTTTAGAAATATTTAAAGAAGAGATTTACCCTTTATTAACACCATCAGCAATTGATCCTGCACATCCATTTCCATTTATAATCAATCAAGGAAGAGCAATTGTAATGAAGTTAAGAAAAAAAAATAAAAAAAGGATTTTAAACTCAATAATAGTAATACCAAAAGCATTATCTAGATTTATTGAAATTGAGTCTTCAAAAAATCATAAGAAATTTGTGATTCTAGATGATGTAATAAGTTTTTTTGCTAATGAAATTTTTCCAGATCATGATTTAGAAAAGAAAATGATTTTTAGAGTAATAAGAGACAGCGATGTAGAGATTCAAGAGGAAGCAGAAGATTTGGTTAGATCTTTTGAATTGGCTTTAAAAAGACGTAGAACGGGTGATATTGTTCGTTTAGAGGTTCTTGAAAATAGTGATAACGAATTGATAAGATTTATAACTAATAAATTAGATATAAATCCTGACTATATTTATGATGTTGCTGGCCTTGTTGGAATTCAAGATATAGATCAAATATGTAAAGTAAAAAATCCGAAATTAAGATTTAAACATTTTACACCTAGAGAAGTTGAAAGATTAAAAGAATATAATGATAATTTTTTTGAAACTATTAAAAAGAAAGATTTAGTTGTTCATCATCCTTTTGAAACATTTGACTCAGTAATTGAATTTTTAAACCAAGCAGCAAATGATAAAAAAGTTATAGCTATAAAACAAACTCTATATAGAACAACTCTAGACTCACCTATTGTTAAAGCTTTAATAACAGCTGCAGAAAACGGAAAAACAGTTACCGCTTTAATTGAAATTAAAGCTAGATTTGATGAGGAAGCTAATATTCAACTATCAAGAAGTTTAGAAAAAGTAGGTGTTCAAATTGTTTATGGTTTTGCTAAATATAAAACTCATGCAAAATCATCATTAGTTTTAAGAAGAGAACAGGGTAAAATACAAACTTATTTTCATTTAGGAACTGGCAATTATCATCCAGTAAACGCTAAAATTTATACTGATTTGTCTTTATTTAGTTGTGATAAGAAAATGGCATCAGATGTTGAAAAGTTTTTCAATTATGTAACAGGATACGCAAAACCAAAAAATTTAAATAAAATTTCTATTTCGCCAGTAAATATGAGGCAAACCTTAAATGAAAATATTGATGCTGAAATTAAAAATTCTAAAAATGGAAAATTTGCAGCTATTTGGGCAAAAATGAACTCTTTAGTAGATCCAGAAATTATTGATAAATTTTATGAAGCTTCGAATGCTGGTGTAAAAATTCATTTATTTGTAAGGGGTGTTTGTTGTTTAAGACCAGGAGTAAAAGATAGATCAGAAAACATAGTTGTAAAAAGTATCATAGGAAGATTTTTAGAGCATTCTAGAATTTACTGCTTTAGTAATGGTACAAAAAAAATGCCTAATAGAAATGCAAAAGTATATATTTCGTCAGCTGATTTAATGCCGAGAAATTTAAATCGAAGGGTAGAACTTCTAGTCCCAATTGAAAATGAGACTGTTCATGAACAGATCTTAGATCAAATAATGTTGGCAAATTATCTTGATACTAATCAGAGCTGGGAACTTGAAGCTGATGGTAATTATAAAAAAATTAAATATAGTAAGAGCGATTCCTTTTCAGCTCATGAATATTTTATGAATAATCCGAGCTTATCTGGAAGAGGTAAAGCTAAACTAAGAATGCAGCCTAAACAACTGCACTTAAGATTGATTAAAAGTGGAAGTAATTAAAAGTAAAAATAGTTTAAAATTAAATCAGGCAAAATTAGCTATAATAGACATTGGATCAAACTCTATAAGAATGCTAATTTATGAAGATTTCAGTTCTTCTCGTGTGCCTTTTTTTAATGAAAAAGCAGTTTGTGAACTTGGAAAAAATTTAGATAAATCCAAAAAACTTCACAGATCTGGTACCGAATATGCTTTAAAAGTTTTAAAAAGATTCTCAGAAATTTTAAATGTTTCAAAAATCACAAATCTTAAAATCATTGCAACAGCAGTTTTAAGAGAAGCAACTGATACAAAACCATTTATTAACGAAGTTGAAAAACTTTTTAAAACTAAGATTAATATATTGTCAGGTGAAGAGGAAGCTGAATGCTCAGCTGAGGGAGTTAAAATAGGCTTTGAAAATGTTGATGGATTAGTTGCTGATCTTGGAGGCGGTAGTTTAGAATTAGCTAGAGTTGAAAACAATATAGTAACTAATAAAACCTCATTACCTGTTGGTGTTTTAAGATTATTAAATAATCCTATAGTTAAAAAAAGAAATTTAGCTAAATATATCAAAAAATTATTAAGAGATGAAAAATGGCTCTCAAAAAAGAAATTTAATAATTTATATTTAGTTGGAGGTACTTGGCGTGCATTATTTAAATTACATCTTTTTCAAAATAATCATCCAGTACACATAATTCATCAATATAGTATTGATAATAATGTTTTATCTAAGTTTGTTGAAAAAATTTCTTCTTTTAATAAATCCAAACTTAAAACAGTTGAGTATATTTCAAAATCTAGAACACCATATTTACCTTATAGCTGTATTATACTTGATGAAATTATGAAAGTTTCAAATCCAAAAAAAATTATTTGTTCTATCAGTGGTTTGCGTGAAGGATCTTTATCAATTGACCATTTTAAAGATGTAAAAGAATCTGAAATTTTTTACAAAGCAATTGAGAAGGTTGCGCAAAAAAGAGGTGATTTAGGGTCAAATTATAAAAAATATTATGATTTTATTCATCCAGTTTTTGAAGGTAATGAGCACTTTAATAAGAAATTATTATATCTGGCATGTGTATTAAGTCATATGGATTGGGGATTGGGAGCATTTCAAAAAGCTGAATTGGTATTTCAAGAAACGATAAATACTCCTTTACTTAGATTGACTCATAAAGAAAGAATACAATTAGCTTTGTCATGCTATTGGCGGTACTGTAGTATCAAGTATAATCCAAAGATCGAGTATTTAACTTTTTTGAATAATAATGAAATTTTTTCAAGCAAACAAGTTGGTGCAGCATTGAGATTTTCACAATCATTGACCTCGATATCTACGATATTTCTTGAAGAGTTTAAATTGTATAAAAGAGGTAATGCTGTATTTTTAAAAATTCCATCACAACATCAAGAAATAATCTCAAAACAAGTTACCAAAAGATTTAAAGCTCTTGCTAGAGAATTATTTTTAGAGCCAAGAGTAATTTATTCAAATAATTCAAAATAAACTTAAATTAATTAAACTTTAATAATAAGTAAATATTTCTGTAACTTAATCTTTTTAAGATAATCTACAAAATTTAAATATTCATTATTTTTTCCCCTGTTTAAATTTTGTTAATTAGCTTCTTTCTTCCTTCTCATTTAAGAGAAGGAAGAAAGACAATTTGGAATTAATTATTTATAGATGCAGGAGACTGCTCTGCATTCTTCTTAGCAAGTTTTTTTGCTTTTTTTTCAGCAACCTTTTTTTCTAGACCAGCAATTTTAATATTAAGGCTTGATAATTTTTTTTCTTTAGCTGTAATTTTATTTTTAAGTTTATCAATTGATTTTAATATTTTTGTTTTTTTCTTTTCATTCTTTTTTAGTTTTTTTCTCATTACTGCCTCCGAATTATTTGATACTTAATTTAATCATATAATCCTAAAATAAAAAGGATATTTTGTTACAACCTATAGTTTATAGTTTTTTAAGACCTGTTATTAAATAAAAAAACATTGCTATATGAGAACTATTATTGAATTTTTGATTTAATATTAATTTAAATATCTCTCTTTGATTAAAAAGATGAATTCTAATACCTTGTTCTGGTTTCGAAATTTTAATTAAGTCTTCTGTGTAATAACCAGTAATTTTAGTAGTTAGTCTTCCAGGTTCAGTATAAAAAGTTATTATTTTACTCAATTTTGATCTTGATCTATATCCTGTTTCTTCTCTTAATTCCTTATATGCTGATTGCAGAGTTGTTTCCTTTTTTTCCACTATGCCAGAAGGAAACTCGTAATTAATTTTATTAATTGGAACTCTTTTTTGGGAAACTACTACATATTTGTCTTTAATCTTAGGTATTACTAATGAAAGATTAGAAGTTTTAAGATAATGATAAAACTCTTTTTTTTTAAATTTTTTGTTAATTAAACTTATTCGATTGGTAAGCTTTATATTTTTCAATTTTTTTCTAAAAATAACTTTTTTACAATAAGTACAGCAATTAACATTCCAATAAGCTCAGCTAAAATATAATAAGGAGTATTTAAATAACTAATACCAGTAAAAGACTCTGTAAATGTTCTAGCAATAGCAACAGCTGGATTTGCAAAAGAGGTTGAGGAAGTAAACCAATAACCTGCAGTAATGTAAAGTCCAACACTAGCAGCAACAGCAATTTTACCTGACTTCATTGAACCAAAAATTATTGTTATAAGCCCTAATGTTGCTATTACCTCAGATGTGAATATGTAAATCCCATCTCTTGACTTAGTAGATAATTCATAAATCTCATGTTCAAAAAAGAAATTAGCTAAACCAACACCAATTAAGCAACCAACTAATTGAGCAATAATATAAAAGGGTAATAGTTTCTTTTTTAATTTACCTGTTATTGTCATTGCGATACTTACAAATGGATTAAAGTGAGCTCCTGATACATCAGCAAATACTGTAATGAGCACAAATAAACCTGCTCCTGTTGCTATAGTATTAGCTATTAACATCACAGCAACATCATTAGTTAAGTTTTCAGCCATTAAACCTGAACCAACAATAATCATTACTAAAAAACAACTGCCTAATAATTCAGCAAGAAAATAGCGGCTTTTATTTTTCATAAAGCAGTTCCTTTATTCTTTTATGAATATTATTGTAAACTTTTTCTATTATTTCATCTTTTTTATTTAAGTCGTTTGTTTCATTAAGTAATTTAACAGGATCTTCTATATCCCAATGAATTATCTGATCTTTATTTGGCCAAATAGGACAGACTTCGTTATTGGCACTATTACAAACTGTAATAATATAATCCATTTTAATTTGACCATTAATAAACTCATTAAAATTTTTAGATCTATAATTTGAAAGATCATAATGTTTTGACAACAAATAATTCTTCACATCATCATTTATTTTTCCTGTTGGATTACTCCCAGCACTAAAACCTTTGTACAAATCGTCATACTCATTATTTATAATACTTTCAGCAATAATACTTCTTGCTGAATTACCTGTGCAAACAAACAATATATTCTTCATTTAAAAAATAATCTTATAAACTCCAATAACAAATAATGGAATTTGTAATCCAAAGTTTGTTAGTATCGCTTTATCTTTGCTCATAAATCCAGCTATAGTCCATCCAACAACTCCTAATCCATGAAAATATATATTTAATGGATATATATTTAAATTTGTAAGAAGTATTCCTACTAAAACTAGAAACGTACTGATCCACTTTAGATATTTTTTTATAAACATAAAATCCCCTTTCGATGTTATTATTTCAGTTATGTTAAGAATTTATTACAGTTTATAGGAAAAATAATTTTATTTTGTGTCTTCCCAATCAAATCTTGGAAAAGAATCAAAAATTTTAAATATGCCATCCGACCATTGATCACAGACCTTAGAATATTCAGTATCAGTGATATTTAAGCATTTTTGTGAGGCAATTTTATATTCATCTTTTTTATAGACAGCAAAATCAATAGGAGGGCCAACTGTTAAATCACTTTTTAATGTTGAGTCCATTGAAATTAGAGCACAACGTGATGCATCACCAATAGATACGCTAGGTTTTATAACTCTATCTAAAATAGGTTTACCGTATTTTACTTCTCCAATAACTAGATAAGGTTTGCTATCAGCTGGTTTAATATAATTTCCTTGAGAGTACACTAAATACAATTCTAAAGGTTGACCTTTGATCTGACCACCAACTAAAAATGACGAACCTAATAAAACAGTATCTGTGTTTATTCCCCTAGGTGCTGAATGTTCAATATTTAATGATCCAATGTAGGATGCAATTTGATCAAAATCTTTACAGGTATTTAAATTCATTATTCCACTTTCGCCTTTAAGGTCTTTTTCAATAGACTTGTATACTGCTTGAGATGTACCTAAGTTTCCAGAGGTAACTATAATGACACTTCTATCACCAACATCATGAACAAACATTTTTGAGTATATATTGACATTATCTAACCCTGCATTTGTTCTAGAGTCTGAGGCAAAAACTATTCCGTCTTGAGCTTTAATGCCAACACAATAAGTCATAAGTACTATTAATATTTATTAATTAATTAACATATAATTAAATTCAAGCATAGCTGATATAACTATATCGCAATTGATTGTTTAATCTAATTATTAAACAATCTTATAATGAGCGGCAAACTCTGGGATAATTATAATGCAACAAAAGCATACGACGGCTATTTTACTAATGAAAATAAACTAAGAAAACATGCTGTTATAATTTCAAATATTTTAGAAAGATACGGTAAAGAAAAACTTCAAGAAATAGAAAAAAATTGTCAAAGCACAATAAGTGCTAGAGGAATTAACTTTAGAGTTTATGCTGCTAATAACAGAGCAGAGGAGAAGAAATGGCCATTAGATATTATTCCAAGAATAATTCCTAAATCACAATGGAATAAAGTAACTAAAGGTTTAAAGCAAAGAGTAAAAGCTTTGAATTTATTTATTGATGACGTGTATAATCAAAAGAAAATTTTTAAAGATAATGTTATTCCTAGAGAAATTATTTTTAATTCACCTTACTATGTAAAAGAATGTGAAGGGTTTTCACCTAAATATAAATCTTGGGCAAATATATCTGGAGTAGATTTAATCAGGAATAAAAATGGAGATTATTTAGTTTTAGAGGATAATTTAAGAGTGCCATCTGGTGTTTCTTATATGCTTGAGAACAGAATGGTAATGAGAGATGTTTTTCCTGAACTATTTACGAGATATAAAGTTGCATCAATACATCAATACACCAACAAACTTTTTAATTGTATGAATGAATGTATTCCTAAAAAAACTGCTCATCCACATATGGTAGTTTTGACACCAGGAATTTATAATTCTGCTTACTTTGAACATTCTTTTTTAGCAGAGCAAATGGGAATTGCTTTGGTAGAGGGAAAAGATTTATTTGTTGAAAATGATAATGTTTATATGAAAACTGTAAAAGGTCCTTTGAAAGTTGATTGCATATACAGAAGATTAGACGATAATTTCTTAGATCCCAAAGCTTTTAATAAAGACTCTCTCATTGGTGTTCCTGGATTATTCAAATGCTGGTTAAAAAAGAATGTAGGTATAATTAATGCTATTGGTACAGGTGTTGCTGACGATAAGGTAGTTTATTCATATGTAAATAAGATGATAGTTTATTATTTAGGCGAACAACCTATTTTAAATCAAGTTGAGACATATTTGTGTCATGACGAAAGTCAAAAAAAGTATGTTTTAGAAAATTTATCTAAACTAGTAGTTAAACCTGCAAATGCTTCAGGTGGTTATGGAATTATGATAGGTCCTAAAGCCTCAACTAAAGAAAGAGAGGAAGTCGCAGAAAAAATTAAAAAGTGTCCTCGAGAATATATTGCGCAACCTCTAGAAACTTTGTCTACTGCTCCAACAATTACTGATAAAGATATAGAACCAAGGCATTTAGACTTAAGACCATTTGTTTTAAGTGGTAAAACTAATTATGTTACCACTGGTGGACTGACTAGAGTTGCACTCAGAAAAGGAAGTACTATTGTCAATAGTTCCCAAGGTGGTGGTTCAAAAGACACTTTGATTGTTGAATAGAAGTATTTTATTTAACTTTACATTTTTTACATAATCCAAAAAATTCAAGATTATATTTAATATACTTCATGCCATCTTTATCCTTAAAATTAGCTAAGTATTTGGAAAGACCTGTACTACTTATTTCTGTTACTTTCTCACAAATCTCACAGATAGAAAACGCTGTAGCTTTAGCTACTCGACAGCTTGAATTGTGACACGCAATAAATGCATTTCGACTCTCTATTTTGTGAATTTTTCCTATTTCCACTAACTTATCTAACGCTCGATAAACTTGTAGGGGAGCTTTAATGCCTTTTTTTTGAACATTAAAAAGGATTGAATAAGCTTTCATTGGTTCAGGAGATTTATCAATTAAATCAAAAATAATTTGCTGATTTTTGGTGAGAATATGTTCTTTATGCATTGATTTCATTTTACTGATTCCTCATTAATTTTTCAATTTAATAGATTGTTTTATTTTAAATAATGAAAGTATGAATAATAATAAAGCTGCTGTTATAATTGATGGACCTGAGGATGTATTAAACTCTAAAGACGTAAACAATCCTATAATTACAGATAACAAGCCACCTATAATTGAATAGATAACCATACTCTGTGGACTTGATGACAAATTTCTAGCCATTGCAGCAGGGATAATTAACATCCCAGTGATTAACAATAATCCAACTATTTTAATTGAAATAGCAATGATTGCAGCCATTAAAATAGTAAAGATTGCCTTAGCTCTGTCTGGATTTAAGCCTTCTGCTTCTGCTAGTTCATAATTAACTGTTGAAGCGAATAAAGGTTTCCAAATAAATTTCAGAGTTAATAAGATAAATGCCCCTCCAATCCATATGATTATCAAATCATCTACTGAAACTGCTAAAATATCTCCAAATAATAATCCCATAATATCAAACCTTATAAAGGTTAAAAAACCTATAACAACAAGTCCAACTGCCAGAGATGAATGAGCAAGAAGACCCAACAAAGCATCACCTGGTAAATTGGTTTTTTTTTGAAGCTGAATTAGAATAAGTGCTATCAGAGATGAAATGATAAACACCGATAGCGCAATATTAAACTCCATAGTAAACGCTAATGTCACTCCCAATAGAGCAGAGTGAGCTAAGGTGTCACCAAAATAAGATAATCTTCTCCAAATAACAAAACAACCAAGAGGTCCTGTTACAAAAGCAACCCCAATCCCAGCTACCAAAGCTCTTATAAAAAAATCATCAAACATCTAATTTTTTTTAATTTTACCTTCATCTGTATGAATATGGTCGTGCTTATGTTCATATCTTGATAATATTTGAGAAGCTTGTTCACCAAATAAAGCTTTATACTCATTATTTTTTGCAACATCAATTGGTGAACCTGAGCAACAAACATGACCGTTTAAACAGACAACATGGTCAGTGGCTGTCATCACAGTGTGTAGATCATGAGAAATCAATAAGATACCGCAATTTAATTCATCAGAAATTTTCTTAATTAGTTCGTATAAAGCAATTTCACCAGTGAAATCTACTCCTTGAACTGGTTCATCAAGCACCAATAGATCTGGTTTTTTTGATATAGCTCTTGCAAGTAAAACTCTTTGAAACTCACCACCTGATAAATCTCCTAAATTTTTATCTTTAAGATGAATGATACCAGTTAAAGACAAAGCTTCATCAATTGTCTCTTTATTAAGACTTTCAGTTAATACCATGAAATCATTTACTCTTAGCGGTAACGTCCAATCAATTGAGATTTTCTGCGGGACATATCCAACTTTATGGGTATATTTTTCAACTGAACCATCAATTTTTTTGTAAATACCTAAAGCAATTTTAGCTGTTGTGCTTTTTCCTGATCCATTTGGACCTATAAGAGTAACTATTTTACCTTTCTCAACTTGTAGTGAGACTCCTTTGACTAACCATTTGTTGTTCAACTGTAAACCAGCATCATTTAATTTTACCAATATATTTTGATCAGTGCTCATTTTATTTCTTGACTAATAAGTGTTATATTATTACATAGTGTTATATTATAACAATTTAAATATACAACATATGAAAAACATAAAGAAATTACCATTAATCCTATCAATATTATCATTCTTAACAATTTTTGTGCCAGCAAACGCTGAGATTAAAGTAGTGGCAACAATAAAACCAATTCATTCTCTTGCAAGTTATCTAATGGATGGTGTTGGTGAACCAGATTTAATTGTTGATGGTTATGCTTCACCACATGGATTTGCTCTTAAACCATCACATGCAAAAATGATTCAAAATGCAGATATTATATTTTGGGTAGGAGAGGACATAGAAAATTTCTTGGAAAAACCATTAAAAACTATTGCAAAAAAAGCTGAAAAAATTGAATTAATGGAAATTAAAGGTTTAACTAAACTTAAATTTAGAGAAAGAAATATTTTTGAAGAGCATGATCATGGTCATAAAGAAGACGATCATGATGATCATGCAAAAAAAGAGGATGATCATGATGATCACGATCATGATAAAAAGGAAAAAGAACATGGTCATGATGAACACGGACATGACGATGAGCATAAAAAAGATGGTCACGATGAGCATGGTCATGAAGGACACGCGCATGGCGAATTTGATCCACATATCTGGTTAGATCCTATGAATGCAAAAGTAATTTTAAGCGAGATGGCTGAGCATTTAATCGAAAATGATCAAAAAAATGAGGCTAAATATAAAGCAAATTTAAACAAAGCTCATAATGATTTAGATAAACTTACAAAAAAAGTTAAGTCTGAATTAAATAAAGATTTTAAATCAGTAGTCTTCCATGATGCCTATCAATACTTTGAAAAAAGATTTGGTATAAATATTCTTGGAGCATTTACAGTAAATACAGACGTAATGCCAGGTGCTGAGCAATTAGCTGAAATCAGAGAGGTAATTGAGCATGATAAAGTTAGTTGTATATTTTCAGAGCCTCAATTTAATCCTGATATTATTAAAGCTGTAGCAAAAGATACTAATGTTGCAACAGGTGTAATCGATCCATTAGGAGCTACACTTGATCCAGGTAAGGATTTATATTTTGATTTAATTGGCAATATGTCAAAATCTTTCAAAGGTTGTTAATTAGAAATTGATCTTTAGTTATAAATAATATCTAATAATGGGATGAGTACAGTTTCCCTAACATTAGATGAAATTTTTGATTTAGCTAAAAAAACTTTACTTGCTAATGGTTGTGATGATGAAACAGCTTCTATTCTGTCTGACCTGATTAGAAATGCCGAACGGGATGGATCTTTATCTCATGGTTTGTTCAGATTACCTGCATATGTTAGTGGTTTAAAAAGTGGAAAAATTAATGGAAAAGGAAAGCCTGAAATTAAAAAAATTTCCTCATCAGTTATAAAAGTTCATGGGAATAATTGTTTAGCCCCAGTAGTTTTAAATAAAGGATTGCCTGAATTGGCTAAGGCTGCAAAAGAAAATGGTGTAGCAGTGCTAGCAATAAATAATTCTCATCACATGGCAGCGATGTGGCCTGAAACAGAAAAGTTAGCAGAGGAAGGTTTGGTTGCCTTTGCTTGCACATCTTACAAACCTGCTGTAGCGCCTGCTGGTGCAATCAAACCATTGTTTGGTACAAATCCAATTTCATTCGCTTGGCCACGACCTGGCAAAACTCCAGTTGTTTATGATATGGCCACAGCATCAATGGCAATGGGAGAAGTCCAAGTTGCAAAAAGAGAAGGGCACAAGGTTCCACTTGGAACTGGTTTAACTAAAGATGGTAAAGAGACTACTGATCCAGGTGCAATTGCAGATGGTGGTGTATTACTTCCTTTTGGCGGCTATAAGGGTTCAGCAATAGCTATGATGGTTGAGTTAATGGCTGGTGCTTTGGTTGGTGATAATTTTAGTTTTGAAACAGCGGCTAAAGATAATAATGATGGTGGACCACCAAGTGGGGGAGAATTTATCATTGCAATTTCACCTGACAAAACCTCAGGAACAAATTGGCAAAAACATGCAGATGAATTTTTTGATAAAATGAAATCTTTTGATGGAGTTAGACTTCCAGGTGAAAGAAGACACAAAAATAGATTAGATAAAGGCCCTCGAAATATTAATGAAGACTTGGTTAATAAAATAAAATCTCTAAGCTAAAGTAATTTCAATCGGTGTATGATCTGAAGGTTTTTCACGACCTCTTGGATCTTTATTAATATTTATACCTTTAATTTGATCAATCAAAGAATTTGAAACTAAGAAGTGATCAATTCGCATCCCATTATTTTTTTGCCAAGCACCTCTCATGTAGTCCCAAAAGGTATAACCTTCCTTAGTTTCATTAAAATGTCTATAGACATCACTAAAACCAAGGTTGATCATTTCTCTTAATTTTTTTCTTATTTCTAATCTAAACAGAGCATCATCCTCAAAACTTTTTGGATTATAAACATCTTCAGGTGCTGGAATAATGTTAAAATCTCCAGCAAGAATAATATTTGAATTTTTTTTACTTAAACTCTTTAATTGTTTAATTAAATCATCCAACCATTGTTTCTTGTATTTATATTTATCCGTATCTACAGGATTTCCATTAGGTGTATAAATATTTATTAATTGAATATTTTTCTTTTTATATTCCAGTTCAGCTGAAATTATTCTCGATTGCTTCAGTTTATCTTTGATTAAGTCAGTTTTAATATTTTTTAATTTACCTTTAGATATAATTGCAACCCCATTATAACTTTTTTGGCCAAACACGTGACTTTCATAATCCATTGCAGAAAAATCATCATAGGGAAAGTTTAAATCCTCTGTTTTGATTTCCTGCATCATTAGGATATCTGGTTTATATTTTAAGAGATAACTTTTGATATTATCTATACGAGCTCTCACAGAATTTACATTCCATGAAGAAATAATCATTAAAGAGAAAAAGAAACACCACAACCACAAGATGACTTAGTTTGTGGATTTGTTATCTTAAATTGTTCACCAATTAATTCTGAAACATAATCAACTTCAGAGCCTTTTAATAAATCTGCTGAAGTTTTATCAATTAAAATATTTTCAAAGTTTAAATCATCTTTTGATTTTTCTTTATCAAAAGTGAATTCGTATTGAAATCCTGAACAACCACCACCTTTAATGGCGATTCTAAAAAAAGACCCTTTATCTTTTTTAGACAGCAATACATTGATCTGTTTTAGTGCTTTATCAGTAAATTTAATTTCTTTAATCATAATTGATCACTGGTATTAGTAATATAATACTTAATATTTTATTTTAAAGGATGAAAAAATACTCAAAGATAGGTCAATTCAAAAGTAAAGGTAGGATATTTAAGGAATCTTTGTCAAAATATAGATCACCTTATCAAAGAGATAGAGATCGTATTATTCATAGTGCTTCATTTAGAAGATTGAAACATAAAACGCAGGTATTTGTGAATACTGAAGGGGATCATTATAGAACTCGAATTACTCACTCTATGGAGGTTGCTCAAATAGCAAGATCCATTGCTAGATATTTCAGTTTGAACGAGGACTTAGCAGAAACACTCAGTTTAGCGCACGATTTGGGCCACACTCCTTTCGGTCATGCAGGTGAAGATGCTTTGAATGAATGTATGAGCATTCATGGAGGGTTTGATCACAATTTACAAACATTAAGAATTGTTATGTTTTTAGAAAATAAGTATTTGAAATTTAGTGGCTTAAATCTTTCTGTTGAAACATTAGAGGGACTTTTAAAACACAATGGTCCAGTTGAAGATTTTCATTTAGTTGATGAATTGATAGGTGTTAAAAAATTTAAAAACATGATTAATTTTAATACCTTTCCATCACTAGAGGCTCAAATTTCATCTATATCTGATGATATTGCTTATAATAACCATGACATACAAGATGGCATCAAAGCGAACTTATTTAGATTAGAAGAGTTAGTAGAAATAGATTTTTTTAAAAATATTTATAGAAAATATAAAAAAAAGATTAACAAAAAAAATTACAAGATTGCAACTTACCAGATTATAAGAGACTCAATTGATTTAATGATCAAAGATTTAATAAGTAATACCATCAAAAATCTTAATCAAAATAAAATTAAAAGTAGAAATGATTTGAATAAAACTGATTTTCTTATGGTTGATTTCTCTGATAAAATTAAAAATTCTGATAATGAAATTAGGTATTTTTTAAGGTCCAAAATGTACAATAACAAGAATGTGCTAAATAAAAATAATAAAGGTAAATTAATAATTAAAAGATTGTTTGCCAAAATAAGTAAAAATCCGGCAAAATTTATTTCAAAAGAGCATTTATCTAAAAACAAATATCGATCAGTTTCTGATTTTATTTCTGGTATGACTGACAGATATGCTATCAACCTTTACAACGATATCAAATGAACATTTTTGATCAATACTTAGACAAAATAAAAAAAATTATTTTAGATTTATCGAAAAAGGGTAAAATAATTTTGCCAGATAATTTAGATGGAATAAACACAGAAATTCCACCTGAGAAATTTAATTGTGACATTTCTACAAATGTTGCGATGGTTTTGTCAAAAATAAATAAAAAACCTCCTTTAGAATTAGCTGAAATATTAGCAAAGAGTCTTGAAAATGAAGACAAGTCAATAAAAGAAGTATCAATCGTAAAACCCGGATTTATAAATATCAAATTTCAACCTGAGTTTTGGACAAATTTTTCAAAAGAAATCATTAAGAACGCTAAAACATTTGGAATAAATACAAACGAGCAAAAGAAAAATTATTTAATTGAATTTGTTTCTGCCAATCCAACAGGACCTTTACATGTGGGTCATTGCCGAGGTGCTATCTTAGGAGACGTAATTTCAAATGTTTTATCATTTAATAATCATAAAGTTACTAAAGAATATTATGTAAATGACTATGGCAATCAGATAATTAATTTCACAAAATCAGTATATTTTAGAATAAGAGAAATCAAATTTAATGAAACTTTTCCAACAGATAATGAGGATCTTTATCCTGGTGAATATTTAATTGAGTTTGCTAATAATATCATTTCTTCAAATCCAAAAATAGATTTTACTAATTACGATGCAATATCTGAACAATTAACGAGTCTGTCTATAGACGAGGCAATAAAATTAATAAAAAAAAATCTTAGTAGCCTTGGTATAATTCACGATAATTTCGTCAGTGAAAAAAAATTAGTGCTTAATCAAGAAGTTGAAAAAGTAGTAGAAAATCTTCAAAAAAATAAATTTGTTTATAAAGGTAAAATTAAAGCTCCAGCTGGTGAGGATGATAATAATTGGGTTGAAAGAGAACAATTACTTTTCAAATCAACTGATTTTGGTGATGACAAAGATAGAGCATTACAAAAATCTGATGGTGCTTGGACTTATTTTGCCAGTGATGTTGCCTACCATAAAAATAAATTGGACAGAAAGTTTGACTACTTAATAAATATTTTAGGCGCGGATCATGCGGGTTATATTAAAAGAATTACATCCTCTGTTGATGCTTTATCAAACTCTAAAGGAAAACTTATTTGTAAAGTTAGTCAACTTGTAAAACTTATAAAGGATAAAAAACCATTTAAAATGTCAAAACGTAAAGGTGATTATATAACTGTCGATGATTTAATTAATGAAGTTGGAAAAGATGCTACTCGATTCATTATGTTAAATAGAAGTAATGATGTCGAACTCGATTTTGATTTTGATAATGTAATTGAAAAATCAAAAGACAATCCTTTGTATTATGTACAATATTGTTATGCTCGAATTTCATCTGTTTTTAGACATTTGGAAATAGATTTGAAAAAAGATTTAAAGATTGAGGAATACAATTTTGAATATTCTGACCATGAAATAAATATCTTAAAAAAAATATCTGAGTGGCCTAAGTGTATCGAAATCTCAAGTAAGAAGCTAGAACCACATAGAATTCCAGTTTATCTTTATGAACTAGCCTCTCTCTTTCATTCTTACTGGAACTTGGGAAAAGATAATCCTGAAAAAAGATTTATCAATGAGAATAAGAAGATATCGAATGATAAGTTAGTTTTATTAAAACTTGTTTCAAATGTTGTTAAATCTGGGATGAATATTGTAGGTGTGTCTGCTCCTGAAAAAATGTAATGTTTAAAGAAATCAAATATATTATTTTTGTTTTTATTATTGGTCTTTTTATTTTTTTTACAGCAAAATATTATTTTTCTGATGCCTATAAAAAAAAATCTTATAGATCACTCAACAATATCGAAAATAATATAAATACTTACTCAGAAAAATTACCAATTTTAGAAGATGATACGAAAAATATTATTGAATACGTTGAGCAAACAAACAATAAAAAAAAGAAAAAATTTAATTTTTGGAAATTATTAGAAAATAATGAATAAACGTCGATCTTTTATTGTTGGAATCAAATCAACAAAACTTTCAGCAAAAGAAAAGTCATTTCTTAAAAAATATAAACCTTGGGGAGTTATCTTATTTACAAGAAATATTAAAAATATTGATCAAACGCTAAAACTCACCACGTCAATAAGAAAATTATTTAAAGATAAAAAATATCCTATTTTAATTGATCAAGAGGGGGGTAAAGTTAATCGTTTAAAAAATATTATATCATTTGATAATTTGACTTCAGAATTTTTTGGAAAAAAATATGTTAAAAATGTAAATGAATTTAAATTTTATTATAAATTATTTATTGACAAAACTTCATATTTGTTAAAATCTCTTGGTATTAATATTAATACTTCCCCTGTTTTAGATTTAAGAATTAAAGGTGCATCAAATGTCATTGGGAATAGATCTTTTTCCAATAATCCTAAAATTGTATCTAATATAGGAGATTATTGTATCAATTATTTCCATCAAAATGGTATTGGAACAGTCATAAAGCATATTCCAGGACATGGTCTTGCAAAAGTAGATAGTCACCATTTTACTCCGATGGTAAATAAAAAATTGAGTTATTTAACCAAGAAAGATTTTCTTCCATTTAAAAATAAAAAAACTTTTTTTGCTATGACCGCTCACATAATTTTTACTCAAATAGACAAAGAAAATTGTGTTACTCACTCAAAAAAATTTATTAAATTAATTCGTAATAAAATTGGTTTTAAAGATATTTTGATTTCTGATGATTTATCTATGAAAAGTCTTAAGGGTAATTTAAAAGAAAATACAATCAAAACGTTTAGCGCAGGTTGTAATTTAGCCTTACATTGTAATGGAAATTTAAATGAAATGAAAATTGTGGGAAATAATTCACCATTGATAAATCCTTTTCTTATTAAAAAAACATCACAATTTTACAAAATTTTAAGTTAATATAGATTGATGATCGAAAATGATTCTGAACTTTTTAAAGTAGATGTTGAAAATTATAATGGACCATTAGATGTTCTTTTAGATCTTGCAAAAGCTCAAAAAGTTAATCTTGAAGATATATCTATTACAAAATTAGCAGATCAGTTTCATGATTTTATTACTCAAGAAAAAAAATTAAATTTAGAGATTGCTTCAGAATACTTATTAATGGCAACATGGTTAGCATATTTAAAATCAAAATTGCTATTACCAGGCACCCCTGAAGAAGAATTTAAAGTTCAAGAAGTAGCTGAAAAATTAAAACTTCAACTTAAGAAACTTGAATTAATAAGGTTATTATCTGAACAGATGCTTAAAAGAAAAAGATTAGGCAGAGAAATTAGAACTAGAGGTATGAGAGCAGGTATAAGGCCCATCTACAATAGTGAGTATAAATTAAATTTATTTGATCTTATGAAAACATATTCTACTATAATTATGACTAAAGATTTTCAGAGAATTAATATTCCAAAGTTACCAGTTTTTACAACAGAAGAAGGTATAAAAACTATAAAAGATTTTTTTGGAAAATTAATGGACTGGAAAAAATTAGATGACTTAATTCCGAAAAATTTTAAAAGTGGATCAAAGTATAAACGAACCGGTAAAGCAGGAATATTTGCTGGCTCTCTTGAGTTGGTCAAAGAGGGCAACCTAAGCATAAAGCAAGAAAACCTTTTTGATGATATTTATATAAAAGAAAACAAATGATAAAAAAAAAGATTAAGAAAAAAGACAATATTATTAATTTTCCAACTAAATTATCTTCAATTGAAAAGGAAATTGAAGGAATTGTTTTTGCTGCTGCAGAACCATTAGATATTGAAACTATTGAAAATAAGATATCTAAAAAAACAGATGTTGAAAAAATTTTGTTAAAATTACAAGATGAATATTCAAATCGAGGTATTAACCTAGTTTGTATTTCTAAAAAATGGTCCTTTAGAACTTCACCTAATCTTTCTAATTTAATGACCCAAGAAAAAACTGTTGAAAAAAAATTATCAAAAGCTGCAATAGAAACTCTTGCTATAATTGTTTATCATCAACCAGTTACTCGAGCAGAGATAGAAGAAATAAGAGGAGTAGCTTTTGGAACAAACACATTAGAAATTTTAATGGAATTAAATTGGGTTAAACCTGGTGGACGAAAAAATGTCCCTGGTCGACCTATTCAATATGTCACGACAGATGATTTTTTAAGCCATTTTAATTTGCAAAAATTATCTGATTTACCAACAGTAGACGAACTTGGAGCTGCAGGTTTAATTGATAGTACCAATATTGATAACGCTATTTTTGGTACTGGAAAATTCTATAAAGAAAAACAAGATGATAAAAAAGAGGACATTTATTCAAATATTGATGAAATGTTAAGTAGCACTCTTGACTCGGATGAGAAGAACTAAGCCTACAAATTAGACTTTTCAATTATTGATAAAAAGGTTATAAGTTTTCTATGAGCATTGGAATTTGGCAAATAGCAATCGTTGTAATACTTGTGGTATTATTATTTGGAAGAGGAAAAATTTCTAGCCTTATGGGCGATGTAGCAAAAGGAATAAAAAGTTTTAAAAAGGGTATGGCATCAGATGTAACTGATGACAATGAACCTAAAAATATTTCTGACGATAATCAAGATTCGAACAAAAAAGAATAAATCACATGCCTACTATTGGTTGGTTTGAGATTTTAATTATAGTTGCAATAGCTATTGTAGTCTTGGGACCTAAGGACTTTCCGATAATGCTCAAAAAAGTTGGTTCATGGATCGGCTCTGCAAAAAAATATGTCAATAATATTCAAAATGAAGTCTCAAATATTGATCTTGAGGATAATAAGATAGAAAAAAAAGAAGAAAAAAAAGATGAGTCATGACGAAAATGAAGGTGGCTTTGTAAGTCATTTAGCTGAGTTAAGAAAAAGACTAATTCATAGTTTTATTTTTCTAATAATCTTTTTTATAGGATGTTATTTTTTTGCTGAACATCTTTATGGTTTTTTAGTAGAGCCATATGCACAAGCGGTTAAAGATGATGGAACTGATAGACGATTAATTTTCACAGCTTTACAAGAAACTTTTCTTACCTATTTGAAAGTATCTTTTTTCACAGCTTTTTTTGTTACTTGTCCATTTATTTTGATGCAGATTTGGAAATTTATTGCTCCTGGTCTTTATAAACATGAAAAAATTGCAATTTTACCTTATTTAGTTTTAACCCCAATCTTATTCTTACTAGGAGGTATGTTGGTTTATTATTTAATAATGCCCCTAGCGATAAAATTCTTTTTATCTTTTGAAAGTTCTGGTCTTTCAACAAATTTACCAATTCAATTAGAAGCAAAAGTAAACGAATATCTTTCATTGGTAATGAAACTTATATTTGCGTTTGGCATAAGTTTTCAATTACCTGTTGTGTTGAGTTTATTAGCGAGGGTAGGGTTAGTTGATTCTGATTTTTTAAAGAAACGAAGAAAATATGTTGTGGTTATTATATTTGCAGCCGCAGCTTTACTCACACCCCCAGATCCCATCACACAAATTGGTTTAGCGATACCATTATTAATTCTATATGAATTATCAATATTTTCAGTAAAACTTATTGAGAATAAAAATTTAAAAAATTCTGATGCATAACATTAAAGAAATTAGAAAAGATTTTGATGCATTTTCAAAAGCATTAAAAAAAAGATCGATCGATATAGATCTCAATAAACTCAAAAAATTAGATATAGATAATAGAGATTTAATTCAAAAAAAAGAAACATTAGAAAAAGAAAAGAAAGATATTTCAAAAACAAAAGATAAAGCTTTATTTTCTAGGTCAAAAGAAATTACCCAATCTATTGATAAAATTACTGATCAACAATCAAAAATTAAATCAGACTTAGATGAAATTTTATCAAGTATTCCTAATATACCTCACGATGATGTGCCTATAGGATCTAATGAAAATGAAAATGTTGAATTAACTAAATCGGGTCAGATTCCTAATTTTGAATTTACTCCAAAATCACACTACGAATTAGGTGAAAAACTTGGCATGTTAGATTTTGATCTTGCCACAAAAACTACTGGCTCACGATTTGTTTTTGTTAAGAATAAATTGGCATTACTTGAAAGAGCAATTTCAAATTTTATGCTTGATATACATACTTCAAAAAATGGATATGAGGAAATTTCACCACCTTTATTAGCATCAGAAAATACAATGTTTGGAACTGGTCAATTACCTAAATTTGAAACTGATCAATTTGAAGTAAAATTAGAAGAGGGAAGTAGTAGAAAATTTTTAATTCCTACAGCAGAGGTTATTTTAACCAATATTGTAAAAGACAAAATTTTAGATCTTAAAACATTACCAATGAGATTTGTTGCATCTACTCCATGTTTTAGAAAAGAGGCTGGTAGTTATGGTAAAGATACAAAAGGGATGATTAGACAACATCAATTTTATAAAGTTGAATTAGTTAGTATTGTGGAACAAAATAAATGTCTTGAAGAATTAGAGAGAATGACAAATTGTGCCACAGGAATTTTGGATTTATTAGAGTTACCATATAGAAAAATGATTTTATGTAGTGGAGATATGGGATTTAGTGCAGAAAAAACTTACGATATAGAAGTATGGCTACCTTCAGAAAACAAATATAGAGAAATATCTTCATGTTCATCATGTTCAACTTTTCAAGCAACAAGGATGAAAGCTAGATATAAAAATTCAAACAAAGAAACAGTATTTGTTGGAACGCTTAATGGAAGTGGTTTAGCAGTAGGTAGAACTCTTATTGCCATATTAGAAAATTTTCAGCAAAAGGATGGGTCTATAAGTATTCCAAAAGTGCTTAGACCTTATATGAATAATCTAGAAAAAATTAGTCTGAATTAAAGTTGTTTTAACTTAAGAGATAGTATAAAAATTCATTTTTAATTAAGGAGTTTTATGGAAAGTTCAGGAATAGGTCAATTTATACCACTGATATTAATTTTTGTTATTTTTTATTTTTTCTTGATAAGACCACAGCAAAAAAAAGTCAAAGAGCATAAAGCTATGGTCGAGGGTTTAAAAAAAGGTGATAAGATTGTAACTTCAGGCGGTATCACAGGAACCATAACTAGAGTTGTAGACAACGATAAAATTGAAGTTGAGGTTGCTGAAAATGTGACTGTTGAAGTTATCAGAGGTACAGGTGTACAAAGTCTGATGAACTCTCAAGAAGTTAAAAAGTAATTTTGTTAAAGTAAAGTGTTATATTTTTCAAAATTCAGAATAATTTCAGTAATATTAATTTCTCTATTTTTTATTTTAATCGCTTCATCAAATTTATTTAAGTTTGAAAATAACTTACTAAATAAGAAAATTAATCTTGGATTAGATCTTCAGGGAGGTTCTTACCTCCTACTCGAAATTGATAATAATCCAGTTATTGAGCAAAAAATACAAAATCTTTCAATTACCATTAGAAATTATTTCAAAGACAAAAATATAAGAATTAAAAATTTAAAAATTTTAGGACAAAAATTATCTTTTTCTGTAGATGAAAACTTTAAACAAACTATTCTAGATACGTTTAATGATGAGAAAAGTGAATTAAATCCTTATTATCCAAGATTTAAATCTCATCAATTAGATATCACTGAGGAAAATAATATTTTTTTTGTCAATTACTCAACCCAAGGTATTGTTAAACTAAAAACATCTTCTCAAGATCAAGCATTAGAAATTGTAAGAAGAAGAATTGATGAGATAGGAACTAATGAACCCAATATTCTTAAAAGAGGAAATGACAGAATTCTTGTTGAATTACCTGGATTAGATGATCCAATGAGAATTAAATCATTGCTTGGTAAAACTGCAAATCTTACCTTTAGATTTGTAACTAATAACGATCAAGACTCTTTTGGAGCGGAAAAACTTAGTTATGAAGATGAGTCTGAAGAAGATACTCTGGTAAGTAAAAGAATTATTTTAAGTGGAGACAATCTGCTAGATGCTCAACCAAGAATGGATAGTGAGACGAATGAAACAGTGGTTACATTTACACTTGATAGAGTTGGAGCTAAAAGATTTGGTAAAGCTACATCGACTGGTATTGGTAAACAATTAGCAATAGTATTGGATGGTAAAATTATAAGTGCACCGGTTATAAGAGATACAATTGCAAGTGGATCAGGTCAAATCAGTGGGGGATTTACTTTTCAATCAGCAACAGATTTAGCTCTTTTATTAAGATCTGGTGCATTACCTGCACCTTTAAATATTATTGAGGAACGAACAGTTGGTCCCGACTTAGGACAAGACTCAATTAATGCAGGGATGATTGCATTAGCAATTGGTTTTGTATTAGTAATAGTATTTATCTTTGTGAAATATAAGATATTTGGCTTAATAACCAATATAACGTTAATAGTTAATCTTTTCTTACTCATTGGAATATTGACTATATTCGAGGCGACCTTAACTCTTCCTGGGATCGCTGGAATAATTTTGACAGTTGGTATGGCAGTCGATGCAAATGTTTTAATCTTTGAAAGAATTAAAGAAGAGCTAAAAAATGAAAAAAATAATTTAATAGCCTTTGATAGTGGTTACACAAAATCTAGAACCGCTATTCTTGATGCAAATATAACAACATTATTAGCTGCTATTATTTTGTTTTTTATGGGCTCAGGTCCAATCAAAGGTTTTTCACTTACACTTGGGATTGGAATATTTACAACATTATTTTCGGTGTATTTCATAGCGAGATTATTGACAGTTTTGTATGTTTACAGAAACAAAGAAAAAGAGGGTTTAATTTAGATGATTGCTTTTAACAAATACTATAATCAATTTAATATACTTTCTATATCCTTAGTCGTTATTTCATTATTTTTACTTACTTTCAAAGGTCTTAACTTTGGAATAGATTTTAAGGGTGGAACCTTAATTGAACTAAGATCAACTGATAGCAAAATTAATGTGTCATCTCTAAGAGATAATTTAAATTCTATGAATTTGGGTGACGTTTCAGTAAAAAATTTTGGCAATGAGACAGACTTTCTAATTAAATTTGAAATTAATAATAATAAAAATATTATCGAGGAAATTAAAGCAAATTTAGATAAATCATTTGGTAATACTTTTGATTTTAGAAGAGTTGAAAACGTAGGACCAAAAGTAAGTGCTGAGTTGCTTAAATCTGGAGTAATAGCTATCGCAGTGGCATTAACTTTAATGTTAATTTACATTTGGATCAGATTTGAATGGCAATTTAGTTTAGGAGCTATATTAGCTTTGTTTCATGACGTGTTGGTAACCCTAGGTTTATTTTCATTGCTTGGTCTTGAAATCAATTTATCTATTATTGCAGCTGTATTAACTATCGTTGGTTACTCCATGAATGATACAGTGGTTATTTTTGATAGAGTAAGGGAAAATTTAAGAAAATATTCTGACATTAAAATTTACGATTTAACTAATATCTCTATCAATGAAACATTATCTAGAACTTTAATTACATCAATAACGACTTTATTAGCTTTGCTATCAATATTTTTCTTTGGTGGTGAGATACTAAAAGGTTTTTCTTTGGCTATGATATTTGGTGTAATTTTTGGAACTTATTCATCTATCTATATTGCCAATACAGTCTTAGTTAGACTAAGAGTTTCACAAAAAACTGTTTTAAGAGAAGACGAAAGTAGTTAATAAAGGTTTTGGGCAGCTACCATAGTAAGCAGCATTGGTATTGACAACAAAGTATTAGTTCTCGAAAATAACATAGCTGTTCTTGCTGACTTGGCTTTTAGATCAGGTTCACACTCAACTATACCCAAAGCTCTTTTTTGATTAGGCCATATTACAAACCACACGTTAAATGCCATAACTAAGCCCAACCACATACCAATTCCAATTGCAGTGTGTTTTGGAATCCCAGATCCTATGCTTAAAGTCATTGCATCATGCAAATATCCATTAAGACCTGCAAGTGCTAAACCTGATAAAACTGTAAATGCAGCACCCCATCTAAAATAAAATAATGCAGCTGGTGCAATTACTTTACCAATAGCTGGTTTTTGTTCATCTGGAATTTTTGCCATGTTTGGGATTTGAACAAAATTAAAATACCATAATAAGCCAATCCACATTATACCAACTACCACATGCACAAATCTCGCAAACCAACTCCAGAAAAGTGCATCAAAACTAAAACCATCATTTTGATAAAATAAGCCTAAAAATAACAGAACTGCAATGGCTAAAGAAACGTGAATAGTTTTTGATAAAGATGAAAGTAAATTACCCATACTTAATTTTATACTGATTTAGAGTGAGATGACAATGGTATTTATTGTAAAAGATTTTTTAAAAACTTACCCGTGTAACTTCCATTAACTTTACAAATTTCCTCAGGTTTTCCCTCAGCGATAATTTTTCCACCTTTTACACCACCCTCAGGACCCATATCGACAATATAATCTGCAGTTTTTATGACATCTAAGTTGTGTTCTATAACAACCACTGTGTTACCTAATGAAACAAATGTATGTAAAATTTCTAATAATTTTTTGATGTCGTGCTGGTGAAGACCAGTAGTTGGTTCATCTAATATGTACATTGTTCTTCCTGTCGATCTTTTTGATAATTCTTTAGCTAATTTAATTCTTTGTGCTTCACCCCCAGATAGAGTCGTAGCCTGCTGACCAATTTTTATATATCCTAGACCAACTTTTTTTAATGTAAGCAATTTAGTCTTTATATTTGAAATATTTTCAAAATATTCACATCCTTCATCAACAGTCATATTCAAAACATCCGCAATACTTTTATCTTTGAATTTTATCTCTAAGGTTTCCCGATTATATCTGGTTCCTTTACACTCATCACATTGTATATAGACGTCTGGGAGAAAATGCATTTCATATGTAATAACTCCATCCCCCTCACATGCTTCACACCTACCTCCTTTAACATTAAAAGAGAACCTTCCTGGTTTGTATCCTCTTGTTTTTGACTCAGGTAATCCTGTAAACCAATCTCTAATTGGTCCAAAAGCCCCAGTGTAAGTTGCTGGATTAGATCTAGGGGTACGACCAATAGGTGATTGATCAATATCAATTATTTTATCGATTAATTCTGTGCCTTTGAAACCTTTGAATGGTTTTGGAATTTTTCTAGATTTATTATTATTCAAAGTTAAGTTTAATGCATTGTATAATGTCTGTAAAATTAATGTTGACTTACCACTTCCTGATACACCAGTGACACAAGTTAAACTACCTAAAGGTATTTTTAAATTAACATTATTCAAATTATTACCGGTTGCACCTGTTATCTCAAGAAACCTTCCATTTTTTGCTAATCTTCTTTTCTTGGGAACATCAATTCTTAATTTGTTTGAAAGATATTTTCCTGTAATACTAATCTTATTTTTTGTTATTTCATCAAACGTTCCTTGCGCAACAACTTCACCGCCTTTGTTTCCCGCTTCAGGACCAAGATCAATAATATGATCTGCATTTTCCATCGTTTCAGTATCATGCTCAACTACTATTACTGTATTTCCCAAATCTCGTAATCTTTTAAGAGCATTAATCAGTTTTACATTATCTTTTTGATGCAAACCAATAGATGGTTCATCTAAAACATATAACACTCCAGTTAAACCAGAGCCAATTTGAGATGCTAAACGGATTCTTTGTGCTTCTCCTCCTGATAAAGTACCAGACTCTCTTGATAATGTTAGATAATCAAGACCAACATTTAAAAGAAAATTTAATCTTTCATTAATTTCTTTGAGGATATGTTCGGCAATTTTGACTTGTCTTTTATCTAAATTGAATTTTAAATTTTCAAACCATTTTGCAGCATCTAAAATTGATTTTTCAGTCACTTCACTAATGTGCAAGCCATCAATTTTTACACATAATGCCTCATCTTTTAATCTATGACCATTACATCTCTCACATTTAGTATCTGACTGATATTGGGCTATTTCTTCTCTTTTCCAATCACTATCAGTTTCTAAATATCGTCTTTCTAAATTATTTATTACCCCTTCAAATGTCTTTTTATGTGAGTATTTTTCATAGCCATCATCATATGAAAATTTTATTTCTTCATCATCAGATCCATAAAGAATGATATCCTTTATTTTTTTTGAAAGTTTTGACCATTTTTCATCTAACGAGAAGCCATAATGTTTTGCTAAAGAAGATAATGTTTGTGCATAATATAGAGTGGTTGTTTTAGCCCAGGGTTCAATAGCTCCATCCGCAATACTTTTTTTATGATTTGGTACTACTAAATTTGGATCAACATTTAGTTTAATTCCAATTCCCTCACATTCTTCACAAGCACCAAAAGGACTATTAAATGAGAAAAGTCTTGGCTCAATTTCCTCAATTGTAAAGCCACTTTCAGGACATGCAAATTTAGTCGAAAATATTAATTTTTCTACTTTTCTATATTTTTTTGGTAAGGTTTCATCTTCATATTCAACGAATACTAATCCATTCGCTAAATTTACAGAAGACTCAATACTTTCAGCTAATCTGTTTCCTAAAGATGAATTTAGAACTATTCTATCGACCAGAATATATATGTCATGCTTAATTTTCTTATTTAATTCAGGAACTTTATCAATATCATAAATTACATCGTCTACTTTGATCTTTCTAAAACCTCTTTTTTTATAATTTAGAATTTCTTTTTTATATTCTCCCTTTCTTCCTCTAACTACCGGAGCGTAAATATATATAGTTGATTTTTTTGGCAGCTCTTTAATCTTATCCACAATCTGTGTAATCGTTTGTGATGTGATTGGTTTACCTGTAAAAGGTGAATAAGGTATACCCGCTCTTGCATATAAAACACGCATGTAATCATATATCTCAGTAACTGTAGCAACAGTTGATCTTGGATTTTTAGAAGTATTTTTTTGCTCTATCGATATTGCTGGGCTTAACCCCTCAATTAAATCAACATTTGGTTTTTTCATTTTATCTAAAAATTGTCTTGCATAAGCGGATAAACTCTCAACATATCTTCTTTGACCTTCTGCATAGACTGTATCAAAAGCTAAAGACGACTTTCCTGATCCTGATAGACCAGTTATGACAACAAATTTATCTTTGGGTATCTCTAATGAAACATTTTTTAAATTGTGTTCTTTAGCTCCCTTAATAACTATCTTTTTCATCATAATTTTTGTTGCTTTGACTTAATAAAATTAATATTCAGAGTAAATTGTGGTATAGTTCTAATTAACAAATTTAACAAATATTAAAATATTATGGCTGGAAGTTTAAATAAAGTACTTTTAATTGGTCGTTTGGGCGCAGATCCAGAGATCAAACAAATGGTAAATGGCAAAAGTGTTGCACGATTAAGTCTCGCAACAAGTCAATCTTGGAAAGATAAGAATACTGGTGAAAAAAAAGAAAAAACAGAATGGCACCGTATAGTTGTATTCAATGAAGGATTGGTAAATGTTGTCCAACAATATTTAAAAAAGGGAGCGCAAATATATGTTGAAGGACAATTAACGACTCGAAAATGGAAAGATGAGCAGTCTGGTCAAGACAAATACTCGACTGAAATTGTTATTCAAGGATATAACTCATCTTTAACTATGTTAGGTGGAGGTAATTCAGGTGGAAGTATTTCAAATGATAATACTCAATCTAATAATGATGACATGTCACAAATTTCAAATGACATGGATGATGAAATTCCATTTTAATATTTATGCAAAAAACTGAAATTCCTGAGGATAAGAATATAAAATTAATCTCAATGCATGATGAGATGAGCTCATCTTATCTATCGTATGCAATGAGTGTTATAGTCAGTAGAGCACTTCCTGATATACGAGATGGTTTAAAACCGGTTCATAGAAGAATTTTGTATGCGATGTACAAAGGTGGATATGATTGGTCAAAACAATTTAGAAAATCTGCAAGAATTGTTGGAGATGTTATTGGTAAGTATCACCCGCATGGAGATCAGTCAGTTTATGATGCTCTAGTAAGAATGGTTCAGGATTTTTCAATGAGCTTACCTTTAGTTGATGGACAAGGAAATTTTGGATCTATTGATGGCGATCCTGCTGCTGCGATGAGATATACAGAAACTAGATTATCTAAAGTTTCACAATATCTAATTGATGATATCGAAAAAAATACAATTTCATTTAAAAATAATTACGACGAAACTGAGAAAGAACCAACAGTTTTACCAGCTCAATTTCCTAATTTATTAGTAAATGGTGCGGGTGGGATTGCAGTTGGAATGGCAACTAGCATACCACCACATAATCTAGGTGAAATAATTAACGGGACATTAGCTTTAATTGAAAATAAAGATATTAAAATTAAAGATCTTATGAAGCACATACCTGGACCTGATTTTCCAACAGGAGGAGTAATAATTGGAAAAGATATGATAAAACAAGGTTATAACAAAGGCAGAGGTTCTTTTAAAATTAGAGGTGAAATTTCTATAGAGAGTTTAAAAAATGGAAGAGAAAGATTGGTTATCACATCAATTCCTTATCAAGTTAATAAGTCTGTTTTGAATGAAAGAATTGCTCAGCTTGTTAGAGAAAAAAAAATTGAGGGTATAAGAGATATAAGAGATGAGTCTAATCGAGAAGGAATCAGAGTTTCAATAGATTTGAGAAGTGGGGTAGAACCCGAAACAGTAAAAAGACAACTTTACAAGAATACACAAATTGAAAGTTCATTTGGATTTAATACACTTGCAATAGTTGATGGTAAACCTGAAACTTGTAACTTAAAAGATTTCTTATCAAATTTTTTATCCTTTAGAGAGGACGTTGTAGTCAAAAAAACAAAATTTGATTTACAAAAAGCAGAGGAGCGAGCACATATCTTAATAGGTCTATCTGTATCAGTTGAAAATTTAGACAAAGTTATCAAAATAATCAGATCATCAAAAAATCCAGAAGATGCAAAGAAATCTCTTTTACAAACCAAATGGAAAATTAATAAGTCAAAGAAATTAATTTCACTTGTAGAAAGTTCAAAATCTAAAACTTTGTACTCCTTATCAACTTTACAAGTGAATGCTATTTTAGAATTAAGATTACAAAAACTGACTGCGTTAGGAATAAACGAAATTGAAATAGAAATTAAGAAGTTAGCTGAAGTAATTACAAAATATAAAAAAATAATTTCATCTAAAAAAGAATTGTTAAAAGTAATCAGTGAAGAGTTAAAGAATATTAAAGATAAATATTCATCACCTCGAAGAACCAAAATAATTGATGCAGTATTAAATTACGATATAGAAGAAACCATTCAAAAACAATCTGTATTGATTACAATTACATTACAGGGTTACATCAAACGTGGATCTTTGAATAGTGTTAAGACACAAAAAAGAGGAGGTAAAGGAAAAACTGGTATGACTACTAGAAACGAAGACTCTGTAGTCCAAACTCTATCAGTTAACACTCATACCTCAGTTTTGTTTTTTTCTACAGAAGGTTTAGTTTATAGAATAAAAGCCTGGAAAATACCTGAGGGATCATCAGTTTCTAAGGGAAAATCGTTGTTTAATATTCTTCCACTAAAAAACCATCAGTCAATAAGTTCTATTATGCCTTTTCCTGATAATGAGTCTGAAATGAAAAATTATCAAATTGTATTTGCTACTGCTCAAGGGAAAATCAGAAAAAATAGTTTAGAGGATTTTTCTTCAATCAATACATCTGGAAAAATTGCAATGAAATTGGACAATAATGATAAAATTGTGGGTGTTAAAATTTGCAAGGATGATCAAGATATAATTTTAAGTACCAAATTAGGAAAATGTATACGTTTTGAGTCTAAAAAATTGAGAGTTTTTAAGGGTAGATCCTCAAAAGGGATCAAAGGTATTGTTTTGTCTCCAAATGATCAAATTGTCTCCCTTTCAATTATAGATAATGATAAATCTAAAAAAAATGGGAAGAAATCAAAAGATGAGCAATCAGAATTAAAAGCTAAAGAAAAGTTCATATTATCAATAACAGAAAATGGTTTTGGTAAAAAAACTAGTCATACAGAATATAGAGTAACTAATAGAGGTGGGAAGGGAATTATCGGAATTATAAATTCACCAAGAAATGGTAATATCTCATCCTCTTTCCCTGTATATGATGGTGATGAAATACTTATATCTACTAACAAAGGAAGAGTAATACGTGTAGCGGTAAAAGAAATTAGAACTGCGGGTAGAAATACTCAGGGTGTTAGAATAATTAAATTAACTGGAGAAGAAAAAGTTGTTTCAGCTGATAAAATAGATGATAACTTAGTTTAATGAATAAAGTTGCAATCTATCCTGGAACATTTGATCCAATTACGTTTGGCCATATTGATGTTATCAGAAAAGGTTTAAAACTTTTTGATAAGATTGTTGTTGCAGTATCTAACGTTGAAAATAAGGATTATTTATTCGATTCTGATGAACGAATTGAAATTGTAAAAAAAGCTTTATTTTATGATTTGAAACTGAACAAAAAAAAAGTTGTCGTAATTTCTTTTAGCTCTTTAACCACTGAATTATGCAAAAAATATAAATCAAATATTATTTTAAGAGGATTAAGAGCAGTTTCAGATTTTGAATATGAATTTCAACTAGCAGGGATGAATAGAAAATTAAATAAAAATATTGAAACTCTTTTTTTAATGTCTGATGTTGAAAATCAGATTATTTCATCAAGATTTGTTAAAGAAATAGTAAATTTAAAAGGTGATATCAAAAAATTTACTACCAAAAGTACAATTAAATTACTAAAAAGAAAATATGAATAAAATTTTAATAAATATATTTATTTTCTTTTTTTTAACCATAAACCAAGTAATGTCACAGGAGAATATTATGATTTTGAAACTTAAAGATGGAGATGTTAAAATTGAATTATTTGAAGATGTAGCACCTAATCATGTTAAAAGAATTAAAGATTTAGCCAATAGCGGTAAATATGATAATGTTGTTTTTCACAGAGTTATTGATGGTTTCATGGCACAAACTGGTGATGTAAAATTTGGAAATTCATCATCAAGTGATTTTAATTTAAGAATGGCAGGAATGGGAGGATCAGATTTACCAGACCTAAAACAAGAATTTAATAATTTACCTCATGATAGAGGAACTTTATCTATGGCTAGATCACAAGATCCAAATAGTGCAAATAGCCAATTTTTCATTTGTTTTAAACCTGCTCCTTTTTTAGATAACCAATATACAGTTTTTGGAAAAGTGATCGAAGGAATGGAATTTGTTGATAAAATTAAACGTGGTAATGAGAACAATAATGGTGCCGTCACTGACCCAGATAAAATAATTAGTTTTAAATCATTATAATATTTAATGGCATTAAAAGAATTTGCCTTTAAATTATTGAACAAAGATGGCTATGCAAGAGAAGGAATTATAGAAACGCATAGAGGTATTATTAGAACTCCTGCTTTTATGCCAGTTGGAACTCAGGCAACTATAAAAGCTTGTACGATTGACGATATTAAAAAAACTGGCTCAGATATAATTTTAGCTAATACATATCATTTAATGATCCGTCCAGGAGTTGAACGAATTCAAAACGCTGGTGGATTACATTCCTTTATGAATTGTGATTTACCAATACTTACTGACTCAGGTGGTTTTCAAGTAATGTCTCTTTCAAAATTAAATAAAATAGACCGAGAAAAAGGAGCAATTTTTAATTCTCATGTTGATGGAAAAAAATTTTATTTGAGCCCTGAAGAAAGTATAAAAATTCAACTTGGCTTGAACTCAGATATTGTAATGATTATGGATGAATGTCCAAAGAAAACGGATGACTATGAACTGATTAAAAAATCAATGGAACTATCATTATATTGGGCTGAAAGATCCAAAAAAGCCTTTGGAAAAAATCCTCATAAAGCTCTTTTTGGCATAGTCCAAGGAGGACTTTTTAAAGATTTGAGACTTTTGTCTCTAAAAGGTTTGTTAAATCTAAATTTTGATGGATATGCCATTGGTGGTC
>CACKQM010000003.1:0-87781 GCA_902602295.1 uncultured Pelagibacteraceae bacterium | reverse complement strand
TCTCTTTTTAAATTTCAAAATTATATTTTTAATTTTATTTTTATTTTTATTTAAGTTTAAACCTCCCTCCGTGGTAACTTCTTTTCTATTTTCTGGCACTAAACAAATATAATTTGGTTTTATTTTTAACGCTTTACTTATCATTTTTAAGTTAGTTGAGATTTCCAAATTAACTAAAATATTTTTTAAAGAACAAATTTTTTTTGCATCATTATCTTTTATATGTCTTCTATCTTCACGAAGATGAATTGTTATTGAGTCAGCCCCTGCTTTATTAACAAATTTAGCTGCAAATATCGGATCTGGATGTAATTCACCTCTAGCATTTCTCAGGGTTGCTATATGATCAATATTTACTCCAAGACGTCTCACTTCGTGTATCTACTTCCTGGCGTTGAAATTGGAATTAATTTCAACTCATTTGGAATGTTGTTCTTTTTATAAGTTGGAACAGAAATTTTGAGGTGTGAAACTATATTTTTTTTTATCTTTAAATTATTTTTTGATGATCTATCAATAATTGTTGCAAAACCAATTAGTTTTGCTTTTGAATTTTTAATCAATTTTACACATTCCATGCTTGATTTGCCTGTGGTTATCACATCTTCGATAATTAATACTTTTGATCCTTTTTTAATTTGAAAACCTCTTCTTAATTGAAATTTCCCTTTTACTCTTTCACAGAAAATAGTTTCTTTTTTAAGCAGTCTACCAATTTCATAACCGATTACTATACCTCCCATTGCTGGTGATAAAATTAAGTCGAAGTTTTTAAATTTTTTCTTAATTTTTCCGGCTAAAGATTTACAAATTTTCTCTGCCTTATGCGGAAAACTTAATAGTTTTGCGCATTGAATATATTTTGAAGAGTGTAATCCAGAAGATAAAACAAAATGTCCCTCTAATAATGCATTAGTTTTTCTTAAAATATCTAAGGATTTTTTGTGTGAAAGCATTTCTTTTATCTTCGTGTCTAATTATCTTAAATTTTATACCTTTTTGTTTTAGCTCTGCAATAAAATTAGTGAAATTTTTTAAATCTCTTATGATTAATTGAAATTTAAAATTTATATAGTTAGGGTTTTTGCCTGCCATCACAAGGTTTGAAATATTCAGTTTATGCTCTCCGATTAATGAACTAACATTACCAAGCTGACCGGGTTTATCTGGTAAAGATATCCATAAAGTAGTATTGTACTTTTTTACTCTTTCCTCTTTTCTTTCTCCCTTTTCATGCCAATAACGTCTTATAGCTGCCCTTGCTTTTCCTGTTTTTGTTATTGGGATCCAATGCAATGATGGTGAATGATTTTTAGAGGTAATAATTTTAACTCGATCTCCATTTCTTAAAATAGTTTGGAGTTCACTTTTATTACCATTAATTTCACATCCGATTGCGGTATCTCCTATTTTAGTATGTACGGCATATGCAAAATCAATTGGAGTAGCATCTTTTGGTAATTTAATAACCGATCCTTTTGGTGTAAAACAAAATACATTTTCTTGGAACATTTGTAGTTTTGTATATTCATACGAATGTTCTGGATTTTCATTTTTTTCAATGATTTCAACTAAATCTTTTAACCAGTCATATTCTTTCCAAGTTAAAGAATTAAATTTCTCAGAGGATTTATATTGCCAATGTGAAGCAATACCTCTTTCAGCGAAATCATGCATTTCTGTTGTTCTAATTTGAATTTCTATGGGTTTTTTATTAGATCCAATAACTGCGGTATGAATTGATTTATAACCATTAATTTTAGGTGAAGAGATATAATCTTTAAATTTGCCAGGTATACAATTGTATTCTTTATGTATTATCCCTAAAGTTTTGTAACAATCATCAATATTTTTTAAAATTATTCTAAATCCAATAATATCAGTTATTTGCTCAAGAGAAACTCGTTTCTTTTGAACTTTTCTCCAAATTGAAAAAGGTGTTTTGCCTCTTCCATAAATTTTAGATTGTATATTATTGTCATTTAACAAAGTGTTAATTTCAATAGAAAGAGACTCGAAAATATCTTTTTTGTCAGATTTGATTTCATCTAATCTATTTTGAATTAGTGTTCTTGCATCATTATTCAAAACCTCAAAAGATAAATCTTCTAGCTCATCACGAATTCTATGCATTCCCATTCTATCAGCTAATGGTGCATAAATTTCCATTGTCTCTTGTGCAATTCTTTTTCTTTTATCTTCTTTAGTGATAGCTTTTATCGTTCTCATATTATGTAAACGATCTGCAATTTTAACTAACAAAACTCTTATATCTTTTGATGTGGCTAAAATAAGTTTTCTAAAGTTTTCTGCTTTTGAGTTTGTGGTTGCGGTGTTTTCAAAAACTGAAATTTTTGTAACACCATCAACTAAATCTGCAACCTCTTCACCAAATTCTCCTTTAATGGTCTCGTAAGTAGCGTAGGTATCTTCGATTGTATCATGTAATAAACCAGTAGTAATAGTAGCGCTATCTAATTTGAGATCTGTTAGGATATTTGCGACTTCTATTGGATGTACTGAATATGGGTCACCTGAAGCTCTCTTTTGATTACTATGTGCTTTAACAGCAAAATCATAAGCTTTATTCAGTTTTTCAGGGTTTAAAAATTTGTTATAAATTTTTACTTTATTTATTAAATCTTCAGAATTAAGCATTCAAACACTATATCACTAAATTAAATTTGTTTAATAGACCTAATGTCTCTATTTTTTAATGATAATAATAGTTTTTTTATGGAATGTTTTGAAACTGGATGTTTCCAATTTTTATCTATCTCAAATAATGGAAAAAGGACGAAATTTCTTTTATGCATTCTTGAATGAGGTAGATTTAATTCACCTTTCATTTTTCTTCTATTAAAATCAATTATATCAATATCGCACTCTCTAGGAGCATTTCGAAGTCTTTTCTTTCGTCCCAGGCTTGTTTCAATAGTTTTACAAACACTTATTAATTCAAAAGGTGATAATTTAGTTAGAACCTTAACTACAACATTGTAAAATTTAGGATTGTTATTATCAGGCCAAGACAAACTCTCATAATAGCTTGATGATTTTACTATCATAATATCATTAAGAATTAATTTTGATTTAGCTAATTCAATATTATTGATTTTATTTCCAAGATTAGAACCTATACCTAAATAGACAGGATTAACTTGATTTTCTAATATATCTTGCTCTATCACGATTCCAGTCTCTTTGTTTTTTTACTGCTCTTTTATCAAATTGTTTCTTACCCTTGGCTACAGCTAACTCTAATTTTGCTTTTCCTTTTTTAAAATACATTTTTGTAGGTACTATTGTAAGCCCGTCTCTTTGCATTTTCCCAATTAGTTTATTAATTTCTCTCTTATTTAATAACAATTTTCTTTCATCGGTTGGATTATGGTTTGAATAACTAGCTTGCTTATAAGATGCAATATGTGAATTTATCAAGACTATTTCACCTTTTTTTTCTATTGCGTAAGAATCTGCTATGTTAACTTTACCATTACGAATTGATTTTATTTCAGAACCTTTTAAGACAATACCTGCTTCAAACAAATCCTCAAAAAAATAATTGAAACTAGCTTTTTTATTAAGACAAATTATTTTTAAACCACTATTGGTTTTTTTTTTCATTAAACTAGTTTTGCAGAATGAAGTGCTTTTTTAACGATATCCTTAGTTTCAGCTGTCACTTTTACAAGAGGTAGTCTTACATTATCATCACAAAGATTTAATAATTTTGCTGCGTATTTTACTGGACTTGGATTACTTTCGACAAACATTGCATGATGAAGAGGTTGTAATATTTTATCAATTTTTTCAGCCTCTTTAATTTCATCGTTATTTTCAGATTTTGAAAATTTTTGAAAATCAGAACAAAGTTTTGGAGCAATATTTGCAGTAACACTTATAGCTCCCACTCCACCTCTTTTATTAAATTCTAAAGCATTATCGTCATTACCAGTTAATTGAATGAATTCATTTCCCATCTTTTTTAAAGTTTGTTCAACCCTATTTAGGTCTCCAGTTGCATCCTTAACACCAATAATATTTTTCAATTCAAATAATCTAGCCATCGTATCAACTGACATATCAATAACCGATCTCCCAGGAATATTATAAATTATTATAGGTATTCCACATTTGTCATTTATTGCTTTATAATGTTGGTATAAGCCTTCTTGTGTTGGCTTGTTATAATAAGGTGTTACAATAAGAGCGCCTGTGGCTCCAATTTTTTCTGCATGAGTTGTAAGTGAAATAGCCTCCTCTGTAGAGTTCGATCCTGTACCTGCAAAAACTGGTAATTTTCCATTACTTTCTTTTACACATAACTCAATCACTCTTTCATGTTCATCATGACTTAAAGTTGGTGACTCACCAGTTGTTCCTGCTGGAACTAATCCATTTGTCCCATTTTGGATATGAAAATGAATTAAATTAATATATGTCTCATCATCAAGTTTATCATTTTTAAACGGGGTGACTAAAGCAACATTTGATCCTTTAAACATAAATACTTATAACATACATTGTAGATTCATATAGTAAAAGATTATGATTAAAAAAATCTTATTTTGGATAGTATTGATTAATTTATTCGGTCTACAAACTATAGCTCAATCTGACATAATCCCATTAAAAAAACCTATCCAATCTGATGAGCTAACACAAAAAAAATTATTAATAGATGTACTAAAACCCTTACCCAAACCAATACCAAAAATAGTAACAAAAGAGATAGAAAAAAAAATTGAATCTAAGCCAGAAAAGAAGATAAGTGGACTGATACTTCCCAAAAAAAAACCATTAATCGCTGGAACAAAAAAAACAACAGAAATAAAGATATCAAAATATTATCGTAAAAAAGATTTTGCATTAGCAAAAAAAGCAATTTCCGAAATGAAAAAAGCTAGTTGGACAGCTGCAATTAAAACTGCCAAAAGAGCTAAAGATAAATCTATATATGACTTTATTCAATGGAGGCATTTACTTACAAAGGGAAATCAAGCTTCTTATTATGATTATAAAACATTTATAGATTCAAATGAAGATTATCCTAGAATTGGAAGAATAAAATATTTAGCAGAGCATAAACTTTCTACAGAAAAAGTTAGTCCACGAAAAATTATAGAATGGTTTGGTCCTGCGGAACCTTTAAGTGGTTTTGGTAAAATGATATTGGGTGAAAGTTTTATTCTTAATGGTAATAAGGAAAAAGGAATAAGATTCATTAAAGAAGGCTGGATATCAGCTGAATTGTCTAAAACAGATTTAAGATTTTATCGTAAAAAATTTAAGAAATATCTTGATGCAGACGATTATATTAAACGAGCAGAATATCTTGCTTGGAATAATAAGTACTGGGACTTAAAACGACTATTAAGATATTTACCTAAAGATTATGAACTATTATATACAGCGAGACAACTATTGATGAGTAAATCGTATGGTGTCGATAATGCTATTTCTAAAGTTCCATCTAATCTTAAAAATGATGCTGGTTTAAATTACGATAGATTAAAATGGAGAAGAAAAAGAGGAAGAGTTGATAGTTCTGTTGAAATTCTTCTAAAGATAAAAAACACAAAAGATTACTTAGTTCGTCCGGATAAATGGTGGATAGAAAGAGAAATAATTTCCAGATCATTAATATATAAAAAAAAATATGAATTAGCTTATAAAATTGCCAGTAACCATGGAATGAATGATGGACCTGAATTTGCTGCTGCTGAGTGGATGAGTGGTTGGATTGCATTAAGTTTTCTAGATGATCCAGTATTAGCCAAAGAACATTTTGAAAATTTTTATAATAATGTTGGATACCCTATTAGTACAGCTAGAGGTGCATATTGGTTAGGTAAAACTTATAAAAAACTTGGTGATAAAGATCTATCTTATAAATGGTTTAAAGAAGCAACAAATTATTTGACCACTTATTACGGTCAATTGGCATTTATGGAAATTAGTCCAAATGAAAAATTTGAGCTTTCAAAAGATATGATTATTAAAAAAGAATATCGTGATTATTTTTTCAAAAAAGATTTAGTCAAATTGATATATTTACTTGATGAATTAGATGAAGATAAATATGCTAAGCATATACTAAGACATTTGGCTAATGATGATGTTGGTAGTGGTAGTGAGGTTTTAGCAGCTGAACTTGCAACAAATATAGAACGATTTGATTTTGCTATTCAAATTTCTAAAATAGCATCCTATGAAAAAAGATTTCACAACAAATATAATTACCCAATCATAAGCACACCCAAATATATTAATGGAAGAAAAATTCCAGATAATGCTTTCATTCTTTCAATCATAAGACAAGAGAGTGAGTTTGATTTAAGTGCCAATAGTCATGCTGGTGCAAAAGGTTTAATGCAATTAATGCCTTACACTGCTAAACTAGTTGCTAAGCAGGCAAAACTTCCTTATTCAAAATCTAGGTTAACTACTGATGCAGAATATAATATTAACCTAGGGTCACATTATATAGCAGGATTAATTCTTGAATATGACGGTGCTTATCCATTTGCAGTGGCTGCTTACAATGCTGGACCAAAAAGAGTTCGATATTGGAAAAAAATAAACAAAAATCCTCAAAAAAATCAAATTGATTATATCGACTGGATTGAATTAATTAAATTTAAAGAAACTAGAAATTATGTCCAAAGAGTATTGGAAAACTACAATGTTTATAGATACGTGCTTGAACAACAGCCAATTGCAATGAAAGATTTCTTTAAGAATAATCCCTTGTTTTAATAATGGCGGAAGAGGAGGGATTCGAACCCTCGGTACAAGTTTCCTCGCACGGTCATTTAGCAAACGACTGGTTTAAGCCTCTCACCCACTCTTCCAAGAAATTTGTCGCCTTTGATTGTATTGAATAATCAACATTAATAAAGTAATTATTCATTAATTATGAAAAATAAGTATTCAATATTTTCGCTTATTAAAAATGCTTTTTCTTATCATGAAAATTGGGAAAAAGCATGGAAAGACCCTGAGCCAAAAAAAGAATATGATGTGGTAATTATTGGTGGTGGTGGCCATGGTTTAGCAACAGCTTACTATCTTGCAAAAAAACATAATATGAAAAATATTGCTGTTGTTGAAAAAGGTTGGATTGGTGGTGGGAATACAGGAAGAAACACTACAATTATAAGATCTAATTATTTATGGGACGCAAGTGCTGGTCTTTATGATCACGCTCTAAAAATATGGGAAGGACTTTCTCAAGAATTAAACTACAATGTAATGTTTAGTCAAAGAGGAGTAATGAATCTTGCTCATAATCTTCAAGATGTAAGAGATTTAAAAAGAAGAACCCATGCTAACAGACTTAATGGTATTGATGCGGTATATTTAAATACTGAAGAAGTTAAAAAATTTTGTCCAATAATAAATACATCTCCAGATATAAGATACCCTGTATTAGGTGGAACTTTACAAAAAAGAGCTGGAACCGCAAGACATGATGCAGTTGCATGGGGATATGCACGTGGTGCAGATGAAATGGGTGTGGATATAATTCAGAATTGTGAGGTTAAAGGTATTAAGAGAAATGGCGATGCAGTTGAAGGTATTGAAACTACAAAAGGATTTATTAAAACAAATAAAATTGGTGTAGTAGCTGCAGGTCACTCTAGTGTGATAGCTAATATGGCTGGATTAAGGTTGCCATTAGAGAGTAAACCGCTCCAAGCTTTAGTTTCAGAGCCTGTGAAACCAATCATAGATACAGTTGTTATGTCAAATGCTGTTCATGCATATGTTAGTCAATCAGATAAAGGTGAATTAGTAATCGGGGCAGGAACTGATGATTACGTATCGTACTCACAAAAAGGAAGTCATGATATTGTTGAGGGGACATTAAATGCAATTTTAGAGTTATACCCTATCTTTAGTCGTATGAGAATGTTAAGACAATGGGGTGGAATTGTAGATATTTGTCCAGATGCAAGCCCAATTATAAGTAAAACATCAATCAAAGGTTTATATTTTAATTGTGGTTGGGGAACGGGAGGATTTAAAGCTACACCTGGCTCTGGAGATTTGTTTGCGCATACAATAGCCAACGATGAACCGCACAAACTTAATGCTGCATTTAATTTGAATAGATTTGTAAGTGGTGACCTTGTGGACGAACATGGTGCAGCAGCTGTAGCACACTAATGTTTTTAATTAATTGTCCTTTTTGTGGTGAACGAGAACAAAGTGAATTTAAAGCTGGTGGAGAAGCTCATATTGTTAGGCCTAAACAACCAGCTGAATTAAGTGACGATCAATGGGCAGAATATTTATTTATGAGAAAAAATATTAAAGGTATTCAATTCGAAAGATGGAACCACATTCATGGTTGTAGAAAATGGTTTAACATGGTGAGGGATACATCAAATGATGAAATTAAAGCCGTTTACAAAATGGGTGAAAAACCACCAGTTAAATAATCAATGACAAAAAATTTAAGAGTTAAAAGTAGTAAATTAGTTGATGAAACATATCGAATTTCATTTAAATTTAATGGTACAACTTATTATGGATTTAAAGGTGATACACTTGCTTCTGCCCTATTGGCTAATAACATCCACCTAGTTGGTAGAAGTTTTAAATACCATAGACCTAGAGGAATTATGACTGCTGGGTCAGAGGAACCAAACGCCATTGTTCAACTTCATAATGGAACTTCAAGAACAGAACCAAATGTACGAGCTACTGAAATAGAAATATATGAGGGTCTTGTTGCTACAAGTCAAAATTGTTGGCCTAGTGTAAAGTTTGATATTGGAGGTATAAACAATTTTTTAAGTCCATTATTACCCGCAGGTTTTTACTACAAGACTTTTATGTGGCCAGCAAGTTTTTGGGGGAAATATGAATATTTTATTAGAAAATCTGCTGGTTTAGGAAAATCACCTGTTGTTCCAGACCCTGACATATATGAACACAAATACATTCATTGCGATGTATTAGTTATTGGTGCAGGTATTTCAGGACTTATCGCAGCAAAAACCGCAGCAAAAAGTGGTTTTAAAACACTATTGGTTGAGGAAAAATCATATTTAGGTGGTTCTACAATTTATCAAGACTCAGAATTTTTTAAAATTAACAATCAAAATTCAGCTTCATGGTTAGAAAAGGAAATCAATGAAGTTAAAAAAATTGAAAATTTAGAAATTAAAACCAGAACAAGTGTTGCTGCTTTTCATGGTTATAATTTTTTATTAGCAAGAGAAAATTTAACTGATCACTTGCCACTTGAACAAAGAGAAAATAAAACTCGTCAAAGATTACTTAAAATACGCGCTAAAAAAGTTATTACAGCCACAGGGTCTATAGAAAGACCTTTAATTTTTGACAATAACGATCGCCCAGGGATATTACTTTCATCTGCTATAAAAAAATATGCAGATTTATTTGGTGTAGCATGTGGAGAGAAAAATATTTTATTTACCAATAATGATAGCGTTTATGAAACTGCAATAAGTTTAATTCAAAAAGGGATTAAAGTACAAGCGATAATTGACAATAGAGAAGAAATTGATTCTAAACTTATTAAAGAAACTGAAAAAAACAATATTAAGATTTATAAAGGTTACACAATTGTAGATACATTTGGATACAAAAGAATAAATAGTGTCTCTATAATGAAATTATCTAAAGATGGTCAAAAGGTTATAGGATCAAAAGAAAATATTTCATGCGATAGTTTAGGTATTTCAGGAGGTTGGACACCAGCAGTTCATCTATTTACTCAATCGGGTGGAAAACTTAAATTTAGAGATGATGATCAAGTTTTTATTCCAAATACTTATCCATCAAATCAGATAAGTATCGGAAGTTGTAATGGTGATTTTACTTTAGATGAAATATTAATTAATACGCCCAAATTACTCAAAGAATTTTTAAATATCAAAAAAACCGAATACGAAAATATTGAAATATATTCAGCATTTAACAAATCAAAAAAAAATATTTGGTTATTGCCTTCGAATAAAATTGTAGGGAAAACTAAATCATTTGTAGATTTTCAAAACGATGCAACAGCCAAAGATATTAAATTAGCTTTAAGAGAAGGTTTTAGGTCTATTGAACATGTTAAAAGATATACAACAACAGGTATGGGTACAGATCAAGGTAAACTTGGTAATATGCATGCCTTAGGAATAATTTCCGAAACAGCGTCTTCTAAAATGGGTGAACTTGGTACTACAACATTTAGACCACCCTACACTCCTCTTACATTTGGTACTATCGTTGGAAGAAATGTTGGTAAATATTTTGATATAATAAGAAAAACACCAATTCACGAATGGCATATTGAAAACAAAGCTGAATTTGAGAATGTGGGACAATGGAAAAGAGCTTGGTATTATCCACAGAATGGTGAAAACATGCACGAAGCTGTTCAAAGAGAGAGTAAAGCTGCAAGAGATAGTGCAGGCATATTAGATGCATCCACATTAGGTAAAATTGATATTCAAGGTACTGATGCCTCTGAATTTTTAAATAGAGTTTACACCAACGCTTGGTCAAAACTTGAGATTGGAAAATGTCGATATGGTTTAATGCTGAACGAAGATGGCATGGTCTATGACGACGGTGTTACTACCAGATTAGACGAAAATCATTATATCATGACAACGACAACTGGTGGTGCTGCTACAGTTTTAGGTAAACTTGAAGATTATCTTCAAACAGAATGGCCTGAATTAGATGTGTATTTGACATCTGTAACTGACCATTACGCAACTATTAGTGTTTGTGGTCCTAATAGTAAAAAGATAATACAAAAAGTAATACCTGAAATCGATTTATCAGATAAAGATTTTCCTCATATGTCATTTAAGAATTCAAAAATTGGTAAAGTGAAATGTCGAGTTATGAGAATAAGTTTTACTGGTGAACAAAGTTACGAAATCAATATTCAAGCCAATTACGCTAAATCAGTATGGGAAAATTGTATGGAGGCAGGAAAGGAGTTTAATATTACTCCCTATGGGACTGAAACAATGCATTTATTAAGAGCGGAAAAAGGATTTATCATAGCCGGTCAAGACACAGATGCAACTATGACACCAATTGATTTACAAATGGATTGGATAGTTAGTAAAAAGAAATTTGATTTTATAGGTAAAAGATCTTTATATAGATCAGATACTATTAGGGAAGATAGGAAACAATTAGTAGGTCTTATCACAGACAATCCAGAAGAAATATTAGAAGAAGGGGCACAAATTGTTGCAGATATGAATAAAAAACCAATAGAAATGTTAGGTCATGTTACCTCTAGTTATTTTAGTCCAAATTTAAAAAAATCTATTGCTCTTGGAGTAGTTAAGGGTGGAAAAAATATGATGGGTCAAAAATTAATAATTCCAATGGAAAAAAAACAAATCAATGTAACGGTTACAGATCCGGTATTCCTAGACAAGGAGAACAAAAGATTAAATGCTTAATTATTCAAATGTAATTGAAAATGATAAATCTTATCCAGGTTTGCAAATGAGAGAAATAAAACCTGTCATGAAACTTATTATTAGAGGAAAAAAAAGACAGTTTTTATCTGCAGTTGGAAAATCGTTAAATCTACTTTTGCCAAATGAAGCAAATACTTCCTCAAGAAGTGATCAATTAACAGCTCTTTGGTTAAGCCCAGATGAATGGATGATTTTTTCAAATGAAATTTTAAAATCAGATCATAATAATTATGATGTAGAAAAATTACTCAATAAAAATATTTGTAAAACAAATTTGGGTGCTGTAACTGATGTCACAGACCAATTTGTATTAATAAATCTTAAAGGTGATAAAATTTTTGATTTATTTGAAACTGGATCTCCGTTTAATTTTAATGATTTTAAATCCAAAAAAGGCCTTGTAACTCAAACAATTTTGACAAAAATTGATATAATTGTTCATAATCAGGACATTAACGATGTAAATTTATTTGTGAGAAGATCCTTTTCAGATCATTTATTTTCATGGATGAATGATAGTGCGTCAAGATTATAGATCTCAATAATAAAAAAAATAATATAATTCTATAAATTATGAAAAAATTACTATTATTAATATTATTTACCTTTTTACCATTCTCACTTAACGCAGACTCAAATTTAGATAAAATACTATCATCAGGTGTATTAAAAGTTGGCACTACTGGGGATTGGGATCCCATGACAGTTAAGGATCCAGCTACTAATAAATATAAAGGTTTTGACATTGATGTCATGAATCAACTTGCAAAAGATATGGGTGTAAAGATTGAATTTGTACCAGCAGAATGGAAAACTATTGTCTCTGGTATAACATCAGCAAGGTATGATATTTCAACAAGTGTAACAAAAACTCCAAAACGAGCTGAAGTAGCAGGATTTACTGATACTTATTACAAGTATGCTACTGTTCCACTAGTTCTTAAAAAGAATTTAAAAAAATTCCCTACTTGGGATTCCCTAAATAACGAAAACGTAACGATAGCAACTACTCTTGGTACTTCTCAAGAAGAAAAGGCAAAAGAATTTTTTCCAAAATCAAAATTAAACTCAATTGAAGCTCCAGCTAGAGACTTTCAAGAAGTATTAGCAGGTAGAGCTGATGGTAATATTACAAGTTCAACAGAAGCAAATAAATTGGTTATCAAATATCCTCAATTAGCAATTGTTCCAGATGGTGGAAAAAATCCGGCTTTTTTAGCGATGATGGTGCCAAAAGGTGATACTAAGTGGAACGATTACGTAAATAAATGGATTAAAGATAAAAAATCCTCAGGGTTCTTCACTAAGTTATTAGCCAAATATAATTTAAAGAGTTTATAAAAAATTAGTAATTAGTTTTTAATTCTTTATAACTTGAAGAGTGAGAAATTTATTTTTTTTACTCTTAATTTTCCCATTAACTTCATGCGGTAAAAGTGAATTAAATTGGTTAATCTTGTCTCCAAACAATATTGAAGGATTAACTAACTTAAAGTTTTTATTAAGTGGTTTAACAACCACTATCTATATTAGTATAGTCTCTATAATTATTTCAATTATCCTAGGTCTTTTAGTTGCTATTCCATCACTAGCTAAGAGTAAATTTTTAACCTATCTCAATATTGGATATGTAGAGATTGTAAGAGCAATTCCTTTACTCGTTTTGATTTTATGGATTTATTATGGTTTACCAATTATGACAGGTATAAGTTTTAGTCCTTTTGTTTCTGGTATCATAGCTCTTTCAATTAGTGAAAGTGCTTTTCAAGCAGAAATATTTAGAGCAGGAATTAATTCAATTAAAAAATCACAATGGGAAGCGGGAAGTTCTTTGGGATTAAGTTTTTTTAGAAAATTACGTTTAGTTATCTTACCTCAAGCGATAAAGAATATTTTACCAGCTATAGGTAATCAGTTCGTTTATGTTCTTAAAATGTCGTCACTTGTGTCAATTATTGGTATTGGAGATTTAACAAGAAAAGCAAACGAATTAGTTGTGACAACTTATCGGCCCCTAGAAATTTATACATTTTTAATCCTGGAGTATCTTATTTTAATTTTGGTTGTTTCTTTTTTAGTTAGAAAATTAGAGAAAAAATTACAAAAAGATTAATTTTTTTTTCTCCAATCCCAAGGATATTCAAATTTCATTGACCACATTCCTAAATTATTTGATCTTGCATAGTTCTCATCAGGGACGAATTTCTTTGAGTATTTTCTATATGCAAAAGCATAGCCCTCTTTTACTAAATAACTTGATAAACTGATATTATTTACAAAACATTCAGCTAAAATTCTTTTATACTGATCCTTGCCCTCTTCAACACATTCAACCTCTTTGTTTCCTATTATATTAATTAGTAATTTTTTTGCTTCAATCCCACAAAAAATTATTTGATTATTTTTACTACAGGTTTGTTTTAATTCAGGGGTATCAATTCCACTAAATCTAATTTTTTTTCCATTTAAATGTATAGTATCACCATCAACAACTTTAATTTCATATGACTTAACATCTTTTAGAGTTAAGAAAAAAGAAGATAGGAAAAAACTAATAACTAAAAATAGCTTTATTTTGTTTAAATACATTATTTAGAAAATAACCAATAAATATTAAAACAGCAATTCCCATAGCCCAATTAGTCACCATAATAGTATAAAAAATATCTTCGTAATCACCACCTCTTATATTTATCACATACCATAAACTTAAAAAAGGAAACGCAGTTAATCTTAAAATACTCAAATAGAGACTATACAAAGGTTTTTTAACAGCTTGAAATACTGCTGTAGTAATAAAGAAGACTGGATAAATTGGTCCAATTAAAGCTGCAACCTTGAGATAAATAGCTCCACTCATAACTGCTTCTTGATTATCAGTAAATAAAGATACGAAAAATTCAGCCCCAAAAAAAATTATTACTCCAGCAACAGTCATAAATGATATTCCAAAAAATAAAGCCTTAGTATAAAGCTCTCTTATTCTATTATAGGCTTTTGCACCAAAATTTTGTCCTCCGATTGAAAGGACTGCAGTATTTAAACCAATAACAGGTAATAAAAAAACTTGCTCTACTCTTAATGCTGCACCATAACCAGCTGTTGCTAAATCCCCGAATTTACCTATGAAATATAAGATGTTAAAAATACCTACACCAATAAACAACATACTGAACATTACTGGTACAGCTTGATTTGTTAATGATTTTAAATATTCAAATTTTGGAATAAAGCATTGAGGTTTAAGGTAATTCCTTATTTGACAATTATTAACCTTAAAAGCTAAATAGATCGTTCCTATTGATTGAGAAATCACAGTAGCAATAGCAAGACCAGCTATTCCAAATCCTGGGATAAATCCATATCCCCATATAAAAAGAGGATTTAAAAAAATGTTAAGAAAAAAACTAAATATCAATACATTTCTATAACTTCTGGTATCACCTTGAGCATTCAAAGTTCCATTTAGAGATATCTGTATCAATACAATAAAAGTTCCGTAGAAAATAATATCTAAATATTCTCTCGTTAAAATTATTCCAGCTACATCAGAGCCCATGACACCTAAAAGATAATTTGATGCATTTAAACCAAATATTGTAACAATTATTGACACTAATACTGCAAAGATTAAAGACTGAGCCACATATAATGATGCAACTCTTATTTTTTTTTCACCGATTGAATTACCAATTAAAGCATTAGTTGCAGCACCTAATCCAACACCAACAGCTATAATGGTAAAATATATTGGAAACGATTTCGCAATTGCACCTATTGCTTCTGCAGAGATTCTACCTGCAAACCAAGTATCAACTAAATTATAAAATGTTTGAAATAATGAGCCTACACTTGCAGGTATCGTAACTCTTCTCAATAGTGTCCAAATTGGATCTTTTGTTAATTTTATTGATTTAGACAAAATTATCCTTATTTAAATTCTTTTTGAAAAATATATTTTTTTCCAGATTGCTTTGCTTTGTATATCTGACTTTGTCTCATTCTAAAACGAGATTTTTGGTTTTTTGAAAGTTTATCAATACAATTGGGACAAGTTACACCCTCCTCATATCTTTTAGATTTTTTATCTTTAGTTGAAATTGGTTGTCTACATCCGCCGCAAATTGAATAGGTTCCTTGTACTAATCCATGTTTTAGAGTTACTCTATTGTCAAATACAAAACACTCACCTTTCCACAAACTGTTTTTTTGTTTGATTTTTTTTAAGTAATTCAAAATTCCACCCTTTAATTGATAAATATTTTTAAAACCTTTTTTTTCTAAAAATACAGAGGCTTTTTCACATCTAATTCCACCAGTGCAAAACATTGCTATTGGTTGATCTTTTTTTAACTTTTTTAAGTATTTTGGGAAATCTCTAAAGTTGTCTATATTTGGATTTACCGATTTTTTAAAAGAACCAACTTTATGCTCAAAAGGTTTTCTTGCATCTAATAAAAAAGTTTTCTTATCTTTTATTAATTCATTCCACTTCGTTGGTTCAATATGTGTATTCTTTTTTTTAATCTTGTTTGAGATTTTAAGATCCATTGGAACGACTTCTCTTTTAATCTTCACTTTAGATTTGTGGAAAGGTTTAAATTTACTTTTTGAATTATTGAAACTATCAAATTCTTTAATACTAAAAATTTTTTTTAATTTAATAATTGAAGCCTTAATATCTTTATTTTTTCCAGATATAGATCCATTTAAACCCTCTTCTGATATAATAATTGATCCATATATGTTTTTATTAACTAAAAAATTATTCAATATTTTTTGATTTTTTTTTAAATTATTTATTTTTTTAAATTTATAAAATCCAAATATAGTGAACATTAAATCTTCCTACAGATAGTCATTCCATCTCCAAAAGGCACCATGACCTTTTCAATTCTTTTGTCCTTTGAAATTAAATTATTTAAATCTCTAATACTTTTCGTATATTTGTCATTAATATCTTTGTTAACAACTTCTCCATGCCATAAAACATTATCAATAATAACTAAACCCTCTTTATTCAATAGATCTAGTGAAATTTCATAATATTTTTGGTAATTCATTTTATCAGCATCAATAAAAACTAAATCAAATTTTTCATTTCTAATACTCATCAAACTTTCTAAAGCTGGTTTAATTATTGTTTTAATTTTGTGATTTTGATTAGCTTTTTTAAAAAAATTTTGAGCAATTTTATTTGTTTCCTCATTTTTATCTAAAGCAATTATACTACCCTCATCTGGTAATGCTAAAGCCATAGACAACGTGCTTAAACCTGTAAAAGTTCCTATCTCTAATACTTTTGTAATTTTGGAGATCTTTATAATCAAATGTAGAAATTGACATTGGGAAATAGATATTTGCATTCTTTTAATATCGCCAAGTGATAAATTATAGTCTATTATTTCTTTTTGAATTGGATGTAGTTTCAAACCATTCTTTAGTATGTAATCTTGCAAATGTTTTGTGATATTAAGGTCTGAACCCATAACCTTATAATTTTTTCTTCAAGATCTCATTGATCAATTGAGGATTTGCTTTTCCACCAGATGCTTTCATTGCCTGACCAACAAAAAAACCAAATAATTTTTCTTTACCTTGTTTATATTCAATAGCTTTTTCTCTGTTCTCATTAATTATTTTGTCAATTAAAGCTTCTAAAGCTTTTGGATCACTTTGTTGCTTTAATCCTTTTTCCTCAACAATTTTTTGTGGATCTTTGTCTCCATCAATCATTAATTCAAAAACAGTTTTTGCTATTTTTCCAGAAATAGTTCCATTCTTAATTAGATTTATCAATATGGCGAAGTTCTTGGCACTCACTGGACTTTGAGAAATTTCTAAACCTTTGCTATTTAAAATAGCAAATAGTTCTCCTGTAATCCAATTGACTGCTAACTTAATATCTTTGTTCTTGCCCATTTTAGCTACAACTTCTTCAAAGTATTTTGCAATATCAATATCAGACACTAAAATATTGGCTTCATAGGGAGACAATTTAAACTCTTCAATAAATCTTTTCTTTTTATCATCTGGAAGCTCTGGAATATCATTTTTAAGTTCTTCAATAAATTTTTCCGATACCTCTAAAGGTAATAAATCAGGATCAGGAAAATATCTGTAATCATGAGCATCTTCTTTTGATCTCATTGATCTTGTCTCATTTTTCTTCGTATCAAAAAGTCTGGTTTCTTGATCAATAGTTTTGCCCTCTTCTATTAAATCAACTTGCCGATTAGCCTCATATTCTATTGCCATTTGCATAAACTTAATTGAATTAACATTTTTAATTTCACATCGAGTGCCAAATTCTTTTGACCCTTTAGGTCTTACAGAAACATTCACATCCGCTCTTAAAGAGCCTTCTTGCATATTTCCGTCACAAGTTCCTAGGTACCTCATTATAGATCGTAATTTTTTAATGTAAGCATTAACCTCATCTGGGGATCTTAAATCAGGTTTGCTCACTATTTCCATTAAAGCTACCCCTGATCTATTTAAATCTACAAAAGTATTTTGTGGGTCAAGATCATGAATACTTTTTCCAGCATCTTGTTCTAGATGTAATCTTTCTATACCTACTTCTTTTTGACCATTAGGCATATCCAAAATAACTTTGCCCTCACCTACTATTGGATCTTTAAATTGTGATATTTGATATCCCTGAGGTAAATCAGCATAAAAATAATTTTTTCTATCAAATACAGAGCGTTTATTAATTTTTGCATTAAGACCAATGCCAGTTTTAATAGCTTGTTTAATACAAAATTCATTTATTACAGGTAGCATTCCTGGAAACGCAGCGTCAACTAAACTTACTTGTGTATTTGGTTCAGCACCAAATTTAGTTGATGAGGAAGAAAATAGTTTTGACTCAGATAATACTTGAGCATGTACCTCTAATCCAATTACAACTTCATATTGATTATCTTTCCGATTAATCAAATATTCTGTGTTTTTCTTATTCATTTAATCCACCAATCAGTGATTTTGTTTTTAAAATTTATTTTCTCCTCCATAGCAAAAGCTATGTTTAATATATTTTGTTCATCAAAAGCTTTACCGATTATTTGTAAACCCAGAGGATAACCTTTAGTATCGTGTCCTGCAGGAATTGATATACCAGGCAGGCCTGCCAAATTAACTGGTACTGTAAATATATCATTTAAATACATCGAAACTGGATCATTTGTTTTTTCACCTATTTTAAAAGCTGAGCTAGGTGTTGATGGAGTTAAAATTGCATCAACTTTCTTATATGCTTCATCAAAATCATTTTTGATTAGTTTTCTCACTTTTTGAGCTTTAAGATAGTATGCATCATAATAACCAGATGATAATACATAAGTTCCAATCATAATTCTTCTTTGAACTTCTGCACCAAAGCCTTCAGATCTAGTTTTTTCATACATATCAATTAAATTTTCACCTTTGGCTCTGTATCCATACTTTACACCATCATATCTTGCTAAATTAGAAGATGCCTCTGCTGGAGCAACAATATAATACGTTGGTAAAGCATAACTTGTATGTGGAAGTGATATGTCGATTGTTTCAGCACCACAATCTTTTACGTACTGAATACCTTTTTGCCAAAGGTCCTCTATTTCTTTAGGCATACCATCAACTCTGTATTCTTTTGGAATTCCAATTTTTTTTCCTTTTATATTTTTTGTAAGTTCCTTGCTATAATGATTTCTTTTAAAATTAATTGAAGTAGAATCTTTTGAATCATATGTACTGATTACTTCTTGCAATAAAGCACAATCTTTTACATTTTGGGCCATTGGTCCTGCCTGATCTAATGAGGAAGCAAAAGCAACTATCCCATATCGTGAGCAACTTCCATATGTTGGTTTTAAACCTACAATTCCAGTAAATGAAGCTGGCTGTCTAATTGATCCTCCAGTATCAGTACCAATTGTGATTGGAGTTAATTGTCCAGCAACTGCTGATGCTGAACCACCCGATGAACCACCAGGGACTAAATTCTTATCAATAGGATTTTGTACGTTTCCAAAATGACTTGTCTCATTAGATGAACCCATTGCAAACTCATCACAATTTAATTTACCCAGAAGTATTGCACCTTCATTCCAAATATTTTCAGTAACTGTAGACTCATAAGTTGGTACAAAATTATTTAAAATTTTACTACCAGCAGTTGTTTTAACATTTTTTGTACAGAATAAATCCTTAACTGCCATAGGTATACCAGGTAATTTTAAATCTAAATTTGGGTTCTGATCAAATTTTTTTGCTTTATCTAAAGCAGGTGCAAAATCATCTGTGATATAAGCATTTAACTCACTAGACTTTTCAGACCTTTGAATAAATGCTTTGGTCACATCTGTTGAAGAAAGTTTCTTATTTTTAATATTCTCTACTAATTCTGTTAAAGATTGTTTTGTAATGTCTGACATTATTCAATTACCTTTGGTACAACAAAATAATCCTCATTATCTTCAGGAGAGTTTTTAATTATTTGTTCTCTAATATTTTTACTTTTGATCTCATCAGATCTGAATTTTAAAGTTGTTTCGGCTATTGACGTTAATGGTTTTACATCATCTGTTTTTAATTCATTGAGCTTTTCAATAAATTCAAAAATTGAATTCAAATCATCAGCTAATTTTTCTGCCCTTTTTTCATCAACAGAAATTCTTGATAATTTAGATATATGTTTTATTGTTTTAAGATCTATACTCATATGCTATTTAGGTATGACGCAAACTATCATTTAAGTTAAAAATATACAATATGATCACGTTAGAGGAATTTAAAAAAAATCACTTAGATAAGTGCAGATTGATAGGCTTAGACCTTGGTTCAAAAAGAATAGGAGTTTCAATTTGTGACGAAAAACAATTAATTGCCACACCATTTATAACTATAGAAAAAAAATCCTCTCAAAACCTCATAGATCAACTTAAATCAATAATCATCGAAAACAACATAAAGGGAATCATAATAGGGAACCCCTTAAATATGGATGGCTCTTCTGGCAAATCTTCTCAATCAGTAAAAGATGTTTCTACGTATATTGAAAAAAACATTGATATTCCAATTTGTTTATGGGATGAGAGACTATCAACTGTTGGTGCATTTAATCTTTCCAGTCAATTAGATGTTAATGTGAGTAAAAGAGAAAAAAAAATTGATGAAAATGCTGCTGCCTTTATTTTGCAAGGAGCAATAGATTTTTTGAACAATTAATACTTGCTATTATACAACTTTATAGCTATAGAGTTGGTTTTAATGGCAATTAAAACAAATAAAGCTATTAAAATTTCCCAAAAACATCTGTTAGGTATCCAAGATTTATCTATAAATGATGTTAATCTTATACTTGATGAAGCTCACGATTTTATAAAAGTAAACCAAAGCAAAAATAAAAAAATTGATGCACTAAGAGGAAAAACACAGATCAATTTATTTTTTGAGCCCTCAACAAGAACGCAAAGTTCATTTGAATTAGCAGGAAAAAGACTTGGAGCTGATGTGATGTCAATGAATATAAGTAATTCTGCAATTAAAAAAGGTGAAACTCTTATTGATACAGCAATGACACTAAATGCTATGCATCCTGACATTATTGTAATAAGACACCAAGACTCTGGCGCATGTAATCTACTTTCTCAAAAAGTTAATTGTGCAGTTTTAAATGCTGGAGATGGAAGAAGAGAGCACCCTACTCAAGCTTTATTGGATGCTCTGACAATTATAAATCGAAAAAAAAAAATTGAAGGTTTAAGAATTGCCATCTGTGGAGATATCCTACATTCAAGAGTTGCACGATCTAATATTTATTTACTGAATATGTTAGGAGCAGAAGTAAATATAATTGCTCCCACAAATTTGATGCCGAAGGAAATAGAAAAATTTGGTGTCAATACATTCACCGATATGAAAAAAGGATTAAAAGATTGTGATATTGTAATGATGTTAAGATTACAAAATGAAAGAATGACAAGTTCTTATCTCTCATCTAACAGAGAGTATTATGAATATTATGGCCTTACACCAGATAAATTAGAACATGCAAAAGCTGATGCATTAATCATGCACCCAGGTCCAATGAATAGAGGTATTGAGATAGATACTAATTTAGCTGATGATATCAATAAAAGCGTAATTAAAGAACAAGTAGAACTAGGAGTTGCAGTAAGAATGGCCTGTTTAAAGATTTTTTGTACTTAAATGAAAAAACAATATTTTATAAACGCAAATATAATTGACCCACATAATTCAATTAACGAGACAGGTGGTCTTATAATCTCTGAAGAAGGAAAAATAGAAGCGGTAGGAAAAAAGGTTAATACAAATAATCTTCCTACTAGAGAAAAACCAATTGACTTAAAGGGGAAATATATATTTCCAGGTTTAGTTGACATGAGAGTATTTGTAGGTGAACCAGGCTATGAATATAAAGAAAATTTTAGAACCTTAAGTAATGCTGCTTTAGCTGGTGGCGTAACTTCTGTGGTAACAATGCCAAATACTGATCCGATAATAGACAACGTATCTATAGTCGATTTTCTAAAAAGAAGAGGAAGAGATAAATCTCGAATAAACATTTTTCCGTGTGCATCACTTACAAAAAATATTGAAGGAAGCAATATGACAGAATTTGGTCTTCTGCAAAGTAAAGGTATAATAGCATTTACTGATGGTATTAAAACTATTCAAAATCCCAGATTAATGTCTCGGATAATGAATTCTGCAAAAGATATTGGCTGTTTAATAATGCAACACGCAGAAGATTATGAACTTGCAAAAAATGGGATGATAAATTCAGGCATTATCGCATCTAAATTAGGATTATCAGGTATTCCTGAGATCGCAGAAAGAATTTTGATTGAAAGAGATCTTACTTTACTTGAAAAAGTAAAATGCAGATATCATATTTCACAATTATCATCGCAAAAATCTATTGAAGTGATCAAACATAGGAAAGAAATTGTAAAATTCACATCCGGTGTTTCGATAAATAATCTCTCTTTAAATGAAAATGATATTGGTGATTTTAGAACTTTTTTAAAACTATCTCCACCTTTGAGGCGTGAGGAAGATAGAATTGCTCTAGTGGAAGGATTAAAGGATGGATTAATAGATGTGATTGTTTCAGATCACAAACCTGAAGATGAAGAGTCAAAGAGATTAACATTTTCTCAAGCTGCAACAGGCGCATCAGGTATAGAAACTCTATTATCTTTAAGTTTAGAGTTATATCACAATGGATCTTTAAAATTAGAAACATTAATTAAAGCGCTTACTTCAAATCCTGCAAAAATTCTCAAAATAGATAAAGGTAACCTCTCCATTGGCAATGATGCAGATTTTTGTGTTGTAGATATAAGTAAACCATGGATTGTAAAAAAAGAAAAATTGGTTTCAAAATCAAAAAATACCTCAATTGAAGACAAAAAACTCCAAGGTAAGGTTACGAATACATTTGTAAAAGGAAAAGAATTATTTAAGCTTTAGTATGGATATTTTTTTGATAGGTATCATTTCATACCTCATGGGCTCGATACCTTTTGGATATATACTTACAAAGATATTTTTAAAAAAAGATATAAGAGAAATCGGATCTGGTAATATTGGAGCTACTAATGCTTTAAGAACTGGTAACAAAAGTATTGGTTATTTCACATTAGCATTAGATATTTTAAAAGCAATCATTCCAGTTATTTATGTAAAAATTTTCTACCAAGATTTTTTATATATTGCATCTTTATGTGCCTTTTTAGGTCATGTATTTCCAATTTGGCTTAAGTTTAAAGGTGGCAAAGGCGTTGCTACCTATGTCGGTATTTTATTTGCTATAAATTTATATTTTGGAATTATATTTTCTATATGTTGGTTTGTAACTTTTTTTATTTCTAAATTTTCATCTCTATCATCTTTAGTAGCTTCAATATCTATACCAATCTATCTATTAATTTCTATTCAGTTTAATCAGGCAATTTTTTTTACGATCATGTTTATCTTGATTTTTTTTACTCACAGAGAAAATATTAAAAGATTGATAAATAAAGAAGAAACTAAGACAAAAATTTATTAAATTGACTATCTAAAGCTTTTGAGTAGTTTGTAGTTTATGAATTTGGTCATTGTAGAAAGTCCTGCTAAAGCAAAAACTATAAATAAATACCTAGGTGATAATTATAAAGTTTTAGCAAGTTATGGTCATATAAGAGATTTGCCGTCAAAAAATGGTTCTGTCAATCCAGATCAAGATTTTAAAATGGAATGGGAAGTTGATAGTTTTTCAAAAAAATATTTAAAAGAAATAACTGATGCGGCTAAAGACTCATCTAAAATTATATTAGCAACTGACCCTGATCGTGAAGGTGAGGCAATTGCTTGGCATGTCAAAGAATATTTGAATGAAAAAAAACTTTTAAAAGATAAAGAAATTGAACGAGTTGTATTTAATGAAATAACCAAAAAAGCTGTTATTCAAGGAATTGAAAATCCTAGGCAAATTGAGCCATTACTAGTCGATGCGTATATGGCTAGAAGAGCCTTGGACTACTTGGTTGGTTTTAATATATCCCCGATCCTCTGGACGAAACTCCCAGGTTCAAAATCTGCAGGAAGAGTTCAATCTGTTGCTTTAAAATTAATTACTGAGAGAGAACATGCAATTGAGTCTTTTAAACCTGAGGAATTTTGGACTTTAAGTATTAAATTTGCTGATACTGCAAATCAAAATTTCACTGCTAGTATTAGTCAACTTGACAACAATAAAATTGAAAAATTTTCATTTAGAAATAAAGAAGAGATAAATAAAGCCATATCAAGTATTAATAAAAAAAAATTTAGTATAACTGACATTTCTAGCAAAATAGTAAATCGTAATCCCTCTGGACCATTTACAACTTCAACTCTTCAACAAACCGCATCAAGTCGACTAGGTTTTGGTGCATCTAGAACAATGCAAATTGCCCAAAAACTTTATCAAGGTATAGAAATGGAAGGTGAAACAATTGGCTTAATTACTTATATGAGAACTGATGGAACTAATTTATCTAAAGATGCTGTTACAAGTTTCAGAAATTATATCCAAAAAGAAATTGGTAATGAATACTTGCCTAAAGATGTTTTGAATTATTCAGGCAAAAAAGCTAAAAATGCGCAAGAAGCTCACGAAGCAATCAGACCTACTGATATTATAAGAACTCCTGAAAGTGTTAAAAAATATCTAAGTACAGATCAAAATAAACTTTATGATCTTATCTGGAGTAGAGCTTTATCTTCTCAGATGGAGTCAGCCAAATTTGATAGAAATACTATCACAATAACGTCAGATAATAATGATACAATTTGTAAAGCCAGTGGATCAGTTTTAAAATTTGATGGTTTCTTAAAGATTTATAATAATCAAAGCAAAGATGATGATGAAAATATTTTACCTGCTGTGTCTAAAGGACCTATTAATATTGAGGCGCTAATAGATGAACAGCATTATACACAACCACCACCAAGATATTCTGAAGCTAGTTTAGTTAAAAAGCTTGAAGAGCTTGGTATCGGGAGGCCTTCTACGTATGCAAGTATTATTTCTACTATTGCTAATCGAGGTTATGCAGAAATATTGAATAAAAGATTTTTTCCTACAGATAGAGGTAAATTAATTTCAGCCTTTTTAGAAAAATTATTCTCAAAATATGTAGATTACAATTTTACAGCAGGATTAGAAGATCAACTTGATGAGATCACTACTGGCAAAGAAAGTTGGATTAAAGTTTTGGAACTTTTTTGGAAAGACTTCAATAATAATGTTTCGGAAGTAAAAGAAAAAAGAACTAGAGAGGTGTTGGATTTACTCAATGATAGTCTAGGTGAATTAATTTTTGATAAGGATAATGAGGGTAATGTAGTAAGAAAATGTCAATTATGTAGTTCTGGAACACTTAGTTTAAAGAATAGTTTCAGAGGTGGCGCTTTTATAGGGTGTTCAAATTATCCAGAATGTAAATTTACAAGACCCTTATCTAAAGCAAAAGCTGCTGCTCAAGCACAATTAGCTGAACCAAAATTTATAGGAAAACATGAAAATGGAAATGATATATATTTGAAAAATGGAAGATTCGGCCCCTACCTTCAATACGAGAAAATCCCCTCTGATTTAGAAGTTGAAAAAAATAGTAAGAAAAAGAAAAAAACTAAAAAATTAAAGTCAGATGTAAATGAACTTTTAAAAAATGTTTCAATACCAAAAGGATTAGAATTAGAGAGTATTAATTTGGAAAAAGCTCAATTTTTATGTTCGCTACCTAAATCTTTGGGAATAAATCCAGATAATCAAAAAGACATTACTTTAAACGTTGGAAGATTTGGTCCTTACTTAAAATGTGAAAATAAATCAGCAAGAATAGAAAATGTAGAGGAAATATTTTCCATAGGTTTAAATAGAGCAATAACACTAATAGCTGAGGCTAAACCTGGTCGAATGTCCTCTTCTATGATAAAAGATTTGGGAGAACATCCTGAGGATAAAAAACCTGTTAGAGTCATGAAGGGTCAGTATGGGCCTTATATAAAATATAAATCACTCAATGCAACTATTCCTGAGGAAAAAGACCCCACTGAATTAACGATGGAAGAAGCTTTAATATTGATTGAGAAAAGAAAAGAATACGATAAGAGTAAAAAATCAAAAGGTAAGAAAAAAAAATGAAAAAAATATTTATAATTTCAATATTTTATTTATTTTCCACAAATATACTAATTGCTGATGAACATAAATGTTCTGGGATGAAAAAACTTTCGAAAGAGTATTTAGCGTGTACAGCCAAAAATATTAAAGAAGGTGCTGTCAAAAAGAAAAATCAAGTTAAGGAAGGATCTATAAAAAAAACAAATCAAATTAAAGAAGGTACAAAGAAAATATTTAATAAAGTTAAAACTAAAATCAAAAAAAATTAATTGATTATGAACTTTGAAGATAAAATTAAAGAACTTAATATACAGCTTCCTGAAGCGAAAGCACCAGTTGGTAATTATGTTGCAACAAAAATTACAGGAAAAATGTTATTCATATCAGGACAAATTTCTATTGATGACAATGGTGAATTAATTAAAGGAAAAGTTGGTAAAGAATTGGATGTCACGGCTGGTTACAATGCTGCTAAGAGATGCGCTTTAAGTATTATTGCCCAAGTTAAAAAAGCCTGCGACAATGATTTATCAAAAATAAAATCATGTTTGAAATTAACAGGATTTGTAAATTCAACAGATGACTTTATTGATCAACCTAAAGTAATAAATGGCGCATCTGATTTGATAGCTTCAATTTTTGGAGACGCAGGTATGCATACTAGAGCTGCTGTAAGCACAAATAGTTTACCATTAGGTGTTTCGGTTGAAGTAGATGCAATATTTGAGTTAAATTAGATTATTACTTTCCAACGCTGTAATATTTAAATCCTTGGTCTTTAATCTTTGATGAAGAATATATATTTCTCATATCAAAAATCATGAACTTCTTACCTTTAACTAAACTTTTAAAATTAATTGATTTAAAATCATTCCATTCAGTATGAATAATTACAAGATCAGCCCCATGAACAGCATCTTTTATTGAAGTCTTATTAATTACATTTTTAAACTTCATAAATTCAGTTTTATAACCAGTTGGATCAAAATATTTTATAGTTGCTCCTTTTTTTGATAACCATGGTATCATTTTTAAACTTGAGGAATCTCTCATATCATCTGTATTAGCTTTAAATGTAACACCTAAAAAAGTAATTATTTTATTTTTAATTTTCTTATTTAAGATTCTATTAATTCTATCTAGTAAAATTTTAGATCTATTTTCATTTGATTTAATCACTGATTTAACCACTGATAAATTTGTTTTAAATTTATCTGCTGTTGTAATAATGGCTTTTGTATCTTTAGGAAAACAAGATCCACCATAAGCAGGTCCTGCTCTAAGAAATCGACTGCCTATTCTTTTATCCAATCCCATACCTATTGATATATCCTCAACATTAATGTTGGTTTTTTCACATAAATTAGCTATTTCATTAATAAAAGTAATCTTTGTTGCCAAAAAAGCATTAGAGGCATATTTAATCAATTCTGCAGCTCTTCTAGAAGTTTGTAAATAAGAAGCACCCTTAGAAATAAGTGGGCTATAAAGATTTTTTAAAATTCTACCTGCTTTTTTATCATTAGTTCCGATGACGACGCGATCAGGATAAACAAAATCTCTTATTGCTTCTCCTTCTCTTAGGAATTCAGGATTTGAAACAACAGAAAATTTCTTTTTGCTATTTCTTTTAGATAATATTTTTTCAATTTCATCTCCTGTCGTCACGGGAACTGTTGATTTTGTTATGATAATTTTAAATTTATTAATTGAAGAACTTATTTCTTTAGAAACTTTGTAAATTTGACTTAAATCTGCTGAACAGCCGCCTTTTTTTGTTGGTGTACCAACACAAATAAAAATTATGTCTGAGTCTTTAATTGATTTTTTTAAATCTGTAGAAAAATTTAATTTTTTATTCTTAAAATTCTTTATTACTAATTCTGATAAACCAGGTTCATAAATTGGAATCTTACCTTTTTTTAGTAAATTTATTTTGTCAACATTATTATCTACACAAATTACATCATTTCCTAAATCAGCAAAACATGCTCCGCTTACTAAACCTACATAACCAGTACCAATCATACACAATTTCATGATTTAGCTATCTCTAAAGTTGATTTGATGTAACCACTCATGCTTCCACAATCAAGATATTTTCCAGAAAAATTATGAGCAATGAATTTTTTATCATTTTGAATTAATGTTTGGATAGCATCTGTAATATGTATTTCTCCTCCTTTACCTGGTTTTTGTTTAAGTAATTTTGAAAAAATTTCTCTAGGTAAAATATATCTTCCAATCACTGCTTTATTAGATGGTGCTTTTTTTACAGAAGGTTTTTCAATAACATTTGAGATCAAATAATTATTCTTATTTATTTTAGTTTTTAACTTATAAATTCCCCATCTCGAAACATTATTTTTTTTAACATTCATACTAGCCATAACAGAAGCGTTGTATTTTTTATGAATCTTTATCATTGATTTAGAACAATTTCTTTTAATAATAAGATCATCTGGTAACAACATTAAAAAAAAATTATGTTTTATAAATTTTTTTGTTTTTAAAACGGCATCTCCAGTGCCAAGTGGTTTGTTTTGATAAACAAATTTTATCATTTTTTTATATTTTAAAATTTTTTTATATTCTTCCTTAATTCTTTTATCTTTCTTTTTTTTAATAATTTTTTTATAAAAATTATCATTATAAAAATAAGTCTTTATCATTTTCTTCTTATTTGAAATTATAAAAATAACCTCTTTAATACCTGCATCAATGCATTCATCTAGAATGTATTCAATTCCTGGTTTACCATTAATAGGTAAAAGTTCTTTTGGAAATACACTGGTTAATGGAAGTAAACGTGTACCCAAACCAGCTAAAGGAATAATTGCTTGTTTAATCATTCAAATGTTTTACTTATTAAAAAGTTTTATACAAATGAAAATTTTATTGAATAATAGTGATTTAAATGAGGCATTAGAAAATGTGTCTAATCTAGGTTTTGTACCTACCATGGGAAGTCTTCATAAAGGCCATATATCGTTAATTAAAAAATCCAAAAAAAAATGTAATAAAACTATTGTAAGTATATTTGTGAATCCAAAACAATTTAATAATAAAAATGATTTTAAGAAATATCCAAGAAATAGAAAGAAGGACTTATCGATTTTGAAAAGACTTAAAGTTAATTATGTATATTTACCAAGTGTTAAAGAAATTTATAAAGTAAAGAGATCCTCTAAGATTACAATTTCAAAAAAAGACAAGATATTATGTGCTAAGTACAGAAAAGGACATTTCGAGGGTGTAATTGATGTAATGGAACGCCTTATTGAATACATCAAACCTCAAAAAATTTTTATGGGGGAGAAAGATTTTCAACAATTATATTTTTTAAAAAAATATTTAAGAAAACACTCTTCGAAAATAATAGAATGTAGAACAATTAGAGAAAAAAATAAATTAGCATTATCTTCCAGAAATTCATTATTACAAAAACGTGAAAAAAATTTGGCTGCAAAATTAATTACCAATATTATGAAACTTAAAAGAAAGTTAAATAAGGAATCAAATATTAAAAAAGTACTCAATAAAACTGGAAATGAAATAAATAAATTACAAAATGTTAAGATTGAATATCTCGAATTAAGAAATATTAAAAATCTTAAAATTTCAAATAAATTAAAAAATTCAAAAATTTTCGTATCTTTTTATATTAATAATATAAGGTTGATTGATAATTTTTAAAATTCTATAAAAAATAAGCCCCAACACCTAAAAAAGAAACAAAACCTATTACATCAGTTATTGTTGTTACGAAAACACTAGAGGCAATTGCTGGATCAATTTTCATTTTTTTTAACGTGACTGGAACAAGTATTCCAAATAAACCTGCCACTACCATTGTCAAAATCATTGAGATCGATATTATTAATGATAATTGGTAATCTTGAAACCAGACTTGAACGATAAAAGAACTTATAACAGCAAAAATTATTCCATTGAGAATACCAATATTAAATTCCTTTATAATGTTTTGATTAAAGTTATTTTTTGTTAAATCATTTGTTGCTAAAGTTCTAACAGTAACTGCTAAAGTTTGCATACCTGCATTACCACCCATCGATGCAACTATTGGCATTAAAAATGCCAAGACAACCATTTGTTCAATTGTTGCACCAAACAAACTTATACAATAAGTAGCTAGAAATGCTGTGAATAAGTTTAATAGTAACCAGTTAAATCGTCTTTTAGTTTTTGTGATAACACCATCTGTAATTTCTTCGTCACCAACACCAGCTAATCTTAAAGCATCTTCCTCAGCCTCTTCCTTTAAAACTGTTAATACATCATCGGAAGTTATCATTCCTACAAGTTTATTATTCTTATCTACAACACAAGCTGAGTTTAAATTGTAATTTTCAAATGAATTACCAACTTCTTCTCTATCCATATCCACTGGAACTAAAAAAATTGAATCATCCATAATTGAGGACATTTTTGTTTCTCTAGGTGTTCTTAATACTTTAGAGGATGGTACAGCACCAATAGGTTTAAAATTTTCATCAACAATGTAAATTTCTAAAAACTCTTCTGGTAAGTCTTTATTCTCTCTTAAATAATCAATAGTTTGTCCTACCGACCAGTTACTTGGGATTGCTGTAAATTCTCTTTGCATTATCCTAGCAGCACTATCCTCTGGATAACTAAGACCTTCTAATAAAGCAAATCGATCTTTTGGGGGTAATAAACTTAATATTGAATTTTTATCTTTTTCTTCAACATTTTCTAAAATAGCTATGGCGTCATCAGACTCTAAATTTTTTAAAATCCTAACAATTGCATCTGAGGAAAGATATTTAATGATTTCTGATTGAACAGACTCATTTAATTCAACAAATACTTCTGGATCAATCTTAAAATTATTTAATTTTATTAAACTTTCTCTGTCATTTTCACTTAAATGCTCAATAATATCAGCAGCATCAGCGGGATGCATTTCCTCAAAAGATCTAGTTATAAAAGATGCATCATTTGAGGTAATTTTGTCTGTTACAACTTTTATATATTCCTTATTGAATTCAAAATTGACTTTTTTATCTTTAATTTTTTTTATTAAAGTCATAAATACACCTATTATTTAGACGGATCTTTTAATACAAAATGAAAAGAATACAATTTTTAAATGCCCATAGAAATTAAAAAGTCCCAAAATCCAGTAAAATATGAAGACGCAATATCATTTATGGAAGATCGACTTAAAGATATTAATCTAAAAAAAGTAGATGATTTGATTTGGGTTTTAGAACATGATCATATCTATACATCGGGAACAAGCTATAAAGAAAATGAGATAATAGATAAATCTATAAATATTATAAAAACTAATAGAGGTGGTAAAATAACTTATCATGGACCAGGACAACTCATTTGTTATTTTGTAATTGATTTAAAGAAAGGTAAGAAAGATATCAGAAAATTCATATCTGTAATTGAAAAATCAATTATTGAAACCCTGAGCCTCTATGACATAGAAACATTTGCTGATAAAGAAAATATTGGTATTTGGTACAATGATAATTCAACCATAAAAAAAGTTGCTGCAATTGGGGTCAGGGTAAGTAAATGGATAGCTTATCATGGTTTTTCTATCAATATTAATAACGATTTAAAAAAATATGACGCGATTATTCCTTGTGGGATTAAAGACAAAGGTATTACTAATCTCAAACAAATTAAAAATCAAAATTATGATGATTTAGAAAATAAATTAATAGAAATATTTAAAACTAATTTGAAAAATTTAATCTTTTAGTCCTCAACAACTTATTGAAATAATCTGGTAATAATGCTTTGTAAGTATATTTTTTTTCATTAATCATAAATTTTATTTGATAGGAATGAAGCATTAAATCTTTATTTATACCTTTCGATGAAACAGACGAATTATATTTTTTATCACCAAAAATTGAATGTCCAATGTTAAATAATTGTTTTCGTAATTGATGTTTTCTTCCTGTGATTGGTTTCATTTCTACTAAACTAGCATTGGTATTTTTATCTATCACTTTAAAAATTGTTTTAGCTTTTTCAATAATTTTTTTTCCATTATCGTACCTTATTAAATTATCATTCCATTCACCTGAGTCTTTTTCAATTTCTCCGTTACATATTGCCAAATAAGTTTTGTGCACTTTTCTTAATCTAAATAGAGAGGTCAATAGTTGAGCTGTTTGTCTATTTTTCGCAATAATAAAAACACCTGAGGTATCTTTGTCTAATCTATGAACAGAGAATGGTTTTGTTCCTTGAAATATTTCACTTTTTGCAAATATATCTACTAGATTTTTTTTTGACTTTGTTCCACCTTGAACCGATATTCCTGCATTTTTATTTAAAACTATAAAATCTTCATTGTTATCTATAATCAGATCTTCGTTAGATTTTATTACCTCAATGGATGGATTGAATTGTTTTTTCTCGTGTTTAATTTTTTCTTTAAAATCAATATTGAAGAGTTCTATTTTATCATTTGTTTTAATCTTAAAAGAGCTTTTTATTTTTTTTTTATTTATTTTAATTTTTCCTAACCTTAAACTTTTTTCAATAAGACTTTGCGGTACTTTTCCTAATTTATTTCTTAACCATCTATCAATACGCATGTTATTACACGTTGACTCAACGATAAAACTTCTAATCATGAATATTTAAGGCTTATATTTATGCTGTGGCAGCTTTCTTATCTTCTTTTTTTTCAACTTCTTTTGCTGAATCTTTCTTTTTTTTATCAACTCTTTTGGCTTGAACGTCTCTATCAACAAATTCAATTATAGCCATAGGCGCATTATCTCCATATCTAAAACCTGCTTTAATAATTCTTGTATAACCACCAGCTCTTTTTTCGTATCTTTTAGATAAGGTTTTTTTAACTTTATTTGCTGACTTAATATCCTGCAATTGAGAAATCAAAATTCTAGTATTATGCAAACTATCTTTTTTACCTAATGTGATTATTTTATCAGCCTGTGGCTTTAAAAATTTTGCTTTTGGTAAAGTTGTTTTAATTTGCTCATACTTTATTAAGGAATTAAGCATATTTTTAAGCAGCGCTTTTCGGTGTTCAGAAGTTCTGTTTAACTTCTTATTTGCCATTCCATGTCTCATTAGATACTTTCCTCTAATTTTTTAGACATTTCTGCGATATTATCTGGTGGCCAATTTGGAATTTCCATCCCTAAATAAAGAGACATACCAGTTAAAACTTCTTTAATTTCATTTAACGATTTTCTTCCAAAATTTGGGGTTCTTAACATCTCGCCCTCAGATTTTTGAACTAAATCACCAATATAAATTATATTATCATTTTTAAGACAATTCATTGATCTAACAGATAATTCAAGCTCGTCTACTTTTCTTAATAAATTTTTATTAAATTCAGGCTCTGTTGAAACTTCTTTAACCGGAGCTTCCACAGGTTCATCAAAATTAATAAACATTTTTAATTGATCTTGAAAAATTCTAGCAGAATAAGCAACTGCATCTTCAGCAGAAATTGATCCGTTTGTCTCAACTTCCATCGTTAATTTATCGTAATCTAAAGCTTTACCTTCTCTTGCGGTACTTACTGAATAAGAAACTTTTTTAACGGGACTATATAATGAGTCAATGGCAATTAAACCTAAAGGTGGTTCCTCAGGTTTATTTAAATCAGCTGGAACATAACCTTTTCCAGTATTAACATTCATTTCCATATGGAAGTGAGTATTTTCATCTAAATTACAAATAACTAAGTCAGGATTCAAAATTTCAACATCAGGAACTGATGCGATGTCAGATGCTTTTATTTCACCAGGTCCTTTGGCATCTAATACTAGTTTTTTTGTTCCCTCAGCAGCACATTTTAATGCCAGAGATTTAACATTTAATACAATATCAGTAACATCTTCTCTTACACCTTTAATAGATGTAAACTCATGAAGTACACCATCAATTTGAATTGAGGTTACTGCTGCTCCTCTGATTGAGGATAATAAAATTCTTCTAAGTGAATTACCAAGTGTTAAACCATAACCTTTTTCTAATGGTTCAGCGATGATTGTAGCGTGAGTTAAATCATCACTTATTTTAACATCAAGTTTCGCAGGTTTGATTAATGATTTCCAATTTTTCACATTTACATTTTCTACATCCATTAAACTCTCCTTTTTTTTGGTGGCCTAGTACCATTATGTGGCATCGGTGTTGTATCTTTAATTGATAAAATTCTAAATCCTCTCGCTTGTAGCGCTCTTAATGCTGTTTCTCTGCCTGAACCAGGACCCTTAACTTCCACAGATAAAGTTTTCATGCCAAACTCTAAGGCTTTAGATGCAGCAGCATCAGCAGCTATTTGTGCTGCATATGGAGTTGATTTTCTAGAACCTTTAAAACCTTTTTGTCCAGCTGATGCCCATGAAATTACGTTTCCATTAGTGTCAGCGATTGAAATAATTGTATTATTAAAAGTTGATTGAACATATGCAATTCCATTTAAGATATTTTTTTTAGTTTTCTTTTTTTTTGAATAAGAACTTTTGACAGCTTTTTTTGGCGACTTATCTTGACTCAGTTCTTTATTATCTTTTTTTTCTGCTTTTGCCATGCTTATTTCTTAAGTGGTGTTAATTTTTTTCCAGCTATCGCAATAGCTTTTCCTTTTCTCGTTCGAGCATTACATCTAGTTCTTTGACCTCTTACAGGTAATTTTTTTCTATGTCTCGAACCTCTATAGCAAGCTAAATCAATTAATCTTTTTATGCTCAGTGAATAATCTCTTCTAAGATCTCCTTCAACTTTAAAATTTTGATCAATGTATTCTCTTATTTTCAAAATTTCATCATCAGTAAGTTGATTTACTCTTTTTTCTTTAGGGATTGCTAATGATGTGCAAATTTGTTTTGAAAATTTATCACCAATACCATAAATATAAGTTAGCCCTACTTGAACTAATTTATTTTGTGGGATATTTATTCCTGCAATACGAGCCATAATTTTGAGATAAATTTAGCCTTTTATATAAGAAGTTATTTCAAAGTCAATGTCTTAAACATTAAGAAAAGCATCTATTTTAGCGGTTATTTGTTCTATTTTAAGCGCACCATCTATTTCATAAAAGTTTGAATTTTTGGAATAGAAATCTAAAACGGGGCGTGTCATATCCATATAGGTATTATATCTTTTTAGAATAATATTTGAGTCATCATCAGATCTTTTTTCTAAAGTTTTTCTTTTTTCAACTCGTTTAATTATTACTTCTTTTTGAACATTAAGAAAAAAAATATAATCAATCTTTTGATTTGAACTTTCTAAAATAGTTTCTAAATTTTTAGCTTGCTCTAATGATCTAGGATATCCATCAAAAATAAGTTTGTTTTTATATTTTTCATCAAAAATTACTTTTTTAATTAATTCGTTTACAATTTCATCACTTACAAATTTACCATCGTTCATGTCATTAATTATTTTTCTTCCTATTTCAGAATTTTTCTTGATTTCATCCCTTAACATATCACCTGTTGAAACTTGAAAACCATTTATCTTTTTAACTAAATATTTTGCTTGTGTTCCTTTTCCAGCACCGGGAGGTCCAAATAGGATTATATTCACGAATTATCTTCCGAATTTTGTTTTTTTAATCAATTGTTCGTATTGGGAACTCATTAATCTTGTTTGTATTTGTGTTACAGTGTCTATTGCAACAACAACTACAATTAAAATTGATGTACCTCCCAGATAGAAAGGAATTGGATAATTAGCAATTAAAAACTCGGGCATTAAACAAACTAAAGTTAAATATAAAGCCCCGATTGTTGTCAACTTTGTTAAAATATTATCGATATAAATTGCTGTGCTTTCTCCAGGTCTTATTCCAGGTACAAAACCACCATATTTTCTCAAATTATCAGCTGTTTCTGTTGGATTAAAAGTTATTGAAGTGTAAAAAAAAGTAAAAAATATTATTCCTGATGCATAAAGCAACATATACAAAGGTTGTCCTTGAGTAAAATATGAACTTATATTTAAAAAAGTTTCATTATCAGAAAAATTAAAATTTGAAAAAGTTACTGGTAATAATAGTAATGCCGATGCAAAAATTGCGGGAATTACTCCAGCTTGATTAATCTTTAGTGGTAAATGAGATGACTCTCCCCCATACATTTTATTACCAACTTGTCTTTTAGGGTAATTTATTAGTATTTTTCTTAAAGCTCTCTCCATAAAAACAATAAATAATATTGTTAAGATTAATAAAACAAATAAAGCTAAGATCATTAATGTGGAGACTGCTCCTGTTCTACCAAGTTCAAAAGTGGTGACTAGAGCTCTTGGAATTTCTGCAACGATACCAGCAAAAATAATAAGAGATATACCATTACCAATTCCTCTTTGGGTAATCTGTTCTCCTAACCACATTAAAAAAATAGTTCCAGAAACAATCGTGGTGACAGTTGAAATCTTAAAAAAAACACCAGGATTAATTACTAGTCCAGCTGAGGACTCTAGACCTACTGCTAATCCATAACCTTGAACTGTTGCAAGTAAAACTGTTCCATAACGAGTTATCTGAGTAATTTTTGCTCTACCAGTTTCTCCTTGTGATTTTAAATTTTTGAAATAATCAGAAACACCAGTCAATAGTTGAACAATAATTGATGAGGAAATATATGGCATGATTCCTAATGCAAAAATTGCCATTCTACTCACTGCACCACCAGCAAAAACATTAAACATTCCTAATAAACCTTTTTGATTACCTTCCATCATTATTTTGAGTTGTTCGGGATCTATCCCAGGCAAAGGCACAAAAGTTCCAAATCTATAGACCACTAAAATAGCAAGGGTAAATATTATTCTATTTCTTAAATCAGTATTTGATGATGATGCGCTCATTAAATTAAACTATTTTTTTAATTGTATTGAACCACCAATTTTTTCAAGTTTTTCAACAGCAGACTTTGATGCAAGATCTGCCTCAATATTGATTTTATCTTTAATGGCTCCGGAACCTAAAATTTTTAATTTAATTGAATTTTGATCTATTAATTTTAGTTTTTTGAGTAAATTTGAATTCAGCGTATCTGTAGTTTTAATATTTTTTTTATCAATATAAGATTGGATTTTATCTAGGTTTAATATAGCAATTGTTTTTTTATTAATAGGGTTGAATCCTCTTTTTGGAAGTCTTCTGTATAGTGGCATTTGTCCACCCTCAAAACTTTTAATCGCCACACCAGATCTGGATTTTTGACCTTTTACACCTCTTCCAGATGTTTTGCCTTTTCCAGAACCGATACCTCTGCCAACTCTAAGTTTACTCTTATTAATCTTATTTCTATTATTTAATTTAATCATTATCCTCTTTTTTCTATTATCTCAGAAATTTTTTTATTTCTTATTGAAGATATTTGTTTTGGCGAATTTTGTTTCAATAGTGCTTTCATTGTAGCTCTAATCACATTGTGGGCATTTGATGTACCCATTGATTTTGCGACAATATCTTTTACTCCTAAAACCTCACACACAGCTCGCACGGGGCCTCCAGCTATAATTCCTGTTCCTTTTGAGGCAGCTCTTAATACAATTCTGCCTGATCCATCTTTAGCTTTTACATCATGATGAATCGTTCTTCCTTCTCGAAGAGGTATATGAATAAGTTTTCTTCGTGCCATTTCATTTGCTTTTTTTATAGCATCCGGCACTTGTTTTGCTTTAGCGTGAGCTATTCCAATTTTACCGGACTGGTTTCCAACAACAACTAGTGCTGAAAAACCAAATCTACGTCCACCTTTTACTACTTTTGTTATACGATTAATGTGAACTAATTTTTCTAAAATATCGTCAGTTTTTCTATCTTTATTATTATCCATATTAAAATTCCATTCCATTTTTACGTAAAGTTTCAGCAAAAACCTTCACTCTTCCGTGATATTTATAAATACCTCTATCAAAATAAATCTTGGTAATTTTTTTCTCTTGTGCTTTTTTTGCTAACTTTTCAGCTACAATCTTAGATAATTCAGTTTTATTTACCTTTTGACCAGACTTAATATCTTTTTCAATTGATGATGCTGATAATAAAGTAACATTTTTCATATCATCAATTATTTGTGCCGAAATATTCTTTGATGATCTAGAAATACTTAGTCTATATCTGTCATTTGAAGCAACATTTTTAACCTTATTACTAACTCTAAACCTTTTTCTTTTACTAGTATCTAATTTCATTACTTCTTCTTTCCTTCTTTTTTCAAAATATGTTGACCCTTTTCTCTCACACCTTTACCTTTATATGGTTCAATTTTTCTAAGAGTTTTTAGTTTTGATGCAATTGCACCTACTTGTTGTTTATCAGCACCACTTATTTTTAAAGTTGTTTGCTTTTCAACATTGATTTTAATCCCTTCTGGAATATCAAAATTGATATCATGGCTATAACCTAATTGTAAATTAAGTTGATTTCCTTTTAAAGCAGCACGATATCCAACACCTACTAATTCTAGTATCTTCTCATATCCAGTGCTTGAACCAATAACTGCATTATTAATTAAACTTCTATTCATTCCCCATAATCGCTTGGTTTCTTGATCGATTTTTTTTGGTTTGATTGATATTTCTTTTCCATCTTTTATATCAAGATTAAAAACTTCTAAGTCAATATTAATTGATTTTTTTCCCGAAGGACCCTCTATGTTCAGGATATTACCAGCCAAAGCAACTTTGACTTTTTCAGGGATTGAAATATTAATTTTACCAATTTTAGACATTAAAACACCTTACAAATTATTTCTCCACCCACTCTTTGCTTTCTCGCATCAATATCGGTCATGACACCTTTGGGGGTTGATACAATTGCTATACCTAAACCATTATTTATTTTGGGTAAACTTTCTGCACTAGAAAATATTCTTCTCCCTGGTTTTGAAACTCTTTCAAAAGTACTTATAACTGGATTTCCTGAATGATATTTAAGCTCTAAAGATAATAAAGATTTATTATTTTCTTTATTCACTTTGAAGTCTTTTATAAATCCTTCATTCTTTAAGATATCAGCAATCTTAGTTTTAAAATTTGAAGAAGGTAATTCAACTTTCTTATGGCTTCTATCTTGAGCATTTTTTATTCTTGCTATCATATCTCCAATTGGATCACTTAAACTCATATTTTCCTTTCTACCAACTTGATTTAACTAAACCTGGTATCTTTCCTTGCAGACCTAATTGTCTTAATGCAATTCTAGATATTTTCAATTTTCTATAAACTCCGTGAGGTCTTCCGGTAATCTGACATCTGTTCATCACTCTTACTTTCGCAGAGTTTCTAGGTAATTTTGATAATTTTTGTTGTGCTTTAAATCTTTCCTCTAAAGGGAGTTTTTTATTCATAACAATCTTTTTTAATTTTTGCCTTTTTTTAAATAGCCTATCCGATAATTTTATTCGTTTATTGTTCTTATTTATTGAGCTTAATTTAGCCATTTTAGTTATCTCCTTTTTTAATAAATGGAAAATTTAACTTTTCTAAAAGAGCAAAACTATGCTCTTTACTTTTAGCTGATATTACAATCACAATATCAATACCACGAACCTTATCAGCACGATCAAAACTTACCTCAGGAAATATGATATGTTCTTTAACACCAAATGTGTAATTTCCAAATTTATCAAAACCATTAGCGGACAGGCCTCTAAAATCTTTAATTCTTGGTAAAGCTATATTCACAAGTCTATCTAAAAATTCATACATTTTATCTTTTCTAAGTGTTACCTTTAAGCCAGCGTTTGACCCTTTTCTTGTTTTAAAATTCGCAACTGATTTTTTAAATTTGGTAATCACAGGTTTTTGACCTGTTATTTTTGCTAAATCCTCCTCGCAAGACTTTAATATTTTTGAATCATTTCCATCCAAACCTAAGCCCATATTTAAGACAATTTTTTCAATTTTTGGACCCATGTACAGATTTTTAAAACCAAATTGAGATTTCAATGCAAGTTGTATTTCTTTATAATAAAGTTCTTTCAATCTTGGAGTCATTATTTTTTAGCCTCAGTTTTTTTTGTTTTTGTTTTTTCGTCAATTAGTTTTAAATTTGATAAATGAATAAAACTTTCCTTTGAAAAAATTCCACCTTTTTTCTCCTTAGTTGTTTTTACGTGTCTCTTTACCATATTAATATCTTTAACTTTTGCTCTGTTGTTTGCTCTATCAATTTCAATTACTTCACCTTCTTTTTTTTTATCTCTGCCTGATAAAACTCGAACTTTTAAACCTTTTTTAATCATTACAAAACCTCTGGGGCTAATGAGATTATTTTCATTTGCCCTTTATTCCTTAATTCTCTAGTCACTGGACCAAAAATTCTAGTTCCAACTGGTTCACCTTTATCATCAACCAAAACAGCAGCGTTATTATCAAATTTTACTTTTGATCCGTCATCTCTATGAATTCCTTTTTTTACTCTTACTACCACAGCCTTATGAACTGATCCTTTTTTTACTTTTCCCTTAGGAATTGCCTCTTTTACAGCAATCACTATCGTGTCTCCTATGCTTGCATATCTTCTTTTCGATCCACCTAAGACTTTAATACATTCAATTTTCTTTGCCCCGGTGTTATCGGCTACATTTAATTCTGTTTGGACCTGTATCATTATTTTGTGTTCTCCATTACTTGAAATTTCTTGTTTTTTGAGAAAGGTTTGCTCTCAATGATTGATACTTTGTCACCTGTTTTAAATTTGTTATTTTCATCATGGGCATTGTATTTTTTTCTCACTTTTATTACTTTTTTTAATAATGGATGAGAATATTTTCGTTCAACTAAAACTGTTATAGTTTTGTTAGGTTTATCACTTACAACCACACCTGTTAATATTTTCTTAGGCATTTAATTTTCCTTTTAATATTGTTTTTAATCTAGCAATTGTTTTTTTTGTTTCACTAATTTTTGCTGGATTCGTAATCTGTGAATTCATCTTTTGAAATCTAAAATTGAATAAATCTTTTTTAAATTTATCGATGTTTTTTATAATTTGATCTTTTGATAGTTTTTTAATTTCTTGTTTTTTCATATTAGGCAAATCTCTTTATGGTTTTTGTTTTAATTGGCAATTTTGCAGATGCTTTATATAACGCTTCTTTAGCTATCTGTTCTGAAACACCATCTACTTCAAATAAAATTCTTCCTGGTTTTACACGACATGCATAGAATTCTGGAGAACCTTTTCCTTTACCCATACGTACTTCAATGGGTTTTTTAGAAACTGGAATATTTGGAAAAATTCTTGTCCAAACTCTTCCTTGTCTTTTCATGTGTCTTGTTAGAGCAACTCTAGCAGCCTCTATTTGTTTTCCAGTAACCCTATCAGGAGATAGCGCTTTTAAAGCATAGGCACCATAGTTAATGAAATTCGCTCTTGAGGCAGTTCCATGAATTCTACCTTTGTGAGCTTTTCTCCATTTTGTTCTAACTGGTTGTAACATTTATTGTTTTCCCTCTTTAGGTGTGACTTTATTCGTTTCTTGACTAAATTCTTTAGCAAAAACTTCACCTTTATAAATCCAAACTTTTATCCCAATTATTCCGTAAGTCGTAAGTGCTTCTGCTTCTGCATAATCTATATCTGCTCTTAATGTGTGGGAAGGTATGCTGCCATCTCTTAACCATTCAGTTCTAGCAATCTCATTTCCACCCAATCTTCCACTCACTGAAACTTTAATTCCTTTAGCACCCAATCTTAAACAAGATTGCATTGCTCTTTTCATTGCTCTTCTATAAGAAATTCTTTTAACTAATTGTTGAGCAATATTTTCTGCAACTAAATAAGCATTTGTTTCAGGTTTTTTTACTTCTTTAATATTTAAAGTAACCTCATTTGAAGTAAACTTAGATAAATTATTTTTTATCTTATCTATATCACTACCTTTTTTTCCAATAACAAAACCTGGTCTAGAAGTGTAAATTGTAACATAACATTTGTTTGCTGTTCTTTCGATCATCACTTTTGAAACCCCAGAATTAATTACATTTTTTTTGATATATTCTCTTATTTTAAAATCTTCTATAAGGTAATTACCAAAATCTTTCTTTTTAGCGTACCAAACAGAGTCCCAACCTCTGTTAACACCTAATCTAAAACCTACTGGATTAACTTTTTGTCCCATGACTCTCCATTTTCTTTGCCTCTGATAAAATAATTGTAACACTTGAATAAGGTTTTAAAATTGGTGCGGCTCTTCCTTTTGCTCTTGGTCTAAACCTCTTCATGGTAATTTTCTTCCCACAATAAGCTTCTTTAACGACAAGTTTATCGATATCATACTGAAAATTATTTTCCGCATTTGCAACAGCAGATGAAATAGTCTTTCTGATATCACGAGTAATTCTTTTTTCTGAAAACTGAAGATCTCTAATAGCTAACTCTACTTTTTTTCCAACTATACCTTTTAAAATAGGATTAAGCTTTCTTACACTTGATCTAATATTATTATTAATAGATTTAACTATTTTTTCTTTTTTTTTCACTAATTTCTTTTTTTTACTCATAATTATTTCTTAGCCTCTGCCTCAGCAGGTTTTGCTTTTTTATCTGCAGGTGTATGACCAAAAAAAGTTCTTGTTGGTGCAAATTCACCTAACTTATGACCAACCATGTCTTCAGATATGGTAATGGGTATAAATTTTTTTCCGTTATAAATCAAAAAACTAACTCCTACAAAATCTGGAATTATTGTTGATTTTCTTGACCAAGTCTTGATAGGAATTTTTTTTGGATCAGTCTTATATTTATCAACTTTTTTGATTAAACTTTCTTCCACAAAAGGTCCTTTCCATACTGCTCTAGCCATTATTTTGTATCCTTCCTTTTGTTTCTTCTCTTCACAATATATTTATCAGTTCTCTTATTGTCTCTTGTTTTCAATCCTTTTGCTGATTGTCCTTTAGGAGAAACTGGATGTCTTCCACCTGCTGATTTACCTTCTCCACCACCATGTGGGTGATCTACTGGATTTTTAACAACACCTCTGGTGTGAGGTCTTCTTCCTAACCATCTTGATCTTCCTGCTTTTCCAATTTTTATATTTTTTTGATCAGGGTTACTTAATACGCCAATTGTTGCCAATGATCTTGAATCGATTTTTCTAACTTCACCTGATGCTAATTTAATCAAACTATAATTCCCATCCAATCCACTAATCGTAACAGAAGTTCCAGCAGATCTTGCAATTTTACCTCCACCACCTGGTTGTATTTCAACATTGTGAATATCTATACCAACTGGGATATCTTGTAATGGCATGCAATTTCCAATTTTTATCTCTTTTTTTGATCCATTTTCAACTTTATCACCCACCTTTATTTTTTGTGGTGCAAGATAATATGCATGTGAATTATCATCGAATTTTACTAACATAATGTAACAAGATCTGTTCGGATCATATTCAATTCTTTCAACTGTTGCAGGCATATCAAATTTTTTTCTGTAGAAGTCAACATGTCGATACATTTTTTTATGTCCACCAGCTCTATTTATAGAGGTAATATGGCCATTGTTGTTTCTCCCTTTCATTGCATTTTTTGGGGAAACTAAAGATTTAAATGGTTTACCTTTCCAAAGACCAGTTCTATCTACAAGAATTGTTCCTCGAGTAGATTTTGTATATGGTTTAAATGTTTTTAGCGCCATTTTAAATTCCAGTTGTTAGATCAATACTTTGACCTTTTTTAAGTGTTATAATTGCTTTTTTAAAACCAGAGACTTTAACTTTTCTTCCTCTAGTTAATTTAGTTCTATTTTGTTTATTGATAATATTTATCTTTGTAACATTTACTTTGAAAATTTTTTCAATGTTGTTTTTTATATTTTTCTTATTTGCTTTTGAAGGCACCTTAAATACAATCTTATTTTGTTCTGATAAATTTGTTGATTTTTCAGTAACTAAAGGTGATAAAATTTTGTCATATAAATGTATCTTATCCATTTTAAGCATACCTCTTTTCTAATTCTTTTACGGATGTTTCAGTAAACACAACCTTTTCAAACTTGACTAAATCAAACGCACTAAAATGATTAATGTCTGTTACCTTGATATTTGGAATATTTCTAATTGATTTTTCAACATTATCTTTTGAGGTTTTGTCTAGGATTATTATTGAATTTGATATTTCAAATTTCTTTAAAATTAAGTTCATCTCTTTAGTCTTTTTTATCTTAGAACTAAAATCGCTAAAAATTAGAAGGTTATCATTCTTTATCTTGTCACTGATTAAAGATGCTATACTTTGTTTTTTTTCACTCTTATTCAATTTTCTTTTTTTATATGATAACTCTCCTTTAGGACCATGAGCTATACCACCACCAACAAAGATTGGGGCTTTTCTACTTGCGTGTCTAGCATTACCTGTTCCTTTTTGTGCATAAATTTTTGATGTTGGACCTGAGACTTCGTTTTGCTGCTTAGTTTTTGCGTGCCTACCTTTATAGTTAGCATTAGTCTTATATAAAACTATATTCACTAATTTCTTATTTATTTTAGCTGAAAAAATTTTATCTAGGACTTCAATAGAACTTTTTTTACCATCTAAATTAATTTTATCGACTTTCATTATTTTTTCTTTTTCTCCGGTGTTTTCTTAGCTAATTCAGCAGCTTTGTGTTTTTCACTGATAGTCATTTTTTTTATATTTTTAACTGAAACTTTTACTAGAATTTCAGAGTTTTTTGCTCCTGGGATAGAACCTTTTAAATATAGAAGTTCATTTTCTAAATCTGTTTTAATAATTTCGATATTTTGCATAGTTCTTAATTTATCTCCCATATGTCCAGCCATTTTTTTTCCCTTAAATACTTTACCAGGATCTTGTCTTTGACCCGTTGAACCATGTGATCTATGTGAAATTGAAACACCATGTGTAGCTCTCAAACCACCAAAATTGTGTCTTTTCATAGCTCCGGCAAAACCTTTTCCAATCGTTTTTGATCTAGTATCTACAAATTTAACATCTTTAAAAATCTCTAATCCAAATTCATTTCCCTCTTTATAATTTTCGATGTTTTGAACTCTATATTCTTTAAGTTTCCTTTTAGCTTCAGTATTTCTTTTTGAAAAATAACCTTTCATAGCCTTTGTTAGTTTTGAGTTTTTGATTTTTCCGTATCCAAGTTGAACAGCGGTGTAACCTCTTTTTTCTTTATCTATTACCTGGATTACTCTAGCTTTTTCCATTTTTAACACAGTAACTGGCACCAACTGACCAGATTTATAAAATTCTCTAGTCATTCCAATTTTTTTTCCTAATAAAGCTATCTCACTCATAATTATATCTTAATCTCCACATCGACACCTGATGCTAAATCTAATTTCATTAAAGCCTCGACAGTCTGTGGTGTTGGCTCAATTATATCAATTAATCTTTTATGAGTTCTCGACTCAAATTGTTCTCTACTTTTTTTATCTATATGAGGAGATCTTAAAACTGTATATCTTTCAATTCTAGTTGGTAATGGAATTGGACCTTTTATTGTAGCTCCAGTTCTTTTGACTGTATTAACAATCTCTTCAGTTGAAGCATCTAAAATCTTATTGTCGTAAGCTCTAAGTTTAATTCTAATATTCTGTTTTTCCATTTTAGCCTGCTATTTTTTTTGTTACTTCGTCTTGAACATTTTGTGGCACTTTTGCGTAGTGATCAAAAAACATTGAATATTGTGCTCGCCCTTGTGACATTGATCTTAAACTATTAATGTATCCGAACATATTTGCTAAAGGCACCATTGCGGTTATTACAGTTGCATTACCTCTTTGTTCTTGAGTGCTTATTTGTCCTCTTCGACTATTTAAGTCTCCAATAACATCGCCCATATAGTCTTCTGGCGTTACTACTTCAACTCTCATGACTGGCTCTAATAATTTTAAACCACCTTTTGTACAAGCATCTTTAAAACATGCTCTACTTGCTAGTTCAAAAGCTAATACACTAGAATCAACGTCGTGATGTAAACCATCTAAAATTGTAACTTTATAATCAATCATTGGAAATCCTGCTAAAATTCCACCATCTGATACTGTTTCGATACCTTTTTCCACACCTGGAATGAATTCTTTTGGAATAGCTCCACCTTTAATTTTACTTTCAACAGCTCTCCCTTTACCAGGTTCTTGCGGTTCTACTAATAATTTGACTTTTGCGAATTGTCCTGCACCGCCACTTTGTTTTTTATGTGTGTATTCTACCTCTGATGAGTTTTCTATTGTTTCTCTGTATGCTACTTGTGGAGCCCCAACATTTGCTTCAACTTTAAATTCTCTTTTCATTCTATCAACTATGATGTCTAAGTGTAATTCACCCATTCCCTTAATTATTGTTTGTCCAGACTCTTCATCAGATGAAACTCTAAATGAGGGATCTTCTTTAGCTAATCTACCCAAAGCTTCTCCCATTTTTTCTTGGTCAGCTTTTGTTTTTGGTTCAACAGCAATTTCAATTACTGGGTCAGGAAATTCCATAGGTTCGAGAAGGACTGGATTATCTTTATTACATAACGTGTGACCAGTAATGGTATTCTTCAAGCCAGCTAGTGATACAATATCTCCTGCGTTAGCTTCTTTTATGTCCTCTCGAGAGTTAGCGTGCATTAATAACATCCTGCCGACTCTTTCTTCTTTTTCTTTTGATGAATTGTATACAGCTGTTCCTGTTTTTATTGTACCTGAATAAATTCTAATAAATGTTAAAGATCCAACAAATGGGTCATTTGCTACCTTAAATGCTAGCGCAGAAAATGGTGCACTATCATCAAATTTCATTTCAATTTCATCCTCTGATCCCAATTTAGTCCCTTTAATTGAACCAATATCGATAGGGCTTGGAAGATAGTTAATCACCGCATCAAGTAGTGGCTGAACACCCTTATTTTTAAAAGCTGAACCAGTTAATACAGGAACAAAATCAAAATTTAATGTTCCTTTTCTGATACATTTAATTAAATCTTCTTCTTTTATTTCCTCACCATTTAGATAAGACTCCATCAGTTTTTCATCTTGCTCAACCGCCATTTCGACTAATTCTGTTCGATATTTTTGAGAGATTTCTTTAAGATCTTCTGGGATTTCTTTATATTCCCATTCAGCACCTAAAGCCTCATTTTTCCAAACTTGTGCTTTCATTTTAACAAGGTCAACAACACCTGTTAGAGAGGCTTCAATACCGATTGGTACTTGTATGACCAATGGTTTTGCTCCCAATCTATCTTTAATCATATCTACACACCTAAAAAAGTCTGCACCAGTTCTATCTAGCTTATTTACAAAACAAATTCTTGGTACTTTATATTTATCAGCCTGTCGCCATACTGTTTCTGATTGAGGTTCCACACCTGCTACACCATCAAACACTGCAACAGCTCCATCAAGTACCTTAAGTGATCTTTCAACTTCAATGGTAAAATCTACGTGACCTGGTGTATCGATAATATTAATTCTATGATCTTGCCAAAAGCACGTTGTTGCTGCTGATGTAATTGTAATGCCTCTTTCTTGTTCTTGTTCCATCCAATCCATGGTAGCTGCACCATCATGAACTTCACCAATTTTATGACTTTTCCCTGTGTAATATAAAATTCTTTCAGTTGTAGTTGTTTTACCGGCATCTATGTGGGCCATAATCCCTATGTTTCTATATTTGTCTAATGTGTGAGATCTAGCCATAATATTTTACCACCTAAAGTGTGCAAAAGCCTTATTTGACTCTGCCATTTTATGCACATCCTCTTTTTTTTTTACAGCTGCACCTTTTTTTTCATATGCATCATAAAGTTCATTAAAAATTTTATCAGACATATGTTTATCTTTTCTTTTTCTTGCTGAATCAATAAGCCATCTGATAGCTAAAGCTTGTGCTCTTTTACTTTTAACTTCAACTGGAACTTGATAGGTAGCTCCACCTACTCTTCGTGATCTTACTTCTACAGTGGGTTTAATATTATTGATTGCTTCATTAAAAATATTGATAGGCTCATCTTTTGATTTTGTTTTTATCTTTTCGATTGCATCGTAAACTATTTTAGTAGCTACCCCTCTTTTACCATCGTACATAATATTATTAATTAATTTAGGAATAATTGTGGAATTAAATTTTGGATCAGGAACAATATTTTTTTTAGGTTGAGTTTTTTTTCTAGACATATCTATTTACCTTTTTTTGTTCCATACAAAGATCTTCTTTTCTTTCTATTTGCCACTCCTTGAGTGTCTAAATTACCTCTTAAAATGTGATAACGTACACCTGGTAAATCTTTTACCCTACCACCTCTAATTAATACGACAGAGTGTTCTTGGAGATTATGACCTTCTCCAGGTATATAAGCAGTTACTTCAAAACCATTTGATAATCTAACTCTAGCAACTTTTCTTAAAGCTGAATTAGGTTTTTTGGGAGTTGTCGTATAAACTTTTACACAAACACCTCGTTTGAGTGGCTGTTTTTGTAATGCTGGTACTTTGTTCCTAGCAATTGGTTTAGTTCTTTTTTTTCTTAACAACTGATTAATAGTTGGCATATCTGTAAATTTTATAATTGTTTATTTTTGAGTGGAATAACTGACAGGTTATTTGTGGCAGCGTTTAGTGTCTAAAGTTAACACTACATTCCAACCAAAAATATCGCCAAAATACTTATTAATTTAATTTTGTCAAACTAAAACTAGTTAACAAACATGTTATTTTTATTGATTTACAGGGGTTTCGGGCTGTTCAATCTGTTCCTGCTCAGAAAGAAATTTATTGTCATCCTGTAGAGCTTTTTTGTTCCATTTATTTTTAATATTACCAGTTCCAGCAGGCACTAATCGTCCAACTATTACATTCTCTTTTAAACCATTGAGTGGATCAACTTTACCCTTGATAGCAGCATCTGTAAGAACTCTTGTAGTTTCCTGGAATGATGCAGCAGAAATAAATGACTCTGTCTGCAGAGAAGCTTTGGTAATTCCCATTAAAACTCTTTCTCCAGTGGCTGGTTTTTTACCTTCAGATTTTAATTTTTCATTAACATTATCAAATTTAATTCTATCAATAATTTCACCAGGTAAATAAGAGGAATCACCAGTTGTTTTTACCTCAACTTTTTTCAACATTTGTCTTAAAATAGTTTCTATGTGTTTATCGTTAATAATTACACCTTGTAATCTATAAACCTCTTGAACCTGATTAACAAAATACTCAGTTAAATCTTTTATGCCCATAATTCTGAGAATATCGTGTGGTAATGGCTGTCCATCTAATAAATATTCTCCTTTTTTAATTTTTTCACCCTGATTAAAATTGATATGTTTTCCTTTGGGTATTAAATAATTAGATGGTTCTGATCCATCTTCAGGCACAATTGATATTCTTTGTTTTCCTCTAACTTCTTTTCCAAATATAACTTGTCCATCATTTTCAGCAATAATTGCACTATCTTTAGCTTTTCTAGCTTCAAACAATTCAGCAACTCTTGGAAGACCTCCAGTGATATCTTTAGTTTTAGTAGTTTCTTTAGGTAATCTAGCAATCACATCACCAGCAGAAACTTTTTGACCATCTTTAACAGATAAAATTGAGTCAGGAACTAAATAATATCTTGCTTCATTATCATCCGCTTTTTTAATAACGTTTCCTTTTTCATCTCTTAAAGTAATTCTTGGTTTTAAATCTGTACTTTTTGATTGAGAACGCCAATCAACTACTGATTTTGAAGAAATACCTGTCGCATCATCTGTAGTCTCTTGAATTGATACACCATCAATTAAATCAACATAGCTTGCAATACCACTTTTTTCAGCAATCACTGGGGTGGTGTAAGGATCCCATTCACAAATTTTTGTATTAGCTTTAACTTTGTCATCATTTTTAAAAAATAATTTCGAACCATAGGCTACTTTATAAACTGCAATTTGAACTCCATTATCGTCCTCAATAGATAATTGTGTATTTCTACCCATGACAATTAAGTTCTTTTTAGAGTCCTCTAAAATATTTGAATTAATAATCTTTAAAGTTCCCTCATTTTTAGTTACTATTTGTGAGTCTTGTTTCACTGAAGCAGTACCACCTACGTGGAAAGTTCTCATTGTTAATTGCGTCCCTGGTTCTCCAATCGATTGTGCAGAAATCATTCCAATAGCTTCACCAACATGTACCATTTGACCTCTTGATAAGTCTCGTCCGTAACAAGTTGCACAAACACCTTCTTTGGAACTACACGTCATAACTGAAAAAACTTTCAATGATTTTATTCCTGCAGAATCAATTTTATCGCAACCAAATTCGTCTATCATTGATGATTTTTTGATTATTACTTCGCCAGTTATAGGGTGCTTTACATCAGTTGCAACAACTCTACCCAAAGCTCTTTCAGATAAACTCACAACGACATTACCACCTTCTAATATTTCTGATAATTCTATAAAACCAGGATTATCACAATTTTTTTTTGTAATTGTTAAATCTTGAGCAACATCGCAAAGTCTTCTAGTTAAATAACCTGAACTTGCAGTTTTAAGGGCTGTATCGGCTAGACCTTTTCTAGCACCATGTGTAGAGTTAAAATATTCTAATGCGGTTAAACCTTCTTTAAAATTCGAGGTTATTGGACTTTCAATAATTTCACCTGATGGTTTTGCAATAAGTCCTCTCATTCCAGCTAATTGTTTCATTTGTGCTGCAGATCCTCTTGCTCCACTATCTGCCATCATAAATACTGAATTTATTTTCAATCCCTCTGAAGTTTTCTCTGTTGCAGAAATTCCTTTCATCATCTCACCAGCAACTTTATCAGTACATTTTGACCAAGCATCAACGACTTTATTATATTTTTCACCTCTAGTGATTAAACCTTCCGCATATTGTGTCTCATAATCAGCAATTAGTTTTTTTGTGTCATCTATTAATTGTGTCTTATTTTCGGGGATAACTAAATCATCTTTTCCAAAGGAAATCCCAGCTTTAAATGCATGTTTAAAGCCTAAATCTTTTAATTTATCACAGAAAATAACTGTTGTTTTTTGACCACAAAATCTAAAGACAATATCAATAATTTCTGAAACTGTTTTCTTTGGTAAAATTCTATCAATTAAGGAAAACTTAATATTATTATTTTTTGGTAATAAGTTAGCTAATAGAAATCTTCCTGCAGTAGAAGTGTACTTCTCAAATTTTTGATTACCTTTTTCGTCAATTGTTTCAAATCTAGAGATAATCGTACTATGGACTTTTATTTGACCAGAAGAAAGGGCAAATTCAATTTGATCTGCATTTAAAAAATATCCAGCTGGCTTATCAGTGACCGGTTCTTGAGATAAATAATAAATTCCTAAAATCATATCCTGACTAGGGACAATTATTGGTTTTCCGTTAGATGGAGAAAGAATATTGTTAGTTGATAGCATTAATATTCTGGCCTCAAGTTGTGCCTCCAAACTTAAAGGAACATGAACAGCCATTTGATCACCATCAAAATCTGCATTAAATGCAGCACATGTTAAGGGATGTAATTCAATCGCATCTCCCTCAATTAATTTTGGTTCAAAAGCTTGAACACCCAACCTATGAAGTGTTGGAGCCCTATTTAATAAAACCGGATGTTCTCTAACAATTAATTCAAGTGCGTCCCAGACAGCATTAGTTTCTTTCTCAACTAATTTTTTTGCTTGTTTAATTGTTGAAGCTAAACCTAGTTTATTAAGTCTTGCATATAAAAATGGCTTAAATAACTCTAAAGCCATTTTTTTTGGCAACCCACATTCGTGTAATTTTAGGTCTGGACCTACTACGATGACTGAACGACCTGAGTAATCAACTCTTTTACCAAGAAGATTTTGTCTAAATCTTCCTTGTTTTCCTTTTAACATCTCAGCTAAAGATTTTAATGGTCTTTTACCTGTTCCAGTAATTACTCTACCTCTTCGTCCATTATCAAAAAGCGCGTCAACAGATTCTTGTAACATTCTTTTTTCGTTTCGGATGATAATATCTGGTGCCTTAAGATCCATTAGTCTCTTTAAACGATTATTTCTATTAATAACCCTTCTATAAAGATCATTTAGATCTGATGTTGCAAATCTTCCACCATCTAAAGGAACCAATGGTCTTAATTCTGGTGGAATAACTGGAACAACAGTCATAATCATCCACTCAGGTTTTTGACCCGTTTCAATAAAAGACTCGATTAATTTTAATCTCTTAATAGCTCTTTCCTCATTAACTTTTGATTTCGTTTCTTTGATATAATCAACAAGACTTTTTCTCTCTAAATCTAAATCAAGATTTTTAAGCATTTCCAGAACTGCTTCAGCTCCAATTCCTACTGTAAAATTCTCTTCACCATGTTCATCTTGAGCTTTTGCTAGTTCTTCCTCATTCAATAGTTGATTTTTTTTTAGACCTGTTAAACCTGGCTCAATAACAATAAAATTTTCAAAATATAAAACTCTTTCAACTTCTTTAAGCTTCATATCAACAGCAAGTGCTATTCGACTTGGTAATGATTTTAAAAACCATATGTGTGCAACAGGTGTAGCTAAATTAATGTGACCCATTCGTTCTCTTCGAACATTTGATTTTGTTACCTCAACACCACATTTTTCACAGATGATACCTCTAAATTTCATTCTTTTATATTTTCCACACAAACACTCGTAATCTTTAATTGGACCAAATATTCTTGCACAGAAAAGGCCATCTTTCTCTGGTCTAAAAGTTCTATAATTGATAGTTTCTGGTTTTTTAATTTCACCATAGGTCCAAGATTTTATTTTCTCTGGGCTAGCTAATGAGATCTTGATACTATTAAAATTTTGAGCTTCAGATATTTCTGAATTTTTAAATAGATCTGTTAGTTCTTTTTTCATAATTAATTTAATTCCACATTTAATGCCAAAGATTTAATTTCTTTAACAAGTACATTAAATGATTCTGGTATTCCAGACTCAAAGTTTTCTTCACCCTTAACAATAGTCTCATAAACTTTTACTCTTCCAGCAACATCATCAGATTTTACAGTAAGTATTTCTTGAAGTGTGTATGATGCACCATATGCCTCAAGTGCCCATACCTCCATTTCACCAAACCTTTGTCCACCTAATTGAGCTTTTCCACCCAATGGTTGTTGAGTCACCAAGCTATAAGGACCTGTAGATCTAGCGTGAATTTTATCCTCAACCAAATGATGAAGTTTAAGCATATAAATTATTCCAACAGTAACTGGTCTGTCAAATTTTTCACCAGTTCTTCCATCCCATAAATAAGTTTGTCCTGATTTAGGTAAATTTGCTAACTCTAACATCTCTGTTACATTTTTTTCTTTAGCTCCATCAAAAACTGGTGTGGATATAGCTATACCATTTTGTAAATTTTCACATAAATCCTTAAATTCTGTTTTACTTAATTTATCAACTTTTTGATCAAATATTTCCTCACCATAAACAGATTTTAAAAAACTCTCAATTTTTTCATTTCTCTCAATTTTTTTATTATTTTCGTTAACTATATTTTTAATTTGTTCTCCAAATTCTTTACAAGCCCATCCCAAATGAGTTTCAAGAATTTGCCCCACATTCATACGACTCGGAACACCTAAAGGATTTAAAACTATATCTACTGGTCGACCATCTTCTCTATAAGGCATGTCTTCAACTGGTACAATTTTACTGACGACACCTTTATTACCATGTCTACCTGACATCTTATCACCTGGTCTTAACCTTCTTTTAATTGCAACAAAAACTTTTACCATCTTCATTACACTAGGCAATAAATCATCACCACTTCTTATTTTTAAAACTTTATCTTCAAATCTTTCAGTAATGTCTTGTTTTGCATTATTATACTGATCTTTTAATTGTAATAATGCATTTTCATTTTTTGGATTTGAAATAGCTAATTTAAATAAATCATTAATAGATATTTTATTAATTGTTTCAAAATCTAATTTAGACCCTGCCTCAACATCTTTTATTTTCTTAGAAAGAGTCTCACCTGACAAAATTTGTGCAGCTCTTTGTTTGATACTTCTCTCTAAAATTTCTTCTTCAACAATTTTGTCTTGTTGAACTTGATCAATTTCAGCTCTTTCAATTGTGATAGATCTTTCATCTTTTTCTATTCCATGTCTATTAAACACTCTTACATCAACTACGGTACCACTGCTTCCTCTAGACATCCTTAAAGATGTATCCGTTACATCAATTGCTTTCTCTCCAAAAATTGATCTCAATAACTTTTCCTCAGGACCAGATGCTGAATCTCCTTTAGGAGTTACTTTTCCTACTAATATATCACCCGCGTTTACTTCTGCGCCAATGTATACTATTCCTGATTCATCTAAATTTTTTAAAGCTTCTTCATTAACATTGGGTATGTCTCTTGTAATTTCTTCTTCACCAAGCTTTGTGTCTCTTGCCATAATCTCATACTCAACAATATGTACTGAAGTAAATACATCATCAGTTACACATCTTTCTGAAATTAAAATAGAGTCCTCAAAATTGTATCCTTGCCAAGGCATAAATGCTACAGTAACATTTTTTCCTAGAGCTAACTCACCTAATTTTGTAGAAGGACCATCTGCAATGATATCACCAGTTTTTACCTTATCCCCCACTCTAACTAAAGGTCTTTGGTTTATACACGTGTTTTGGTTAGATCTTTTAAATTTTTGTAAATTGTAAATATCAACACCAGATTTTGAGAAATCAGTTTCCTCTGTAACTTTAATTACAATTCTTTTACCATCAATTTTATCTACTACGCCGTCTCTTTTAGCAACAATTGTAACTCCCGAATCTAATGCAACATCACTTTCTATTCCAGTACCAACCAAAGGTGCCTCAGGTTTTAATAACGGAACTGCTTGTCTCATCATGTTAGAACCCATTAATGCTCTGTTCGCATCATCATTCTCTAGGAAAGGTATCAATGAAGCTGCCACCGAAACCAATTGTTTAGGTGATACGTCAATATAATCTATCGTTTCAGGTTTTGCTAAAAGGAAGTTTAAGTTTTGTCTACAAGAGACTAATTCCTCAACTATCTTTCCATTTTTATCAATTTTAGTATTCGCTTGGGCTATAGTAAATTTTGTTTCTTCCATTGCTGACAAATATTCTACTTTATCTTGAACAACACCTTCTTTTACTCTCTTGTAAGGACTTTCAATAAAACCATATTTATTAATTTTTGCATAAGTAGATAAACTATTGATCAAACCAATATTTGGACCTTCTGGAGTCTCAATAGGACAGATTCTTCCATAGTGAGTTGGATGAACGTCTCTAACCTCAAATCCAGCTCTCTCCCTTGTTAGTCCACCAGGACCTAAAGCAGAAACTCTTCTTTTGTGAGTAATTTCTGAAAGTGGATTTGTTTGATCCATAAATTGAGAAAGTTGAGAACTTGCAAAAAAATCTTTTAGTGAAATTGTGAGTGGTTTTGCATTTATCAAATCTTGTGGCATTGCTGACTCGATATCTAAAGTGGTCATTTTTTCTTTAATTGCTCTTTCCATTCTATAAACACCAATACGAGCTTGATTTTCAACTAATTCACCTACAGATCTAACTCTTCTATTTCCAAGATGGTCAATGTCATCAACATCATCTTTACCATCCCTTAAGTCCAACATTTTACGAATTATTGCTAAAATATCATCATTTCTTAATATTGTAATTTTATCTGAGCATTCTAAATCTAATCTAGAATTCATTTTAACTCTTCCAACGTCAGACAAGTCATATCGGTCTGAACTAAAGAATAAATTATTGAAAATTTGAGTTGCTATTTCAATTGTTGGAGGCTCACCAGGTCTTAACATCTTATAAATTTCAGTAATTGCCTCATCTTTAGTATTATTTTTGTCATTCAAGATTGTAGTGAGTAAATAAGGACCTTTGTTTATAGAATTTGTTACAGAAATATCTAGACTTGTAATATTTGCATCTAAAATTTGTTGAATGATTGTCTCATTTAATTCAGTACCAATTTTTAATAATCCATCCTCTTGATCATTTAATTTAATATCTTTATGTAAAAACTTTCCGAATAATGATTCTTTAGCAACTAGAATATCTTTTAATCCATCATTAGATAATTTTTTCGCGTTTAAATAATTTATTTTTTCCCCTAATTTGATTACAACCTTTCCTGATTTAGCATCAACAACTTCCTCAGAGAAGTTTTTAGCTTTATAATTTTCAGGATTGAATTTTGTTTTCCACTTTTCTGATTTTGTATCGAAAGTATATTTTTCTGACTCGTAAAATTCATTTACTATTTCGCTCTTTGAATAACCAAGAGCAAGCAATAAAGTAGATGCAAGAATTTTTTTCTTCCTATCAATCTTAAAATATAAAAAATCTTTTACATCATATTCAAAATCTAACCAAGATCCTCGATTTGGTATTACTCTACAATTAAACAAAAGTTTACCACTTGCATGAGTTTTACCTTTGTCATGATCAAAAAAAACTCCTGGGCTTCTATGCATTTGATTTACAACAACCCTTTGAACACCATTCGTTATGAATGTACCGCTATTAGTCATCATAGGTACTTCACCCATATAAACCTCTTGCTCTTTTGCTGACAAAATATCTTTAGTGTTGGTTTCTTGATTTATTTCATAAACAACAAGTCTCAATGTGCATTTTAAAGCAGAGGAGTAAGTTAAGCCTCTAGCAATACATTCTTCTACATCAAATTTTGGTTTTTCAAGTCGGTATGATACATATTCTAAAGTTGCTTTATCATTTAGATCTTCAATAGGAAAAATACTTTTAAATACTCTGTCAAATCCTTTAGTTAAATCACCTGCTTCAGGGTTAAAAAATGTTAATTCGTCGTATGAATTTTTTTGAACTTCTATTAGATTGGGAATGGATAAACTTTCTTTAAGTTTTCCAAAACTCTTTCTAATATTTTTCTTTTCAGTAAAAGATATTTGCATCTATGTTTTAATACTGATTAAATTTAATTAATCAGTACTTAAAAATTTCCTATTAATTTACTTAAGTTCTACTTTTGCCCCTGCAGCTTCTAACTTAGCTTTAATTTCCTCTGCTTCTTTTTTAGGTACACCAGCTTTTACTTCTTTAGGTGCGCCCTCTACCAAGTCTTTTGCTTCTTTTAGACCAAGAGAAGTTGCTGCTCTTACTTCTTTAATAACATTAATTTTTTTATCTCCTGCAGAAACAAGCATGATTGAAAAGTCATCCTTATCTTCTGCCGCTGCTGCTGCTCCTGCTGCAGCTGGAGCTGCCGCCGCCATTGGCGTAACACCCCATTTTTCCTCTAATTGTTTTGAAAGATCTGCTGCTTCAGCAACAGTTAAACTCGATAAGTCCTCTATAATTTTATTTAGATCTGGCATAATTTACTCTTTAGGTTGTGTTTCAGAATTTTCTGGAGGTAAACTACTCATTTTTTCCGATCGTGCAAGCAAAATACTTACTAATTTTGATGCAGATGCATTCAAAATACCCACAATATTAGCCCTTGCTTCGTCTAAAGTAGGTAAATTTGCGACATTCATTACTCCAGCTTGATCAAGAATTTCATTTTCCATCATTCCACCAATCAACTTAAGATTCTCATTATCTTTTGCAAACTTAGATAAAATTCGAGCTGACATAATTGCATCTTCTCCAAATGCAACAGCTGTTGGACCGGTAAATAAATTTGATAAATCTTTACACTTAGTTTTTTCTAAAGCTAATTTTGTAATTCTATTTTTTGTGATTTTAAAAATTATACCATGTTCTCTCATTTTTGATCTTAATTCATCTAATTGAGTCATTGTCAGACCTTGATAGTGAGTAACCATAACTGCTTTACTATTCTCAAATTGCGTTGTCATTTCAGCAATATAGTTTTTCTTTTGCTCTTTATTCATCATAACTTAAATATTTTTTCCTAATTTTAATTTATACGAAACACCCATTGTTGATGTTAAAAAAACAGATTTTATTAAATCTCCTTTTACAGTATTATTTGATTTTTCCTTTTCAAGTGTATCTATAACAGCATTAAAATTTTTAATTAACTTATCATCAGTAAAAGATTTTTTTCCTATACTTACACCTATATTTCCATCTTTATCATTTCTAATTTCTGCTTGGCCAGATTTTGCATCTGAAACTGCAGTTTTTAAATTTTCTGTCACAGTTCCTAATTTTGGATTGGGCATCAGACCTTTTGGTCCTAACACTTTTCCTAACTTTGACAATTTAATCATCATGGATGGAGTACAAATTAATTTTTCAAAATCCATTTCACCATTTTTAATTTTTTCGATAAATTCATCACCACCAACAATATCTGCACCAGCACTTTTAGCTTCATCAGATTTTGTATCTTCACATACGACAGCAACTTTTATCTTTTTACCAGTTCCACCAGGAAGATTTACCACAGTCCTAATATTTATCTCACTTTTTTTTTGTTTATTGTTGATCTGAAAACTTAAATCGACTGACTCATCAAATTTAGTTGTACAATTTTTTTTAACTACTGGAAGTAATTTTTCAATTACTTCAGATGAAAGTTCTGTAGTTTTTTCAGGAAGTTTTTTAAATCTTTTTGAAGACATAATTAATCTTTTACCTCGATACCCATTGATCTTGCAGAACCAGCAATAATTTTGACCGCTTGATCTAAATCAAGAGCATTCAAATCTTCCATTTTTTGTTTAGCAATTTCTTCAGCTTGTTTTTTTGTTATTGAAGCAACAATATTTCGGCCAGGTTCTTGCGAACCACTCTTTAGTTTTGCGGCTTCTCTTATAAAAAAAGAAGCAGGTGGGGATTTAATTTTAAAATCAAATTTTTTATCTTTATAGACAGTAATTTCAACTGGTACAGGTTTGCCAGCTAATTTTTTTGTTTTGTCATTAAAAGCTTTACAAAATTCCATTATATTTACTCCACGTTGACCCAATGCTGGTCCAACCGGTGGAGCAGGATTTGCTTGACCACCTTTAATTTGTAACTTTATAAAACCACTAATTTCTTTTTTAGCTGCCATAAATTTAACTTACCTTCTCCACTTGATTATATTCTAAATCAACTGGTGTTGGCCTTCCAAATATAGAAACTGACACCTTAAGTCTAGACTTTTCTTCATCAATTTCCTCAACCATTCCACTAAATGAAGCAAAAGGTCCATCAATTACCTGTACTTTTTCACCAACTGTATACTCTATTGCTGATTTTGGTTGGGCAACTCCGTCTTTTATCTGACCTAAAATTTTATCAATTTCTTTGTCTGATACTGGAACAGGCATACCCTTTGTGCCCAGGAAACCACTGACACGTTTTATATTTTTTATCATATGATAAATATCATTATCCATCTCACTCTTAATTAGAACATAGCCTGGAAAATATTTTTTTTTTCTTTGAATTCGCTTACCTCTTTTAACCTCAGTTACATCATGAGTTGGAACGATAATTTCCTCAAATTTTTCTGAAATTTTAGCTTTATCTGCCTCTTCTTTTATCAGTCCTGCAACTTTGTTTTCAAAACTTGAGTGCGATTGAACTATGTACCAATTTTTCATTAAATGCTCACTTTAAGTAATAGTTCTAAGAAAAATTTTAAAACCTGATCTAATAATAAAAAAAATAAAGACATTACTACTGCCATTGCAAAAACCATTAATGCACCCTGGAGTGTCTCTTTTCCAGTAGGCCAAGTAACTTTGAATGCTTCTTGTTTTACTTCTTGTATAAATTTAATCGGGTTTTTCATAATTATCTACCTTATATTGGCAGGAGCGGAGGGACTCGAACCCTCAGCCTCCGGTTTTGGAGACCGGCGCTCTACCAATTGAGCTACACTCCTATATAGAGTTTACTCTATAATTTTAGTTACTACTCCAGCTCCAACAGTTCTTCCACCTTCACGAATAGCAAAGTTTAATTTCTCAGACATCGCAATTGGTGTAATGAGTTTAACTGTAAATTTAGCATCATCGCCAGGCATAACCATTTCAGTCCCAGCCGGTAACTCTACTTCTCCAGTTACATCTGTGGTTCTAAAATAAAATTGTGGTCTATACTTTGTGAAAAAAGGTGTATGTCTTCCACCCTCTTCTTTTTTAAGTACATAAGCTTGAGCTTCAAATTTAGTGTGTGGTGTTACAGAACCTGGTTTACAAAGAACTTGACCTCTCTCAATGTCAGTTCTCTCTACACCTCTTAAAAGTACTCCAACGTTGTCACCTGCTTCACCAGAATCTAAAAGTTTTCTAAACATTTCAACACCAGTACAAACTGATTTTTTAGTTTCTCTAATACCAACTATTTCAAGCTCATCTCCAGTTTTTAGAACACCTGACTCAACTCTTCCAGTTGCAACAGTACCTCTTCCTGAGATTGAAAAAACATCTTCAACAGGCATCAAAAAATCTTTATCTTTTGGTCTGTCTGGTTGAGGAATGAATTCATCAACATTCTTCATTAATTCTATAATTGAATTTTTTCCAATTTCATCATCTCTTCCTTCAACTGCAGCTAGTGCAGAACCCTTAGCTATAGGAGTTTTATCACCTGGAAATTTATAAGAAGTTAATAATTCTTTAATCTCTTCCTCGACTAAATCAATCATTTCTTTATCATCAACTTGATCTACTTTATTTAAATAAACACATATAGCTGGAACTCCAACTTGTCTTGCTAAAAGAATATGCTCTCTGGTTTGAGGCATAGGACCGTCTGCAGCGTTAACAACTAAAATTGCACCATCCATTTGTGCTGCACCCGTAATCATGTTCTTAACATAATCAGCGTGGCCTGGACAATCTACGTGCGCGTAGTGTCTTTTTTCAGTTTCATATTCAACATGTGCTGTTGATATTGTAATTCCTCTTTCTTTTTCCTCTGGAGCTTTATCAATTTGATCATAAGCAACTGCTTGTGCTCCACCAGTTTCAGATAAAACTTTAGTGATCGCAGCAGTTAACGTTGTTTTACCATGATCGACATGACCGATTGTTCCAATGTTACAATGCGGTTTATTTCTTACAAATTTCTCTTTTGACATTACTTATATTCCTCACTTTTATTTTTTTTATAAACTATATTTTCTTGGAGCGGGTAAAGGGAATCGAACCCTTACATCCAGCTTGGAAGGCTAGCGTTCTACCATTGAACTACACCCGCACAACCCCAAGAGTATCACTCCAGTATTGCCAAAGATTATTGAATGGTGGAGGGGGAAAGATTCGAACTTTCGAAGACCGAAGTCAACGGGTTTACAGCCCGCCCCATTTGACCGCTCTGGAACCCCTCCCTTAGGGGAAGTGTCCCCTTGTTCAATAAAGCTTCAAACAACAAGCGTTTTATATATTTTATTTATCCAAATGCAACACGTGATTTAGTGGGAAAATATTTAAAAAAACGTGTAAAACTTAGGTAATTTTATGAATAAATCATCTTTTTTTATCATTGGTCAACATGCTGTAATTGAGGCACTAAGAAACCCAAAAAGGAAGGTTTTGAGGATATTTTTAACTGAGGAAAGTAAGAGAAATATTCATAAAAAAAGTCCTAATCAAAATTTGTTAAATAATGTCAAAGTCTATTTTAAGACAAAAAAAGAACTTGATAAATATAGTACTAGGGAAAATTTACAACATCAAGGTTATGTTGCAGAAATTGAACATGTTCAAAAACCAATCCTTAAAGAATACATTAAAGAAAAAAAAAATATTACATTGGTTTGTCTTGATGGTGTAACAGATCCAAGAAATATAGGATCTTTAATAAGAAGTGCTGCATCTTTTAATATCGATGGGGTAATTATTAAAGAAAGAAACTTTCCAAGTGAAAGTAAACTAATGTATAAAGCGGCGAGTGGGGCAATTGAGTATATCAATATTTTTGAAGTTTCTAATATCAATTCAACACTTAAAAATCTCAGGGAAAAAAATTTTTGGGTATATGGCTTTGATGGTAATGGAAAAGAGGACTTCACTGATATTGAGTGGAAAGGAAATAATATATTATTATTTGGATCCGAGGGATCAGGGATGCATAAACACACATCTAAATATGCAGATTTTTTAATTAAGATTGAGATAAATGAAAAAATTGAAAGCTTAAATATATCAAATAGTGCCGCAATTGTATTTCATCATCTAAGTTATCTAAAAAAAAAGAGTTGATTAATTAAGAAATAATTAATAGTTATTGCGCATGCCCTTGTAGCTCAGCTGGTAGAGCAATTGATTTGTAATCAATAGGTCCGCGGTTCGAATCCGTGCGGGGGCACCATCAAGATGTTTCTTTTCTTAATTGTTCTATTTTGATTTTCTTTTGCAAACTTCTGTTTCTATCGTAAAGAAGATTAAATTTAATTTTTTGATTGGTTTTAACTATAATATTTTTTGCATTCCTTACCTCAATATTGTCAGCAACAGCAGAAATTGGTCTTTTTTTAGAATTTAAGTTTCTAATATTTATTTTAGATTTATCACTTACAATTTTACCTTTCCATCTTCTCGGTCTAAATGGACTTATTGGAGATATGGATAATCTTTTTGAATTCAAACTTAATATAGGTCCATGAACTGATAAATTATAAGCAGTACTTCCAGCGGGTGTGGATACCAGTACTCCATCAGAGACAAGTTTTTTTATGACTTGTTTAGAACCATGATAAATTGATAAAGAAGCTGCTTGCCTACTTTGTCTTAAAATTGAAACTTCATTTATAGCTATATGTTTTTTAGTTTGATTTTTATTATTTTTTACAACCATCTCTAGAGGAGAGATGGTAATCATTCTTGCTTTATGTAAATTGCTTATGATATTTTTTGACGAAAATTTATTCATCAAAAATCCATAACTCCCGGAATTTACTCCATAAAAAAATTTTTTTGACTTTCTATTCTTTTTTAGTGTTTGTAACATGAAGCCATCACCACCAATAACAATTGTAATATTCGATCTTTTAACTTTATTTTGATTAATTTTTTTTTGTATTAATGATTTTATTTTTAAAGATCTTTGATTTATATCAGATATGATTTGAACTCTATGCATTTAATGGTGCCCTCGGCCAGACTCGAACTGGCACTCCGCAAGCGGCAAGGATTTTAAGTCCTTTGTGTCTACCAATTTCACCACGAGGGCATTAATGAATTTCATGAGTGTTTATGCTAATATTTATAATTGAACAAGATGAATAAGTAAATTTTTTTTATCTTATCTCTCTGTGTACTGGTCATGTACTGGTTATCCTATAATATCCTATAGATTTTATTAATCTTTATTCTAAATCTAATAAAACTGTTGAGTATTTGTTGCTACTTTTCACGAACAAATAATTATTTTGGAAGTTTCCCCTTACTAATTACATTCAACATATAAGTTTTAACATTCCAACCTGTTGCAGCACTATTTGTTACTACTATTCGTGAATTGTCCAAATCAATTAATATATTTTGTCCGTTATATCCCTCTGTTCCAATTATATTTCTTTTTTTCAATCCCTGAAAATCAAAATAGAATTGCGAACCATATTTTTTAGAATAATTATGAAGATACCATTGTGCATTTTTTTTTGTTGGACGATATTTAAACCATTTTATTGCTTGTTCTTGTGATTCTCTCAAGTAATTTCCTACACAAGTTTCATTTTGATAATCTTTCATCATAGCTTCTGCAAATCTTAAAAAATCTAATCTAGTCATGTAATATGAATAAGAAGCAAGTGTTTGGAGGCTACCATTGTATTTAGCAATTTTTTTATGCTTGCGAGTTTGACCATGTTTTTCATAAGAAATTTCATTTCCAATTTTAATTTTATCTTGAAAAACTTTTTTCATTAATTTGTCATAATCTTTTCCTGATTTAAAAACTATATAGTTTGCAATAATGTCCGCTAAAGCATTATTATAAAAATTTTTATTTCCCTTAGCTTTTGTACCCTGTAATAGAAGAGCAATAGTATCAAGACCCATATCTCTATGATGTTCTGAGGAGCCCATAAATCTATTAGATCTTTTGTTAACAACATGCTTGTCGCCAGCTGCCATATTTAAAAGGTTTCGTAATGGTTGACCATGGTAAAGTGTATTTTCCATAAGTGGCCAATCTATAATTTCGTCAACTGAGGAAATATAACCATCACATATTGCGTGACCAACTATATATGACGTAATACTTTTACCTGTAGAGTGAGTATAAAATAATGTTTCGTCTGTTATATCATCCCTAAAACGTCCTTTTTTTGCTTTACCATCATATTTAATTACCCCATTATCATAAAATAGATAGCTCAGAAGATATCCTTCAGACAGTTGTTTATCAACTTTCGAACTAGATATATTTTTTTCATAAGTAAATGTTTTTGCATTTCCTTTTGGGGGGACAATGTATAATCGTCCTTGACTTCTTCTACGATCAATAAAATTTTTTTTTCGTACCTCAAATAATGATATAGTTGCATCATTTGGTCGAGCACTTTCAGGTAATTCGTGCGCACCACCATGGCTATTTGCTTTTTCTTTATTTGCATAAGCGTTTCCACTTAACAACAAACCCAGAACCACGATCGCTAAAAGTTTTTTCATCAGTATGAATATATGTTAGTATCTCCCTTTATAATAGTTCAGAATGTATTTCTTAATTCAAGGTTTGTTCCATATTCGGGAATTTCACTCATCAAACTATAGTTAGAACTTATGTTGATATCAAAACCACTTAAATTTCTTTTATAATTTAAAGTTGCTTCATTATTATCTAATTTCATAGCATACTCAGTACTTTCATCAGGCACATAGCCAAACCCTATATATAAAGTATCACTATGAGCAATTTCACTTTGACTTCTTTCATAGATCGTCATTAGAGATAAACCATTATCCATTTCTAAATCAAATCCAATATTGCCTCTAATACTTTTAGAATCTTGACCTATGCCTCTAGTATATTCTGTTGTTTGTGAGATATACCTATATGTTGCATCTGATGTAGGGCTAAAGTCTAAACTAAATTCTAAACCTGCATTTGGTTCGAAAGTTAATGTGTTATAGTCAATAATATTACTTAAATTAAAACCCGAAGATATCATTCCAGTTTCAACTACTTGTTTATTATAAACAAGACTAGCTACTCCCGTTTCTGAATACTTTGATAATTGTGTGTAGCTGAGATCAATTCTTATATTAGGAGAAATATTGAATTTTTCTTTTTGATAAGTAGTAAAATAATTAATTGAGCCAAATACTTGTGATCCATTTCGATTACCTGTTCTAGTATTCCCTCCTCCTTTTCTAACATGATCAGTCTTTAACTTGCTTACTCCCAAAATGCCTTCAATAAATCTTTCATCATCCTGAGGAAAAGTTCCATAAAGTGATAAACTAATTGAGTCAGTATCCAGTGTTGTGCCAAAAGAGCCTACATCCACCTCATCTCGACCATACCGGAATGCGTATCCGTATAATTTATTTTCACTTATCTTTTTATCCATTCCAAACGAGATACCTTTACTATCAATTTTTTTTGACGAAGAATGTGAGGTATCTCCTGCTCTTCCAAAACTAATACTGCCCTCACTCCAAAATGACCATTCATCCGACAATTTATCTAACACCTCATTAGTTTTATTAGATACTGGGAGCATTTCTGATAATGAAGCCATCATTGAATTAGAAAAATTTAATCTAATATTTTGGTTACTTAATTGGTCATTACTTCTATGACGTCTTAACCAAAACATACGATTTAATACTGGCGTAGTGGCGTGGATAGCAATTTGTTTAGCTGTTGTTGTTTGTGAGTCAATTATAGCTAAATGATCTTTACCGCCTTTATATTTACCAACAGGGTCATCACAAGCACTATCAATTAAACTCCAATTACAACTTAGGTTAAATTCATAAACTTTATCGTTTGTATCACCAATGAAAAACATTTTACTTCCATCATTACTGAAGGCAACCTCTCTTGGTGCGATATCATAAGAACTTACATCAAAGGTACCTTCAAGGGATAAAGTAGAAACATCATAAGGTGTAGTTAATTTAAACTGAGAAATCTGTTCAGTCTCACTATCAATGGTATACATTTTAGTACCATCATCTTTAAAAGTAACCCCGTCTATGTAGTCGTGGTAAGAACTCATATCTTCGGTATTAACATGTGTAACTCCTGAACTAAAATCAAATGGTGTAGCTAGTGAATATTCATGAATACGCTGTTGGGACATATTTCCTGCACCAGCAACAATCATTCTGGTACCATTATTATTAAATGCAATTGAATTTGCTCTTTGTTCTTGACCATCCAATTCGAATGCTTCATTAAATGTAGCAGTTGAAATATCAAATGCAGTACTTAGTGACCAATAATCTATTGTATTTTCACCAGCATGGTTAGAAATAAACATTTTTGTTCCATCGTTATTGAACACTACTTGTGATGGTACAAATTTATTAACACCTCCAGATCTATGCACTACTTTAGTATTGTTTACTGTTGCCGTTGAAATGTCATATGCAGTAGTTAATATATATTCGACAACTGCATCCGATGATTTATCACTCTCTACAGTATACATTTTTGTACCATCATTATTAAATGTAAGTCCCAGATAAAAGCCTATATCGATTGATTTACTTTGCACAAAGGTTGGCTCCGCTATAGCTTTTGAAAAAACCAAAATTAATGGAATTAGAAATATAAAAGATCTTAAAAAACTCCTTAATTTCATAGTACTTAAAATTACTCTTTTACACTACCAGCGGTCAAACCACTGACTAAATATTTTTCAAAATATATGAAAATAAAAAGTACAGGTAAAGTAACAATTACTGAGCCAGCCATTAAATATTGACGAGGAGTTTCTGCGTCCCCGCTTAGATATTGAATGGCTCTTGATAAAGTAAAGGACTTAGGACTATCTAAAAACATTAATGAAAAAAGGAATTCATTCCAAGCTATCATGAAGACATAAAGTGCAACGGATGCAATAGCTGGTAAACTTAAAGGAATAATAATCTTTAAAATTATACCAAACCAATTTTGACCATCCATAATGCCAGCATCTTCAATTTCTTTTGGAATACTTTTGAAATAACCTTGCAACATATAAATAGCAACCGGCAAGGTTGTGGCCGTATAAACAATCAATAAACCAAAGATTGAGTTTCTTAAGCCAAGTTGACTAAACACAGTATATAAAGGGATCACTAATACTATGGCTGGAAACATATAAATAATCAAAATTGATGTTGATAAAAAGTTTTTGCCGAAAAAGTTTAATCTTGCAACAGCGTAAGCTGCAGGGATTGCAAATAATAACGTGACAATAACAGTACCAATTGAAACTGCTGAACTTATTAAGATGTATCTACCAAAATTATAAGTTTCAAAGATAACAAAATAAGATTTGAACAACTCAGTTAAGCTTTTGGTAAAATCTAAACTAAAATCTAAAGGATTAACTAATAAAGCGATCTGAGTTTTAAAACTGGTAACTAGCATAATGTAAAACGGGAATAAGATTACAAATGCAAAGAAAACAATGCCAAATAAGGTAATAAAATCAAAAATAATTTTTTCAGATATGAAATCTTCCTGTAAAGATTGCATACTGTATTTTTTGAGTTTATTCGTAAAAAACAAAGTAATTAAGAAAACTCCAAATATATACCAATATGGAGATGCCTCATTTAAGTAAAAATATGAAATTGAAAATATAAAAGATAATAAGAGAATCTTTATTAAGTGATTAATCCTATTGCCAATTAAGACAAATGCTAAAGATAATAAAATACTAACTAAGAATACAGGTGTGATGTTTAAATAAGTGAAACTTAAACCTTGGAGCGTAGCCATGATCTTCCAAATTGACAAAATACATGTCAGAAAAAAAGATGAAATTATTAAAAATATTGCAAGAGACTTAAACTTCATTAGCCCTCTTTCCAATTAATCTAAAATAAATAACCATAAAACTAAGAAGTAACATCACAATGACTATCGAAACAGCAGAGCCCATTCCAATATCTGAAACTGCAAATCCTTGTTGATAAACATTAATAGGCAAGGTTCTTGTGCCTGAAGCCCCACCCGTTAATAAAAAGATATCTTCAAATTTATTAAAGTTCCAAATAAACCTAATCATAAATAAAATTGAGATGATGGCTGTAATTTGAGGCAGGGTTATATGGATAAATTTTTGAATTGGGCTTGCTCCATCCACCTCTGCTGCTTCATACAAACTTTGTGGTATTGCTTGCAATCTTGCTAAAATAAATAGAAAAGCGAGTGGAAAATAACGCCAAATTTCAAAAAAGATAACTGTGGTTAAAGCTAACCTTAATTTGAATTCAAATCCTAAAATACTCATTGTTATGTATTTTTGGCCTAATAAATTTATTGGTTGCTCTATAATGTTAAAATTAACTAATAATGCGTTTAAAGTTCCACTATTTGGATCTAGTAATAAAGTCCAGGTATAAGCTAAAGCAACTACAGGACCCACATAAGGGAAAAGTAAAATACCTCGCATATAGGTTCGACCTTGAATATTTTGATTAACTAATTGTGCTGCTAAAATTCCAAAAATAATAGCTCCCACTGTGCCAAAAAAAGTGAAGTAAAATGTTGTTAAAAGTAATTCAACAAAATTATTTTCATAAAAAACTTTTTTAAAATTTTCTAAAGTAAAAGTTGTAGTGAGTAATGGGTTATCTGCTTTACCACTTAAAATTGGTTTTTGCGATTTAATTATTTTTTTATCAATTATTTCACCATTGTTATTCTGTATAGTTATCTCAAAATTTTCCCTAAATTTTGCCTGCCAATTTCCAAAATCACAAAAAACTTTTTTAGATTGAAAATTACATCTTAGATCAAGATTGACTGGTGAAACATTTGTTGGAAATTTATCTTGAAACTGAACATTTCTTATTTCTTGAATTAAAGAACTATTTCGTAATTTATAAATAATTTTTAATTCTGATTGATTTTCTGAAATTGATTTAACAATTTTCTTTGCTCTAGGTTCTGGAATTCTAATATCTTTTAATTCAATGTCTTTGAAACTGATCCAAACATTGGCAAATATAGGAAACAATACGATGGCAAAAACTAATAGGACTGCAGGTAAAACTAAAGTGTAAGCAGTTCTTTTTTCTAATTTTGATAATGAATCACTCATAATAAAAAGCGGATAATAAAATATTATCCGCTCTTTATAAATTTATTATTTAAAACTTAGCTAATTCAGCGTTAATTTTCTTAACCGCTTCATCAACTGAGATTTGATCATCAATATATTCTCTAGTGATTCTATTTAAGAATTGAGAATTGATGATTTTTGATGCTCGAGATAGTTCACCCTCTTTAACACCCCATCTGTTTGCAGTATCTAAACCTGCAACGATGTTATCAATAACATCTGCAGAATAAAGATCTGTTAAAGGAGCTTTTCTATCAACACCTACTGGTAATTTACTCCAAGCTTTAGTGTAAGCACTAGGATCACTTTTGTTTCCTCTTCTTACTGGAAATTTTCCTTCTGGAGCAATTCCTAATGTAGATGTATAACCTTCACTCATAGAGTACTCGATGAATTTTTTAGCTTCATCAGTATCTGCATCCGCAGTAATACCAAAGTATCTTACATCAGCCCAAGCAGCACCTTTTTTATTGTTCGGTCCACTAAAATTAGTAATGAAACCAGTTTTAGAAGCTAACTCTGGTGATGTTGGATCACTATTTATTGTTGGTGGAGCAGAGTCTCTTAGACCTGCTAACTCATCCATAATAAATGGTGACCAAATAATCATTGGTGTTTTTCCAGCAAAGTATAAGGCTCTTGATTGTTTCCAGAATAATTCTCCTGGAGGGCTTGCTTTCGCAATTACTTTATAAAATTCTAAGGAATTCTTTAAAGCTTTCCCTTGTTTTTTAGTTCCACCTTTTTTAACAAAATTAACTCCATTAGCTAAAAGTACATGTTCAAGTACTTGGCTCATAAAGTTTTCATCTGTTTTAGTAGCTGCTACAAAGCCAAACATGTCATTGCTTGATAATGCATTAACTGCTTTTACGATGTTTGCATATGAAGTTGGTGGCTCTAAGCCAGCTGCAGCAAATAGATCTTTTCTATAAACAACCATTTGTGTCCAGCCATCAACTGGTACAGCTGCAATTTTTCCACCCTTCTTAGCCATATTTAATGCACCCGGTGCAAATGTTTTCTTACCTAACGACTTAACTACAGCGTTATTTGCATCAACATCTAATATGCCTGCCTCAGCCCATGGTAAAACATATTGAAGAGTGTGATAAATCACGTCTGGCAGATCTCCCGCTGCTGCTGCTGCAGTAGCTCTTGTACCAAGATCTTTTTCTTCAATTGGTATGACTTCAACTTTGATGCCAGTTTTAGCTTCAAACGCTTTAGCCATCTCCTCTTGTTTTGCCATTCTTGCAGGTTGGACCTCTGTCGTCCAAAATTTAATATCCGCAAAACTAGTATTAGTAATTAGAAATACTAGAGCAAATATATTAATTATGATTTTTCTAATCATGTATTCCCCCTCTTATATTGTTCCTCTCTGGTATTTAGTTTTCTCTGATGTTCGCGATTTTTTCATTGCGATAAATCTAGCAGTGTAATAAATTTTTAACAACATTTAATGGTTAGTTAAAATCCCTTTAAATCAAATAAATGTCAAAAATTGTTATTAAAAATCTCGAAAAATCTTTTGGCGAAAATAAAGTTATCAACAATTTTAACATAGACATAAAAGATGGAGAATTTATAGTTTTAGTAGGTCCTTCAGGTTGCGGAAAATCAACTTTATTAAGAATGGTCTCAGGATTAGAAAATATCGATCATGGAGAAATCTTTTTAGATACAAAGTTAATTAATAATTTAATTCCTTCTAAGCGTGAAATTGCAATGGTCTTTCAATCTTACGCTTTATATCCGCACATGAATGTTTTTGAAAATATGTCGTTTGGTTTGAAAATGGAAAAAATTTCAAAAAATGAAATTAATGAAAAAGTAAATCATGCAGCCACCACACTTCAAATTGAAGATTTACTAGAGAGGAAACCTAAACAACTTTCAGGTGGACAAAGGCAAAGGGTTGCAATTGGTAGAGCAATTACAAGAAATCCTAAAGTATTTTTATTTGATGAACCATTGTCTAATCTAGATGCAGCTTTAAGATCGGAAATGAGAGTTGAAATTTCTAAATTACATAAAAAATTAAAAACAAATATTATATACGTGACACACGATCAAATAGAGGCGATGACATTAGCTGATAGAATTGTAGTGCTAAATAAAGGAATTATTGAACAATTTGGAACACCAAATGAAATTTACACTGATCCCAATAACATTTTTGTTGCAGAATTTATTGGTTCCCCAAAAATGAATATTATCAAAATTGATAAAGAACAAATCATTAATCCAAACACCATAGAATTGTTTAAAAATAAAATTACTTTTGAGAATTTTAATTTTAAAGATGAGATTTATTTAGGTATCAGACCTGAAGATGTCAGCATAAAAAATGATCGTGAAATTAAATTAGATGTTAAAGTAGACCTTATTGAAAATTTAGGCTTCGAAAAAATTATTTATGCTAAGTTATCAGATAACCAAATTATTATTAAATCGTCAGAAGATACAAACAATCAGCCACTTAAAATATCATTTTCTAAAGACAAGGTTTTATTTTTTGACAAAAATAAAAACAGGATAAGATAGATTTCTTTGAGTAAAAAATTTTCAATAATTATATTTACTGATTTAGATGGTTCATTACTTCATAGAGATAATTTCAAATTTGATGAGATAAAAGATTATGTAAAAAGTCTTATTAATGACGGGATAATAATCATACCTAATACTAGCAAGACTGAGAAAGAGATAGAGGAATTTGTAAAAGAGCTCGGCTCAAATCTTCCTTTTATATCTGAAAATGGATCCTCCATTCATGGATTAAATTTAATTAATAGTAATTTTCCAAACAAAATAGTTCTAAGTAGAGATAAACAGAAATTAATTGAAATTTTTGATTCTAAAGTTCCTGAAAATCTTAAAGCTAAATGTAAATTTATTTCAAAAATGAATTTAAAAGAACAAACCAATATTTTTGGTCTTCGTGACAATCATTTGAAAAATGCTTTAAATCGGAAATATACAGTTCCCTTTTTATTTGAGGGTGACAAAACTGAAAAAAATAAATTATCAAAAATTTTAAGATCTTCTTCATTAACTATGCAAGAAGGAGGTCGTGTTTTAAACTTAGGTGATAAAACTGATAAAGTTAAATCAATGAACCAAGTTCTAAAAATATACAAAAAAGTAGAAAGTAAAATAAAGGTCATAGCTGTAGGAGATAATTTCAATGATTTAGATATGTTGAGAAATTGTGATATTCCATGTTTAGTCTTTAATGATCAATTTAAACAGGATCAAATAAACATAGATAATCTAATAGTTTCGAACAAGCCATCACCTGAGGGCTGGGCTGATGTGATTAAAACGGCACTAGTTAAACTAGACTAATAAGATTAAAAACCCGGCATGAGTGATTTTTCTCAAAATGGAGTAGTCTCAACTTTGCACGACTTTAAAACAAAGTCCACAGCAGTAATTGAAAGCGAGTTGTCAAAATTTTCAAAGCTAAGAAAAATGGAATTAATTTTACCATGTCTTTACTCTGAATTAGAGGGAGCAGCTTTACCAAAAATGGTTGAGGAAATAAGTAAAACAAAATATTTAGATCACATAATTATCGGATTAGACAAAGCAAATGAAGCACAAGCAAAAAAAGCTTGGAAATTTTTTAAGAAATTAAAATCACCTTTTTCAATTCTCTGGAATGATGGTCCTGGTTTGAAAAAACTTGATCAAGAATTAAAAAAAAACAACCTTGCACCAAGTGAACTCGGTAAAGGTAGAAATGTTTGGTATTGTATAGGCATGTGTATAGCAAGAGATAGTGCACGATCAGTTGCTCTACACGATTGTGATATTAAAACTTATGATAGAAGAATGCTTGCAAAGTTATTTTATCCAGTAGTAAATCCCCTTTTCAACTTTGAATTTTGCAAAGGTTACTATCCAAGAGTAGCAAATGAAAAAATGAATGGAAGAGTTGCAAGATTATTAGTTTTTCCATTATTGACAGCTTTAGAAAAAACTATTGGTAAAAGCGATTATTTAGACTTTATGAAATCATTTAAATATCCTTTAGCGGGTGAGTTTTCATTTAGGCGAAATGTTTTACCTGAGTTAAGAATTTCTTCAGACTGGGGAATAGAAGTCGGAATTTTATCTGAAATGCAGAGAAGTTTTTCTCCCCAAAACATATGCCAAGTGGATTTAGCAGATACTTATGACCACAAACATCAAGTATTATCAATTGATGATGAAACAAAAGGACTATCAAGAATGTCAATTGATATTATTAAAACATTTATCAAAAAGTTAGCAACTCAAGGCAACACTTTTAGCAGGGAAAAGTTTAGATCATTAAAGGCAACTTATTATAGATCTGCTTTAGACTTAATTGATATATACAGAAATGATGCGGTCATGAATGGGCTCAAATTTGATTCTCATACAGAGGAAAAGGCAGTCGAATTATTTGCAATAAACATAATGAAAGCTGGAGAGGCTTTTATTCTTAATCCAATGGATACTCCTTTTATACCCACTTGGAGCAGAGTAAAAAGTGCTATACCAGATTTTCTTGGAAGACTTGAAAAAGTAGTTAATGATGATAATAAAAAATATTATTAATGTTAACTCAAAAAGATCAGAAAACTATAAGATCTAAACTAGACAATATTTATAAAATATTCTTATCAAAAAAAGATATTGATTATTTTGAAAAAGAGATTGTTCAAATCATTCGACAGTTTAACAAAAAAAATCCTAAAAAGAAAAAAAATATCTCTGAGAAAACTACTTTAGTTATTTGTTATGGAGATAGTGTATATTCTGAAAAAAAGAAATCAATTAAAGTATTTCAAAAATTTTTTCAAAAAAAATTAAAAAATTATTTTAATACTATTCATTTTTTACCTTTCTATCCTTCAAGTAGTGATAGCGGGTTTGCTGTCAAAGATCATTATAAAGTTGAGAATAAACTTGGAAATTGGTTGGATATAAAGAATATTTCAAAATCAAGTGATGTTATGGCTGATATGGTAATTAATCATTCATCAGCAAGAGGTTTGTGGTTTAAAAATTTTCTAAAAAGAAAAGAGCCTGGAAAAGATTATTTTTTAACAATCGATTCTAAATTTAATACTTCTAAAGTTGTTAGACCAAGAGATCATAAATTACTAAAAAAAATAAAAATTTTTAAAAAATCTGATTATCTTTGGCGAACTTTTAGTCCAGATCAAATTGATTTAAATTTTAAAAATCCCTCTGTATTAATTCAATTCATCAAAATAATGATACATCTAATCAACTATGGAGTAACTATTTTTAGATTAGATGCAATCGCATATCTTTGGAAAGAAAATGGTACTAAGTGTATTAATTTAAAACAAACACATGAAATTATTAAACTTTTAAGAAATATAATTAATCTGCTTAATGTGCAAACCACCATAATTACGGAAACAAATTTACCCGAAAAAGAAAATTTGAGTTACTTTGGTAAAAATGATGAGGCAAATTGGATTTATAATTTTTCTTTACCACCATTACTTATTCATGCTTTTTTATTTGAAAATAGTTCATTTTTAAATAAATGGAGTAAAAATCTTCCCAATACTAAAAATGAAAATTGTTATTTAAACTTTATTGCATCACATGATGGAATAGGAATTAGACCTACGGAAGGATTATTAAATAAAAAAGTATTAAATAGTTTTTTAAAAAGGCTTAAAAAAAATGGTTCAAAATTTTCTTATAGAAAAGTTCAAAATAAAGTTAAAAAAGTATATGAAGCAAATATTACTATTTTTGATGCTTTAAAAAAATCTGATAATGATCAAAAAGGTAAATTTTATTTAGAAAGATATGTATCTGCTCATGCTATAATGATCGCTTTTGAGGGAATTCCAGCTATATACTTTAACTCTATATTTGGTACCTCTAATGATGAAGCAAAATTTATTATCACGGGTAATAATAGAGATGTAAATAGGTATAGATGGAACTTAAAGAATATCTCTAATAAACTAAAAGTTAATAATACTAAACAAAGTATATTTTATAATAAAATATGTAATTTGTTAAATATTAGAAGAAAACAAAAAGCCTTTCACCCTAATGCTCAAAGATTGAATTTAAATTTTGGCTCAAAAATCTATAGCTTTAAAAGAATAAGTAAAGATAAGAAACAAACAATAGTATGTATTACAAATTTAAGCTCTAAGATCCAAAAAATTAAAATTAGTAAAAAAAACCAAAAAATGAAAAATTTACTAGATTCAGAAGTTCATATTGAAATTAAAAAGTTTTTAGTTCTAAAACCTTTTGAAACAATCTGGTTATCTAACAAATAATCATTATTTTATTTTTTTATGTATATCGTTCAAACATTAAATATAATTAAATTATAAAAAAAAATCTTTAAGAATGTCGAGCCTAAAAGAAATAGTTGAAAAAATTAAAGGCAAAGATTTGGAAAATGCCCTAAAATTATGTGATAATTATAATGATAAAAATAATCAGCACATAATTTCAAATTTTAAAGGTGTTATATTTTTAATAAAAGGAGATTTAGAATTAAGCGAAAAGAACCTTTTAAAATCAATTGAACTAAAACCAAAATTCGAAGATCCAATTAAAAATCTATATTCACTTTTTTTAAAAAAAAAACTTTTTAAAAAAGTTTTATTTTATGCGGAAAAGTTGGTTGAAATAAATAGTGCTAATAATGAATATAATTATCAATTAGCATACGCTTATGAATTAAATCATAATTTTACCGACTCACTAAAATTTTATAACAAATATATCGATTTTGATGGTAAAAATAAAAAACAAGCATTCAATAATATTGGATGTCTTTATCTAATAAAAAATAAACCGAAAATTGCAAATAATTTTTTTCTTAGGGGATTAAATTTTGGTGAGGATAAGATAATTGTTAATAATTTGTTAAAAAGTTACATTTTATTGAGGGACTTAGAAAATTCAAATATTTATATAAAAAAAGCAGAAACTTTAGATAAAAATTTTATAGAGTTTAAGTATAATAAAGCCAGGTACTTAATACTTAAAAATCAAATTCATGAAGCTGTAAAAATTTTAGAAGATAACAAAAATATTCCAAAATTTTTGATAACACTCTTAATATTATATTCAAACATAAATAAGAAAAAAGAATGCGATGATCTTATTGCTCAATCAAAAGATAAAATAATAAATGATCCAGATTTTTTTAATTATTATGGTCTCAAATTGCTTTTTGAGGGTAATTTCGATGATGGTTGGAAATATTATGAATTTAGAAATTCAAAAATTATTGATTTTTTTAAAGATATAAAAGAATGGTCTGGTGAAAAAATTGCTAATAAAAATATCGTGGTTTTTTATGAACAAGGATTAGGGGATTCAATTCAATTTTCTAAATATATAATACCTTTGACCAAAATAGCAAAAAATGTAACATTTGTAGTTCAAAATAGTATTAAAAATCTATTTAAAAATGATCTTAAAAATTTATCGATTGAAACTATTGAAAATTGTAGACATAAAAAATTTGATTTTAAAATTGCATTGGGATCTTTAATTCAATATTTTTTTTTAGAAAAATTTGAAGATCATGAAAATCTAATTCAAACTAACAAAACAACTGATCTTAAGTGGAAAGATAGAATAAATTCTAGCAAATTTAATGTTGGTTTAGTTTGGTCTGGTACTTTTAATGGTGCAAATGAGCCTTACAGATCTGTGCCTCTCAAAAATCTTAAAAAATTATTTTCATTAGATGTCAACTTTTATTGTTTACAAAATGAGATTTGGGATAGAGATTTAGATGATTTTAAATCACTAAAAATGATTGATTATAGCAAATATAAACTAGATGAAATTACATCAATTATTAAAAATTTAGATCTAGTTATCACCAGTGATACATCTTTTTTACATTTGTCAGCATCATTAAATAAGGAAACGTGGGGAATGTTAAGTCTACATCCTGATTGGAGATGGGGTGAATTTAATAAAATAAATCCATATGCAAATCTTAAAATTTTCAAACAAGAGCATTTTAATGATTGGAATAATGTTGGAGATCAAATTTTCAAAGAACTTGAAAAGAAGATAATTAAAAATTTTTAAGTAGTAATGCTTTTTTTAAATATCTATTGTCAAGTTTACAATCTTTGTAGCCTCTTTTTACAACATTAAGATATCTTTCAGTCGGAAATCTAAAAGATGTTTTTTTAGTCATTGTATAAGTCATAACTTTTTTTCCATAATATAAAAAAAAATATTTTTTATATAAAATTGGATAATCCTCATATACATCTAGCTTTTTTTCATCACTTTTGGATATTTCAAAAAGTCCACCAGGAACAATTGAATTTTTTTTTGGCTCTATGTCAGCTGCTCTATATTTGCTTCTAAAGGTTAATCTAAAATCTTTTAAATTTATTTTTTTTATAAAGATACTATCCTTACATCTTCTTTTCATTTGAAAATGATTAAGATTACTCCCATAAGCAAAATAAAGCATTTATCGATCTACTATTTCAATCTTTTTTTCTTTAATAAAATTTAAAATCTGAGCACTACAATCATCAATTTTTGATTGTTGCTCAGATCGAAGAACTATGGATACTCCAAGTTTTCCTGCATGGAAAAAAGGATAGCTTCCAATTTCAACATCTTTATTTTGATTTTGAACTTTTGATAAAGAATTTGCAATTTCACTTTCTACAGTTCTTAAACTTATTGTATGGCTCAGTATTGGATCACCACCCACAATTTTTTGTTTCAAACTACCTAACATTGATTTAAGTATTGATGGGACACCTGGTAAACAAAACACATTCTCAACACTAAATCCTGGTGCCCCACTTGTTGGATTTAAAATTAATTTTGCATTCTGTGGCATCCAGACCATTTTTTGTCTACCTTCATTAAATTCTCCTGGTTTATAATAACTTTCTAATATTTTAAAAGCTTCCGGATGAATTTCATATTTTAATCCAAAAGCTTCTGAAACAGATTCTGCGGTAATATCATCATGTGTTGGACCAATACCGCCAGTTGTAAAAACATAATCATTATTTTTTCTTAAGATATTTAAATTTTCAATTATAATTTTTTTTGTATCTGGTATTACTCTTACTTCATTTACCTGAACTCCAAGTGAGTTAAGCCATACAGCCAAAGTGCTCGTATTTGTATCTTGAGTTCGGCCTGAAAGGATTTCATTTCCAATTATTAATATAGCTGCATTAACTTTTGTATTTTTTTTCATATTATCTATAATTTGAATATGGAATTTACCAAGTCTTTAATAAAAGGCAAATTAATCAAAAGATATAAACGTTTTTTTGTAGATGTAAAAATAAATAAAGACGTTGTCACAGCCCATTGCCCAAATACAGGCTCAATGAAAGGTCTGCTTGATGAAGGAAATGAAGTATACTTACTCAAAAATGATAATCCAAAAAGAAAACTAAAATATGGTTTAGAATTGATCAAAGCTAAGAATAATCTAGTTGGTGTAAATACTCACATGGCAAATAAAATTGTTGAACACGGACTATATGCTAATTTAATAAATGAATTAAAAAACAATGATAGCATTAAGTCAGAAGTTTTTTACAACAAAGAAACTAGATTTGATTTTTTAATCGAGAAAAAAAAACAAAAAAGTTTTATCGAAGTTAAAAATGTAACTCTTTTTAGAGAGAAAAAAACTGCTGAATTTCCTGATGCAATTACTACAAGGGGTTCAAAACATCTTCTTACCCTTATTGATGCCATAAAAAAAGGATATAAATCATATTTGATCTTTTTAGTTCAGATACAAAATATGGAAAACTTTAAAATTGCGAAAGATATTGATGAAAAATATTATAAAAATTATCTTATTGCGAAAAAAGCTGGTGTGAATTTTCTTGCTTATAGATGTAGATTAAGTTCAAAAGAAATAAGAATAGAAAAAAAGTTAAAGATTATAAATGAGTAGTTATTCAGAAAAATTTGAAAAAATGAGAATCGCAGGAAAACTTGCGGCTCAGACCTTAGATATGCTTACTGAAAATATAAAAGAAGGTATTTCAACTGCACAAATTGATAGACTTGGTTACGAATTTATTAGAGATAACGGAGGTTATTCTGCCCCACTTTATTACAGAGGCTTTACCAAATCATTATGTACATCATTAAACCATGTTGTCTGTCATGGAATTCCATCTGAAGAAAGAATTTTAGAAGAAGGTGATGCGGTCAATGTGGATGTCACAGCAATCATTGATAATCACTACGGAGATACAAGTAGAATGTTTTGTATAGGTAAAACTTCTGTAAAATTAAACAATCTTATAGATGCGACTCACGAGTCAATGATGAGGGCCATAAAAATCTTAAAACCTGGAAAAAAACTTGGAGATATTGGTCATGAAATTCAAACATATGTAGAAGAAAAAGGTTTTTCAGTTGTCAGAGATTTTTGTGGGCATGGCATAGGCACAACTTTTCATGAGTCACCAAATATTTTACATTATGGAACTAAAAATACAGGAATGGAACTCAAACCAGGAATGACATTTACAATCGAACCTATGATTAATGCAGGTAAATTTGCTACAAAAATGCTTAATGATGGTTGGACAGCAGTTACAAAAGATAAATCTTTGTCTGCACAATTTGAACATACAGTTGGAATAACAGAAAATGGTTATGAAATTTTTACAGAATCTGCTAAAGGTTATTCAAAGCCTCCATATTTATAATTAATGATTAAAAGATATTCGAGAAAAGAACTTACTGATATTTGGTCAGAAGAAAATAAATACAAAATTTGGTTAGATGTAGAGATAGCTGCAGCACAAGCTATGGAAAAATTAAATCAAATTCCTAAAGGGGTTTCTTCAATTGTAAGAAAAAAAGCAAGAATAAATGTTAAAAGAATTCATCAAATTGAGTCTCAAGTTAAACATGATGTCATAGCTTTTTTAACCTCTGTTACTGAAAAAGCTGGAATTAAAGCAAGGTACCTTCACCAGGGTATGACATCATCAGATGTTTTGGATACGAGTTTCAATATTCAATTGGTTCAATCAGGAAAAATAATTCTCAAAGACATTGACCAAATTTTAAAAGTCTTAAAAAGACAAGCAAACAGATATAAATTTACACCATGCATGGGAAGAAGTCATGGCATACATGCTGAACCAATTACCTTCGGTTTAAAACTTGCCTCTTTTTACGCAGAATTTAAAAGAAATAGAAAAAGATTAATTGATGCAATAGATGAAATTTCTACATGTGCTATTTCAGGTGCTGTTGGAACATTTGCCAACATAAATCCAAATGTGGAAAAACATGTAGCTAAAAAACTTGGCTTAAAAGTTGAACCGATTTCAACTCAAGTTATTCCAAGAGATCGACATGCTTTTTATTTCTCAGTTCTTGGAATTATTGCGGGTTCTGTAGAAAGAGTAGCTATAGAAATCAGACATTTACAAAGAACTGAAGTTTACGAACTACAAGAATTTTTCTCAAAAAAACAAAAAGGTTCATCTGCTATGCCGCATAAAAAAAACCCTATCTTGAGTGAAAATTTAACAGGTCTTTCAAGAATGGTACGAAGTACGGTAATTCCTGCACTTGAAAATATAGCCTTATGGCACGAAAGAGATATTTCACATTCAAGCGTAGAGAGAAACATCGGCCCAGATGCTAATATAACTATTGATTTTGCTTTAGTGAGATTAACAAATATTTTAGATAATATGATTGTTTATCCAAAAAAAATGTTGGAGAATCTAAATATAACGAAAGGTTTAATTTTTTCACAAGAGTTAATGCTTGAACTTACAAAAACTGGCTTAACTAGAGAAAAATCATATCGGATGGTTCAAAATTTCTCAAAAAAGTGTTTTGCTGAAAATTTAGATTTATTTGATGTAGTGCGATCTGACAAATATATAATGAGTAAAATTTCGATAAAGAAATTAAAATCAATATTTAGCTATTCAAAACACATGAAAAATGTCAATTTTATTTTTAGAAGAGTTATCAAATAATGAAAAAAGGGAAAAAACTATACGAAGGTAAAGCTAAGATTATTTATGCAACTTCAGATAAAAATTTAGTCATTCAATATTTTAAAGATGATGCAACAGCATTTAATAATCAGAAAAAAAGCACTATTGAGGGAAAAGGTGTTCTTAATAATAGAATTTCAGAACATATACTTTCAAATCTAAATCAAATTGGTATTAAAAATCATTTAGTTAAAAGACTAAATATGAGAGAACAACTTGTAAAACTTGTGGATATTATTCCAATTGAGTTCATTGTAAGAAATATTGCAACTGGATCTTTAACAAAAAGATTAGGTATTGAGGATGGCACTGTGCTTGAACACCCATTGATAGAGTATTGTCTCAAAGACGATAAATTGGGTGATCCAAACATAAGTAGAGAACACATTCTGGCATTTAATTGGCTTAACGCTATTCAACTTGATTTGATTGATGAAAATTTAAAACGTCTAAATGACTTTTTATTAGGTTTATTTCGAGGAGTTGGAATTAAACTAGTTGATTTTAAAGTAGAGTTTGGCTTCACTCATGAAAGTGGAAAAAATAAAATTATTTTAGCGGATGAAATCAGCCCTGATACTTGTCGATTGTGGGACTCAATTACTGATAAAAAACTTGATAAGGATAGATTTAGAAAAGATTTGGGTGATTTGATACCAGCTTATACTGAGGTTGCAAAACGACTTGGTATTCTTCATGAACAATCAAATGTATCTGCAGTTAATGTCACAAAACTTTCTTCAATTAAAAAAAAGAGTAAATGAAAGTTTCCGCAATAATAACATTAAAAAAAGATGTTTTAGATCCACAGGGTAAAGTCATCCATCAAGCATTGGATGGAATGGGTTTTGAAAATATAAGTGAAGTAAGACAAGGTAAATATTTTGAAATAGATGTTAATGAAGATGATCCAAGCAAAGCAAAAGCTGTTGTAGAGGACATGTGTAAAAAACTTTTAGCTAATCTTGTAATCGAAAACTTTAAAATTATTGAAACACAATAATTAATGAAGTCTTCTGTAATAACTTTTCCTGGTTCAAATTGCGATAGAGACATGGATGTAGCACTCAAGAAATTTGGTTTTAATAACAAGATGGTTTGGCATGATGATAATGAACTCCCCAAAAGCGATTTGGTTGTTCTTCCAGGTGGTTTTTCATATGGGGATTACTTGCGATGTGGAAGTATGGCCTCTAAGTCCAGAATAATGCAATCTGTTATAAATTTTGCAAAATCTGGAGGATTGGTCATGGGTATTTGTAATGGATTTCAAATACTCGTTGAAACTGGTTTAGTGCCAGGAGTTTTATTGAGGAATAAATATTTAGAATTCATATGTAAAAATGTCTTTGTGAAATTAGACAACAAAGAAAATGCATATTTTAAAAATCTTAATAAAGATGTTTTGGAATTTCATATTGCTCATAATGAAGGAAATTATTTTTGTACCAAAGATCAATTGAAAGAAATTAAAGATAACAATCAAATAGCAATTTATTATTGTAATAGTGAGGGTAAGATAGAAGATCAATATAATCCAAACGGTTCAATTAAAAATATTGCAGGTATTTTTAATAAAGAAAAAAATGTGTTAGGTATGATGCCTCACCCTGAAAGAATGATAGATGAAAGTTTATCTGGTGAAGATGGGTCAATTTTTTTCAAAAACCTTATTAATAATATTAAATAATGGAAGTTAATGAACAAATTGCTATAGATCATGGTCTCAAGTCTGACGAGTATAAAAAAATTTGTAAGTTACTAAAAAGAACTCCAAATATTACTGAACTTGGGATTTTTTCTGCAATGTGGAATGAACATTGTTCATATAAGTCATCACGACTTCACTTAAAAAAACTTCCAACAAAAGGAAAAAAGGTAATTCAAGGTCCAGGAGAAAATGCGGGTGTTATTGATATTGAAGATGGTGATGCAATCGTTTTTAAAATTGAAAGTCATAATCATCCTTCATTTATAGAACCTTACCAAGGAGCTGCAACGGGTGTTGGAGGAATTATGAGAGATGTATTTACAATGGGAGCAAGACCGATAGCTAATTTGAATTCGATACATTTTGGGTCTCCACAACATAAAAAAACAAAAAATCTATTACGAGGAGTTGTACATGGTATTGGTGGCTACGGAAATTGTATGGGTGTTCCAACCATAGCAGGACAGACCTCATTTGATAGTTCTTACAATGGAAATATTTTAGTTAACGCAATGACGCTTGGTTTAGTTAAAAAAAATAAGATTTTTTACTCAAAGGCTGCAGGTTTAAATAAACCTGTGATTTATGTGGGCTCCAAGACTGGTAGAGATGGAATTCATGGTGCAAGTATGGCTTCAGCGAGTTTTGATGAGAAGATTGAGGAAAAAAAACCAACTGTGCAAGTTGGTGACCCTTTTACTGAAAAACTTTTGTTAGAGGCATGTTTAGAATTGATGGCTGGTGACTCAATTATTGCAATTCAAGATATGGGAGCAGCTGGGCTCACCTCTTCGAGTATAGAAATGGCATCAAAGGGAAATTTGGGTATTGAAATTGATTTAAACAAGGTTCCTTGCAGAGAAGCTAAAATGACTCCATATGAAATTATGTTGTCTGAAAGCCAAGAAAGAATGTTAATTGTTTTAGAAAATGGCAAAGAAGAAATTGCGAAAAAAATATTTGATAAATGGAATTTGGATTTTGCAATAATTGGAAAAACAACAAACTCAAAAAATATCGAATTATTTTTTAATCAAGAGCAAGTAGCAAAAATACCTGTTAATATTCTTGTTGAGAATTCTCCAATGTATGATCGTAAATGGAAAAAATCAAAGTTACCAAAAAAAAATAAAATTAAAAATGAAGTTCTCAATAAATTTAAAATAAAAGATGTACTTAAGAAGATTTTATCTAATCAAAATATCTGTAGTAAAGAATGGATTTGGCAACAATATGATCATACAGTCATGGGTGACACTATTCAAAAACCAGGTGGAGACTCTGGTGTGGTAAGAGTACATGGAACAAACAAAGCTGTAGCAGCATCAGTGGACTCCTCAGCCGTATATTGTTGGGCTCACCCATTAACAGGAGGTAAACAGGTTGTCGCTGAAAGTTGGAGAAATTTAATTTCAGTTGGGGCAAAGCCAATTGCTATCACCAATTGTTTAAATTTTGGAAGCCCTGAAAAAGAGGAGAACATGGGTGAGTTTGTTGAATGTGTTCAGGGTATAGGTGAAGCTAGCAAATATTTAAATTTTCCAGTGGTGTCTGGCAATGTATCTTTTTACAACCAAACCAAAGAAATTGGGATCAAACCAACTCCTTCAATTGGTGGAGTGGGTCTCATTAAAGATTATAAAAAGATGATTTCGATGGATCTAAAAGAAGTTGATAATTTAGTTTTAATCATTGGTAAAACTGAAGGTCATATTGACCAAAGTTTATTTGCTAGGACCATTTTAGATGAAAAAAATGGACCTCCACCAGAGGTAAATCTTTTTAATGAAAAAAATAATGGAGAATCAATATTAAATTTAATTGATAAAGGATATGTGAAAAGTGCTCATGACATATCTTTAGGAGGTCTATTGGTTGCGATAAGTAAAATGTGCATTAAAGGTAATAAGGGAATTAAGATTAATAAGTCAAAGAATTTTATTAATGAAATTGAGTATTTTTTTGCAGAAGATCAAGGTAGGTATTTAATAGAAATAAATAAGGGAAATTTAAAAGAGGTAACAAAAATTTTAGACAAAAACTCTGTGCATCATGAAGAATTTGGTATTATTACAAAAAACGATATGATTATTAATGAAAAGACAAAACTTACAATTGACGAATTAAAGTCTTATTATACAAATTGGTTAACAAAGTACATGAGTTAAAAATGGCAATGGATTTAAAAGAAATCGAAAAATATATTAAAGAAGCAATGCCAGATGCTGTAATAGATATTCAAGATCTAGCTGGAGATGGTAATCATTACTCAGCGACTATAACCTCTTCTCAATTTGCAGGTAAAAGTAAAATTGAACAACATAAAATGGTTTATAATTCATTAAAAGGTAAAATGGGAAATGAACTACACGCTTTAGCAATTAAAACAAAGGAACAATAATGGATGATCAAACAAAAAGTTTAATTCAAAATCACATTGATACTAATGATGTGTGCCTTTTTATGAAAGGTACACCAGATCAACCACAATGTGGATTTTCTATGACTGTCTCAAATATACTTAAAATGTTAGAAATAAATTTTAAAGGTGTAAATGTATTAGAAGATCAATCTTTGAGGGATGGAATTAAGGTATTCAGCGATTGGCCAACTATCCCACAACTTTATATTAAGAAAGAGTTTATAGGCGGATGTGATATCATTAAAGAAATGTATGAAAGTGGAGAATTGAAAAAAGTATTTGATGATAAAGGTATTAATTATAAAAAGTAATTATTATCTAGAGTAATATTCAATTACTAAATTTGGCTCCATAACAACTGGGTATGGTACTTCTTCGAATTTTGGAGTTCTAACAAACTTAAATTTTTTATTTTTTTCATCCATTTGAATATATTCTGGAGCTTCTCTTTCTTTACTGGCTAGAGCAATGTCGATTATTGCAAGTTGTTTTGATTTATCTCTAATTTCTATAGTGTCCTCTTCTCTAACAGAATAACTAGATATGTTTACTTTTTTTCCATTAACTTTCACATGTCCATGGTTGATTAATTGCCTTGCAGAAAAAATTGTAGTAGCAAACTTTGCTCTATATATCACTGCATCCAATCTTCTTTCCAATAAACCAATTAGGTTTTCACTGGTATCACCTTTAAGCATACTAGCTTTTTTATAAATATTTCTAAATTGTCTCTCATTAATATTTCCATAGTAAGCTTTTAGTTTTTGTTTAGCTTGTAACTGAATTCCATAATCAGAAGGTTTTGAAGTTTTTGTTTGACCATGTTGCCCTGGTCCATAGGCTCTTGTATTAAACGGGCTTTTAGGTCTTCCCCAAAGATTTACTTTTAATCTTCTGTCAACTTTATGTTTAGAATTTAATCTTTTTGTCATTTAATAGAGGGCTTTATAAACTTGCTCATTATTTTGTCAATCAACGTTTTTTACCCAAACTTGAAAATACACCAGATAATATACGTGTTTCTTTATCAGATAAGTCCATTTTGTAAAAAATGTTTCTTAGGTTTTCCAGCATTTTTGGTCTCTTCTCTTTAGGTCTAAAAAAATTTATTTCATCTAAATTTTTAATGCAAAGACTTAGCATTGATTGAATTTCTTTTTTACTTGCTGATTTTACCTTTTTTGATTTTTTAAATGGAATATTTCTTAATTTAATAAGACTAGCTACATATTGAGCTATTATGATCAAACTATGTGATAAATTTAAAGACTTAAAATCAGGATTAGTTGGTATTTGTAAAGTGTAATTGGCATAACTCACTTCATCATTTGACAAACCTGATGCTTCTGACCCAAATAAAAACCCAACTCTCTTCTTGAAATTAATTTTTTTCAAATCTTCTAGTTTAATATATTTTATATTCTTATTTCTAAATCTTGCTGAAGTAGCAATTAAAATGTCAATCTTTCCTAAAGCTTTTTCTAAATTATCGTATTTTTTACTTTGATTAATGACGTCTTTTGCTCCGACAGATGTAGCTAAGATTTTATCATTTGGAAAAATGGGCTTTGGATTTATTAAAACTAATTTTTTAAAATCAAAATTTTTTATTGCTCTAGCACACGCACCAATATTTTCTGATAATTGAGGTTTGTGTAAAATAAATGAGATGTTACTTTTACTCATTTATTTACTAGCAGGAGCATTATCCTTAAATAGTTTGTAATCTAAGCTATCAATTAATGCTTTAAACGATGCATCAATAATGTTTGTAGACACACCAATAGTAAACCAATTCTTTCCTTTAGAGTCTGTGCTTTCAATAGACACTCTAGTGACTGCCTCTGTCCCTGTATTTAAAATTCTTACTTTATAATCAACAAGTTTTAAATCTTTTAGATATTTTGAATATTTTGCGAGTCTATCAACGTTTTGTCTAATAGCATTATCTAATGCATTCACTGGTCCATTTCCCTCTCCTTCACACATAATTTTTTCTCCATCAACTTCTAATTGTGCTTTCGCAGAAGAAACTATTTCTCCAGACTTATTTTTTGTGACAGACACGTCATATTCATTAATTGAAATATACCTTGGTATTTCTCCAATAATTCTTCTAGCTAGTAATTCAAACGAGGCATCAGCTCCATCATAACTATAACCAATAAATTCTCTATCCTTAACCTCATCTAGTAGCTTTTTGATTTTTGGATCACTTTCCTCAATATTAATTTTGATACTT
>CACKQM010000002.1:0-96487 GCA_902602295.1 uncultured Pelagibacteraceae bacterium | reverse complement strand
AACCCACCAACCTACAATTTAGTTTTGGATTATCGATATTAAGTGTTTTGCCAGAAATCATTATACCATCACTTTTTAATCTTAAATAATGAGTCAATTTATCAGATGTTTTATCTGTAATTCTCTTTGATATTTCGCTGTAAATAATCTTATTCTTTGATACTGCAATTTTACCAATTACATATGGCAGATTCTTTTTTCTATTAAAGAAATAAGATTTGTATAAATTTTCTGCATCTTTTTTTAAAAGCCCCTTTTTAACTCTAATGTTATTTTTTCTTAATATTGAATAACTCTTGCCCTTTACTTTTAAATCAATGTCATCCATTGAATAATAAACTTCTCCGATCTTATTCTTTATGATATTTTTGGTACAGGGCGGTGTTTTTCCATAATGATTACATGGTTCTAGAGTAACATACATTTTTGAGTCCTCTAAATTTTCTGAACAATTTAAAATAGCATTATGTTCTGCATGAGGTCTGCCATTATAGCCTGTTTGTCCTATAGATATTATTCTATTATTCTTTACAATTACACATCCAACTGATGGATTGTTTCCTGTTAAACCTCTTCGCGCATTAGCTAAATTTAAAGCTAATTTCATGAAATTTTTATCTTGAGTTGAAAATTTATCTTTTTTTGTAGACATCTAGCTTGTCCACAAATTGTACGAAATCTTGTTCTTCTCTAAAATTTCTGTATACAGATGCAAATCTAACATAAGCTACTGGATCAAGTTCCTTTAAACCTTCCATGACCATTGTTCCGATTGTATTACTTGCAATTTCATTCTGACCTAGTTCTTCTAAAGATCTTGTAACTCGACTAATAAATTTTTCGACAGTTTCCGTATCTAAAGGTCTCTTTTTTAATGCAATGTAAATTGACTTAGCTAATTTGTCTCGATCAAAAGAAGATTTCCTTCCATTTTTTTTTACAACCATTACCTCACGATGCTGAATTCTCTCAAATGTAGTAAATCTTGCACCACAACTACATAGTCTTCTTCTACGAATCGCAGTTCCATCTTCTGTAGGTCTGGAGTCAACTACAGACGTTTCCCCTTTTTTCTCACAAGGACAGATCATTTATTCAAATTTTTATAAATTGGAAAATTAGAACATAAACTTATAACTTCTTGTCTCACTTCATTTTCCACTTTACTATTATCCCCTGGATTTTCAGATAATCCTTTTATTACTCTAGTTATTAAATCGCCTACTTTTTCAAATTCTTTTAAACCAAATCCTCTTGTTGTAGCAGCTTGTGAACCTAGTCTTATACCAGAAGTTATCATTGGTTTTTCTGTATCAAAAGGGATCCCATTTTTATTACAAGTAATATTGGCTCTACATAAACTCTCAGAGGCTATATTTCCTTTTACACCAAAAGGTCTCAAGTCAACTAACATTAAATGTGTGTCTGTGCCACCTGAGTAAATTTTAAATCCATTATTTTTTAAAGTCTCCGCTAACATTTTAGCGTTTGCTAAAACATTCTTTATGTACGTTTGGAACTCTGGTTTTAGTGCTTCAAAAAAACCTGCAGCTTTGGCAGCAATGATATGCATTAAAGGACCACCTTGATAACCAGGAAAAACAGCTGTATCAAATTTTTTTCCTAGATCTAAATCATTCGATAAAATAATTCCGCCACGTGCACTTCTAAATACTTTATGTGTTGTGGATGTTACGACATGTGCATAGTCGCAAGGGTTTGGATATCCTTTACCGGCTACTAAACCAGAAAAATGAGCCATGTCTACCATAAGATATGCACCAACTTTATCAGCAATTTCTCTAAATCTTTTAAAATCAATTACTCTTGAATACGCACTACCACCAGCAATAATTAATTTTGGTTTATGTTCTAGAGCAAGTTTTTCAACATTGTCATAATCGATTAATTCAGATTTTTTATCTACGTCATAACTTATTGCATTAAACCATTTACCAGACATTGAAATCTTCAATCCATGAGTTATGTGACCTCCTGAATTTAAGCTCATACCCATAAAGGTGTCGTTTGGTTTTAACAAAGCCAAAAATACAGCACCATTTGCTTGAGCACCTGAATGAGGTTGAACATTTGCATACTTACAATTGAAAAGTTTTTTTATTCTTTCAAGTGCCAGTTGTTCTGCTACATCTACATGTTCACAACCATTGTAATATCTTTTACCTGGATATCCTTCTGCATACTTATTTGTTAGAACCGATCCTTGAGCTTCTAATACAGCTTGTGAAACTATATTTTCAGAAGCTATTAATTCAATGTGATTTTGTTGTCTAATTAACTCATCATTTATTGCCTTAAATAAATCTGGATCAGATTTTGAAAGACTTTTTTCAAAAAAATCCTGGTAAGAAGAATTTATATATTTTGTTTCACTTGACATTTTTTCCTTATATTTTTTTTACTCTTTTTTTATGTCTACCACCCTCAAATTTAGTATTAATGAAAGCTTCAATACATTTAAAGGCAGTATTTTTTTTTGTCAATCTAGAACCTAATGTAATAATATTCGCATTGTTATGCAATCTAGATAATTTTGTGTTTTTTATTGAATAACACATCGCAGCTCGAATTTTTTTGTGTTTATTTGTCTCCAAAATAAAAAATATGACCAACCTCTATACCTTTCGTTTTCAATCTATTTTTCTCTGAAACTTTTTCATTAAACTCGTCTTCTTTAAATTTATCATCAGTAACTGAGTAAAATTTTTCATATTGATTTCTCAATTCAAGTAGGGATTTAACATCAAGTTTTGTTCCTTCAAAATTCAAGTCAAATATTCTTTTATCTGCATAAATTTTACTCTCTCCAGTTTCTGCTAGGATAATAAATTCATGAGAAAGATTTCCACCAATTGGTCCTGTATCGGCTGCCATTGGAATTGCTGTAAGATCTAATCTTTTAAAAGTTTTTAAATAAGATAAGAAAAATTTATTATAAGAAAACAATGCATCTTCATCTGTAACATCAAAAGAATATGCATCCTTCATGTAGAATTCCCGACATCGCATAATTCCAAATCTTGGTCTGATTTCATCTCTAAATTTCCATTGAATATGATAAAGAAGTTGAGGTAATGATTTATATGATTTTAGAGAAGATCTAAAAATATCAGTTACTAATTCCTCGTTTGTAGGTCCGTAAAGCATTTCTCGATCTTGACGATCTTTTATTCGTAACATTTCCTCACCATAATCCTCATAACGTCCACTCTCTTTCCAAATCTCGCTGGATTGTATTGTGGGCATTAGTATTTCTTGTGCACCTATTTTGTTTTGCTCTTCTCTGACAATTCTCTCAATTTTTTTCATTACTTTAAAACCAAGGGGTAACCAAGAGTATATGCCTGCTGAAGATTGTTTTATCATTCCAACTCTTAACATTAGCTGGTGAGACTTTATTTTTGCTTCTGAGGGGTTATTTTTTAAGATAGGAATAAAAGATTTAGAAATATGCATGTTAAATGATTATATTTCTTAAATTTAAATATTCAAATTTCATTAATAAATAAATGGCTATGAATATTATTGTTGTTATTCCAGTACAAAAAATGAATTTTTTTAACATTTTGGGATTTTCTGGTGAACCTGGATCTTCACCATCTACTTTAACTATTTTTTTCCTTTCAACATCTATTGGTAAAATTGCAAAAAAAACAATCCACCAGATAATAATGTAGATTATAGCTAAGCCAGTTGGACTCATTAAATCCTTACTAAATTAATATTAGTATATGGTCTTTTTCCTGTTTTTTCTTTTGTAAATTTTCTACAAGCAATTTTAAGAGCGTCAATTAAATTACTTTCTTGCTGTCTGCTTCCAAGTTTAAAGGATCTTGTTGTTTTTTCAATTTCGTCTTCTAACCCATAAAGAAATTCATCTTTTTCATAAATGGGCAAACCTCTAAATGTTGTGACAGGGTTATTGTGGATATTTCCTTTAGGTGTTATTAATATAGTGACTTCCAAATATCCATTGCTACTTAAATTTTTTCTATCTTTAATTGATTGAGAGTCCTCTTCTACACTCACATTTCCATCTAAGTACAATCTTCCGCTGGGTGCTTTATCATATACCTCTGGTGCTTCACCAGGGTATAGCTTGACTATATCACCATTTTCAACTTGAACCGGATGAGGTACTTGCATTTCTTTAGCAAAATTTATGTGTTCTATCATGTGTCTGTGCTCACCATGAACAGGGATTACACATTTTGGTTTAACCCATTGATACATATCTTTAAGATCCTCACGATTTGGATGTCCAGAGACGTGTATAAATTCTGTTTCTTCTGAGATAACCTCAATTCCATCTTTGACTAACTGATTGTGTAATTTATATAGTTTTTTCTCATTTCCTGGAATTATCTTTGATGAGAAGATTACTGCATCACCTTTTTCAATAAAAACATCAGGATGTGTGTAATTTGATATCCTCATCATTGCACCCATTGGTTCACCTTGGCTTCCTGTGCACAAATAAACTATTTTTTCTCTAGCAAAATTTTTAGCTTCTCTTGGATCAATTGGATCAATGGTATTTTGTAAATATCCACATTGTCTTGCTGCCTTATAAATTCTATGCATAGATCTTCCAACTAGTGAAATTTGTCTTCCAGTTTGTTCAGCACAATAAAAGGCTGTCTCCATTCTAGCAACGTTTGAAGCAAACGATGTCACAATAATTCTTTTTTTTAATCGACCCATTATATTTAATAAATTTTTTCTTACATCTAACTCTGAGCCTGATCTGCCAGCACTAAAAACATTTGTAGAGTCACAAATCATTGCTAATACACCTTCATCACCTATTTCTTTTAATCTTTTCGCATTTATTTCGTCACCTATTAGGGGATTTGGGTCGACTTTCCAATCACCAGTATGTAAAACCACACCTGCTGGAGTTTTAATTCTTAAACCATTAGGTTCTAAAATAGAATGGGTTAAAGTAATGTATTCAATTTCAAAATCTTCCAACATCACCTTTCCATTTAACTCGACTATCTGTAAATCTTTTGTTATATCGATGTGTTTTTCTTTAAATTTTTCCTTAATTAATACAGCGGTAAATGGAGTTGCGAAAATCTTACATCTTAATTTTGGCCATAAATGAGCAATTGCTCCAATATGATCTTCGTGTGCGTGTGTTAATATTATTCCTAATAAATTATCTTTTCTTTCAACAATAAATCCAGGATCTGGATATATAAGATCAATGCCTGGTATTGTATCATCAGCAAAAGTTACTCCAATATCTACCATTATCCATTTATGATTTCCAGGCTCACCATAGCCAAAAAGATTCATGTTCATTCCAATTTCACCTGAACCTCCTAGTGGACAAAATAATAATTCTTTTTTCATTTATTTAATTAACTTAGCAATTTTAATTAATCCTTTAATTGTGATATCTTTATTTTGTATTACACGAGTCTTTAAAGATTTTCTAAACAAATCAGAGTAACCACCAGTAATTACAAGTTTGAAAGATTTTTTAGTTTCTTTCTTAATCAAATTAATTATATTGTCAATTAGTCCTATATAGCCCCAAAAAAAACCTGAACGGACTGCCGAAATTGTATTGTTACCAACTATATTTCTTATCTTCTTTAAATCTATTTGGGGTATCAATGAGGCTTTGTCAGACAAAGTATCAAGCGATATTTTCACTCCAGGGGCTATTATGCCACCTCTATAATATTTTTTTTCAACTACATCAAATGTGGTGGCAGTGCCAAAATCTAAAATTATAAAATTATCCTTACCATTTTGTAGACTAATTGCATTAGCTAGACGATCTGAACCAGCCTGTTTATAATTAACTTTGATTTTAATTAATGAACTTAAATTAAGATTTTTAATTTCATAACATCTAATTTTAGTTTTTTTATGAAAGTATTTTTTAATTAAATTAAAAGATTTTGGCACAACACTACAAAAAAGGATTTTCTCTACTTTTTTAATATCTTTAATCAAAAATTTAATTTTTTTGTCCAAATTTTTATTATTGATAATTTTTGAAATTAAACTTGTTCTTTTTAAAATTCTATCTTTTTTGTTGACTAAAAATATCTTTGTATCTGAATTTCCAATATCACCCAAAATATACATATAACTATCTATTTTTTTTTATGTTTATAAATCTCTAAATTTTTTTCAAAAATTTTTTTCAATTGTATCTCAATATTTCTTTTTGAAATTTTTTTATTAATTAAATCATTTAAATTAGTAGTTGGATAGTTGCTAATTATAGGGTTTTTTATCAAATTAATTCCAATTCCAAGTATTAAAAATTTTTGATTTTGTTTATTTATAATCTCTTGGAGAATTCCACAAATTTTTTTTCCTTTGATTAACAAATCATTTGGTTTTTTATATACAATTCTTTTTTTGTAATATTTTGAAATTAGTTTTTTTACTAATATACAATTTAATTTTGTAATTTTAGTTAAATTTAAATCCATATTTTCTAAATTATAGAAAAAACTTACAAACAAATTTCCTTTAAATGAAATCCATTTTCGTCCGTACTGCCCACGTCCATTACTTTGGCTATCAGCGATTATCATTCCATAATTTAAATTGGAACTTTTAATCATTCTTATGGCTGTATCATTCGTACTTCTTATTTTTTTAAATCTTAAAATTCTGAATTTCATTAAATTATGTTAATTCTGGAAACTACTTCTATTAATTGGCTCGGAAATATAAAGTATATCAGAATTAACAATGTAGATGCTGTTAAAGAAAATTTTAACCAAAAACCATGATCAGTATCATATTTTTCTTTTTGTTCATCAAAATACATAATTTTAATTAACCTTAAATAATAAAAAGCTGCAACGACTGTTGATAATAAACCAACGATTGCTAAAAAATACATTGATTGTTCAATGACTGCTTTAAAAACATAAAACTTAGCAAAAAAACCAGCCAAAGGAGGAATCCCAGCTAGTGAAAATAAAATTATTAGTAATGATAATGCTAGCATTGGATGATTTTTAGATAAACCTGACAAATCATCTATTTTTTCGTAATAGTTATTGTCTCGTTTTAACATTAACAAGCATGAAAATAATCCTAAGTTCATTAGTATATATATAGTTATATAAATTACTGAACTTTGAATGCCATCATTAGTACCTGCCGCTACACCAGCTAGAGCGTAACCAACATGACCTATGGAGCTATAAGCAACAAGCCTTTTCAAATTTGTTTGTCCTATGGCTGCGATAGCACCAAATAGCATTGATGCGATTGATAAAAAAATTAAAATCATTTGCCACTGATCAATCAGATTTAAAAATGGTACATATAAAAATCTTATAAATACTGTCAGTGCTGCTATTTTTGGAACCATTGTAAAAAATAATGTCACCGAAGTAGGTGAACCTTCATATACATCTGGAGCCCACATATGAAAAGGAACAGCAGAAATCTTAAAGGCTAGTCCCACTAAAATAAATACGATACCAAATGTCAAAGCATACTCATTTGAATTTAATTGATTAGCTATTACATTAAAATTGGTAGAGCCAGTAAATCCATATATTAAAGAGCAACCATAGAGCAACAAACCGGAGGATAGAGCACTTAAAACAAAATATTTAAGTCCCGCTTCAGAAGATTTGATTTCATCTCTATTGAATGTAGCTAAAACATATAAGGCCAACGACTGAAGCTCAAGGCCCATATAAAATACAATTAAGTCATTAGAATTAATCATAACCATCATTCCTAATACAGAACTTAAAATTAATATTGGATACTCGATCTTAAAGATTTGAAAAGTTTTAAGATAGTTTGAAGAAATGATTAGGACTAAGAAAGCAGCTAATAAAGTGATTATCTTCATTAAAGAAGATAAATAATCAATAATAATACTATTATTAAATAATTTTGTTTCGTTAATACCAATTGTTTCATTAAAAGTAATAACAGCGGTTACAATCAAAACAGCTAAAGAAAGACTCTGAACAAGTCTTGAGCTATTTTTTTTAAAAACACCTAATATTAATAAAAACATTATCGACAAAGATAAAAATATTTCGGGTAATACTAATTGTAAATTTTCCATTATGTTTTACTTGCTAATTTAAAATTATATTGATCAATTAAATCTGAGATAGAAACCTCAATTGTGTTAATTAGAGGATCTGGATAAAATCCAAAAAATAGTGTTGGTACAGCTAAACAAGATAAAATAAATAACTCAGATCTATTTAAATCAAACATCTGTTTCAAATCTGTATTTATTAATTTCCCAAAAACTACTCTTTTATATAACCAAAGCATATATGCAGCACCAATAATTACCCCTAAGCTAGCAATCACAGCTACTAAAAAATTATCCTTGAATGCGCCCATCAAAATTAAAAACTCCCCAACAAAACCACTTGTTCCAGGTAGGCCTAGAGCTGCTAAAGTAAATAACATAAACAAAATAGAATATTTTGGAATAATACTCACGATTCCACCATAGGTATTTATAAGTCTTGAATGCATTCTGTCATAAACAACACCTACACATAAAAAAAGTGCTGCAGAAACTAGTCCATGACTGATCATCTGAATAATACTTCCCTCAATACCTTGTTGCTGAATAGTAAAAATTCCTAAAGTAACATAACCCATATGGGCAACTGATGAATAAGCAATTAGCTTTTTCATATCTTCCTGCATTAAAGCTATGAAAGAAGTAAAAATAATCGCAATTACACTGAGTGTGTAAATCAATGGGGTGAAGATTTCTGATGCTGCCGGAAATAATCCAAGAGAAAATCTTATAAAACCATAACCTGCCATTTTTAATAATATAGCTGCTAATAAAACAGATCCTGCTGTTGGTGCTTCAACATGAGCATCTGGTAACCATGTATGAACTGGCCACATAGGAGTTTTAACTGCAAAAGAGCTAAAAAAAGCTAACCATAAAAGATTTTGATACTTTATATCAATTCCAGAATTATAAAGTTCAACTACATCTGTAGTTCCATTCAACCAATAAATTGTAATTATAGCTACTAACATTAAAACTGAACCAAGCAGGGTATACAAAAAAAATTTAAATGCTGAATAAACTCTTCTGGCACCTCCCCAGATTCCAATAATTAAAAACATAGGAATTAAACCTGCCTCAAAAAATAAATAAAAAATAACAAGGTCTAAAGAGCAGAATACACCGATCATAAAAGACTCCATGATAAGTACAGCTATCAAAAATTCACTTAGTCTCTCTTTGATTGAATTATTAACCGATACAATACAAAGGGGTGTAATAAATGTTGTGAGTAAAATAAACAAAATTGAAATACCATCAACACCTACCTTGTAATTTATTAAATCTTTAATCCAAATTCTTTCCTCAACAAATTGAAACTCAGAAGTTGTTGGATCAAATAATATCCATAGATAGATTGATAAAAAAAAATTTACTGCTGAAGTAAATAAAGCAACATATTTTCCAGTAAAATTATTTTTTTTATCACTTTTGGTAAAAAATAAGAATAAAGCTCCAATTGATGGTAATAAAATCAAAGAGGAAAGAATAGGAAAGTTCATTATTTTACAATTAAGAATGTTAATAAAGCAGAAAAACCAAGTAACATTACAAACGCGTATTGATATATATACCCACTTTGAAATTTATTAGCTTTTACTGAAAATTTTTTGATCATCGACGAAATACCGTCTGGACCAAACCCATCGATAATTTTCAAATCAAAGAACTTCCATAAAAATAAACCTAATTTTTTTGATCGTTTAACAAATAAAGCATCATAAAGTTCATCAAAATACCATTTATTTAACAAAAACTGATAAAGTGGTTTATTTATACTAGCTAATCGTTCAGGTAAATTTCTATTTTTAAGGAATAAATAATATGCTAGTGGAATAGATAGTATTACCAAAGTTGGAGTAAGTAATAAAAACCATAGTGGTGGGTGATCAGTGCTTAATGGTTTTAGAAAAAATATTGAGTCACGCCAAAAATTATTTAGACCTTCATAACCGATAAATAATTCTTTAAATAAAAATCCTGCAAATATTGCTCCAATTGATAATAAAACTAGAGGTATCAACATCACGATAGGAGACTCGTGCGTCTCATCTATCTTAATCTCTTTGTTATTATACTCACCATGAAAAGTTTTAAAAATTAATCTCCAAGAATAAATTGATGTAAGAAATGCTGTAAAAATACCTATACCAGCAGCATAATAACCTGTTGTATTTCCTCTCAAATAAGCAAATTCAATTATTGCATCTTTAGAATAAAAACCTGACAAAAATGGAAACCCCGTTAAAGCTAGCGTTCCTATAATCATTAGTGAATAGGTGTATGGAAGTTTTTTCCACACTCCACCCATATTATTTATATTTTGTTCGTCTTTAAAAGCATGAATAACTGAACCAGATCCTAAAAATAATAGTGCTTTAAAAAACGCGTGAGTGAATAAATGAAACATTGCAACATTATATGCTCCAACCCCAGTGGCAAAAAACATGTAACCTAATTGGCTACAAGTAGAATACGCAATTATTTTTTTAATATCATTTTGTACCAGTGCTACTGTTGCAGCAAAGAATGCAGTACTCATACCAACAATTGTAATAATATTTAAAGCTAGATCAGAGTATTCATAAATTGGAGAACACCTTACAACTAGAAAAACTCCTGCTGTTACCATTGTTGCGGCATGAATTAAGGCAGAAACAGGTGTTGGTCCCTCCATAGCGTCTGGTAACCAGGTATGAAGTAAAATTTGTGCTGATTTACCCATTGCACCAATGAATAAAAGTAAGCAAATCAAATCTACAGCATTAAATGTGATACCTAAAAATACCAAATCTTTATCTGTAATGTTTGGAATTTTAGCAAAAACCTCAGAATAATTTACTGTTCCAAATAAATAAAAAATTAAAAATATCCCAAGAGCAAACCCAAAATCACCCACTCTATTTACTACAAATGCTTTAATTGCAGCTTTGTTTGCTGACTCTTTTTTAAACCAAAATCCTATTAAAAAATACGAACATAAGCCTACACCTTCCCAACCAAAAAATAATTGAATGAAATTATCTGCAGTAACTAACATCAGCATTGCAAATGTAAATAAAGATAAGTAAGCCATAAATCTTGGTTTGTGCGGATCATGAGACATGTAACCGATTGAATAAATATGAACTAAGGCAGAAACTGATGTAACAACAACTAACATCACAGCAGATAATGAGTCAATCTTCATTGACCAATTAACTTCAAGCGATCCAGAGCTAATCCATGTCGCTATTATTATGTTCTCTTGATATTGATTAACAACAACCTCATACAAAACGAGGACAGAAAAAATTGCTGAAATAGATACCAATAGGCTAGTAATAATTTCTGAACTTCTATCTCCTATTAATTTTCCAAAGAATCCTGAAATAATTGAAGCAATTAATGGTAATGCTATAATTGAAATTTCCATTTTAACCTTTTAGTTTATCTATCTCCTCTACTCGAATAGTTCCGGAGTTTCTAAAATAAACAACTATGATCGCAAGACCAATCGCAGCCTCAGCTGCAGCAACAGTTAGTATAAAGAGGGTAAATACTTGACCAGAAAGATCTCCTAAATAAATTGAAAAAGATACTAAATTAATATTTACAGCTAATAAGATAAGTTCAATACTCATCAAGATTACAATAATATTTTTTCTATTAAGAAATATACCAATTATTCCAATACTAAAAATAACAGCACCTAAAGTTAAATAATGACCTAAACCTATATCAATCATCTATTTTTACTCCTTTATTAGACGCAACTTCAAGTACCTCCACACCTTCAGTCCTTTCTCTAGATATTTGTTTTAAATAACTTTGTTTTTTTACACCCTCTCTTTGTCTAAAAGTAAGGACTATTGCACCTATCATAGCAATCAAAAGTATCATCCCACTAATTTGAAACACATGTATATAATCAGTGTATAAAACTTGACCTAATGAATGAGTGTTACTAACCCCGTTTTCTAGTGATGATTTTGCAGAATTAAATAAATCAGGCTTATATTTCCATCCACCTATTACAATTATCAATTCAAAAAAAATTATTACACTGATTAATAATCCTATTGGAATATGTCTTGAGCTATCTTTTGAAACAAACCACTGATTTTTTTGTTGAGCAACATTAAGCATCATTACGACAAACAAAAATAGCACTGCAACTGCCCCAACATAAACTATCAACATAATCATCCCCAAAAATTCAGCACCAATCATTATAAAGAGGCAAGATATACTTATAAAATCAAGAATTAAAAAAAAAACTGAATGAACTGTGTTTTTAGAAACAGTTACCATTATGGCAGAAACAACTGCTATGACAGAAAAGACATAAAAAAATATTGCATGTGCAATCATAAATTATCTGTATGGATTGTCTGATTTAATATTTGCCGCTAAAACATTTTCCCATCTATCTCCATTATCTAGGAGTTTTTCTTTTGTATAATAAAGTTCCTCACGAGTTTCGGTTGAAAATTCAAAATTTGGTCCTTGAACAATCGCATCTACAGGACAAGACTCTTCACATAATCCACAATAAATACATTTCATCATATCAATATCATAGCGAGTAGTTTTTCTGCTTCCATCAGCTCTTTCGGCAGATTCAATTGTAATTGCTTGAGCTGGACACACAGCTTCACACAATTTGCAAGCTATACATCTTTCTTCTCCATTAGGATATCTTCTCAACGCGTGTTCACCTCTATATCTTGGACTAATTTTACCTTTTTCAAATGGATAATTTATTGTTTTTTTTGATTTGAAAAGTTCCTTAATAGCAATAAAAAGCCCACTGATAAAATCAGTCATTAATATTGTTTTAAAAAATCTTGATATTTTCATTTATATTGTAGGTAAAAGATTAAAGTAAAAAAGATAACTTGCTGTCAAAACAACATAAGTTAAAGATAATGGTAAAAATATTTTCCAACCTAGTCTCATTAGTTGATCATATCTATATCTTGGAACAATCGCTTTGACCAACGCAAAAAGAAAGAATAAAAATAAAATTTTGAAAATTAACCAAAGAGCGCCAGGTATTAAGTTAAAAGGATAAAGATCGATCGGAGATAACCAGCCTCCTAAAAATAAAATTGACCCTAGTGCACACATTAACAAAATATTTGCATACTCTCCCAACCAAAACATTGCATACATCATCCCAGAATATTCTGTTTGGTAACCCGCAACTAATTCAGCCTCTGCTTCTGGTAAATCAAAAGGTGGTCTATTTGTTTCAGCTAAGGCTGATATAAAAAAAATTACAAACATTGGAAATAATGGTATTACAAACCACATTTCTTTTTGAGCAACTACAATATGATTCAAGTTTAGAGATCCAACACATAATAAGACATTAATTATAATAATACCAATCGATACTTCATAAGATACCATTTGTGCAGCAGATCTAATTGCTCCTAAGAAAGGATATTTTGAATTCGATGCCCATCCACCCATTATTATCCCATACACACCCAATGATGAGACAGCAAAAATATATAAAATTCCAACATTAATATCTGCTAATACTTGTTCAACTCCAAAAGGGATTACAGCCCACGCTATTAGAGCTAGAGTCATTGTTATTATTGGAGCAAGAATAAAAATTACTTTGTTTGAACTAGCAGGTATTATAATTTCCTTGAAAATATATTTTAGGGCATCTGCTAGGGATTGTAATAAGCCAAATGGACCAACAACGTTTGGACCTTGTCTTTTTTGAACAAAAGCCCAAACTCTTCTATCCAACCAAACGATCATAGCGACTGAAACTAAAACAGGCACTAATAAAAATAAAATTTTGTAAATTTCTTGAAAAATAATATTTAAGTATTCCATGAATTAACCTTCTGTCCCGGTTTTTTTTAAATCAATTTTTGCGTTATTACATTCAAGCATAGTTTTTGATGAACGTGCAATTACATTAGAAAAATAGTAGTCTTTATAATCAACTTTTAAAAATTCATCAGTAAAATCGCTCTCATTTAATTCATGATCTAATTCTAAAGTTTGCTGATCTTTATTCACTTTTAAATAGTTAAACATACTACTTTCGAGTTCATCTTTATCATTAAAAAGTTTTCTATTATTCATAATCTCAGCGAGATCATTTATAATTTGCCAGTCCTCTTTTGCATCACCTGGGGGGTAAGATGCTTTATAAGCTTTTTGTAATTTACCTTCCAAATTAGTGTAATGTCCAGATTGTTCAGTATAAGCGGCACCTGCTAAGATTATATCTGCAATTTCTGCACCTCTATCTCCATGACTTCCTTGATAGATAATAAATTCATCTTTCTTTTTAAAATCTAAATTATCTTGGCCAAGTAAAAAAATAATTTCAAATCTATTTTCATGAAGTTCATCTAGAATTTTATCATTTTTATCAATGATATCTAAATCTAAATTTCCAACTGTAGCTGCATCCACTGACAATATGTTAATTGGGTTCCAATCATCATTCAATTTATTATTCTTGGATAAAAATTTTTTGGATAAATAAAATAAATGACTTGCTGATTTTATTTTAAAAAATGACTCTCCAAATACAATCATTGGTTTTTTTGACTCAATAATTTCTTTTGACAATTCATTATTATTTTCAAATATATCTTTGATAGTTTTTACCTTCCCATTTAAACTTTGATAGCTGTAAGTTAAGTCACCGAGATCATTTAAAGAAACAACTTTGGTATTATTACTTAAATATGCTTTTCGAATTCGCGCATTAATCATTGTTGCTTCAAATCTAGGATTTGTACCTATCAATAAAATCAAATCTGCTTCTTCAATTCCATTTATCGATGAATTGAATAAATAATTCTCTCTTTTAGAACTATCAATAAATCTTTTTGTAGATCTAAAATCATATTTTTTTGTATCAATTGTTCTTTCTAAAAATTCTTTGAAAATAAAACTTGTTTCCATATTTGTTAAATCACCAACAAATCCACAAATCTTATCTTTGTTTGTATTTTCTATTTTTGATTTGATGATTTTGTAGACCTCATCCCAAGAGGCTTTTTCAAATTTATTATTATACTTTATATATGGAGTGTCTAATCTTTGATTTAATAATCCATCACAAGCATATCTTGTTTTGTCTGAAATCCACTCTTCATTTATATCTTCATTTATAACAGGCAAAACTCTTTTCACTTCCCAATCATAGGTATCAACCCGAATATTTGAACCAACCGCATCCATTACATCAATTGTCTGCGTTTTCTTTAATTCCCATGGTCTTGCTTCAAAAACATAAGGCTTAGATGTTAGAGCTCCTACTGGACAAAGATCGATTACATTTCCTGATAATTCTGACTGAATTGATTGCTCCAAGTACGTAGTAATTTGCATATCCTCACCTCTTCCAATTGCACCTAGCTCAGGAACTCCGGCTATCTCAGTTGCAAATCTCACACATCTTGTACAATGAATACATCTTGTCATTTGAGTTTTAATTAGTGGACCCATATTTTTTTCAGGTACTGCTCTTTTGTTTTCTTTAAATCTTGACTTATCTATTCCATAAAACATCGATTGATCTTGAAGATCACATTCCCCACCCTGATCACACACTGGACAATCCAACGGATGATTTGCTAATAAAAACTCCATCACACCTTTCCTAGATTTCTCAATTTTTGGAGTATTAGTTTTTATAACCATTCCATCTGCAGCGGGCATTGCACATGATGCTATTGGTTTTGGAGATTTTTCCATTTCAACTAAACACATTCTGCAGTTACCAGCTATTGATAATTTCTCGTGATAACAAAATCTTGGTATTTCTGCACCTGCTTTTTCACAAGCTTGAAGAACAGTCAACCCTTCCTCAACCTCTACTTCAATATCGTTAACTTTTAATTTAAGCATTTTTATCCAATAAGTGTTGATCTACCAAATAAGGAATATTTTTATTTTCTTTTACAATTGGATCAAATTTATTTCTTTTTTTAATTTCATCTTTGAAATGTCTTAATAAACCTTGAACTGGCCAAGATGAACCTTCACCAAATGCGCAGATCGTATGACCTTCTATTTGTTTTGTAACATCACCCAACATGTCTATTTCATCTTTAGATGCTTCACCTTTTGCCATTCTTTCAAGCATTCTCCACATCCAGCCTGAACCTTCCCTACAAGGTGTACATTGCCCACAACTTTCATGTTTATAAAATCTAGCAATTCTGGCCATACATTTTATGATGTCTTGATCTTTGTTAATCACAACTACACCAGCTGTTCCTAATCCACTTTTTTCAGCCATTAATGAGTCAAAGTCCATAGTTAAAGTCTCACATTTATCTTTTGGTATCAATGGCATTGATGATCCACCAGGTATAACAGCTTGTAAATTATCCCAGCCACCTATGACACCACCAGCATGTACTTCAATTAATTCTTTTAATGGAATGTTCATTTCTTCCTCAACATTACAAGGATTATTTACGTTCCCAGATATACAAAAAATTTTGGTACCTGTATTTTTTTCTCTTCCCAAAGATGCAAACCATTTCCCACCTCTTCTTAATATTGTTGGTACAACAGCTATGGTTTCCACGTTATTAATTATTGTTGGGCAACCATAAAGTCCTATAAGTGCTGGAAAAGGAGGTTTTAATCTTGGTTGACCCTTTTTTCCTTCTATACTCTCAAGTAATGCAGTTTCCTCTCCACAAATATATGCTCCAGCTCCATAGTGAATATAAATATCCAAATCCCACCCTGTGCCTGCAGCGTTTTTACCTAATAGTTTTTTTTCATAAGCTTCATCAATTGCTGCTTGTAGCTTTTGTCCGTCTACAAAATATTCACCTCTAATATAAATATAACAAACATGTGCTTGAATTGCGTAAGACGCAATCAAACAACCTTCGATTAATTTATGAGGTTCAAATCTTAAAATATCTCTATCTTTACAAGTACCTGGCTCGGACTCATCTCCATTGATCACTAAATAATGGGGTCTAGAGCCAACCTCTTTAGGTGCAAAAGACCATTTTAAACCTGTTGGAAAACCTGCGCCACCTCTTCCTCTAAGTTGAGAGTCTTTGATTTCATTTATAATCCAGTCTCTGCCCTTATCTGTTATTTCTTTAGTATTTAACCAATCACCTCTTTTTTGAGATGAAGTTAGGTCGGGTCCCAAATCATTGTATAAGTTTTGAAAAATTCTATCTTGATCCTTAAGCATTTTTTAAATCCATTAATGTTTTTCTATTATTTTCTGGTTCATTATTTATTCTTCCTCTGTAGGAGCCAGGTGTTGGTTTTTCTCCATTTAGAATTTTATCTAAAATTTTTAAAGTTTTTTCTTTATCAAGATCTTCATAATAGTCATCATTAATTTGCATCATCGGTGCGTTGACACATGCACCAAGACACTCAACTTCCATCCATGAACAACTTTTATCATTTGAAAGGACTGACTCATCCTCTGAAATTTTTTCTTTACACGCCTCGACTAATTTGTTTGCACCTCTTATCATGCATGGGGTTGTGGTACACACTTGAACAAAATATTTACCTACTGGTGATAAATTATACATGCTATAGAAAGTAGCAACTTCATATACTTTTATGTATGGCATATTTAAAAATTTTGCGATGTATTTCATTGCAGTCAAAGGTATCCAGTTATCATTTTGTTTTTGAGCAATGTATAATAATGCCATCACAGCACTTTGTTGTTTACCTTCTGGATATTTGGCAACAATACTTTTTGCTGCCTCTAATGAAGAAGGGTTAAATTCAAAATTTTCAGGTTGGTTTTTTGCAGGTCTTCTTAAACTCATCTATCAACCTCCCCAAAAACTATATCAAGTGAACCAAGGACAGCAGGCACATCTGCTAACATGTGACCCTTAATTAAATAATCCATTGATTGTAAATGTGAAAATCCTGGTGCTCTAATCTTGCACTTATAAGGTTTGCTTGATCCATCTGAGATTAAATAAACACCAAATTCACCTTTAGGTGCTTCAACAGCAGTATAAATTTCATCTTTTGGTACACGATATCCCTCAGTAAATAATTTAAAGTGATGTATCAATGCCTCCATAGATTGTTTTATTTCTGCTTTAGATGGTGGAGATATTTTACCATCAAAAGTTTTAATTGGACCTTTTTCCATCCTCACTAAACATTGTTTTATGATCGATATACTTTCTTTCATTTCCTCAATTCTACATAAATATCGATCGTAACAATCTCCATTTTTACCTACTGGAATTTTAAATTCTAATTGATCATAACAATCATAGGGTTGAGATTTTCTTAAATCCCAAGGGATCCCGGAACCTCTAATCATTACACCACTGAAAGAGTAGTCTAACGCGTCATCTTTTGTTACTACCCCAATATCTACATTTCTTTGCTTAAATATTCTATTGTCAGTTAAAAGGTTCTCAAGATCATTTATTATTTTTGGAAAAGTTTCACAAAATTTTGCTATATCATTTTCTAAACCAGCTGGTAAATCTTGATGAACTCCACCAGCTCTGAAATAATTTGCATGCAATCTTGATCCAGATGCTCTCTCGTAAAAAGTCATTAGTGTTTCTCTTTCCTCAAATCCCCATAATGATGGTGTTAAAGCACCCACGTCTAGCGCTTGAGTAGTAACATTTAATATATGATTTAATATTCTTCCGATTTCACAAAACATTACTCTTATGTATTGAGCTCTAATTGGAACATCAATATTTAGAATTTTTTCAATAGCTAAAGCAAAGGCGTGTTCTTGGTTCATAGGAGCAACATAATCAAGTCGATCAAAATATGGAACTGCTTGCATATATGTTTTATTTTCAATTAATTTTTCTGTTCCTCGATGTAATAAACCAATATGCGGATCTGCTTTTTCTACAACCTCACCATCTAGCTCAAGAATTAGTCTTAATACACCATGAGCAGCTGGATGTTGAGGACCAAAATTCAAATTAAGATTTTTAATTTTTTTTGTCATTAGTTTCTGATATTTCTTTTATATATTTTGTTCCCTCCCAAGGACTTTCATAATCAAAATTTCTATAATTTTGTTCTAATTTAACAGGTTCACTGATAACTTTTTTTTTCTCCTCGCTATATCTAACCTCCGAATGACCGGTTAAAGGAAAATCTTTTCTTAATGGGTGGCCTTCAAAACCATAGTCAGTCAAAATTCTTCTTAAATCAGGATGATTTTTAAAATTCACGCCATACATATCAAAAACTTCTCTTTCCATCCAATTAGCTGATGGAAATACAGACGTTAGAGAGGAGATTAGCTCATTTTCATTGATAGAGTAACTTAGGATCATTCTATGATTAAACTCGTGACTTAAAAATAAATACACAATCTTAAATCTTTGGGTTTCTTCTGGATAATCTACAACAGTAATATCAATAAGCTGTCTAAACTTAGTATCTTTGTTTGTTTTTATAAATAAGACAACGTCAATTAAATCATCTTTATCAATCTCAACATAAATTTGATTATGTTTAATTGAAGTCTTATTAATTTTTGTCGTAAGTTCTGAATTTATCTTTTTTTCTAAATCAATTAAATTATTCATTTTACCTGTTAAAAGATCCTTTATTTCTAATTTTTTTTTGTAATTGCATTATTCCATATAACAATGCTTCAGCAGAAGGTGGACAGCCTGGTACATAAACATCAACAGGCACAATACGATCACAGCCTCTCACAACAGAATATGAATAATGATAGTAGCCGCCACCATTGGCACAACTTCCCATTGATATAACATATCTTGGTTCTGGCATTTGATCATAAACTTTTCTTAATGCTGGTGCCATCTTATTTGTTAAGGTACCTGCAACAATCATAACATCAGATTGTCTAGGCGATCCCCTTGGTGCAGCGCCAAACCTCTCAAGATCATATCTTGGCATGGCTGTTTGCATCATTTCAACAGCACAGCAAGCAAGACCAAAAGTCATCCAATGTAAAGATCCAGATCTTGACCAATTTACTAAATTTTCTAATGAAGTAGTTATAAATCCATTCTTACCAAAATCTTCCGCAAGCTGTTTAAATTCATCAGGTACTTGATCTAATTTATTATTCATTTAAAAAATTTTATTCCCAGTCTAATGCACCTTTTTTCCATTCATAAATAAATCCAATTGTAAGTATGAATAAAAAAATCATCATTGACGTAAAACCCAAGATACCAATATTTCCCAAAGAAATTGCCCACGGAAATAAAAATGCAATTTCAAGATCAAAAATAATAAATAAAATTGCAACTAAATAAAATCTCACATCAAATTCCATTCTTGAGTCTTGGAATGGCTCAAATCCACATTCATAGGCTGATAATTTTTCTGGATCTGGGTTTTTTGGAGATAAGATAAAATTAATTACTATAAAAGCACAACTAAGTCCTAATGCTATAATTAGGAATAATATTATAGGTAAATAATCTTTTAAAAATTCCGCTGTCATGGTGGAATATATATCATTTTTTATAGCCAGATGAAGTGGTGTTAGGTCACATTATTCAAAATATACAGCTCATTTGATAATGATTATCAGCTTTAAATTAAATAAGTGGCGGGAGTGAAGGGACTCGAACCCTCGACCTATCGCGTGACAGGCGATCGCTCTAACCAACTGAGCTACACCCCCACTTTTGATTCTTTTGGTGGGCAGTAAAGGACTCGAACCTTTGACCCCCTCGGTGTAAACGAGATGCTCTACCAACTGAGCTAACCGCCCAAAACCAAAATGTTGGTTATATCTTTTAGTAAAATAAGGTCAAGATTAATTAGTTGTTATAAATAAAAGATAATTTTTTAAAATCCACCTCTCCAATTATTTTTAGAGTTAAAATTATCTTTCTCTGTTTTCGATGTTGGTCTTGTTAAATAATAAGTTATAAAAACTACAATTAATAAAATTATATATAATTCCATAAATAAATTTTTTATTGAATACTCGCTTGAGACTTGTCGTCTTTTTTAGAAATATCAACTTCAACCCACTCTGTTTTTTTGAGCTCCTTAGTTAAAGCAATCTTTAAAACTTCATCAGCATACTCAACAGGAGTTATTTTGATTTCATCTATTATTTTTTTTGGCATATCTACTAAATCTTTTTCATTTTCTTTTGGAATTAAGACCTCTTTGATTCCTGCTCTGTGCGCTGCAATAAGTTTTTCTTTTAAGCCACCAATTGGCAATACTTGACCTGTTAAAGTAACCTCGCCTGTCATTGCAACATCTCTTTTAACTGGAATGTTTGTAATAGAAGATACAATAGAAGTAACCATGCCGATTCCAGCAGACGGACCATCTTTTGGTGTTGCTCCCTCTGGAACGTGAATATGAAAGTCTTTTTTCTCAAACAAAGGAGGTATGATTCCATATTCTAGACATTTAGATCTAACAAAAGACTTCGCAGCTTTGACAGACTCTTGCATTACATCTCCAAGCTTACCTGTTATTTGCATTCTTCCTTTACCAGGCATTGTAGCAGTTTCAATTTTCAAAATTTCACCACCGTATTCTGTCCATGCTAATCCTGTAACTATTCCTACTCTATTTTCAGTCTCTAATTCACCTGATTTAAATTTAGGAACACCTAAAAAATCTGACAAGTTTTCTTTATTAATCTTGACTTCTTTTTCCTCGCCAGAAACAACCTTCTTTACTACTTTTCTAGCGACTTTAGAAATTTCTCTTTCTAGATTTCTAACACCAGACTCTTTTGTGTAACCTCTAATAATTTCCTGAATTATATCATTTTGTAAATTCATCTCTTTATCTTTAACACCATTATCTTTAATTTGTTTTGGTAATAAATATTTATTTGCGATATTTATTTTTTCATCTTCTGTGTAGCCAGCGAGTCTTATAACTTCCATTCTATCTAATAAAGGCGGAAGTATATTTAAAGTGTTAGCTGTCGTTACAAACATGACATCAGATAAATCATAATCAACTTCAAGATAATGATCATTAAAACTTGTGTTTTGTTCAGGATCTAGTGCTTCAAGTAATGCTGATGATGGGTCACCTCGATAGTCATTACCAATTTTATCAATCTCATCCAAAAGAATTAATGGATTTTTTGTACCAGCTTTTTTCATCATTTGGATTATTTTACCGGGTAAAGAACCTATGTATGTTCTTCTATGTCCCCTTATTTCCGCCTCATCTCTCATACCACCAACTGACATTCTCACAAATTCTCTATTAGTAGCTTTTGCTATTGACTTTCCTAATGATGTTTTACCTACACCGGGAGGACCAACTAAACATAAAATAGGTCCTTTTATTTTTTCCATTCTTTTTTGAACAGCTAAAAATTCTATAATTCTTTCTTTTACTTTTTCTAGACCAAAGTGATCTTTATCTAATATTTCTAAAGCTTTTTGAAGATCAATATCTACAGCACTTTTTTTATGCCATGGAAGTTCTGTCATCCAATCTAAATAATTTCTTACAACTGTTGCTTCTGCTGACATTGGACTCATATTTTTTAATTTTTTTAATTCCTGCAAACATTTCTTTTCAACCTCTTTAGGCATTCTCGCTTTAATTATTGCTTTATTTAGGCTTGTGTTTTCATCTTTTCCATCTTCAATTTCACCTAACTCTTTTTGAATAGCTTTTAGTTGTTCATTTAAATAATATTCTCTTTGGGTTTTTTCCATTTGTGTTTTAACTCTGCCACGAATTCTTTTTTCAACACCAATTATGCTTGTTTCGTTCTCCATTATCTTAATTATTGCATTTAGTCTTTTCTTAACATCTATAGTTTCAAAAATTTGTTGTTTTTCTGAAATCGTTGCAGTTATATGAGATGCAATATTATCAGCAATCTGAGAAGGGTCCTTTAATTGTTTGATAGAATTAATAGTTTCATTAGAAATCTTTTTATTAATTGATGTTAGCTTTTCTAATCTTCTCAAAGCTGTCGCTGCTAGCGGATATAGATCTTCATCTTTAGTTATGATATCGTTATAGTGAGTAAATTCACAAGTAATAAATTTTTCATTGTCTTTAAAATCTAAAATTTTAACTCTTTTTATTCCCTCCACCAAAACTTTGACAGTTCCATCTGGTAATTTTAAAAGTTGAAGAATACTACCCTCACAACCATACATAAAAATGTCTGTCTTTTTTGGGTCATCTATTTCTGAATTCTTTTGAGTTACTAAAATAATCTTTTTATCTTTTTTCATTACTTCATTTAGAGCAGAGATAGATTTATCTCTCCCTACAAAAAGAGGAATCACCATACTTGGGAACACCACTATGTCTCTAAGTGGTAATAAGGGTAATGAAATTTTAACGTCCATGAGTAAGAATATGGATATTATAAATTATATTGCAATACCTTTTTCTTATTTATTAAGGATATTACGCCGCTGAGGTCTTGCTAGGCTTTGATTTATCGTCCGATTCTGAATGAACTATTATTGGTTGCGATTGCCCTTTTACAGATGCAGCATCAACTATGACTTCTTTAATATTTTCTTGACTCGGTAAATCATACATCGTTTTAAGTAAAATATTTTCCAATATTGATCTTAAACCCCTTGCTCCTGTTTTTTTTCTAATTGCTTTGAGGGCTATTTCTTTTAATGCACTTTCTTTAAAACTTAGTTTTGCACCATCAAGTTTAAATAATTCTTGATATTGTTTTGTTAAAGAATTTTTTGGCTCTTGTAATATTTTAATTAAAGATTTTTCGTCTAAATCATCTAATGTTGCAATCATTGGTAATCGACCAATAAATTCTGGGATAAGTCCATATCTTAATAAATCTTCAGGTTCTAAACCTTTCATCCATTCACCAGTCTTTTTATCTTGTGTATTTTTAACATCAGCACCAAAACCAATTGAAGTTCCCTTATCCCTTTGTGATATTATTTTATCTAATCCCGCAAAAGCACCACCACAAATAAATAATATATTTGTTGTATCAACTTGTAAAAATTCTTGCTGAGGATGTTTTCTTCCACCTTGTGGGGGAACACTTGCTATGGTTCCTTCCATTATTTTTAAAAGCGCTTGTTGTACACCTTCGCCTGAAACATCTCTAGTTATAGATGGGTTCTCAGATTTTCTACTTATTTTATCAACCTCATCTATATAAACAATTCCACGTTGTGCTTTTTCAACATTATAGTCTGCAGCTTGTAATAACTTTAAAATAATATTTTCAACATCTTCACCAACATAACCTGCCTCGGTTAATGTGGTTGCATCAGCCATTGTAAATGGAACATCCAAAATTCTGGCCAGTGTTTGTGCTAGTAAAGTTTTTCCACATCCAGTTGGTCCAACTAATAGAATATTTGATTTAGCAAGTTCTACATTTTTACTTGTTTTATTCTCATAATTAAGTCTTTTGTAATGATTATGAACTGCTACAGATAAAACTTTTTTTGCATGTGATTGTCCAATTACATAATCATCTAAAACTGAGCAAATTTCTTTTGGTGAGGGTAACCCATCTTGATGTTTTACAAAAGTATCTTTGCTTTCCTCTTTGATGATATCCATACAAAGTTCAACACACTCATCGCAGATAAAAACAGTTGGGCCTGCAATAAGTTTTCTAACTTCGTGTTGACTCTTTCCGCAGAAGGAACAATATAAAATATTTTTGTTATTTGTATTCATAGTTTTTATAACGAATCAATTTAATTACTTTATTATAAGAGACTAATGTTAATCAAGTTTCTAATAATTTGATGTCAATATCTTGTGTATTAAGATCTTTTTTCTACCACTTCATCTATCAACCCAAATGACTTGGCAGCATCAGCTGTCATGAAGTTATCTCTTTCTAGAGCAGATTTGATTTCATCTACTGATTTACCTGTATGTTTTGAATAAATTTCATTCAATCTTTTTTTTAGAGATAAAACTTCATTTGCATGAATCTCAATATCAGTTGCTTGTCCTTGAAAACCAGCAGATGGTTGATGAACCATTATTCTAGAATTCGGTAATGAAAATCTTTTACCTTTTTTTCCAGCTGAAAGTAAAAATGATCCCATTGACGCTGCTTGACCAATACATAAAGTGGAAATATCTGGTTTTACATATTGCATTGTATCGTAGATACCGAGACCCGCAGTTACTAAACCCCCTGGACTATTTATATATAAATAAATTTCTTTTTTAGGATCTTCTGCTTCCAAAAATAAAAGTTGAGCAGTAACTAAAGATGCAACATTATCGTTAATTTGACCTGTTAGAAAAATTATTCTCTCTTTTAATAGTCTAGAGTAAATATCATATGCTCTTTCTCCCTTACTTGATTGTTCAACAACCATAGGTACTAAAGTGCTCATATATTCTGATATTTTATTTGTCATAAGTTGATTCGTTTTACTTATACAACTTGAGATTACTTTTTGCTAACTTTTTTTGTTTTTTTGACAGGCGACTTTGTTTTTGAGGTTTTTGTTTTAGTTTTGTTCGTTGAAGTTTTTTTAACCTCAACCTTCTTTTCTGTTTTTTCCTTGCCTTCATTTGAATGACTATATTCTTGCATTTGAGATTGTTTTAAAATTTTTTCTGCTTCTTCTTTCGAAACTTCTTTCTTGTTTGGTTTTGCTTTTTCTTTTATTAATTTTAAAATTTTTTCTTCGTAGACTGTGCCTCTCAAGCTAGATAATGCTGAAGGATTTTTTTGATAAAAATCCATGACCATTTTTTCTTGACCTGGCATCATTCTAATTTGTTTTTGAACTTCAGCTTGTAGTTCCTGTTCTGTTACCTTGATTTGATTTTGCTCACCAAATTCATTTAAAACTAATCCAACTTTAATTCTTTTTTTCGCTATTTCTTCAAAATTTTTCCTACTTTTTTTTGCATCTTCCTCGGACATTCCTTGAGAAAGTATCTTTACTTCTTCATCAATTAAATTTTCTGGAATATCTTTTATATTAAATTTTTCTATCTCTTTTAAAATTTGATTTTTAGAGAAACGCTCAAGAGAATTTTTATATTCATCGTTTATTTGTTTTGAAATTAAAGATTTTAGGTCTTTCAAATCTTTTGCACCAAAATTTTTTGCAAATTCATCATCGATTTTTACTGGTTCAGGATTTTTTAATATAGTTATTTTGCATTTAAATTTTGCTTTTTTATTTATTAATTCTTTTTCAGGAAAGTTTTCAGGCAAAGTGGCCTCAACAGTTTTTTCATCACCTACTTTGACACCCATTAGTTGTTTATCAAAACCTTTTAAAAATAAATCTTTACCCAAAGTTAATTGTGTATTTTTACCTTCACCACCTTTAAATGGCTTGTCATCAATAGTGGCATTATAATCAAAGGCTACCAAATCACCTTCTTTTGCAATTGTATCTTTTGGAGCTTCTTTAAAGTTTGGTTGTTTTTTTGCTATCTCTTTTATTCTTTTATCTGCCTCAGTTTCATCTATTTTTACTAAATACTCATCAAACTTAATATTTTCTATTGGTTTTACTTCAACCTTTGGAAGCTCTGTTACTGAAATAATATATTCAAGATCTTTATCTTCTCCATATGTTTTAAGATCCAGCTTAGGTTGACCCGCAGGTTTGATATTATTTTCTTGCAATGCTTTGGTTGAAGAGTCTTTAATAACCTTATCTAAGACTTCACCAAAAACTGCTTTTCCAAATTGTCTTTTTAAAATTTCCTTTGGTACTTTTCCAGGTCTAAAACCTTTAAGGTTTACAGTTCCTTTAATTTCTTCATACTTTTGATCCATATGAGTGCTCATAGTTTTTTTATCTATGAATACTTTTAAATCTTTGTTTAAACCTTTTTTATTTTCTATTGTTACTTTCATAATTTATTGATGGTAGGGCGAAAAGGACTCGAACCTTCACAGATTGCTCTATCGGTTCCTAAGACCGACGCGTCTACCAATTCCGCCATCGCCCCACAAATCTTGAAGTTTTATATATTATTGAAACTATTTGTCCAACGACATTTGTTGTAAAAGTTATAATTTTTCCTCTATAATGATTATTATGATTGTTTCGCCATGTATAAGTATTTGTAAAACTGATCCTAAAACTGGATATTGTTATGGCTGTGGAAGAAATAATGATGAAAAAAAAATTTGGAAACAAGAGGATACTTCAGATCAATGGAAAATAGAAAATCTTAAAACAATTAAAGCTAGATTGTCTGGGTGGCAATTAGAAAGTTTTGAAGAGTCCTATACATACAAAATTGAAAATGGTATTTCTCTTTTTAAAAAAAGTTTAAAAAATGAGTAGAACTACAATAGTATCAATTATTTATATAATAGGCCTTATCTTTGGAGCTATATTTCTTAAAATATGGAGTGCAGACACCAATGTATATAAAGGTCTTTTAGGACTTGGCTGGACAGCTATATTTTTAATAAGTTTATTTTTAGCTGACAAACATGAAAAAAGTTAAATATTTTATCATTTTTTTATTACTCATTTTACCCATACAAAGTTTAAAATCTGAGATCATAGTAATGAGTGCTTGTGACGACAAACAAGATGAGTTTTTAAAAAATGAGTACATACTTAATTTAAATGAATTGATCATGGTTAGGAATTATGTGTACAAAGAAAAAACTTATCAAAAATACAGATTAACAGATCTCAGTGTTAAAAAATCTAACTCATATGTAAGAAATATTTACGAGGAAAATGGAAAAATTTTAACTCACAAACATGGATATCCACAATTTTATACTCAAATACTTTTTGAAAAGGGCAAACAAGAAGTTTATATGAAAACTGTTTTAAATGATGAAGAGGGAATTTCTAAAATTTCTACATGTAAAAAAGTTGAAAAATTCGATAGTGAAAGTTAATTTTTTTTACCTTTTTTTGTAAAGTTTCTTTTTTTTTGACCAAATCGACTTTGAGTAATGTTACTTCTGTGTCTTGCATAAGCTTGTTTTTGTGCTTGTTTCATTGCTCTTTTTGATGACATAAAATTAATTAATTTTATTTTTTACAAATAACACAAATTCTACCCATAAATAATTCATCCAAGTATTTTATAAAAACAAGTGGATAAAATAAAAAACTTAATAATTTAAAAAATATTTTTTTTGATTTTCTGCCATCTGTTAATATTGGTCTTTTTATCCATTTCACATTTGACCAATTATGTTTGTCTAATATTTTCTCAAATTTTCTTATAGAAGTTCCATTTAAAGTTGGAAGCTTTTCCCATTCTTCTAAGCTAAATTTTTCTCCACTGTACCACTTTGCAGAGTCTCCTCGTTCTTTTAAAATTTCAAAATAATTTTTTGAAACTTTATCAGAATTAAAAAACCAATGAATACATGGAAGGTTTGTAACAAAATTTAAATGTGACTCGAATGGCTGAAGAAATTGTGGAAAAACAGCCAATAAACACCCGCCAGGTTTCAAAACTCTATAACATTCATCCATTGTGATTTTTAAATTTTGAACATGTTCAAAAGTGTCTGTGCTTACAACAAAATCAAAAAAATTGTCTTGATAAGGTAATTTTTCTCCAATACCAATTTTAAAATCAGCATTAATTTTTTTTTCTGATGCGAATTCATCAGCTGCTACTTTAAAGATTGGGTTAATATCTATTCCATAAACTTTTTTCAATTCATAATTTTCATACCAAGCTGATAATCTTCCACCAGTAAAACAACCTAAATCTAGTAAAGTTTTACCTTTAAGCATTTTTGGATCTAAATCTTTTAAAAAATAATTTTCCATCCACGAAAATTTTTTATCTTTTTCAATATCATATCGCGCCATGCAAGTGGCTTTTCTAATCTCTTTCTGTTTTGTTTGGGTATTTTTTAAATAAATATCATGATTAAAGACTTCCCAATTTTCAAAATTTTTCTCTGATGGAAAAGTTTGAAATGTTTTCATTAAAAATTTTATCATAAAATGCTATTTTATATTAGATATACTACCAATCAATTTATAATTCTTATCTGATATTACAATTTCGCCAGATGATGGTGCATAGTCTAAAATTTCAAGAATGACAACATAATGTGTGACAAAAATTAAATTTTTCTTTTTATCCCATTGATCTATGTAAGATCTTAGATTTTTAATTTGTAAATTTTTATTTTTTTTAAATTTTTCACTAAAAAAAGAGTTGAGAAATTTTTCTGTTTTATATTCAGAAAAAGCAATTGCGGCAGTGTCTTTGCAACGACACCACTCGCTAGAAATCACCTCTTTAATTGGAATTTTCTCTTTATTGAAAAAATTACCAATTTGTTTTGCTTGCTCTTTTCCAACTTCATTCAAATTTCTTTGTGTATCACAATTTAAAATATTAAAATTTTCTGGATCCCCACCTCCTGGTGCAAGTGCATGTCTAATAAATATAACTTTACCCCCATTTTTAAGTTCATTGATTAAATTCTTATTTGATTCAGCTTTAATCGTTGTAGTTAAAGATATAAAAATGATAAATAAAATTTTTATTAATTTCATTTATGAATATTAAATTTAAAAAATTAAATAACACAATAATTAAATGTAAAAAATGTCCACGTTTATCAAATTTCATACAAAAAATTTCATTAGAAAAACGAAAACAAAACATACATGAAAAGTATTGGGGAAAACCTGTAACTGGTTTTGGTGACGTCAATGCAAAATTAATGATAATAGGTTTAGCACCTGCGGCTCATGGAGGGACAAGAACGGGAAGAGCTTTTACCGGTGATAAATCAGGGGATTTTTTATTTAAAAGTCTCCATAAGGTAAATATATCAAATCAAAATTTTTCAGAAAATAAAAATGATGGTTTAAAATTAAAATCTACTTACATTACTAATATACTCAAATGTGTTCCTCCAGGAGATAAACCTAAAAATCATGAATTAATCAAATGTTCAAATTATTTTACTAGTGAATTAGAACAATTAAAAAAACTTAGAGTAATTGTAGCATTAGGTAAAGTTGCTTTTGATAATTGTCTTAAAATCTACAAAAAGAAATTTAATATGAATAAAAAATATGAATTTAAACACGGAAAAAAATATTTATTACCTGATAAAAGAATACTAATTGCTTGTTATCATCCAAGTCCTAGGAATGTTAATACAAAAGTTATAACACCTTCAATGATTAATAATTTGTTTAAAAAAGCAAAAAAATTTTCTATGCTTTAATTGTGTCACAAAAGTAAGGTTTAAATTTTGAATATATATCATCTGGAATTTTAACTGGTTTGCCATTTTTGTTTACAAAAACTAAATGAACTTGTGCTTCAACAATAATTTCTTCACCTTTTGTTATAATTTGGTTCATGAAAAAAGATGTTTTGGTTATAGATTTAACAAAAGATCTAATAGTTAATTCATCCTCTAAAAAAGCTGATTTTTTATATTCAATGTTACAAGACTTGACGATTATTAATGAACCAAATTGTTCCTGAACTTTCTTATTACTAAAACCTATTGCAAAAAGAGCCTCTGTTCTTGCTCTTTCTAAGTACTTTAAATAATTAGCATAATAAACCACTCCACCAGAGTCTGTATCTTCATAATAAACTTTCAATTTGTGAAAAAAATTTTCATGCATAAGAAAATTATATCAAATAATTATCTAATTTGCGGAAAAATAGATATTTTGAAAATATGCTATAGCCTTCATTTTAGAATTATCGGTATCAGACATTATAGCTAACCCATCTAACTCATTAACATCTAAATCGTGGAATTTTTTAAAATCTTCTTTAACATTTGCTTTGACAGTAACCCACTGATTGAGATTATTTTTGGTTGTAGATAAAACATTATCTATGGATTTTTTGGTATAAGGGCTTGGTGAACTAAATCCAATTTCGTTGTTGCTTGAAAAGACATAATTTATTGCTCTATTAGAAAGTGGTGTTGCACCAGTCTTTTTTACTGCAAATACTCTGGCTGCAAAATCATGTCCTTTTTTTGTATTTTCTTTTATCCCAGATAAATCTTTTTCTACTTTCCACGTAATATTAATATAAGGTGTCTTGTTAAGGTCAATTTTCACCTCTTTTCCTAAACCAGAGGCAGCATTATCTGCAACAGATTTTAAAAAATTACCATTTTCATTAGATCCAACCGAATAATTTGTCTTATTGTCCGCACCCCTCACCTTTCTGACTTCAAGCTGTGAAAGTTCAGCTTCGGTAAATTCAAATACTTTTATTTCACTAGCTACACCTATACTGATAAATAAAAAGACACTGATTAAAAATTTTAAAACTATTTTCATAAATTTTTAAAAAAAATTGTTAATACATTATTTAGACAAAATTTAAACAATCAAAAATCAATTTCTATTTGTATATATTAGTTATGAAGACAATTTCCATTTTTATTTTGATAATTTACTGGTCAATTATGATTTTTGCTCCAGTTATGTCAAAAGATGTTAAATTTAGCAGAGCTAAACTCAATCAGACTAAAATAGTAGAAACAAAGCCACGAAGTTAATAGGTCGAACGACCCCCACTGATATCAAAAACTGCAGCGGTTGAGAATGTATTTTCTTCTGAGGATAACCAGCAGACTAAAGAAGTAAACTCCTCAACCTCAAGGAATCGTCCTCTTGGAACTTTTGATAACATTCTTTGGACGTGTTCTTTGGTCATTTGGTCCAAAATTCTAGTTTTAGCACCTGCAGGAGTAACAGCATTAACTGCTATATTCTTGTCCGCAAGCTCTTTGCCTAATGATTTTGTTAATCCAATTGCACCTGCTTTTCCAACACTATAAGCACTTGCGTTAGCATTACCATCTTTGCCCGCAACTGAGGCCACATTAACTATCCTGCCATAATTATTTTTGATCATATTCGGTACAATTGTTCGACAACAATTAAAAGTACCCATTAAATTTATATCAACAACCTTTTTCCACATCTCAATATCATATTCCCATAAAGTTGCTGTTGGACCAGTAATACCAGCGTTATTAATCAATATATCAATATTTTTTTGTTTAGTGATTTCTTGTACACATTCTTCAACTTTTGAATAATTTGAAATATCAACAATATTAAAACTTAAATTGGGGCTTTTAATATCTTCAATCGCTTTTTCAACCATTTTCTGGTCATTGTCCCAGATAATTACACTCGCACCCGACCTTATTAATCTTTTTGTAATGTCTAAACCAAAGCCTTGTGCGCCTCCAGTAACAACTGCAGTTCTACCTTTAAAATCAAAAGAAATTTTATCCATAAAACTACTCTCTAGCTAGAAGGTAATAAACGAAAGCTGCAACAAAAGCACCAATAATCCAAGAGTAAGATTGTAAAAACATTAGATTTGTGTTCCATATTGTTGAGGCAGAAAAAATAAATCCTAATATTAAAGAATAAACTCCTTTAAGATGCCATCCTCCTGAATAATAATAAGTACCATTAGTTTCAAGTGAGTATATATCTTTGTTTTCCAATTTTCTTTTTTTAATCATATAAAAATCAGCAATCATTAATCCGAACAGAGGACCAAAAAAAGCGCCAATCGTGTCTATGTAAGATAAGATCCCAACCTGACTTAAAAAAGTTAACCAGAAAACTCCTATAATAAACCCAAAAATAGCAATTACATAACTGGCACTTTTGAAAGAAAAAGATGAGGGATCAAAATTAATTAAAGTATATTGAGATGGAATAAAGTTTGCTATTAAATTTGTTGATGCGGAGGCAATAATTATAAAAATTAAAGCTAAAGAAACCAAAAGAATATTATCTAATTTTCCAATTATATCTGTCGGGTTAGTTAAAATCATCTCTGCATTTTGTTGATTTAAATTTTGAAATGCATCAGCACCTGTAACAATAAATAATGAAAAAAATGAAAAAATTACTAAATTTAAAATTAAGCTTAAATTACCTTTTCTTAGTTCTTGTTCATTTTTAACGTATCTAGAAAAATCACCAAACGACAAGATTACAATAGAAAAAAAGGTAAACGTTGTGCCGGCAACTGTTATTATGGGGCCTAAATTATTAGCATTAAATATATTTTGAAAATCAAGTACATTGATAAATGATTTGGCGGTTAATTTTACATCAGATAAAAAAACAATGAAGAAAAACATTACCATTGCTGCGTAAATTAACAATGCTGAAAACTTAATTAATCTTTTGTTAAAGTTCATGCCCACACTAAATAAGTATGTTTGTAAAGTAATAGATATGATGATGGCAGCCCAATCAATAATATTTAATCCAATAAAAAAAACTAATAAAATTTCTTTTTGTAAAATTGAATTATCGACTGAATACATTAAAACTCTAATAAGAAAACCAATCGCTTTTGATAAAAAATATGTTTGGATACCAAACATAAATATTCCAACAATACTTCTCAACAACCCAAAAAATTGGGCGCCTCTAAATCCTAATGACGATCTTAATAAGACAACAAATGGTAATCCAAATTTCTGGGATGGTTTTCCAATTAAGTTACAAAATATATAAACAAAAAAAGTTCCTAAAATTGTTCCAAAAAGAACTACTGCAGTATTTAAATTATAAATTAAGTACAAAGATGCAATTAGTGAAAATCCAATAACACTTTGAATATTAACCCCCCAAAAACAAAACAAATCCTTCCAATCCCAAGTTTTATTGTTAGGGTTAACAGTTACTAAATCCCAGTTAATGAGAGTTTTTTTTGTTTTTTGCTGACTCACTTAGACAATATAAAACTTTAATATTCTACTGTCCATATAAGAGAGTTGGTAACCAAAGTGCAATTTTAGGAAATATGATGATCAAAACTAATCCTATCACTTGAAGAACCATAAACTGCATCATTCCATAGTAAATATCTTTTAAGTCCCATTCAGGAACAACTCCTTTTAAAAAATAAGCTGAGAGTGCTACTGGAGGTGAGAGCCAGGCGGTTTGTAAATTAACCGCAACTAAAATTGCAAACCAAGTTAAATTAAATCCTAACGCTTCTACTAATGGTAAAATTATTGGAATAATAATCATCACAATCGGTACCCATTCTAATGGCCAACCCAATAAAAAAATCATTACCATTATCATAGCTAGAATTAAATACTTGTTCATTTCTAAGCCTAATAAAAACTCAGTTAAAAGAGTTGGAGTTCCTAATCTTGCAAAAACTGCACCAAAAAAATTTGATGCTGCAACTAATACCATTATTAAAGCAGTAATCTCTAATGTTTTCACTAATGCTTCTTGAAGTTTTGAAAGAGTTAATTTTTTATAAGCTAATGAAAGTAATAAAGCACCCATAGCTCCACAACCTGCTGCTTCTGTTGGAGTTGCAAATCCAAATAAAATACTACCTAATGCAGCAAATACTAAAGCTGCTGGAGGAACTAAACCTAAGAAAAATTCTATCCATACTTCTTTCATGCTGGCAGCTCTCATGTCATCAGGTAAAACGGGTCCAAGTTTTGGATTAATCATGCATCTGATTGTTGTGTAAGCTGCGTACAAACTTGCAAGAAGAATTCCTGGTAAGATTGCAGCTGCAAACAAATCAATAACTGGAATTTCCATAATAGGTCCCATTACAACAAGCATAATGCTTGGTGGAATTAAAATTCCTAAAGTACCACCAGCAGTAATAGTGCCAGCAGCAAGTTTTACATCATAACCTGATCTATTCATTGATTTGGCAGCCATAATTCCAAGAATTGTCACCGATGCACCAACAATTCCTGTTGCAGCAGCAAATATAACTGAAACGAATAAAACTGCGTAATATAAAGAACCCTTAACTTTTGCTAACATCATTTGAAATGCTGAAAATAATCTCTCCATTAATCCAGCTTGTTCCATCATAATACCCATAAAAACAAAGAGCGGGACGGCGGCGAGAGTTTGTTCGGTCATGACCATTGAAAATTGAAGAGTCATTAAATAAAAAACTAATTTTCCAAACCCAAGATAGCCAAATACAAAACCTAGAAATATTAAAGTAAATGAAATGGGAAACCCGATAAATATTGCAAATAGCATCACGCCAACTAAAATGAAACCTAAAATAGCTGGATCAATGAACTCTGCTATCATTTGTTCTCTCCTGGCCACTCACCTTTTTTAGCTGCCCAATAACTTTTAAGTAATTCCGAAAAACCTTGAATTAATAAAAAAATAATTCCAAGTAACAAACACGTTTTAATAGGCCACATATAAGGCATCCAAGTAGTATCCATCCCTCGCTCGCCTCTTCTAATTGACTCTTCAACAAAACCTATAGTCATATAAAGAAAAACAATTAGTCCTGGAAAATAAAATAAAAGATATAACCAGAAATCAATAAGACCTTGTGTTTTAGTTTTAAAATTTCTGTATAAAAAATCTGCTCTTATATGCACTCCTCTAGAAAGAGCATATCCTGCACCAAGCATAAATAATGCGCCATAAAGAAAACGGCTTATGTCGTAAGCCCAAATTGTTGGTGCTAAAAATAATTTTCTTGCAAGAACTTCATAGGTCATTGCAAAAATGAGTGGCATCAGTATCCAACAAACAATACTACCAATCCACTTACTAAATTTATCAATATTAACAATAGATTTAGCCATCCATGATGGCATATCGGTTGGCATTTTACCTGATCCACCTCGCCTTTCGGCAATCATTTCATCAGAGATATCTAGTTTACCAGGTTCGTCTGCCATAAAATTTTAGTTAAAAAAATTAGAGCGGACTTTAAAAGTCCGCTCTAAAAAATCAAGATTGATTACTAATTACTTTAATGTTGCTGCGTGAGCCATTCCTAGCTTCGCATTAGACATTTGAGCACCACTCCAGAAAGGAACAGCAACATCAGCAAAATTTTTCATTGAAGTGTAAACTTCGTTAAAAAATTTATTATCTTTAGCATTCTTATTTAAAGATGCTTTAGCCGCAGCCATATATTCTGTGAAATAATCTGAAGGTGTATCTTCTAGAATTACTCCATGTTTAGTAGTTAGCTCTCTTAAAGCTTTACCATTCTCATAGATTCTGTAACTTAAAGATTTTGCTAATGAAGCATTAGCAGCTACTTCAAGTGACTTTTTCTCATGAGCACTCATAGCATTGTATGTTTTTCCAGTAATATAAAAGTCAGCATTTACGACTACTTGGTGTAAACCTTGTAAGTAATAGTGCTTTAACACTTTTTGAAAACCAAATGTTAAATCTGGTTTTGGACAACACCACTCAGCAGCATCGATAGTTCCTGCTTCAAGAGCTGGAAGAATATCTCCACCACCCATTGCAACAGATGCTATACCAATGTCTTTATAAGTTTGTCCTGGAATTCCTGGAGGAGTTCTGAACTTATATTTTCTAAAGTCAGCCATATCTTTAATTGGTTTTGGAAACCAACCTAAAGCTTCTGGGCCAACTGGTTGAATCATAAATCCTTTAATATCTCTTCCCATTTCTTTCCAAAGTTGGTCGTATAACTCTTTACCACCACCATATTGGAACCATGATAGGAATGCGATATTGTCGATACCTACTCCACCACCAGCTACTGGCGAACCAAATAACATTGCAGCAGGGTGATCACCTGACCAATAGTGAGTCCATGCGAAACCACAATCAATCAAACCTTTGTCAACAGCATCTAGAGTTTCTTTAACTCCTACAACAGCGCCAGCTGGCAATATTTCAAATTTTAACGATCCGCTCGTTAATTCAGTTACTGTGTCAGTAAAGTCCTTTAACATTTTTACCTCATCAGCTTTAGTGTTAAGAACAGTTTGACACTTTAATGTTTTTGCAGCATTGGCACTTGAAGTAAATCCAAGAACTAAAATTGTTGCAAATAACATTGAAACGATTTTTTTCATTATTTATCCTCTTGTTAGTTAAATTTAACTTGTTTAATTCAATCAGAAAAACAAACCTGACACAAGTGACAATCGATAAATATAAGTGTAAAAGCATTAAAAAGCTTAAACTAAAAAACGATTCAACTATTGATGGAAAATTTTGATTACGTAATTATTGGAGCAGGATCTGCAGGATGTGTTCTGGCAAACAGACTTTCTGAAAATTCAAATAACAAAGTCGTATTAATTGAAGCTGGTGGAAAAGATAATTATCCATGGATACATATCCCTGTTGGATATTTTAAAACCATGCACAATCCCTCTGTTGATTGGTGTTATAAAACCGAGCCTGATGCTTCAATGAACAATAGGTCAATTCGTTATCCAAGAGGTAAAACATTAGGTGGTAGCTCTTCGATCAACGGACTACTTTATATAAGAGGACAAAGCAGAGATTATGATATTTGGCGACAATTAGGAAATACTGGTTGGGGTTGGGATGATGTTCTGCCATATTTTATAAAAGCAGAAAACCAAGAGAGAGGAAAAGATAAATTTCATGGTATTGGTGGGCCTCTATCAGTTTCTGATCAAAGAATTCAATTACCGTTATTGAATGAATTTCAAAATGCTGCTGAAGAGTTTGGTATCCCCAAGACAACAGATTTTAACACAGGCGATAATCATGGATGTGGTTATTTTCAAGTTACTGAAAAAGATGGCTTTAGATGTAGTACTTCAGTTGGATATCTAAGCCCAATAAAAAACAGACAAAATTTAAGAACCATAACTAATGCTCATGTAAAAAAAATTAATTTTGAAGGCAAAACTGCAAAAGGAATTGAATATTGGCAAGGTGATGAGCTTAAAAAACTAACTTGTAATAAAGAAATAATTTTATCATCTGGTTCGATAGGTTCACCTCAGATATTGCAAACTTCTGGAATAGGAAATTCTCAAAAATTAAAAAAATTAGGTATAGATATAGTACAAGAATTAAAAGGTGTTGGTGAAAATTTACAAGACCACTTGATGTTTAGACCTATATATAAAATTCAAGGACTTAAATCGCTAAATAAAAAGGTTAATAGTTTATTTGGAAAATTAATGATTGGTCTGGAATATGTTTTTAATCGTAGTGGACCAATGACCATGGGAGCGAGCCAAATGTGTATGTTTGCTAAAAGTGATCCCTCATTAGAATTACCAGATCTACAATGGCACGTACAACCAATGAGTATGGACACCCTAGGAGCAACTAAAAATCATGATTTTCATGCTTTCACACCTACCGTTTCAAATATTAGACCTACAAGTAGAGGCCATGTGAGTATTGTAGATAAAGACTCTAGAACATATGCAAAAATAAAAATGAATTATCTTTCAACCGATCACGACCGAATGATTGCAGCTAGAGGATTAAAACTTACAAGAAAAATTGTCATGGAATCTGAAACATTTAAAAAATATAAACCTGAGGAATATAGACCAGGTATTGACATTAATGATGATGAGGAACTTGTAAAAGCAGGTTCAGATTTTGCACAAACAATTTTTCATCCAGTTGGTACATGTAAAATGGGTCAAGATGATATGGCTGTAGTTGATGAAAAACTAAAAGTAAAAGGAATTAAAAATTTAAGAGTAATTGATGCTTCTATAATGCCAAACATTACATCAGGTAATACTAATGCACCTACAATAATGATTGCAGAAAAAGGTGCAGATATGATACTTACCCATTGATGTTTGCTGAATTATTTACACCAGAACAATTAACTATATTAACTCAAATTATTTTAATCGATTTAGTCCTTGCAGGAGACAATGCAATAATAATTGGTATGGTTGCATCAAAATTTCCTTTAGAGCAAAGAAGAAAAATTATTATTTTTGGAATTGGTGGTGCGGTTGTTTTAAGAATTATTTTAACTTTACTGACTGCATATTTACTTCAAATAACTGGGCTAAGGCTTTTTGGAGGTTTGCTTCTTCTTTATATTGTCTACAAATTATATGTAGATGTCATTAAAGGCTCTGAAAATCATGATGATATTAAAGTTGATAATTCCAGTTTTTTTAAAGCGATTTGGACAATCCTCTTAGCAGATTTTACAATGAGCTTAGATAATGTTTTAGGAGTTGCAGGGGCAGCTGGAGATCATTATGGATTATTAGTATTTGGTTTGGTTCTATCAATTGCTTTAATGGCCTTTGCGGCAACTTTAATATCAAATTGGATTAAGAAGTATAAATGGATTGCCTGGGCGGGTTTGATTGCAATATTAATTGTTGCTATTGAATTGATTTACACAGATATTAAAATATTGTTTTTATAATGTATTTAAAAAAATATAACTTAAAGAATAAAATAGCAGTTGTCACTGGTGCTGGCAAAGGGCTTGGAAGAGCTTGCGCAATAGCACTTGCAGAAGCTGGAGCAAATTTAATTATAATTAGTAGAACTAAAAAAGATCTAGATGAAGTTTCAAAAAAAATTAAAAAATTAAAGTCAAAATGTAAGACTTATGTATGTGACATCACAAATTATAATGAAATTAAAGGTATTATTAATAAACAACCAAAAATAGATATTTTGATTAATAATGCAGGTAATAATATTCCTGAACATTTTACAAAAGTGAAGACTAAAAATATGGAATATCTTGTAAAGATTAATACGATGGCAACTTTTAATCTTGCTCAGCTGTGTGCTCTTAAGATGATAAAGTCAAAAAATAGAAAAAAAATTGGTGGTTCGATTGTCAATATGTCATCACAAATGGGTCATGTTGGAGGTCCTATTCGAAGCGTATACAACATGACAAAATTTGGTTTAGAGGGATTAACGAAAGGTATGTCAATTGATCTTGCAAAATATAACATTAGAGTAAACACGGTTTGTCCTACATTTGTGGTTACTCCAATGACAAAAAAATTTCTAAAAAGTAAAAAATTTAAAAAAGAAGTATTAGGAAATATTCCATTAGGAAAATTTGCTGAACTTTCTGATGTTTCAAGTGCAGCTGTTTTTCTTGCCTCTGATGCTGCAGCAATGATTACAGGAACTTCATTATTGGTTGATGGTGGATGGACTGCAAGATAATAACTAGATTATTTTTTTTAATTTTTTTTTTTATACCTACACATTTAGTAGCAATAGAATTTACAGGAAAATTTCTACAAGGGCACTTTATTATTGGACAGACCGATCCAGCGGCAAAAATTATTATAGACAAAAAACAAGTTAAAGTATCAGAGGATGGTTTTTTTGTTTTTGGTCTAGATAGAGATAGAAAATTTGATTTAACAATTACAAAAATTATTGATGGGAAAAAAGATAAAATAATAAAGAAAGTTCTTAAAAGAAAATATAATATTCAAAGAATAGATGGTTTAGAGGAAAGTAAAGTCACACCTCCGGAGTCTGTTTATAAAAGAATAAAAGAAGAAAATAATAAAATAGGTCAAGCAAGAGCAATTAACTCGGATTTACCTTTTTTCAAAAATCAATTTATCATGCCAGTTGAAGGTATCATTAGTGGTGTTTATGGAAGCCAGAGAATTTTAAATGGTAAACCTAAATGGCCTCATTATGGAATTGATATTGCTGCTAAACAAGGAACTATGATTAAGTCATCTGGATCGGGTATTGTTACTATGGCAGAAGATGATCTTTATTATACGGGTGGAACAATAATTATGGACCATGGTCATGGCATCTCAACTATTTATTCACATCTTGAAAATGTAATGGTGTCTGTAGGAGATAAAATTAATCAAGGAGATATCATTGGGACTGTGGGTTCAACTGGAAGATCGACTGGCCCACATCTCGATTTTAGAGTGAATTGGTTTCAGACTAGACTAGATCCTATGTCTGTAATAAATTAAATCATGCAAACAATTTGATTTAATTGATATAATAGGCGTTTTTGTTTCTACGAGTAATGAATAGTTAGGTTTCAATTATTTCTTTTAAAAATTACATTAATAATTTCATTTGATTTTAATTTATAATTTTTGTTACTTAATAATTTACTATTTAGAGATGCTATCTTTTTGAAATGATTTTCCTCCATAATATTATTAATAAATTCGTATTGTTTTATATGGGTAGGATTCATCTCTATCGACAGTTCTTTTAAATTTTCATTTTTCAGTAAATTTTCTGCTCCTTTTAAAATAAGATGTTCAATACCATCGACGTCTATTTTGATATATTTAGGTACTCTAAGAATTTTTTTTAGAATTAGATTGTCGATACTAGTACCAAATAAATTATATTTATTCTTAATTTGACTATCTTTTATAATTTCTCCACGATAATCAATATTACTATTAAAATTTGAATTTGAACCACCCTCTAAAAATTTTGTTTCATTAAAATATGAAATAATATTTTCTTTATCTGATAATGCTAACGGAAAAATACTTATTTTACTTTCAAGATTATTAATAGAAATATTTCTACTTAAAGTTCTTGTATTGGAGGTAGATGGTTCAAAAGAAATAATATCGATATTTTTAAATTTAACAGCGGCGTAGATAGAATATAAACCAATATTAGCACCTATATCCCAAAAAATTATGTTTTCAGAATCGTTTGGTTGAAAACCATCTATCCAATTTAATGTTTCTGGTTCTTTTGTGTATAAAGATTGAACTCTTTCTAATGACCATCGAGAAGGACAGAAAAAAATTATTTTCCTATTATGTATTATTTTTTCGTAATATTGTGTGCTTTCAATGTAATCATGAATTAAAGGGAGAAATTGATGTTTATTAAAGATTTTTCTGAAAATAAAATCAATTAAAATCAAAAATCTTGAAATCGAAAAAACAAAAAATTTATAAAAATATCTAATCATCTAATCATCTAATCATTTAATCATTATATACCACAGAAAAATCTCAAAAAATAATTTAACATCACAAATATTTTTTTAAATTTCTGCGATACAAATTGTGTATCTAATAATCTTAAGTCTTGTTTGGTTTTATTAAATCTCTAAGGATTTTAAAGACAAATTTTTCATAAATTTATTTTGAGTATATAATATATTGATAACAATTAAGAATGATGAACATCCAAATATTTCTCTTTATAACTAAAAATAGTGGGTCTAAGGTGCAAACAATTTGATTTAATTGATATAATAGGCGTTTTTGTTTCAACGAGTAATGAATAATTAGGTTTCAATTTATATTCTTTACCATCAATTTTAAATTTAATATTTTTAGAAGTTGGATTAGTAAAAAATAGTTCATTTTTATCAAAATCATTAAAATATTTTTGTATTGTATATGTATGATTTTGAAACAATGAAGTTTTGACAATATCAGTTAAAAAAGTTTTATTCGTATAAATACTTGTGAATTTTCCCAAAGTATTACCGTGTACAAATGAATGTAAATTATTGTTTTGAGAATATCCTAAATAACACCTATTGCTAATTATATCCTTATTACTCAAATCATTTGAATTTTCTGAAAAATGATAAATATAAAATGTTCCATAATCTTCTAAATTATTTAAATATTTTGAACTTATTTCAAGTTCATTTGATAAACCTAAATTATTTACTTTTTCAATTTTTAATAACTCGTTGTTTTTTGAGTAAAAATGAAACTCAACCCAAGAGTTTTTTATTTTATAAAATAGATTTAAAATATCAGAATACTTAAATTTAGTTTTATATCCATTATCAGTTCTCCACAGGAAGGCATCACTCACACAAGTTGGATAATCATTTTCGAAAAGCTTCATACCAATTGATTTAAATTTCAAAGTGTTTCTTAATAATATACCAATATTCGTATTTGCTAATTTTTTAACTAATAATTTCATTTATTTCTCTTTTTAAATTGGAAATTTTTACAAATTTGTTTTGACTTAAAATATATGAGTGAGGAGGATGGGTATGCTCAAAAGATAAGAAACTATTTTTCACAGAAACATACATTGGTATTCCTAAATATTTATCGGTTGTTAAAAATATTTCTGGTTTTATAAGTTTATTATTTATTTCAATACAATTTGTATAATTGGTCCTAATTTCAAATTGTTCCTCAATACTTTTGGTTTTATAATTTACTAAATATGCGTTAAAATTTTCCTCTATTGGTTCTTCAAATATATTTTTAATCAAAACATAATTTTGATCAGCATGCGGATTTGCTATTGAACTAATAGAACTCAATATTGTTCCTTTTTTAGTTATCATAGAATATGGGTATTCTGACTGAAAAGAGGAAAACCCACCTTGATTTAAACATATTTTAAAGTTTGCTCTGAAAGCTGGATGTGTGTCAGTAAAATTATTAAAATTTTTTAATTTTTTATCATCAAATTCGTTAAATATTTTTTCATCTGCCAAAAAAAATATTTCGTCACTTAAAACATCTTCATCTTTTAAAATATAAAAATGATCGTTAATTTTGTTTTTACTAGAAATTTCTTGTAAAATCCATTTTTTGTTTTTTGGATAAGACTTAAAAAGTTTTAGATTTGTTTTTTTAAAATTTCTATTTTGAAATAAAGGAACCTGAATCTCTGACCTAAATAAATCATTACTTATTCCATAAAAAAAATTCATAGGGATGTTTATAGTTTATATACATAAAAAATCTAAAGATCAACTTGTCCACATCTTGATTTAAGATAAATTGGTTTCAGACTAGACTAGATCCTATGTCTATAATAAATTAAACCATGCAAACATTAATTCTATTATCTTTAGTTATTGTGATTGGGTGGATATTATTCAGACCTATCACAAAAAAAGAATTGGATAGATATAATGACAAAGACTGGCCTGATATGAATTTATAGAATGAAAAAACTTTTTCTAATATTAGTTTGCGTGATGTTTTCTTCAAATTCTTTTGGTAATGAAATATTGGGAAAGTCTATGAAATGTGAAGCTAAAAAAGAAACTGTAAGAGGCTATCCATTTTACTTTTTTTTTGAAGATTTAGACAACGTACAAAGTTATTTCATAGATAAAACAGACGAAATCAAGTTTCTTAATTTGAACTATGAAGAGGTAAAATCAAATATTATTGAAATAAGATATGTTGGTGAAATAGATAAAAAAAATTTAATTTTAAACCACACTAAAGGTGGAAAACAATATATATGCAGCTTTTTATCATCAAAAAAACAATTAAATAAAGAATTAGAGGAATTTGCCAAGATAGGCAGTCATAAATAGATTTTTAGTGAATTCTTTATAATTAAAACTTACGAATTTAAAGAAGGTTGTTTCTTCATGTCCTCTTTTTTAATACCAGCTACTCTCACTGGTTTTTTCATGGCATCTCTTCTAAAAGGTTCACCTAATTCTTGATTTAAAATAACCTCTATAAATGTTGTAATACCTTTCTTTTGATCTTCACAAGATTGTTTAATTGCAGCCGTGGTATCTTCCATAGTTTTAACTGTAACACCCTTTAAACCACAAGCATCTGCTACTTTTGCAAAACTTAATTCTGGATCAAGTTCGGTTCCAACAAAATTATTATCAAACCAAAGAGTTGTATTTCTTTTTTCAGCACCCCATTGGTAATTTCTAAAGATTACCATTGTAATTGCTGGCCATTCTTCTCTAGCACATGAACTCATTTCGTTCATACTTATTCCAAATGCACCATCACCTGCAAAACCAATGACTGGTGTATCAGGGCAGCCTATTTTTGCACCTAAGATAGATGGAAAACCATATCCACAAGGACCAAATAAACCTGGCGCTAAATATTTTCTTGGCTTTTCGAATGTTGGATAGGCATTTCCAATTGCACAGTTATTTCCAATATCACTTGATATAATTACATCCTCAGGCATACCAGCTTGAATAGCTCTCCAAGCTTGTCTTGGTGACATTCTATCTGCGTCTCTTTCTCTAGCTTCTTTGTTCCAAACTGTTCCTTCGTCATCATCCTCATGATCTAAACTAGACAATTTTTGTAACCATGCTGATTTTGTCTGATGAATTAAATCTTTTCTTTTTTGTCTATCAGTATCGCCCGCATTTGAAGACAGCTTTTCTAAAATCTGCATTGCAACTAATTTTGCATCACCACTAATTCCAACTGTAACTTTTTTAGTTAATCCAATTCTATCTGGATTCATATCAACTTGAATTATACTTGCTTTTTTTGGCCAATAATCAATTCCATAACCTGGTAGAGTTGAAAAAGGATTCAATCTTGTTCCTAAAGCTAAAACGACATCAGCTTTAGAAATTAATTCCATCGCAGCTTTTGATCCATTGTATCCCAATGGTCCAACTGCTAAAGGATGACTTCCTGGAAAACTATCATTGTGTTGATATCCTGAGCAAACAGGTGCATCAAGTTTTTCAGCAAGTTTTTTAGTTTCCTCAATTGCACCACCAATAACCACACCTGCTCCAGATAAAATTACTGGAAATTTTGCTTTAGATAATAAATCTGCTGCCTTAGCGATTGCATCAGCACCTCCACCTTGTCTTTCTAATCTGACGATTGGAGGAAGGTCTATGTCAATCACTTGACACCAATAATCTCTTGGAACATTTATTTGTGCTGGTGCTGAACCTCTTATTGCTTTTTCTATTACTCTATTTAAAACTTCAGCCATTCTTGAAGGATCTCTAACCTCTTCTTGATAACAAACCATGTCTTTAAATAAATTCATTTGCTCTACTTCTTGAAAACCACCTTGCCCCATAGTTTTATTTGCAGCTTGTGGGGTTACTAATAATAAAGGTGTGTGGTTCCAATAAGCAGTTTTAATTGGTGTCACTAATCCAGTTATACCCGGACCATTTTGTGCTATGACCATTGACATTTTTCCTGTAGCTCTTGTGTAACCATCTGCAATCAAACCACCATTTGTTTCGTGTGCCACATCCCAAAAGGTAATTCCTGCATCTGGAAAAATATCAGATATAGGCATGAACGCTGAACCAATAATTCCAAAAGAATGTTCAATACCATGCATTTGTAAAACTTTTACAAAAGCTTCTTCTGTTGTCATTTTAGTCATTTGTAGAACCTTTCTAAATTACTTTAGAACAATTTTTTTAAAAATTAATTGTTAATTTTTGCGATTAATATATAAGATTTTAGAAAATTCAAACAAACAAATCGACACTATATAAATGTCAACAGATATTATAATTCACGACAAAAAAGACAATGTTGGTGTAGTTGTAATAGAAAAAATAACTCCAAAACAAGATTGTAAATGCTGGATAATGGAGAACGACAGCTCGGTTAACATTCAATCTGCAGATGAAATCCCTCTAGGCCATAAAATTGCAATGATTGATTTAAAAGAGGGAGACACAATTTTAAAATATGGTCACGATATAGGTAAAGTAGTCAAAGCAATTAAAAAAGGTCAACATGTGCACGTTCATAACGTCAAAACAAAAAAATGGTAATTAGATGGAAATTCCAAAAAGTTTTTTAGGTTATAGAAGAGAAAATGGCAGAGCAGGAACAAGAAATCATGTAATCATTTTACCTGTTGATGATATTTCAAACGCATGTGCTGAAGCAGTTGCAAATAACATTAAAGGAACAATAGCTCTTCCCCATTCTTATGGAAGATTACAATTCGGAGCAGATTTAGAATTGCATTTTAGAACAATGATTGGAACTGGTAGTAACCCAAATGTTGCAGCGGTAATTGTGATTGGTATTGAGCCTAAATGGACTAAGAGAATTGTAGATGGAATTGCAAAAACTGGAAAACCAGTTGAGGGTTTCCATATTGAACGTACCGGGGATATTGGAACTGTAATGAAAGCTTCGAAAAAAGCTCAAGAATTTGTTATGTGGGCTTCTGAAAAACAAAGAGAAGAATGCCCTATAAGTGATTTATGGATTTCAGTAAAATGTGGAGAGTCAGATACTACTTCTGGATTAGCTTCCAATCCAACTGTAGGAAATTTAATGGATAAACTTGAACCACTTGGGGTTCATTTATGTTTTGGGGAAACATCAGAACTTACAGGAGCAGAAAAAGTTTGTGCAACAAGAGGTGCTACCAAAGAAGCTTCAGATAAGTTTATGAAGACTTGGAGTGCCTATAACGATTTTATTTTAAAAGAAGCAACTGATGACCTTTCTGAAAGTCAGCCAACTGCTGGTAATATAGCTGGTGGTTTAACAACTATTGAGGAAAAAGCTTTTGGAAATTTTCAAAAAATAGGAAATTGTAAATTTGTTGATGTTTTAGAACCAGCTGAAGAACCAAAAAAAGGTAAGGGTTTATACTTTATGGATACGTCATCTGCCGCAGCAGAGTGTGTAACACTACAAGCAGCTGCGGGATTTAATATTCATTTATTCCCAACGGGCCAGGGTAATATCGTTGGTAACCCAATTGAACCAGTTATAAAATTAACTGCAAATCCATTAACAGTTAAATCTATGGGAGAACATATAGATTGTGATGTTTCAAAAATTCTCTCGAGAGAAATGAATTTGTCTGAAGCTGGAGATGAATTGATTAAAACTACTTTAAAAGTTGCAAATGGTAGACTCACTTGTGCTGAAGCTCTAGGTCATAGAGAATTTGTAATGACCAAATTATACCGAAGTGCTTAAAATTTCTACTTAGCTGGTTTGCTAAAGTGCTTTTTTTTTAAATCAGATAAAAATCTTCGAATAAATGCTGCAGCAACACCTAACGCTATAGCAAAAAATATAGAAAATAAACTATATACAATTGGCATATCTTTAGAAAATTTTTGAACTAAAACTGATAATGGTGTTAAGTCTTTTTCTGCAATCTCAGTGATACCATTCATAGTATGATCAACAAAAAAAGTATCATACGCAATTGCAATTCCAACAATTAATAATAAAACTGCTAATAGCGCTTTTAGTCCTGAACTTTCAATTGATTGTCCAATTTTTTGACCTGTTTGTACTCCAATTATCGAACCGATAACCAACATTAAAACTAAAATTAAATCTATAGATCCATAATTGAATGCATGTAAAAATGTTACGATGACACTTACAAAAATAGTTACAAACAAAGAAGTTCCCGGAACTAATTTTGTTGGCATACCAATTATATAAATCATTGCAGGTACTAGTATGAAAGCTCCACCAATACCCATAATTGCAGCAATAAAACCTACAAAAAAACCAATGATAATTGGCGTGAATGCACTCTCATATAATTTTGATTTAGGAAATCTCATCCTAAATGGAAGACCATGTATCCAATAATGAACGTGTAATTTTCGTTTTACAATAGTATTTTTTCTAGCTTTATCAATCTCACCAAGACTTTCAACAAGCATTAAAGTTCCAATAATTGCCAAGATATACATGTAAGCAAGTGAAATAACAGTATCTATTTTGCCAATGTCTTTAAAGTAAGTAAATGTATAAATTCCAATTATAGTTCCTATTGCACCACCAATAACAATCATAAAACCCATTTTGTAATCCAATGTATTTTTTAGATAGTGTGTGGTAGATCCAGAAACAGAGGTTGCTAAAATGTTATTTGCTTCATTAGCAACAGCATAAGCTGGTGGGACTCCTAAAAAAATTAAGAAAGGTGTCATTAAAAAACCACCTCCTACTCCAAATAGTCCTGATAAAACTCCAACTAAAGCACTTAATAAAATGATTTCAATAGCAGTAACATGTACTTGTGCTATTGGTAAGAATACTTCCATTTAAAATAATTAACTTTTTTAAAAAAATTTATTTAAAAGTTAAAAAAGTTCCAAATAATATTACACCCCAGCAAGCTAATATTGCTGAAAAAATTCCTGTTTTAATTAAAGTTGTTTTATAATTTAAGATTTTTTGTAGAATTTTTATATTTGAAAGGTGCATCTATATCCTCAATAGCACCAGCAGAAAAATTGTCAAACTTTAATTAATAAATTGTGGCTCCAAAAATTTTTACTTCGCCATCCTCAACACCAAGCACTAGCCTTCCTAAAAATTCTCCGGGCACCTCCTTATTAGTCTGCTTAATTAATACAGTAATGTGATCGCCTCTTCTTAATGTTCCGAACGGTTCGTAGGTCTCATTTAAATTGGTGATAATCTTGTTGTTAGCCCATTGCTTTCCAAGCTCTACTTCATTGGCGCCAAACAGCATTTGGGTAGAAAAATCTCTTGTAAAGCCACCATAATCTTTCATATTTGAGGCTCTTACGAGGTTTTCCCAAAAAGGCTTGGCTATCGCGTATATCTCCTCGTCAGATTTTTTCAAAAGGTCCATAAAGAAGTTTGGAATATTGTGTTACGAAGCCTTCTTCTTCTCTTTTTCGTCAACGATGTGATAAACTGGCACTTTCTCCAGAGTGAATTTTCCTGTTTTAGGGTCTCTTCTAGAAACAGTTAAACAATGCCAATTTTCATCGTCAAGTTTCATATGATCGCCTCTGTAATAATAACCTGGCCAACGAGTTTCCTCTCTAAATAATGTATGCTCTGTTACACATTGTGAGGTTAGAGCTCTGTGTTTAAGCTCCCAAGCTCTCATTAATTGATGATAATCTTCAGCTCCCACGTTTTCCAAATCTTCTTGCAACCACTCTAAAAGTTCAAGAGCCCTCTTAAGCATATTGCCGTTCGTCATGTAATTTGAGGTAATTCCCCCGACATACTCATCCATAATTTTTTGAAGTCTTTGTAATCCTTGTATTGGAGAAATATAACTTGGTGAAACAGTCCCGCCGGTGATCTCATTTTGAGCAACTGTATAAGTCTCTAAAGGTTTATAAACTGCCTTTTTAAAATCCTCACATTGTTTATCTGTAACATTAATTCCTTCTGCTTTTTTATCCTCTATATATTTAACTGCTGCTTTTGCAGCTAATCGTCCTTCAGTAAAAGAACCTGATGAAAATTTATGAGCACTACCTCCTACGGTATCTCCAGCACCAAAAAGTCCATCGATTGTAAGCATTCTGTTATAACCCCAGAAATATTCTGGTGGAGATAGATCTTCTGGTCCACTTACCCAAGCTCCAGAGCAAGTTGCGTGTGATCCCATCACGTAAGGCTCAGAAGTTGTTAATTCAGGATTTGTAAATTTGGGATCAATATTTTGTGATGCCCAAACTACAGCTTGACCAACAGTCATCCCTAAAAAGTTTTCCCAACCTACAGTTTCTAAATGAGGATCTTGGAAAGCTTCTTTGGTAACCATGTGTATCGGTCCACCACCTGCAGCAACCTCTTGAATAAAGGCGTGGTTTCTCAAACAAGTAGGAGTTGGATGATGATCAATATATTCTCCAACTAATTCTTTAGTTTGCTCATACCATTTTTTCTCGTAATTTTCGCCATTAGCATTTTGTGTATATGTTTTTAAATGTAAAAAATATGCTCCAACTGGTCCATAACCATCTTTAAATCTGCACAATACAATTCTATTTTCCATTTGGGTCATCTTTGCACCTGCTGCAATAGGTAAAGCGTAAGCAGATCCATTACTCCATGGTGCATACCAAGTTCTTCCCATACCTTCTCCAACAGCTCTTGGTTTAAAAATATGTGATGCTCCACCAGCTGAAACTATAACTGCTTTAGCTCTGAACACATGAAAATCACCTGTTCTCATATTGAAACCAACTGCGCCACCAATTCTATTTTCTTGAGACTCATCCATTAACAAATGAGTAATCATTATTCTGTTGTAAATTTTATCTGCAGATTTTTTTGCTGCCTCGGCAACAATTGGCTTATAACTTTCACCATGAATCATTATTTGCCATTTACCTTCTCTTAGATATCTTCCAGTTTTTTCATTTTTCATCATGGGAAGACCCCACTCATCAAACATATGAACAGTTGAGTCTACATGACGAGCCATGTCATAACCTAAATCTTCTCTAACCATTCCCATTAAATCATTTCTGGCATACCTTACATGGTCTTCAGGTTGATTTTCATCCCATTGCATACCCATATAACAATTGATTGCATATAAACCTTGTGCGACTGCACCACTTCGATCAATGTTTGCTTTTTCAACACAAACAATCTTTAAATCTCTTCCCCAATGTCTGGCCTCAAATGTTGCTCCTGTGCCGGCCATTCCACCACCAACAACTAATACATCACACTCCTCATAATGTGTTTTGTGCTTAGCCATTAATAATAAACACCTTTTTTAAAAGACTCTTTTGGAACCGATGGTAATTCTTTATTGGTATTTAATCCTTCTGGCTCACTATATAATCTTTGTGAATTAATTTCTCCTTGGTTAGGAGTATCACCTTCAGCAAGTTTAGGAATAAATTTTCCCCAAGGTTTAGTTGTTATAGGTGAAACAAAGTTTTTCTCTGTTCCGTTTCTAAATTTAATTTTCCAAGAGATAGTTCCTTTTTCTTCTTCTCTTCTAACTCTAACGCTGTGACCCATCGGAGCAAAATCAGCATACCCTCTTACATCAATTGCATGATTAGGACATGCTTTAACACATGAATAACATTCCCAACAAAAGTTTGGTTCAATATTTTTTGCTCTTCTTATATTTTCGTCAATGTGCATGATGTCTGACGGACATATATCTACGCAATGACCACAACCATCACATCTTGTCATGTATACAAAAGTTGACATAATTTTTATTTTTCTCCTTTTTCTATTAACATATTAATAATGTTTTGGCTCTTCTCTTTTTATACCCAGGCCAAATTGTTCTGGGGCATCAGCTGGTGGAGGTAAATTATCCCTAGATCCATCTGCCTCTGCTAAATTTTTTTGAATAGCTGCTCCAGGTTTATAAAACATGTGAGCAAATTTCGACCAATAAACTCCACCGAATAAAATTAAGTTAGATGCAACAAATAAAATTAAAAATAAATAAGACAAACCTATTTGCCCATTAAATTGTGTGAATGACCAAGCTAACCCAAAAGTTGAACATGCAAGTAATGCTAAAACAAATAAATCAGCTTTTATAATTCTATACCAAGGATGGGCTTCTGCTGAAACATCAACTCTTAAAAAAAACCAAAACCAATATCCACCTAAACATGTTAATATTGCTCCTGCATGCCAAATCATTGACCAAGTTTGAGAACTTGGTTTATCAGCACCTGTGTAACAAAAAACTAAAATAGCTGAAGACACCCAAAATAAAATTGTGCCATACATTCCTAGAACATGGGCCAGTCTTCTTTTTCCAAAACCTAATTCAGAAGTTGTGCCAATATCAACCACTGTTGTTTTAGCAATGACAGAAACTTTTTCTCCAACCCCTAATTTTTTTGTTGCTGACAGCTTTGCTTTTTTTGCGTTATTAAAAAAATAAGTCAAATTTTTGTGATGGATCATTTGAATAATAGTTCCAATTGCAATTAACAAAACCATTGCAATGATAAAAGATTGCATTGCAAAGGGTGAAATGGTTTCTGATAAAATTGAAAATGGATTGCTACTTAACATTTCCGCCTTTTGTTAAATTTTGAATTAGTTTTAAAGTTTTTATATCTAGTTGAATTTATAGTTCAACCTCAAACTGGGGTCAATTTGTCTTTTATAACAGGTTAATTATTTCTTTTATAATGTTGATTGTTTGGAATGACCGATCGTACTCCACCCTGGGGATTGTCAACATCTCCTTCTCTTCGGGGAATCAGATGAAAATGACAATGTAAAATAGATTGACCAGATACAATTCCTATATTTGTACCTAAATTAAATCCTTTAACTAACGAATCTTTATTAGTTATTTCTTTTTTAACAATTTTTATAAGATCATTACATGCAACCAATTCATCATTGGATAAGTCAAAATAATCCTTTATGTGTCTTTTGGGTATAATCAAACAATGATGTTCTGAAACTGGATAAGAGTCATAACTTGCATATGCCAAATCATTTTCATGAGCACATCCACTTTTTTTAACGTCACAAAATAAACAAGGATTGTTTGGATCTTTCATCTATTAAAATCTATAAGAATTGCATTTGTTTATAACTGCATCATATTCTTTTGACAGAAACTTGAATTTTTTTAGGTTTTTTCTTTTCCATTTAAGCTGATTTATAGTTCTAACTGAGGCAACCCCTTTCCCAGAACCTATCAATAATATTTCATCATAATTTTTTATCTCTTTAAGTAAAATATCTTTCTTAAAAATCTTTGTTATTTTTGTTTTGAAAAATTTATAAGTATTTCCCTCATAATAATCCTTTTTGGGAGTAAAAAATTTTTGATCTTTAACAAATAATAAATTTGAGGTTCCAGTTTCTAATAATTTCTTATTAGAGACCAATGCAATATCTGATTGGGAGTTATCCATTTTAGATAAATAAGATAAAATCTTTTTATATTTAAGATTTTTAAACTCTGGTTTTTCTCTTTTTAATTTTACTAACTTCAAATTAAAATTTAATTTTGGTTTAACTCTTTTCCTTAAAGATATTGAAATAACTTTTTTATTTATAGCAATTCTCAATAGGTGATTATATTTCCTCTTTTTGGATAAATTTTTATTTATTATTTCTAAAATATCCGACCTTAATGATTTCTTTTTAATTTTATATTTTTTTAATGATAAAATTAAGTTTTTTAAATGATTATCAAAAAATAAAATTTTTGCTGGTTTGCCAAAAATCCACATCGTTGTAAAAATTCCATGATCTCCCCAAAGGTCTTGGAATTCTATCTGTTTTAAGTCTTTAAGCCGATAAGATTTTTTTAATAAGTAAGTTACCATTGATAGTTAAAAAAGATTCTGGATGAAATTGAAATCCATAAATTTTTTCCTTTTGATTTTCAAATGCCATTGCAACTTTTGAATTTAAACATCTCATAGTTATCTCAAAATTATTAGATTTGAAAGGCTCTTTTAATTTTAAAGAATGATACCTACCAACTTTAAATATTTTTCCTTTTTTAAATAAAGATTTATTAGTGATTACTTTTATATTTGATTGAAATCCATGATAAATTTTTTTTTGTTCAACAATTTTTGCGCCTTCACAAAATAGAATATGTTGAAATCCTAAACAAATCCCTATGATTTTCTTTTTACCTTTATATTTTTTATAAATTTTTGAGGTGATTGGATAATTTTTTGGATTACCTGGTCCAGGTGAAAAAATTATTGTAGATGCGTGCTTAATTTTATTTTCGTTTACTTTATCATAGTTATCACACTCAACTTTATCAAACAAAGCAAATTGATGAACTACATTATGAGTAAAGGAGTCGTTATGATCAATTACATAAATCATTTGAACAAATCTATTAACGCTTTAGCTTTTAGAAAATTTTCATTAAATTCATGATTAGCATTACTATCGACAACAACTCCAGAGGCAACTGAAATTTCAGATATATTTTTAAAATTTAGAATTGAACGTATAATTATGTTAAATCTCATATCACCATTGAATTTTATGTAGCCAAAGCTACCTGTATAAATATTCCTATTTTCTTTTTCCTGATTATTTAAAAGATTAAGCGTATTTATCTTTGGACACCCAATAACTGAACCACCAGGCATCATTGCTTTAATTATTTCAAAATTATTTATATTCTTTTTTAATTTTCCCTTAATGAGGCTAACGTAATGAAAAAGATCTTTATATTCTTCTACGATTTTTTGTTTAGATAGTTTTACAGAACCCACTTTACAAATTCTTGATAAATCATTTCTTTCCATATCAACAATCATATTGTGCTCTTTGGTTTCTTTTAAATTTTTTCTAAAATAATTTAATGCTTTTATTTTATTTAAATGCTTCGTTTTTTTTACAGTTCCAGCTATTGGTTTTGTAGATATATCACTCCCCTTTTTTGTAATTAAAGTTTCTGGGGAACAACTAATTATTGAATAATTATGATCTTTAATCATAAAAGCCTCGGGAGCTAGGTTAGTATTAGATAACCTCGAAAAAAAATCTAACGGATTAATTTCTGACTTTGTTTTATATTTGGTGCAAATTTTAATTTGATATGTTTCACCACTTTTTATTTTTTTCTTAAATTTATTGAATATTTTTGTATAATTTTTTCTATTAATATTTATTTTAAAATTACCTGATTTAAAATTTTCGAAATCATAATTTAACTTGTTACTTAGTTTGATCTTTTTTTCTGGTTTATAGAAAATACCTTTGGGAAAATTTAAATTCTTCTGTTTTGGGATTTTAACATCAATCAGATTATTCAATAACTCATATCCAAAGAAACCAATAAAAAGGTCAGTATCTTTTGATTTCTTTTTATTTTTTTTAGTTAAAAAACTTTTAATATTTTTATTATTTAAAGTAATTTTTTTTGAAAAATTTGTATAAAGATTAAATCCTTTTTTAGATTTATAAATAATGTAGGGTTTTCCTGACTGATGTATCTCTGTTAATTGATTTAATCTGTTCAAATTATTCTGTTTTTAGTCTTAACACTGGTTCTTCTCTAATAGGTAGATGAATTATTGCTGCAAAAACTGATAATGCAATTGCTAAATACCACGCATAATCATATGACCCATATAGATCATAAAATAAACCCCCTAGATAAGCGCCAAAAAAAGATCCAACTTGGTGACTTAAAAAAACAATTCCATACAGAAGACCTAAATACTTTGTCCCAAACAGGTGAGCTACAATTCCGCTTGTTGCAGGCACTGTCGATAACCATAAAAAACCAAAACTTGCACCAAATAAAAATGCATTAATATTACTTGCGGGCATAAATATAAAAAAAATTATAGAAACACCTCTTAAAAAGTAAATTGCACTAAGGATAATTTTCTTACTCATTTTTGCAGAGAGGTAGCCACTTAATAGTGAACCAAAAATATTAAATAAACCAATTAAAGATAAAATTGCTGCTGCAGTCCAATCCTCAAGACCTCTATCTATTACATATTTAGGTACATGCGTTCCAACCAAAGTTATATGAAAACCACATACAAAAAACCCTGATACAAGTAAAATATAACTTTTAGTTTTAAAAGCTTCTGAGAGAGCTTCCTTAAAAGATTGATCTGAAGTTTTTTCGACACTTTCGGTTAGAGATGGAGATCTAACAAAATATGCTGCAACTAAACCAGATAACAAAAATAAGCAAAAAACAAATAATGTATAGTTCCAACCAAACTCTGTGAGAGAAAAATTAGTGAAAATTGGTGAAAGAAAGTAACCAAATGATCCAACAGCAGTAACAAAACTCATTGCAATCGTTCTTGTAGATAATGGAAAATGTTTCCCCACAACTGACATAGGAATACTTATTGCTGTTCCACCAAGACCTATTCCGATTAATAAACCCATATGGATTTGAAAAAATATTCCAGTATTTGGGCCCGTGTATAAAAAATAAACGCCTAAAGTATAAAAAATAAATGCTACGATTATAGCTATATGTCCTCCGTATTTATCTGCTATAGCTCCGAAGATAGGACCTGTTATACCCCACATCAACATCTGCATCCCAATTGCAAAACCAAACGCAGTGTTACTTATCTTTAAACTTTCGTTGAAGTCCATAAAGAACAAACCAAATGTTTGTCTGACACCCAAAGAAATCAAAACAACAAAGCATGCAGCAAATAAAGTTACTATCGCTGTTTTTGAACGAAAAAATTTTTCAGAACTCATCTTAAATGTCTTAAAGCTTGTTTGATATCAGCAATCAAATCATTAGGATCTTCAAGACCTATATGTAATCTTACTAAATGTTCATCTTTTGGTAAGTTCATATATTTTCTTTTACCAGTTTCTCTAAATTCTTGATGAAGCGCTAAACTCTCAAATCCACCCCAACTATAGCCATAGCCAAACAATTTCAGTGAATTAACAAATTTTCGAACAGAATTAATATTCTTAGCTTTTATCTTTAATCCCATTAAACCTGACGCTCCAGAATAATATTTTTTCCACATTCTAAAATTTTGTGAATTTTTTTTAAAAGGATATAACAATTTAATTCTTTTGTTTTTTGATAAAAATGCTGCAACTTTTTTAGCATTTTCTCTATGTCTGTCTAATCTCACATCTAAAGTTCTTAACCCTCTAGTGATTAAATAAGCATCATCAGGTCCTAATCTAAGACCTGTAATTTTTTCTGCTGCTTTAACTTTAGAAAAGACTCTTTTATTTACTGCCAAACTTCCACCCATAACATCTGAATGTCCAGAATAATATTTAGTTGCAGAGACAATTGACATATCAAAACCAAGTTTAATTGGTTTTAAGTAATAAGGAGTACCCCAAGTATTATCAATTGCAGTGTATAGCTTATGCTTTCTTGCAATCGAAATAATTTTACCCAAGTCTTGAAAATCAAAAGTATTACTTCCAGGATTTTCTACAAAAATCAATTTTGTTTTCTTTGTAATATTGTTTTTTAATGTATTGAGGTCATGTGGATTATAAAAAACTGTCTTTATATAAAAATCTTTTAGATAATCTTCAGTTAAAATTCGTGTAGGGCTATAAACTGGATCTGCAACTAACATTTCATCTCCAGGTCTAACAACGCTGAATATTGCTAAAAAAACGGAGCCAAAACCTGTTGGTGTCGTAAAAACATGATAACTTTCTTCAAGTTTTGTTAAAATTTTTTGTAATATATAAGTAGTAGAGGTCCCTTGTCTGCCGTAATCAAAATGACCACCCGTTGGATTTCGTAGAGCTTTTTTTTGAGTTTTTCTTATATGTTGCATAGACTTAAAAATAATTGTCGATGCTCTAACCACTGGTGGATTTACTGATTGGTTATGAAAATCTTTTGCAGTGTGTTTTAAAAATGTCTTAAAAGATTTACCCATAAAAAAATTGATATGATTAAAGGACAATGCTATATCCATATCAAAAATTCAATATATTAATGAAAAGGATTTAATGAGTTACCCAAAGAAACATAGAGGCCGAAGAAAAATGGGGTCGAAAAAAAGAAGAGCTAGAAAAAAAAATAAGAAAAAATAGCTTATTCCTTTATCCAGCCGCCTCCTAATACTTTATAACCTAGAGCATCTTTATTATAGAAAACACATGCCTGGCCTGGTGATATTCCGTCTTCAGGGCTTTCAAGATTTACATTCGCACCATTTTGATCACTTAGGTTAACGTTTGCTTTAAGCAATTTACCAGTAGATCTAACTTTTACAAAAATGCTGGATTTAAATTCTTGTTCATTTGCTAGTAAATTAACATTTTTTAATAAAATATCTTTCTTTCCTAAATATTCTTTTGGTCCAACAATTATTTCATTTTTTTCAGAATCTATTTTAATGACGTATAAAGCTTCTTTATCAGAAACCTTTATTCCTTTTCTTTGGCCAATAGTAAAATTTATAATTCCATCGTGGACACCAATGACATTGCCTTTAAGATCTTTGATGTTTCCTTTTTTAAATGAGTCTGGTCTAAATTTTTGAATTACTGATGCATAATCTCCACCAGGTACAAAACATATATCCTGACTGTCTGGTTTATCAGCAACATTAAGGTCTAGTTTTTTAGCAATTTCACGTGTTTCATTTTTATGAAGACCACCCAATGGAAATCTTAAATAATCAAGTTGTTCTCTAGTAGTATTGAAAAGAAAATAACTTTGATCTCTATTTTCATCAATAGCTCTGTACATATTTGTATTATTATTTGAAGTAACACTTTTAACATAATGCCCAGTGATTAAAGCATCAGCATTTAAATCTTTAGAAACTTCAAACAAATCTTTAAATTTAACTGTTTGATTACATTGAACACAAGGTATTGGAGTTTCACCTTTTAAGTAACTATCAACAAAATTATCTATAACTCCTTGCTTGAACTTATTTTGATAATATAAAATTTTATGTTCTATATCTAATTTTTGAGCAACTCTTTTTGCATCCATGATATCTTGACCAGAACAACATTGCTTTGATTCTGCGACCTGCTTTGCATCGTCATAAAGTTTTAAAGTAATACCAATTACGTCATATCCTTCTTTTTTCATCATGCCTGCTACAGTTGATGAGTCTACACCTCCAGACATTGCAACAACTACTTTTGTGTCCGATGGTTTCTTATTTAATCCTATTGAATTTAGTTCTTTATTCATTTGATGGTATTTATACTTATTTCTAATATAAGTTAAATTAAATGATATTAGATTTTGAACCAGGAGACAAAGTTATCAATCCCTCTAATAAAAACTGGGGTATAGGTCAAGTTCAATCAATTATAAAAGAAAAAGTGACAGTTAATTTTGAAAATGTCGGAAAAAAAGTAATAAATACTAAAAATATAGAATTAATAAAGATCAATGAATAATTTGAATTTAAAAGAGATTGTCGAAAATCTGATTGATACATTTATTCATGCAGGAAAAATTTCTTTAGATTTAAGAAAACAAGGACTTATAAAAAAAATTAAAGCCGATAATACTCCTGTTAGTAATGGAGATTTAGAAGTTAATAAAATTGTTACTCAAAAAATTAAAGAATTAACACCTGAACTTCCCATCATTTCAGAAGAGACCTCTGATAATAAATCAATAAACAATCTTGAAAATTTCTGGTTAATTGACCCTATAGATGGCACCTACGACTACATTAATAATCTAGAGGAATTTACAATTAATGCTGGATTAATAATTAACAAAAATCCTGTAGCTGGATTAATTTATGCCCCTTCAAAAAAAAGAATGTTTTACTCCTATGGTCCAAATAATGCCTATGAGTTTACAAATGGTGAAACTAAGAATTTAAATTGTTCTGAAAATTTTGATAGAAATGATGTGAAATTTGTATCCTATTCAAACAATATTAAACCTGAAATAGAAAAATTACATAAAAAATTTAATGTAAAAAAATATGTAAGAATGAAAAGTTCTCTTAAATTTTGTGTTATTGCTGCTGGCGAATATGATGGATATGTGGCTGAGCCTAGAGCTTGTGAATGGGATATAGCGGCTGGTCATGCAATTTTACAACATGCTGGAGGAATAATTTCAGATTTTGAAGGCAAAGAGATTAAATATGGAAAAAAAAATTTTAAAAATCCAAGTTTAATCTTAAAAAATAAAAATATCTAATATGGATGAGCAATTAAGAATAATACTTATAATTATTGTATCAGTATCTATTTTTGGCTTATTGGTATTTGTCTATGTAAAAAATTATATCAGAAATAAAATCAATCATTTAGTTGAAGAAGAAAAGAAGAAAAAATCAAAGTAGTTTTATTATTTTTAAGTAATCATCTTTTTTTAATTCCATAACTTTTTTTGATGTCTCAAAATCAAAGCCATTTCTTGCCAATAAAGAAATATCCTTTTTATAAAAAAGTGGTCTATTATCGTCAATTCTAGCTGGTCCAATTCTTTTCTTTTTGCAAATTTTAATTGCTGAAAAAAAATCTTGATCTGAATTATCCTCATTAATTTTATTGACTGTATCTTTTATAAATTCATCATTAACACCTTTGCCAATTAAATAATTTCTGATTTTATTAATCGAACTTCCTCTTCGGATCATACTTTTAGCTTTACTTTCAGAATAAAATTTATCATTAATAAATTTATTTTTTTCCAAATCAGATAAAACAATATCTATTAAATTTGTCACATCTTGTTTTTTTACATTTGGAACAGATAATTTGAGATATTTTTTTAGTAAATATGTTCTTAATTGTTGTTTAGATGGGGCATATTTTTCAACATATGCTAAGGCAAAATTTCTCATCTCATCTACAGTCACCTGTAATGTTTTTCTCTTATTTCTTATAGGAATCATTGTAAGATCTAATATAATATAATTTAAAATGATCGAACAAATTTATGCTTACTTTACAATTGAAATTCTCTACTTCTGGGTGAATTTAGGAGTTTTGCCTTTTTGGTTAGTATTAATATTTTTTCCACAATCAAGCTTTACAAAATATTTTGTTACTTCAATTTTTCCAATCACATTATTAGGAAGTGCTTACATATTTGTACTTTATAAAGCTTATTTAAGTGCTTATGATTTCGATAGTAATTTTGAATTATATTTAAGTATTAGTAATTTATCAGGTTTGTTTTCAAGTAATATTTTTTTAATGTTATTTTGGATCCACTTTGTATCAATTAATTTATTCGTTGGTGGCTGGATTGTAAGGGACTCACAAAAGTTTTTTATCAATAAGGTTCTTGTTGGCATCCCATTAATAATCACTTATTTAATTGGTCCTTTGGGCATCTTTATTTATTGGCTCATTAGAATATTTTACGCAAAAAGTATTAACTTATATGAGTAAAATCATCGATTTTTACTTCGATTTTATTAGTCCATATTCTTACATTGCCTATAAAAAAATTAAATCAATGCAGAATAAAAACGGGGTAGATTTTAATTATAAACCTATTTTGCTAGGTGGTTTACATAAGTTAGGTAACATAACCGCTCCTGCTTTTAATGAGCGAAAAATGAAAAATATGAAGAATGATTGCGAAATTATAGCTAACAAAAATAATATATCTTTCAAATGGAACGAAAAATTTCCAATTAATACCCTTTATTTAATGAGAGGATTTATTTCAATTGATGCAAATAAAAAAAGTGAATACTTTGATATCTGTTTTGATGCCTATTGGAAAAATAATATAGATATTTCAATCGAAACTAACGTAAACGAAATTTTAGATAATTGTAAAATTGATAAAAAAAAATTTTTTGAAGATATAAGTAATCAAAAAGTTAAAGACGAATTAAAAAGTTTAACTGACAAAGCTTTTCAAAATGATGTATTCGGTGCTCCAACTTTCATAGTTAACAATAAACTTTTTTGGGGACAAGATAGACTTGAATATGCTTTAGAAGAGTGTGTTTCTTAAACAATCTTAAATTTACTATTTCTAATAGCTCCAAACCCACCATCAATGTGTGAAACTTTTTCAAACCCCATATCTTTGAGAGTTTTTGCAGCCAATGCTGATCTCATACCGCCAGCACAGAAAAGAACCATTTCTTTATTCATATCTAATTTACCATCTTTAAAATATGCACTATCAGGATCTAACCAAAACTCTAACATTCCTCGCGGAATATGATTTGAATTTTCAACTCGCCCATCTCTTTCAAGTTCTCTTATATCTCTAATATCAATTAGATTACATTTATCTTCATTCATCATTGATAATGCTTCGTCTGGTGAAATTGTTTTAATTTCGCTTAAAGCTTCTGTGACTAATGTTTTTGACGATTTTATATTCATAGAACTAAATTTATTATATAGTTTTTTTTGAAATCACATAAATAAAAATGAATAAAATTTGTATCGTTTATACTCATCATAAATTAGGTGATTTAATCTGGCAATTACCCTACATAAAAGCTATCAGTCAACATCATCAAACAAATATAGATCTAATTGTTAGAGAAAAAACCCAAGCCCAAAATATACTTAAAGACCTTAAACATATAAATCAAATTTTTTACAATGATTTCAGAAAAGGCATATTTTATTGGTTAGATGTTTTTAAACTAAAGAAAATATTTGATACAGAAAAATATGACTATGTATATATTTTAGATAAAGTGAATAAACCTGCAATAGCTGCAAAATTATCAGGTATTCAAAATATAATTGCACCAGGCATAAAAAATCAAAAAAAATGGATCACTTCTAAAAATTATCTTAATGAAAATGATTGGAATTTAAATTATTCAGAACAATCACAGAAATTTTTAAAGATAAATTCAATTAAGTTAAATGATAAATTCCCCTCTTTAGAGATTGATACTGAAAGATTAAAACAAGGTAATGACGATCTTCTAGTCAAAGGAAAAAAGATTGCATTTGGAGTTGACTCTTTTGAGGATTTTAAGATGTGGTTTGAGGAGGATTTTGTTGAACTAGCAAGTTTATTATACGACAAAGGATTATGTGATTATATTTATTTGATTTGCGGTCCAGATAAATCCCATATAGCTAAAAAAATTATAGATAGCTCAAAAAAACAATATTTTATTGATTGTTCAAACAAAGATCTTCAGGGAGTAATTTTGGCAATTAAAAATTCTGATTTTTATATTGGAAATAATTCTGGCCCTTTAAACTTATCTGCAGCTTTAGGAATAAAAACCTTCGGTCTTATAGCTAATGATCCTGTCAGTGAACTTAAATATAGTAATATTAAACCTATTACCCCAGAGGGTTACGTTGATAATATTTGGATTAGAGACAGGATTGGTATGAAAAAACTTAAACCAAATTATGTTTTTAATCAAATTCAAAAAAATTTGTCGTCATAGAGTTTCACTGCTACTTAAAAATATAATCAATAAATAAAAAAAGCCCCTTGAGGGAGGGGCTTTTTTTTCGTTTAACTAACTTTAAGAGAGAACTTTAGGGACCCTTCGATGAGTAATCGCGGAGATACACAGAGAGCGAAGAGTCCCTTATTGTTAACAATTAGTCACGTATTGCATATGCAATCACGCCAGTTTCAGTGACATCAGTACCTTTGGTTTCACCTTCTTTACTTAACCTTAGGCCAATTGTTGCTTTAATAGCGCTAAACACTATGTAAGCTACAATAAACACAAATATGTTTACTGATAATACACCAATCAACTGAGTACTAAAATTTGCACCAGAATTTGTTGCAGGTACAATTAACGTACCCCAAATTCCAGCAAATAAGTGAGCAGGAATAGCACCAACTACATCATCAATTTTTAATGAGAATAATAGTTTTGTACCATACACTACGATTAATCCACCCACAGCACCAATTAAAATTGCAGCAAATGGTGATGGTAATAATGGTTCTGCAGTTACAGCAACCAAACCACCGATACATCCATTTAACATTTGAACTACGTCAGTTTTACCAAAATGCAATCTTGTTATAACTGCTGCACCCATAACACCACCCGCACCAGCAAGGAATGTGTTAATAAATATTTTAGATACAGCGATTGCATCAGTAGCTGTTCCCAATGCTAATTGTGAACCACCATTAAATCCAAACCAACCTAGCCATAAAATAAATACTCCAATTGTTACTAATGGTATTGATGATGCTGCAAACGGTTTAAGTGGCGCTGGAGCCCCAGATTTAGTAAATCTTCCTAATCTTGGACCAATTATCATTGCACCAGCTAAAGCAGCTGCACCACCAGTTGAGTGTACTAAAGTTGAACCAGCAAAATCAGAAAATCCTAATTCTGCTAACCAGCCTCCACCCCACTGCCAACCCATTACGATTGGATAAATAATTCCTGACAGAACTGCAGCAAATGTAAAGAATGGCCATAATTTAATTCTTTCAGCCATTGTACCAGATACGATTGAAACAGTAGTTGCACAGAATACCATTTGAAAATACCAATCTGAACCATCGGAATAACCTGTATCTATTTTACTACCATCTGCCCACGGAATAAATTTTCCAATATATCCACCTGGACTGATACCATAGGCTAAGTTATAACCTACAAGCCAGAACATTATACCTGCAATTGAAAATAACCCTATATTTTTTGCACAAATTACGGATACACTTTTTGATGTAACCATTCCAGACTCTAGCATAGCAAAACCACATGCCATGAACATTACTAGAAATCCACAAATCAAAAATAATAAGGTATTAAAAATAAAACCTACTTCAGCAGAAACTGTTGTATCTGCCATACCTGCACTACTCATGTTCAATAAAAAAATTAAACTAATAAGTGGCGCACTTATTTTTTTTATTAATTTAGTCATAAGACCTCCCTGTTATAGGGAGTGCTTTTATTTTAATAATTCCTAAAAACTAACGCTGATTATGAAAATTGGGTATGCAGATTTTGCATATAGAAACAGCCTTAACGCTTTTTGACGTTAAGGCTGTAAAATTAACTATTTATTGAATACTTCTTTTAAAGCTTTAGCAGGTAAGAATTTAACCTTTTGCGATGCAGCAATTTGAATTTGCTCACCAGTTCTAGGGTTTCTTCCAACTCTCGCTTTTCTCTTTGCCACTTTATATGTACCAAATCCTGCAATTTTGACTGAATCATCAGCTTTTAGTGCATCTAAAATAGTGTTGGTAATCGTGTCAAAAGTTCTCTCAGCATCAGCTTTACTTAGGTTTAAAGCGCCTGATAATTTGACAACTAATTGTTTTTTGTTCATTTTAGCTCCGGTTTTATTAGGTTATTTACTATCTTTATCAAAAGTATTGATAAATCAAGCCTTTTTTTAGTATCTAGCTCAAAGTTATACACAATATCTAGTGTAGTGAAAAAACCTCTATTTTAAAGGGTTATTTAAAGACTTTAAATTTACTAACTAAATAAGCCTAGATCTTTGAGATCATTAAATGTTGTAAATATCATCAAAGTTAAGAGCAAAAACATCCCGATTCGAAAAAAACCCTCTTGCGTTTTTTGCGATAAAGGACGTCCTAACACTTTTTCGAAAGCATAAAACATTAAATGACCTCCATCCAACATTGGTATCGGAAATAGATTAATTAATCCTAAGCTAATAGAAATATAAGCCATCATGCTAACAAATGCCAACAAACCAAACTCTGCTACTTGACCTGAAATTTTAGCAATTCTAATTGGTCCACCAAGTTGTGAAGTATCAGCTTTTCCAAAAATCATCGCACCAATATATTTAAGTGAGGATATACTCACAAAGTATACCTCATTTGCCGCGTGGTATATAGCTTGTGTGGGTCCTAATTTAACATGATTTATCTCGTTATTGTAAGCACTTAATTTAATTCCAACGATCCTTTTGTTAATCTTATTTCCAAGATTATCTTCGCTTAAAACCATTTTAGGTTTTACTTTTAATAATATTTCATCGTATGAACGTTTAACCTTAAAATCTATAAAATCATCTGTTGATAACGTTATAAATTTTGAAACATCCATAATACTTTTAACTTCATTTCCATCTATCTCTAAAATAATATCATTTTGTTTCAAACCACCAATCATTGCAGGACTATCTTTTTGTACCTCATTGATCATTGCAGGAGTAAAATCTTTTCCTGCAAAAGTATAAATAGAAAAGAAAATTAATAATGCGAGTAAGAAGTTTGCTAATGGCCCACCAAAAACAATTAAAGCTCTTTGATAAAGTGGTTTTAAAACAAATAATTTTTTCCTGTCTTCTTCGTTATATTTTTCTATTAATTTTTCTTGATCAGCTTGGGAAAAAACATTTCGATCTCCAAAGAATTTTACATATCCACCAAGAGGTATCCAACAAATTTTCCATCTGGTTCCAGATTTATCATTCCAACCAAATATCTCTTTTCCAAATCCAATTGAAAAATCAGTTACTGCAACACCATATCTTTTGGCAAAATAATAATGGCCATATTCATGGATGAATACCACAATCATGATAAGAATTAAAAATGGTAATATATAATCTATCATCTTAGATGGATTGTTTTTTAATTAGTTCTTTAATTTGATTGATCATCATATCTGGTGATTTCATTGTGGGGTATATCTCTTTAGCTTTTTCATAACTCTTAATTGCCTTATTATAATTTTTTAATTGAATATTTACAAGACCTTGTCCAGCAAGAGCGCCGAAATGCCTTTTTTCTAATTCTAAAACTTTATCAATATCTTTTTGTGACTTTTCAAAATTACCAGATAAATAGAATACAGTTGCACGTTTATTCCATGCCTCAGCCCATAATGGATCTAAATTTATTGCTTTAGAAAATATATCTATTGCTTGATTATATTTTGACTCATTTACTAAACTTGATCCTTTATTTAATAACATTGTCAAATTTTCATCATTTGGATGTGTGCTCCATATTTGCCAAATTTCTTGTTCAACTTTATATGCGGCTGAGTAATTTTGAGTTTTTAAATCATCAAACAATTGATTTAGTTTTTTAATTCTTTCATCTGCAATTGAATTATTTAAAAATGAAAATATAATTAAAAAAATGATAAAAATTTTTTTCATTAGAACTAAAAGTATAATAAAATCAATACTGCTAATACAAATAATAAGGCTGCGATTAAAATAACTAAATTAATTTTAACCTTAAATTTTTGGTAAATTTTCTCATTAATCTTTTCCCAAAAAAGAACAATTAAAAAGAATATGACTGCAGGAATTATAAATTTAAGCATATCTTTAATTTTTATCACCTACATAAACCGAGACACCTCTCAAATTTATGTCAACATCAAATTTTTTGTGTAAAGGAGGAAAAGCTCTTTGAGAACAATCTAATCTATCGCAGGTTCTACATGACACACCTATTGGAATTTCTGATGACTTTTCACTTAAGTTAACATTTTCAGTATATACAAAATCTTTAGCATATTTAGCTTCACAACCTAACCCGATAGACAAAATACTTTTTGCTCTACCAAATCTTCCAATCCCTTTTTCAACAGTTCGTGCAATACAAACATATTTTTCTCCGTTGGTCATTTTACTTACAGCACTTTGAATAACTCCAGGTCTTGTAAATGCAGAATAAACATTCCATCTTGGACACGCACCACCGTATCGTGGAATTTCAATTCCAGACAAAGAAAATCTTTTAGAAATATTTCCGGCCATATCTACCCTTAAAAAATGAAATGGAATTCCAGGTAGTTTTGGATCTTGCAAACAAGTTACTCTATGAGCTACTTGTTCAAAAGATGTTGCAAAAGTATTTTGTAATAATTCGAGATCGTATTTAAGTTTTTTACACTCTGAATGAAAAAGTTTGTAAGGCATTAATATTGCAGCACCACAATAATTAAGCAAAGCAATTTTAGTTAATTTTTTAGACTCTTCTGACGGAAAAGTAAATTTAGTTAAATAATCTTCAATTTCTTTAATTGCTCCCTCTTGTGCAATTTGTGCAGCTGCATGAAGTTTTTTAGTTTCAAGAGAACTATAATCACTTAACAGGAGTTCTTTTTTATTTTTGTTATAAATTTTAGAAAAAGGTTTATTTTCCTCTGGAATAACATCTTTGACAATAATACCATATTCAGATTTTAAATGATCACAAAGAGCAACATATCTTGTACGATTATTTTTTTGAACTTTTTCAAAAACTTTATTGGCAAAATCCTCTAATTTTGGAAAATAGTTTTTATTTTCTTGAAGAAAGTCAGAAATAACTTCACCCGGAAATGAGTTCTTTCTATTATCAACAATTTTTCCAGAAATTTTTTCAATCTTATTTACTAATTCATGATCTTTTTTTTTTAGAATATCTCCTAATCTTACAATTGCTTTTCCAATTTTTGGATTGGTTCCTACAAGATCTTTGACCTCTGGTCCCAAAATATCAAGATCCTCAAATAATTTATCATCTAAAATTTCTGATAGTGTGTTTTCTAAATTTACATCATCTTTTGATGTTAATTGAGAAAGTTCGATATTTAACTTTTCGCAAATTTTTAAAAGAAGATCTCCATCAATTTTTCTTTTTCCTCCCTCAATCAAATTCAAATAACTAGGTGAAATATTAATATCTTGGGCAAGTTTATTGGCTTGAAGACCCAGTTGACGTCTAAAAGCCTTGATTTTGGGTCCTATTTTTAAATCATTTTGACTCATATTTTCTATTTGTAAATTTTGTAAATTTATATTTACAATTATTTTCCTTAATTTACAAGCTTTTTTTCCTTTTTTGTAGATTTTGTAAATTTTGTAAATTATAAGATTTACATGACTGATAAACAAAAAAACACTGAAAATGAGGCTCAAATCATAAAAAATGAGGACCTTGCTAGACATAATAGCAGAGGTATTTACATGAGAGATGATCATTGTGATTGGGGTTCAAGTGGAATGAAAGATTTAGTTGAGACACTTAACGACTCAAACTAAATCGAATTTTACTTTTTCATTTTAATTTTAACTTCTGAGGTAACTACCAATTATGAGTGCAGAAAACATCTCATACGAACTAAAAAGATTTGCAGGCATTAAAAGAGATTATACCCCCGATGAAGTTGAAAGATTAAGAGGCTCAATAAAAATTGAATATTCTCTATGTAAACAACAATCAATTAAACTTTGGAAACTTCTTAATACAGAAAATTATATAAGCACTTTAGGATCTTTATCAGGAAATCAAGCAGTCCAACACGCTAAAGCTGGTCTAAAATCGATTTATCTAAGTGGTTGGCAAGTAGCTGCAGATGCTAATAGTGCTGGTGAAATGTACCCAGATCAATCTTTATATCCATATGATAGTGCTCCAAAACTTGTAGAATCAATGAATAACGCGTTGCTAAGAGCGGACCAAATTCAACATATGGAACTAAAAGATGGTGATATGAAAAAAGAAAAAAGAATTGATTATATGCTTCCAATCATTGCTGATGGTGAAGCAGGTTTTGGGGGTCCATTAAATGTTTTTGAGCTTACAAAAAAGTTTATTAAAGCTGGTGCAGCAGGTGTTCATTTTGAAGATCAATTAGCTAGTGAAAAAAAATGTGGTCATATGGGTGGTAAAGTACTTGTGCCGACCAGTACTATGATTAAAAATTTAAAGGCTGCAAGATTGGCAGCTGATATTGCTGATGTGCCATTAATAATTTTGGCTAGAACAGATGCAAATGCTGCAAAACTAATTACTAATGATTTTGACGAAAATGATAAACCTTTTCTAACAGGTGAAAGATCTCCTGAAGGATTTTATTACGTCAAATCAGGAATTGAACAAGCAATTTCAAGAGGATTGGCATATGCACCATATTCAGATTTAATTTGGTGTGAAACAGCTACACCAAATCTTGAGGAAGCTAAAAAATTTGCAGATGCAATTCATGAAAAATTTCCTGGAAAACTTTTAGCGTACAATTGCTCTCCGTCATTTAATTGGAAGAAGCATTTATCAGATGAAGAAATTGCTTCATTTCAAAAAGAAATAAGTAAAATGGGCTATAAATTTCAATTTATAACGCTAGCTGGCTTTCATACACAAAATATTGCAATTTTTGAATTAGCGGAAAAATACAAAAAGGAAGGTATGGCTGCTTATTCTAAGATTCAAGAACAAGAATTTGCTCGTGAAAAAGATGGTTACACAAGCGTAAAACATCAAAGAGAAGTAGGTACATCTTATTTTGATGCTGTTTCTAACACAATAAGTAGTGGAAAGAGCTCAACTACAGCAATGGATGGCTCAACTGAGTCTGAACAATTCTAATAAAACAATTCCTCTTATATATTAGTCTATTAACTGGCCCAGAAATGGGTCAGTTAAATTTTCTGATAATAAATCTAAACTTCCACTTTAGTAGTTTAAATAGCTTTATTAAGAAAAAGTTATCTTTAACTTCTTTTAAGTCTTCAAAAATCTCGTTAATCTTCAAAGTACAAACACCTCTAATATCCATATAATTTTGATTTTTAAACTCACTGAATTTTTCATAATAATTATTTGTCATATGCTCTATGAAACAATTTGGGTCAGGTTGATTATCAATTTCAGGAATTAAAGTTGCTTTAAAATAGTTCATGTTAAAAGAGTGAAAACCAATTGATGATCTTTCGGTGATACCATAATTATGTCTGAAATTATGAGCTCTCTTTTTAAAAGACCACCACTTTGATCTTAAAAATTTATGAAATTGATCTTTATTATATATCCAAAAACAACAATAATTTTCTAAATCGTTTATTACAAATTTCTTACCTTCTATATTTAAATATTTATTTAATTTTCTCACAATATGAATACTATAGTTTTGATTGTCTGAATTATTTCTCTCATAAATTAAAAACCCAAGATGATAATTTTTTTTATCTAGTTGATTTTGATATTTAAGCCAATATTGTAGATTTAATTCTGAAAACTTAATGTCGTGCTCTAAATAAGAAAAATATTCATAATCATTTTTTTGTTCTTCCATTAATGATCTACATTTCCATGTTAAAAAACCTTTATCTAAATCATTATCATTTATTTGATGCTTAATTATTCTAGCGTCTAATTTTTTATCGTCTAAAAACTCGTTGTGCGTATGCACAAAAATATCATTTTTAATTGAAAGCGATTTTAAGTTTTCAATATTTTCTTTTAAATAATCAAATCGTCGTAAATTTCTATGTCCCTCTTTTTTTTCAGGATTTGGATTGTAAAAAGGTATATGAATAGATATAGACATTATTTAGATTAAAATTATAAACAAATTTATAACATTTAATAATGAAAAAAATTCTAATAACGGGTGGTACAGGTTATCTAGGAAGAAATTTAGCTAATTTTTATAAGAAAAAATATAAAGTTTTTCTTGGTGCTCGAAATAATAAACAAAATTTCTTGGTAAAAAATTTAACAAATTGTGAAGTGGTACCTTTAGATGTTTCTAATATTGAGTCGGTACATGATTGTTTAAATTATACTAAACCTGATATTGTAATTCATGCAGCAGCTACCAAATTTGTAGATTTGTCAGAAAAGTTTCCATTTGAATGTATCGATATAAATATACTTGGATCTACAAATATTGTTCGTGCCTGTATAAACAAAAAAGTTCCAACAGTTATAGGCGTCTCAACCGATAAAGCATCGCCACCAATTAAAAATATTTATGGTTTAAGTAAATCTTGTATGGAAAGACTTTTTTCATCAATAAAATCTTATAGTAAAACTAAATTTATTTGTGTGAGATATGGTAATGTAACATGGTCTACTGGATCTGTTTTACCAATTTGGAAACAAATGTATAAAAAGAATAAAACCATACTTACCACTGGTCCTTATATGAGACGTTTTTTTTTCTCAGTTAATGAAGCGGTAAGTTTAATTGATCAAGCTCTAAAACTTAAGAATAAATTGAATGGTAAAATTCTTTCAGCCGAAATGAAATCTGCAAAAATGATTGATTTCTTAGAAGTCTGGACAAAAAAATTTGGAGGTAAATATAGAATAATTCAATCTAGAAAAGGTGATCGACTAGATGAATATCTAATTGGTGAAGATGAGTTAAAATACGCTAAAGAAATGAAAATAAAGAATAGAAAATATTTTGTAATTGATTTTAATAATCTTTTAAAAAAACCACTTAAACAAATTGTATCTTCTGAAAATGCAAAAAGATTAGCGCAGTCCGAAATTGAAAAAATAATCAAATTTGGGCTGAAATCTAATGACTTATAAAAAAATAAATCATGCTTTTATAATGGCAGCTGGTCGAGGAACCAGATTAATGCCCCTTACAAAAAAAATACCTAAAGGTTTGGTTAAATTTAAACAAACTTCATTAATAGCAAGAGGTATCAAAAGACTAAAAAAATATATAAACTTTGTTCATATTTCGGTTGGTTATAAAGGACCTATTTTAGCTAAACATTTAATAGAGGAGAAAGTTTCTTCAATAATAAATACAGATAAAAAAGGTAATTCCTGGTGGATATTTAACTCCATTTTTAAATCGTTTAACTCACCAATTTATGTCTTAACTTGTGACAACGTCACTAATATTGATTTTAAAAAACTTGAGAAAGATTATTTCAAAAAAGGTCAACCCTTGTGCATGTTAATTCCGACAAAACCAATAAAAGGATTATCGGGGGATTTTATTTTTAGAAAAAGAGATATTGTTCAAAAACTCTCAAGAGCACAAAAATCTGATATTTACTGCACTGGTATTCAAATATTAAATCCAAAAAAGATTAATGATAAAGTTAAACCAACTGATGACTTTAATACTCTCTGGAAAAGATTAATTAAAATCAGACAATTATATGTTTCTGATGTAATGCCAAAAAAATGGTACACAGTTGATAATCTAGATAACCTAAAAAAACTCAAAAAAATTTTTAAATAAATCTCTTTTAAGACTTAATGCTGTAGCCCTTTTTAAGTAATATAGAGACAATAATTACGCAAACTGACAAAAATAACACCATTAAACCTACACTAATCCAAATGTTAAAATCTGATATGCCATAGAAAGAGTATCTAAGGCTACTAATTAGATAAACAACTGGATTAAAATAAGTAACTACTTGCCAAAATTCAGGTAACATATCTAATGAATAAAGACTTCCACCTAAAAATACCATTGGTGTTATCACAAAAGATGGGATTATTGACATCTGTTCAAAGTCCTTGCTAACTAAACCAACTAAAAAACCAAATAATGCAAATGTAAAAGAAACGAGAACTAATAAAAAAATCATTAAAAATGGATATTGAACTTGTACATCAGCAAAAAATTGTGCTGTCAAAAAAATTACAAAACCAACAATCAGTGTTTTGGTAGCTCCTGCACTTACAAATGCCAATACAATTTCATAAGCGGATATAGGTGCAGCTAAAATCTCATAAATAGTCCCGTTAAATTTTGGAAAAAATATTCCAAAAGAAGTATTACTAATAGATTGGGTTAACAAAGTTAACATTAGTAACCCTGGAACTATAAATGATCCGTAACTAATACCATCAATTTTTTGAACGTAACCACCAATCACAGAACCAAAAACAATAAAATATAATGATGTTGAAATTACTGGTGATAAAAGAGACTGACCTAAAGTTCGTCTAAATCTATCCATTTCATGAAAATAAATTGCTTTAAATCCATAATAATTAATTTTCATTATTTTCCCTTACTAAAGTTACAAATATTTTTTCTAAGTTACTTTGCTCTGTTTTCAAATCCCTCAATTTTAATCCTGAGTCTTTTATATCTTGTAAAAGATTTGTAATCCCTGTCTGTTTTTCTTCGAGATTATAAGTGTAAACTAGAGACATTTTATTATTTCCGATAGTTAAATTATATTTTTTTAATGAGCTTGGTACATTTTGAATTTCCTTTTGTAATTCAACAGATAATACTTTTCGACCCATTTTTTTTATAAGTTCTTTCTTTTGTTCTACAATAATAATTTCTCCTTGATTAATAACTCCCACTCGATCAGCAATCGCTTCAGCCTCTTCAATATAATGAGTTGTTAAAATAATTGTAACGCCTATTTCTCTTAATGATTTTACCACCTTCCACATCTCTTGTCTTAATTCAACATCTACACCAGCAGTAGGTTCATCTAAAAATAAAATTTTTGGCTCATGAGATAATGCTTTAGCGATTAAAACTCTTCTTTTCATTCCACCTGATAATTTTCGCAAGATTAAATCTTTTTTGTCCCAAAGACTTAGTTGTTTTAAGACTTTTTCAATATGTGTTGGATCTGGTTTTTTTCCATACAAACCTCTTGAATACGAAACGTTATTAAAAACAGTTTCAAATTGCTCTAAAGTTAATTCCTGAGGAACGAGTCCTATTCGTGATCTTGTTTCCCTATAATCTTCAATGATATCAAAATCTTCAACTGTAACTTTTCCTGATGATGGTTTTACAATGCCACAAATAATGCTAATCAAAGTAGTTTTACCTGCACCATTGGGTCCAAGCATCGCAAAAATTTCTCCTTTTTTGATATTGAGGTTTATATTTTTTAAAGCATTAAAGCCATTATCATAAACTTTTGAGAGATTATTAATTACTATTTGATTTTCTGACATTCGGTCAGTTATATAACTATTAATTCACTTAATACAATCAACTAAAATTTGATCTTTTTAGCTTTAAGAACCAATAAAGGTAAAAAAGTTGCGATGATAAAAGACGAAAATAATAATGATTGGGATATAAACGGACTAAATATTTCTTTTGATAACAGTATTCCAACTAACAAACTCTTTGAGAAATCTGGTGAAGGAAATAACAAAAATCCAGCTATAAACCCAATAATGATTGATATATATGCGGTTTTTTCATCAATCTTATTATAAAAACTATAAAAAATGGTTATCACGAACGCACAACAAAATAAGTCAGCCAGTAAAAATAAATATAAAATATCAAAGCCATAAGATGCAATTACAAAAGATATTATGGATAAAAAAACAATTATATATTTAGAAAAATTTAAATAATTAGTCTTTTTTTTAAATTCAAAAGTAGCTTTACCATCGACTATAATTAAACTTGATATTGCATTTATTAAGGTATCTATTGTAGAGATAGTTAATGCTAGACCTAAAATAATAATTAATATTGACAAAAATATTGCTTGTTCATTTAGTAAAAGGTAAAAAAAACTTAGATCGGGCCTTATTGATGAATTGAGTGAAAAACCAACAAGTCCTGTAAAACCCATAAAAAAAACAATCGGAATAATTATCAAAAAAGATGTAATCAAACTTTTTTTTAAAGTTTTATAATCTTTTGCAGCATAAATACGTTGCCAATTACCTTGGTGAAATAGATTTGTTGCTGCGACAGCAATAAAAAAAGTTAAACCAGAAGTATAACCAGGCAAATAAGATCCGCTTAAAAGATGTGGGTTTTTTTCTTTTACAAAATCAAATGAAAATTTTGATCCTGTGAAAGACAAAATATATATTAAAGAAATCAATAATAATGAACCAATGACAAACATTTGAATGTTATCAGTCAATATTGAGGCTTTTAATCCACCATATAAACTATAAGTTAAAGTACACAATAGCACAATTAAAGCAGTGAACCAAAGTTCGGTACCTGAAATATAGTTAATCAAAACTGCAATCGCTGTAACTTCAGCACATAAGAAAATAAACATATAAAAAATTGTCATCAGTAAAATAAGTTTAAATAAACTTTTACCAAATTTTTTTCTTAAAAATTCAATGAGCGTGGAACCTTGAGGAAACTCTTTTCTAATTTTTTTTCCAAGATATATAAAAAAAAACATTGGAAAAGCTGTCCCAAGGGAATATCCAATTACCGCACCTAAACCTCCCCAAGTTGCAGCTGAAGCAGGACCAAAAAGAATCCATGCACCTAATGCAGACGCTGTCAAACTTGTTGTTAATGAGAGAAATCCAATATTTCTATTTGCAGTTAAATAATTTTTTAATCCTTGATAGTTCTTAGAATAATAAATTCCAAATGATAAAAAAATTAAACATATAACAATTACTAAAGATAATGCGGTTGATTGTGTTAAAAAATATGTTTTATCCATTGTTCCCTTTCTGAATTACCGGACAGGTTCATAGGGTTTAATCTCAGTCTGTTAAGACACCCCTTTGGACATATTAATTTATTTTATTGAATTAGAAAAGAATAAATCAAAATTTCGAAATTAATTTAAATTGATTATAGTTTTATTTTATCAATTTGTGCGTGAGCTTCTTTAATTGATTTTTCATAATCTAGAGCCATTTGATCCGCACTGATTGTCTCAACTTTTTCAATACCAAAGAAATTCAAAATAAATTTCAACCAAGGAGTTAAAAAATCTTCATTACTATTTAACTTAGTACCTCCTGATGTAATTACTAAATAAGCTTTTTTATTTTTTAACAAACCTTCTCTTCTGCCATTAGGTTTAAATTTAAATGTTTCTCCAATTCTTGCTGCCAAATCCGACCAAGCTTTTAAAGTTGCAGGAGGACCATAATTATAAATTGGTGCTGAAATAATTATAATATCACTCTCTTTAAGTTCTTTTACAAGTTGATTAGAGAGCTCAAACATTTTTTTGTGATTTTCATTTTGGTCTTTTTCATCAATATTCATTCCAGATTCTGTTAAACCACTCACAAAAACCATCTCTTCATTTAGATCTCTATATATAACCTCATCTTCAGGTTTTTTAATTTTTTCAAGTAACTTTTTAGCTAAAGCTCTTGAAGTCGATCCCTCTTTTCTAGCGCTTGAGTCAATTTGATAAATCTTCATAATCAATCATCCAAAGTTTTGCAAAAAAGGAAATATGTTAAGTAAATAATAACCTAATGCTTGTAACTGATTTGTTAATATTAATATACCGGTAATTAATAATATTACACCACCAATTTTTGAAATTAAATTAATGTTCTTTTTAAAATTTTTTGAAAAAATTAAAAATTTTTGAATTAAATAACCCGACAAAATAAATGGTAACGCAAGACCTAAAGAATAAAATGATAAAAGTATAATACCTCTGTTAATACTCTCTTCTGTTGAAGCAAGTGCTAAGATTGATCCAAGAATAGGGCCTATGCATGGTGTCCAACCAAAAGCAAAAGCCATACCAATTAATATTGGACTAAAAAAATTAGTGTTACTATTTGTCTGAATCCTTTTTTCATAATTCAAAAATTTTAAATTTATAATTCCAATTAAATGTAAAGATAAAATACAGATTACTAATCCAGCACCAATTCTTAATTCATTTGAATTTTGTAATAATACTTGGCCTAAAAAAGTTGAAGCAGCGCCAAAAATAATAAAAACAATTGAAAAACCAATAGTAAAAAGAATGATAGGAATTAAGTTTATATTTTTTTTTTCTGTTAACTCATTTAATGAAGTACCAGAAATATAAGAGATATAACCAGGTATTAATGGTAATACACATGGCGATAAAAAACTTATCAAACCCGCGCCTAAAGCAATAAAAATTTCTAACATCTAATAAATAAAATTTATATTATTCCTTGTAAGGAACAACGTGGTGTTTTTGAGCACCAAGTTTATCTATGCCTAAAACTACTTCCTCTCCACCTTTTAAAAACTGAGGTGGCTTCATATTCTCTCCAACACCTGGAGGCGTTCCAGTGCAACAAATATCACCAGGGTGTAAGCTCATACACGAGCTCATATAAGAAACTAAAGTTTTAATATCAAAAATCATTTTACTTGTATTTCCAGTCTGCATCCTTTTCCCATTTACATCTAAAAACATATCTAAATTTTGATAGTCTGGTAATTCGTCTGTAGTAACTATGAACGGGCCTATTGGACCAAAAGTATCAAAACCCTTTCCTTTATCCCAAGTTAAACCTCTATTCTTTTGAAAATCTCTTTCACTCACATCATTAACTAGAAAAAAACCAAGAACATGATCTAAGGCGTTTTCAATACTAACATTTATAGCTTTTTTTCCTATTACAAAACCAATTTCAACTTCCCAATCAGTATGATTTGATCCTTTAGGAACAATGATAGGATCGTTTGGTCCAGTAATACAACTAGTGAATTTTGAGAAAATAATCGGTTCTTTTGGTATTGGCAAATTTTGTTCTTCAGCATGATCTTTGAAATTCAAACCAATACCAATAAATTTTGCTGGGTTAGAGACGCATGCACCTATTCTAGAATTTGAATCAAGCTTTGGTAAACTTGAAATATCAGTTTTTTTCAATTTTTCTAATGTATCAAAATTCAATGTGTCAGGGTTAAAATCATTAATTATTGATGACAAATCTCGGTAATTGTTTTCACTATCTATGATTGCTGGTTTTTCTTCTCCAACACTACCTATTCTACACAATTTCATATTTCTCTTCCTAGACTTTAATAATTAGCTCATTTGTAGTAAATGAATTTTCTTCACTAGTCAATAATTTGTGGTTCTTGCTAATCGAGCTGCACCCCGAACACCGCTTGCATCACCAAATTTAGGTTTTAAAAAAGTCCCCTCAAATTCACCCCCTGCAACAAATTTTTTCATTTTTTGTTTAATTTCATCTAAAAAATTTATTTCGTTAGATACCCCACCCCCGAAAACAAACACATCTGGATCAATAATATTAACAACAGTGGCTAAAGACATAGCGAGTTGATCTTTATATTTATCAATTAATCTTTCTGCATCTAAATCAAGTTTTCTATGCATCTCAAATATTTTTTGGGCAGATAAATCCTTTTTAAACTCGTTTTTGAACGCTTTAGAAATACCTATACCCGCAACAAAGTTTTCTATTTCCCCAGCTCTTAAATTGGTTTTTTTTATTTGAACACCTTCAATACAAGCACTCGGTATTTGATTATGCCCCCATTCTCCAGTAATCCCATTAGGTCCATTGACAATTCGTTTATCTATAACTAAACCGCCTCCAACACCAGATCCAAGAATTACCCCAAAAACTATTTTATAATGTTTTCCAGAACCATCTATAGCTTCTGATAAAGCAAAACAGTTAGCATCATTTTCACAATAAATTTCTTTTCCGATCTCACTTCGTAAATCTCTTTGTAAAGGTTTGCCATTAATCCAAAAAGAATTAGGCGCATTCTTAACTAGTCCTGTTTGAATAGAATGAATCCCTGGATGACATACACCCACTGGTAATTCTTTACCAGCTTTACGCTCAAGTTCGATAACTATTTTTTTTATTATTGATAATGTATCTTTGTAATTTTTTGGAACTTCGGTTCTTTCTCTATGATGCTCATTGCCAACATCATCTAATAACACATACTCTATTTTACTTGCCCCAAGATCAATACCAATCTGCATATTTTATCTCATTAATTTATTTATTTCTTTATTAATAAAAAGTTTTGGAATTTTGCATGTTGTACTAAGTCTAATTGGTTTATTTGTTTTAGCAGATTGCATAGTTGATTGTATCAAGTCAAGAACATGCAAAGATACTTCTCCATTGCATCTATGTATCTTTTTTTTATCAATACAATAAGCCATTTCTGCAAGACCAACTCCTCTGTAATTAGCGTTAGTAGGTGACTCATTTGCTCTAGAACTTTGAGTTCTAATATTAATTTTTCCTAAAGGCATACGATTTGTTTTAAATTCTTTCCATGGGCTTCCTAATTTTTTACATAAATATACTGAACCACCAAACATATTAGGATCTGGCACAATCATTGAACCTTTGGTTCCATAAAGTTCAATATGATTTCTTTGATGGGCTATAACATCAAAAGATAAAGTTAGTCTTATAATACTTCCATTTTTAAATATAATTGTTGTAAAATATGTAGTTGGACATTCTACCTTAATTCTTTTTCCCTTTTTGGGACCAATACCAATTGTTCTAAATCGTGAACCTTTCATTAAACTTGCCGCTTTTACCTCTTTTGCTGGACCTAATAAATTTACTAATGCTGTGAGATAATAAGGTCCCATATCAATTACTGGACCGCCTTCTTTTTTTGCAAACCATGGTTCTGGGTCTGGATGATAAGATTGAACCCCTGGAAAAGCAAAAATCGCATTACCTAAATTTACTTTACCGATACTTTTACCTTCTAATAATTCTTTAGATTTTTGATTACCTCCTCCGAGAAAAGTATCTGGGGCATTTCCTAAGTATAATTTCTTTTTTTTTGAGAGCTTAAGTAATTCTTTTCCGTCTTTTAGATTTATTGCTAGTGGTTTTTCTGAATACACATGTTTTCCATTTAACAAAGACTTTTTTGCAATTTGGTAATGAACTTTTGGAGGGGTTAGATTTAATATTATTTCAACCTGTTTATCTTTAAGTAAATTACTTACCGAAACTGCTTCAATTTTGTAAATTTTAGCACATTTCTTAGCTGCTTTTTCTTTAACGTCTGCACATTTAATAATTTTAAAATTTTTGAAATATTTGTGAGCTCTGAAATATGTTTCTGCGATATGACCACAGCCAATTAAGCCAACTTTAAATACTTTGCTCATTAGGGTTATACTCCCTGTCTTTGTTTTACTTTACCTTCTTTGTGTAATTTTAGAGCTTTTTCGTTTTCCTTAGTTTTGGGAATTTCTAATGTTGGACTTTCCCAATAAGCTGATCCTTCAAGCCATTGATATGAATGAGTTTTGATTGAAATAACGTAAGTTACTTTTGATTTCTTCGCTCTTTTGAAGGCTTCCTCTAATTCACTGATAGAACTTACCTCTTCAGACTTTGCCCCCATACTTTCTGCATGTTTTGCAAAATTTACTTTTACTAAATTTGAAACATTTGAACTCTCAAATAAACAATTAAATTCTTTTCCACCTTTAAATAATTGAAGTCTATTAATGACAGCGTGACCACCATTATCACAGACAATTACAATTAGTTTATTATTAGTTATTACAGATGAATATATATCCGAATTATAAAGTAAATATGATCCATCACCTACAAATGTAATAACTTCTTTGTTTGGATTGGCCATCTTAATTCCTAAAGCTCCAGAAATTTCATAGCTCATACAACTAAAGCCCCACTCTGTTTCATGCGTATTAAGTTCTCTTGGTCTCCAAATTTGAACAACTTCACCTACCAAACCTCCAGCTGCAGTGACAGCGATATCACTTGGATCAGAGTTTCTATAAATTGCACCAACTGCATGAGCATAACTTGGGAGTTTTTGATTAGTTGGTCCACTTTCTTTATCAACATATTCATTCCAAGATTTAAGTTCATCTCTGGATTTTTTATGCCATTCCTCGGATGCTTTCCAATCACCTAAAGCTTGTGATAGTTCATTTAAAGAAACTTTTGCATCTCCAATAATTGATTGTGCCATATGCTTACTAGCATCAAATCTTGCAACATTAATTGATACTAGTGAAAAATTTGGATTTTCAAAATTGGACCATGACCCAGTTGTGAAATCTCCTAACTTAGTTCCAATAGCAACCGCTAAATCAGTTTTTTTTGCGAAGTTGTTTGCTGCTTTTCCTCCTAAACCTCCAATAGGTCCTAAAAAATGAGAATGATCTCTTTTCATAGAAGAATAACCCATTACAGTTTGTGTTACAGGTATATTGTGTTTAACTGCAAAAGTAGAAAGTTCCTCCATTGCATCTGAGTAAAAAACACCTCCACCAGAAATTATGATTGGATTTTTTGATTTTTTAATTTTTTCAGCTGCCTCTTTAATTTGAAAATCATCAGGTCTTGGTCTTCGTATATTATGGATTTTTTCTTTAAAAAAATCCTCAGGATAATCAAAAATTTCTCCTTGTATATCCTGACATAAAGATATACATACTGGACCACAATCAGCTGGGTCTAATAAAACTTGTACAGCTTGGGGAAATGTTTGTAAAATTTGTTCTGGTCTGGTTATTCTATCAAAATATTTTGTAACTGGTTTAAAAGCATCATTTTGAGTAATTCCTGGATTATTAAAATGTTCTACTTGTTGTAAAACTGGATCAGGCATCCTGTTTGCGTAAGTATCACCTGGAAGAAATAAAATTGGCAGTCTATTACTCATCGCAACTGCTGCAGCTGTTACCATATTTGTAGAACCAGGACCTACAGAACTTGTTGCTACAAATACTTGTTTTCTTCTTTTTGCTCTAGCGTAAGCAATTCCTGTTAAAGCCATGTTTTGCTCATGATGACCTCTATAAGTTGGAAGTTTATCTTTATTTTCCTCTAAAGCTTGTCCTAAACAAGCTACATTACCATGACCAAATATTCCAAAAGCACCAGCGAATAAAGGTTCTTTTTTACCATCGATAAGAATTTTTTGAGAAGTCAGGAACTTTACAATTGCATGAGCACATGTAAGCTTTATTTTTTTCATAATTGTAGATATATTCTCTTAAAATTTCGCTTAATTAACCATAAAATAAAAATTATGTATAGTAAATTTGGGCAGTTCATTGATGGTAAGTGGCAACAAGCGGAAAAAAAAGAAACTTACGATGTTATAAATCCAGCTACGGAAGAAATTATTGGCCAAGCGTCTAAAGCGTCTTCAGCAGATGTTCAAAAAGCTCTTAAATCTGCAGAGAAAGGTTTGGAAGTTTGGAAAAACACTTTACCTTGGCAGAGATCATATATTATTAGAAAAATTGCTGACCTTTTAAGAAAAAAACAAGATGTTTTAGCAAAATGGTTAACGATTGAAGTTGGAAAACCTTTCGCAGAGGGAATTGGCGAAACTGGTGGGGCTGCTGATATTTTTGAGTGGAATGCTGAAGAAACAAAAAGAATTTATGGACAAACAGTCGAAAGTCGATTTCCTGATACGAGAGTTCATGTTTATTATCAGCCAGTTGGAGTTGTAGCAGCTTTAGTGCCATGGAATTTTCCTTTAATTCTAGCAGCAAGAAAAATTTCAACAGCATTAGCTGCCGGATGTTCAGTAATTTGTAAGCCTGATGTAATTACTCCAGGAACAGTAATGGAGTTGGTAGATATTTGTAAAGAAGCAGGAGTCCCTCCTGGAGTTGTAAACTTATTATCAGGAGATCCTGAAAGTATTTCAAATGAGTTGTTAGAGTCTGATATTATTAAAAAAGTTTCAATTACTGGATCAACAAGAGTAGGTAAATTAATCTTAAAAAAGGCCGCAGATAAAGTTCAAAGAGTCACAATGGAGCTTAGTGGACACTCACCTTTTATAGTTTTTGATGATGTTGATATAAATAAAGTTGCAGATATGGCAATTACTGCAAAATTTAGAAATAATGGTCAAGTTTGTATTTCACCTAACAGATTTTATATACAAGAAAATAAAAAAGACGAATTCATTAATGCGTTTATTGAAAGAACAAAAAAGTTAAAAATTGGAAATGGTTTAGATGAAGGGGTTCAGTTAGGTCCTTTAACAACTGCAAAAAGATTAGGAGAAATAGAAGAATTAGTTGAAACAACTAAAAAGGAAGGAGCAAAAGTTTTATTGGGTGGAAAAAGACCTCAAGGATTTAACAAAGGATATTTTTATGAGCCAACAGTTTTTGACAATGTAAAGGACAATTTTACAATAATGAAACAAGAACCATTTGGTCCATTAGTTCCAATGTTGTCATTTAAAACTTTTGATGAAGTGGTTGAGAGAGCTAATAATAATGACTTAGGATTATGTAGTTATATTTATACAAATTCTATGGATAAAGCTCACAGAGCTTCAGAATTAATGGAAACTGGTACTGTTGCAGTAAATACTCCTGCAGTTGCGATAGCTGAGGCACCTTTTGGGGGAATTAAACAAACTGGATATGGGCGTGAAGGTGGTTCAATGGCAATTAAAGATTATCTTAATATAAAATACACTCACCTTGGATTGAAATCTTAAAATGAGGCCAAATAAAATAAAAAAGATGATGAGAGATGGTGAGCAAATAATTAATGGCTGGTTACAAATTCCTAGCTCTTTTTCAGCGGAAGTAATGTCTCATCAAGGTTGGGACTCGCTTACAATTGATATGCAACATGGTGTTATAGATTATCCAAATGCATTACAAATGCTGCAATCAATTTCATCTACAGATGTTACTCCTTTAGCAAGAGTAAACTGGAATGAACCAGGACAAATAATGAAAATTTTAGATGCAGGATGTTATGGTGTAATTTGTCCAATGGTGAGTAACAAATCTGAAGCAGAAAAATTTGTTCAAGCATGCATGTATCCTCCAAAAGGGTATAGAAGTTTTGGACCAATTAGAGGATTAATTTATGGAGGTTCAGATTATGGAGATTTTGCAAATGATGAGATTTTGAAAATGGCAATGATAGAGACAAAAGAGGCCTTGGATAAATTAGATGAAATTATGAGTACGCCTGGAATAGATGGAATTTATATTGGACCTGCTGATTTAAGTCTGGCTATAGGTCAAAAACCAGCTTTTGATAATCCTGAAGGAAGTCCAACTTATGAAAAGATTTTGAATATCTTGGATCATGCAAAAAAAAATAAAATTTTTGCAGGTATTCATAATGCTAGTCCAGAGTATGCAAAAAAAATGCTTAATTTAGGATTTAATTTGGTAACTATTGGATCCGATCAAAGATATATGAGTGCAGGTGCAAAAAATGCTGTATCTAAATTAAAATCAATCAAATCAAAAGAAGACTCTAAAGCTTACTAAATTTAAGTGTCAGATAAAAAAAAAATTTTGATCATTCAACCTATTCATAAAGCGGGGATAGATCTCATAAAGAATAACCCAAATTATGATTATGAGATTATTGAAAATATAGATGACAAAGATATTAAACAAAAAATTTTGGAGTGTGATGGTCTATCAATTAGAACAGCAAATTTATCTAGCGAATTAATCAATATATCAAAAAAACTTAAGATTATATCTCGCCATGGCGTTGGATACGACAATATTGATCTCAAGTCTTCTAAAGAAAAAAATATCGCCTTGGCAATTACGGCTACAGCAAATGCTGTTGCGGTGGCAGAACATGTTATGTTTATGTTGCTCAATATATCAAAGAGAAAAAACATGTATGATGAGGCTGTTAAAACAGGAAATTTTTCTAATAGAAACAAACTTCCAAAAACAATTGAACTTTGGAAAAAAAATATTTTAATTGCTGGATTTGGTAGAATTGGTCAATCTTTAATTAGAAGATGCAAAGGATTTGAAATGAATGTTTTTGTTTATGATCCATTTGTTTCAAAAGATATTATTGAGGAATTGGGTGGAAAAAAAGTTGAAGATCTTACAGAAGCAGTAAAATCAATGGATGCCATTTCTTTACATATGCCTCTTAATGAAAAAACGAAAAATATTATTAATTATGACTTACTTAAAACAATGAGGAAAAATTGTATAATTATTAATGCTGCAAGAGGTGGAATGATTAATGAGAATGACTTAGATAAAGCATTAAATGAAAGTCTTATATTTGGTGCAGGTTTAGATGTTTTTGAAACAGAACCGCCTAAAGAGGATAATCCTCTGCTAAAAAACAATAAAGTTTTTTTAAGTCCTCATACCGCTGCATTTACTGAGGAATGCATGATAAGAATGGGAAAAGAAACAATACAAAATATAATTGATTTTTTTGAAAAAAAATTAGACAAATCAAAAATTATCAAACTTTAATTATGCAAATAAATTTCAAAAATTTTGGACTATTAGAAGCATTAGTATTGTTATCATTAGTATATGTGGTTGGGATGTTGATTTGGACCGCAAGTACAAGGCCCGCAGTTGAAGCAAAAGCTAACTTAGTCAAAGAAAATCATAAGAAAGTAGTCGATTTTATCAATGGAGAAATAAATAATTGCGGGAATAATGATGAAGGTAAATTGACTGTTTGGGGTGATCCATGCAATGGCGAATGGTCTTCATCTAAAGTTGTGAATTATATAAATAAAAATCTTAATATAGAGAATCCTTTTTCAGAGGATACTAAAGTAAAAACTGATCCTGATCCTAGAATTAAAGCAGAAGGTAAGGCGGGGCAATCAGTTGAGATGGGTGTTATATTTGTGATGTCATCAAATTTTTTACCTGATCCTGGATCTGAATGGGTTGTTGGTACTTGTTTTAAATCTCCATGTGTTGCTGCTGGAAATAATGAACTAACTTCACTCTATAGATAATCAATTTTTATAAATTTCAATTTCAGATTTTTTCAATGTATCTGTAAGATAATTATAACCAATTTTCGCATACTCTAACGGATTTGCTTTTGCCGGATCCTGCTCTGCCTCAACCACCAACCATCCTGAATAATTATTATTTTTTAATACATTAAATAAAGGTTGATAATCAATACAACCATCTCCTGGTACTGTAAACGCACCCTCTAAAAAAGCACCTCTAAAACTTAAATCCTCTTTTAAAGATTTTTCAAGAACTTGTTTTCTTATATCTTTACAATGGACGTGCAAAATTCTTTCATGATAATTTTGTAATATGTATTTTGAGTCCCCTTTTGCAAATAACATGTGTCCTGTATCTAATGTTAATTTTACACTTTCATGAGTATTTTCTATAAGTCTTTCAGTATCTTTTTGAGTTTCAATTACTGTTCCCATATGATGATGATATGCCAAAGGCATTCCTTCATCCTCTAAATATTTTCCTAGTTCAGAAATTTTTTCACAAAACTTCTGCCATTCGTCCCTTTCCATTTGAGGCCGAGTTGATAATTTTCTATTTGGATCTCCTTGAATAGAGCCAGAAACTTCCGCAAAAACTATACAAGGTGCATCACAATCTTTAAATAAATCTAGTTGTTCTTGAATGGATTTTTTTTCTTCCTCAACAGAATTTTTTCTTAGATTAGCACCATACCATCCTGAGCAAAGTTTAAGATTAAATTGATCTAATTTTGGAATTAATTCCGAAGATTTCTTTGGAAATTTTCCGCCAGACTCTATGCCTATATAGCCTGCTTCATTGGCTTCTTTTAAACATTGTTCTAATGAGGTGTCACCACCCAACTCAGGCATGTCATCATTACTCCATGCAATGGGTGCAACTCCTAATTTTACTGACATAAGAAATTTTTTTAGTTAAGTTATTATTTTAATACAAATTTTAAATGATTGATATAGCTTTATTTGGACTTGGTAGAATTGGTATTATGCATGGAAAAAATTTAATGCGTAGTAAAGATTTTAATCTTAAATATATTTATGACATTGAACAAAAATTATCTAAAAAGTATTCAAAAACATTAAAAACAAAAGCTATAAACAATCCATCTTTGGCTTATAAAGATAAGGATATAAAAGCTATTTTTATTGCCTCAACAACATCAACACATATTAAATTTATTTTAGATGGTGTTAAAAATAAAAAAATTATCTTTTGTGAAAAACCACTGGATTTAAGTATTAAGAAAATTGAGTCCTGCAAAAAAAAAATTAAAAGATTAAATCCAAAAATACAATTAGGTTTTAATAGAAGATATGACCCAACACACAATAATTTAAGAAAACAATTACTAAGTGGAAAAATAGGTAAATTAGAAAAAATTATTATCACTAGTCGTGATCCTGCCCCACCAACTATGAAATATCTAAAAGAATCTGGTGGTATTTTTAGAGATATGATGATCCATGATTTTGATCTTGTCAGATTCTACCTTGGTAATGATGAGCCTGCGAAAATAATAGCTTCTGGTAGCAACATATCAGACAAAAGATTTGATAAAATAAAAGATTTTGAATTAGCATCTACCATAATTAGATCTAAAGCTGGTGTTCAGTGCATAATAACTAATTCCAGACATTGTAGTTTCGGTTATGATCAAAGAATAGAATTATTTGGATCAAAAGGTATGTTAATTTCAGAAAATAAAAGACAAAACGAGACATCTTTATATTCTGCACAATCAACTTCGAACAAATCTCCTTTGCTTAATTTTTTTATTGAGAGGTATAAAGATGCTTATAAAAATCAACTAAAGGATTTTGCAAAATTTATAAGAAAGAAAATTCAACCTCTTGCAGGATTTGAAGAGGGAAGAAAAGCTCTGATAATTGCGAATGCAGCTCAAAAATCTTTACAATCAAAAAAATTTGAAAAACTTAATCTTTAATTGAATCAACCATAAGTAGAATGCAACCTGTCTGCTTTACAACCAAATAATATTTTGATTAGATTTTATTTTTAAAAGTTAACTTTAATTAGAGGAAAATAATGAAAACAATAAAAAACTTTATATTAGCTTTAGCTGCATGGGCAATGATGTCTGTATCTGCTTTAGCTGTAGATATAATTGTGGTTTCTCATGGTCAAGCAAATGATCCTTTCTGGTCAGTTGCTAAAAATGGAGTTGATGCTGGATGTAAAGACATGGGAGTGTCTTGCAAATACACAGCACCAGCTACTTTCGACATGGTAGAAATGGCAAAATTAATTGATAATGCTGTATCACAAAAACCGAAAGGTATTGTGATAACATTACCAGATGCTGCTGCTTTAGGAAAATCAGTTAAAGCTGCGATTGCTGCTGGTATTCCTGTAATATCAATGAACTCTGGATCTGATGATTATGCATCTTTAGGAATTAGTGCACACGTTGGACAAACTGAGTTTGAAGCAGGTGTAGGAGGTGGACAAAAAATGAAAGCCGCTGGTGGAAAAAAAGCATTATGTGTTAACCATGAGGTAGGAAACGTTGCACTTGATAGAAGATGTGCTGGTTTCAAAAAAGGTTTTGGTGGATCTGTTGATATTTTAGGTACTTCAAATGACCCAACAGAAATTCAAAAAGCTGTTGCTGCAAAATTAGGTGGTGGCTATGACACTATTCTAACTTTAGGTGCTGGATTGTCTGGTGAAGCAGCATTGAAAGCACTTGAGTCAGCTGGAAAAGTTGGTTCTGTAAGATTAGGAACATTTGATATGTCTCCAAATATGTTAAAAGCTGCTGCTGCAGGAAAAGTAGAGTTTTTAATTGACCAACAGCAATATCTACAAGGATATTTACCAATAGCTATCTTTGGACAATATATGAGATGGGGAACAATGCCAGCAGGTGTAGTAATGACTGGACCTGGGTTTGTAACTCCTGACAATGCGTCTAAAGTAATTAAATGGGCAGCTCAAGGTTATAGATAAAAATATGAATTAAAGGCCTGACTAATGTTAGTCAGGCCTTTTTTTTAATCATCTTTAAATTATAATTTTTATATGTCTGTAAAATCAGAGAGTATTCAATCTAAAAAAGATAGTGGACAAGATGAAAGACTTAAAAAAATTTCACCTCTTAGAGTTTTATTAAACAGACCAGAGCTTGGTGCTTTGGGTGGCTCAATTTTAGTTTTTATTTTTTTTGGAATAGTTGCTGGTGACACTGGAATGTTTAGCGCTTATGGGACATTAAATTTTTTAGATGTTTCGGCTAATTTAGGAATTATTGCTATTGCTGCTGCAATGTTAATGATCGGTGGAGAGTTTGATTTATCAATTGGATCAATGATTGGTTTTGCAGGAATCTGTATCGCTATACCTGCAATTTATTGGGGCTGGCCTTTATGGACGAGTATTATTTTTGCTTTTGCTATGGCAGTACTAATTGGTTATTTCAATGGTATAATGGTAGTAAAAACTGGTCTTCCATCCTTCATAGTAACTCTTGCAATGTTGTTCATTTTAAGAGGGGCAACTTTGGCTATTACGAGATTAATTACAGGAAGAACTCAAGTACCTGGGTTAAGAGTTTTAATAGAGGATGATCCAATCGCTTGGTTGTTCGCAACAGATACTTTTCAATGGTTATTCACATGGCTAGGATCGATGAAATTAATTGCACTGAGAACTGACGGTACACCATTAGCTACAGGTATTCCACCATCAGTAATATGGTTTATTGCCCTTACATTATTTGCGACTTGGATACTTATGAAAACTAGATATGGAAATTGGATATTTGCATCAGGTGGAGATAAAGTTGGTGCTACAAATGTTGGTGTACCTGTTGGAAGAGTAAAAATAAGTCTATTTATTGGAACAGCTGTAGCATCGACAATATTTGCTTGTATTCAAGTTTTAGATGCAGGTTCTGCAGATACTATGAGAGGAACTTTAAAAGAATTGGAAGCAATAGCAGCTGCCGTGGTTGGCGGTTGTCTTTTGACTGGAGGTTATGGCTCTGCCATCGGAGCAGCATTGGGTGCTATTATTTTTGGCACTGTATCAATGGGAATTTTTTATACAGATGTGGATACTGATTGGTTTAAGGTTTTTTTAGGCGCAATGATGTTAATTGCAGTAGTATTCAATAATTATATTAGAAAAAAAGTTACGGAGACTAAGTGATGTCTGAATATTTAGTTCAATTCAATAATATAAGTAAATTTTTTGGTAAAGTAATTGCTTTAAAAGACGTCACCATGAAACTTAAAAAAGGCGAAATAATGTGCTTACTTGGTGACAATGGAGCTGGAAAATCTACTTTGATAAAAACTTTAGCAGGCGTTCATAAGCCTGATGAAGGTGAAATTATTTTTGAAGATCAAAAAATAGTTTTTGACTCACCACGAGATGCTTTGGATATTGGGATAGGTACTGTTTATCAAGATTTAGCATTAGTTTCCCTTATGAGTGTAACTAGAAATTTTTTTATGGGCAGAGAGCCACAAAAAGGTTTACCTTTTTTCAAAACTTTTGATATTGAAAAAGCAAACACTATAGCTGCAGAAAGAATGGGACAAATAGGTATTGATGTGAGAGACCCATCACAAGCCGTCGGTACGATGTCTGGAGGTGAAAGACAATGTCTCGCTATTTCTAGAGCAATTTATTTTGGGGCAAAAGTTTTGGTATTAGATGAACCAACATCAGCATTAGGTGTACATCAAGCTTCAATGGTCCTGAAATATATTGTTAAAGCAGCATCACAAGGTTTAGCTGTAATTTTAATAACACACAACGTTCATCATGCTTATCCTGTTGGAAATAGTTTTACAGTTTTAAATCGAGGAAAAAGTATGGGGACATTTCAAAAAAAAGATATATCTAGAGAAAAACTTTTAAGCATGATGGCAGGTGGTGAGGAATTAGATAAGTTAGAAGTTGAACTTAAAGAAATGGACCGAATAGAAAATAATTAGACAAATATACCACTTCTACAGACATAAATTTTGCTGTAATATTTTTTAAATAAAGAAAGGGGTAAAATATGAAAGCATATATAATGGGAAACTACACTGAAAAAGCTTTTCAAGGTTTTTTAAAAGATCCTAAAAGTGATAGAAAAGCAGTAGTTGAACAATTAACAAAAGCTATGGGTGGAACAATGCATAGTATGGATATAGTTAGAGGTCCATATGACTTTATAGTTGTAAATGAACTTACAACGTTTGAAGACTTTGCGGCAGTAAAACTTGTAGTAGAAGCATCAGGTGCAGTTAAAAATTTAACAATGTTAGAAGCTATTGATTTTAATAAAGCTACTGTTAAAGCAAGTGAAGTTGCGTCAGGTGCATACAAAGCGCCAGGACAATAAATAGATTATTACTTCCAGTACGCGGGCTGGAAGTAAATTTATTTACTTTTTCAATTTAGAAGAAAACTTAAGATTTGTATTATCAAACTTTTCTATATTGTTTTTAATATAATTATCCATAATTTCTAATTTATCTCCTTCGAATTCTGAGACTTTTCGAGTATTTAAATCAACATATAATGCAAGGACTTCAATCGTTGATGCTAAATATTGCTTTTGCTTATGGATCATTTCCATCTTGTATTGCAACCTTTTTTTATCGTGATCAAAAAAAACTAAATTTACATCTACTTCGTCATTCATCTTTAGTTCTTTATTATAGGTAATATGAGACTCAACAATCATTGTGCTTTTTCCAGTAGTCCTCGCTGAATGCTCGCCCATTTTAAAGGAATCATTTAATATGTCTGCTCCATATTTATCAAAGATCAAAAGATAATAAGAAACATTCATATGATTGTTATAATCAATCCAATCTTTCACAATTTTTTGTGAACTTAAAAAAATCGGCATTGTAAAATAAAAATTTAATGATTTGGATTATCGTTATCCACTACGAGGCATATTTCAGATTTAGTTAAAAATCTTCTTCCAGTTCCATTATCTAATGAAAACATTCCGCCAATTCCTTTTACAGCATCTATCGTTAAATCAGTATGTTTCCATTTTTCATATTGATCACCATTCATATAAAATGGAACTCCACCTATTTCTCCAAGTTTAATATCATTATCTCCTAATGGAAATTCACCTTCTTGGAAACACATAGGTGCACTCCCATCACAACATCCACCTGATTGATGAAACATTAACTTTTCACCATATTTTTGTTTAAGTTCAGATAATAAACTAAGTGCCGAATGTGTTGCAGATACTTTCATATTTTTTCTCTGGCCCATGATATCGAATCATGGACCAGTATATATTATTTGATTAAAAGAAGCCTAATTTTTTCTCAGCATAAGAAACATGAAGATTCTTATTCTGTCTGTAATGATTAAGCATCATTTTGTGAGTTTCTCTACCAACTCCAGATTGTTTGTATCCACCAAATGGTGAGTGAGCTGGGTAAGCATGATAACAATTAGTCCATACTATTCCTGCTTGTATCGCTCTACCCATTCTGTGAGCTATATTACCATTTCTAGTCCATACAGCTGCTCCTAAACCATAAAGAGTATCATTAGCAATTTTCAATGCCTCTGCTTCATCTTTAAATTTAATCACAGATACAACTGGTCCGAAGATCTCCTCTTGAGAAATTCGCATGTCATTTTTTGCCTCAAAAACAGTTGGTTGAATGTAATTACCTTTTTCCAACCCGCTGTTAAGTTTAGCAACACTTCCACCTGTTAGAACTTTAGCGCCCTCTTTTTTTCCAAGCTCAAGATAAGATTTAATCTTTTCCATTTGCTCTACTGACGCTTGCGCCCCAATCATAGTTTCCATTTTCAAAGGATTGTCTTGAACAACAGCTTTTGTTCTAGCTATAGCTCTTTCCATGAATTTATCATAGATCGACTCTTGAACTAAAGCTCTACTTGGACAAGTACAAACCTCACCTTGGTTTAGATTGAACATCACAAAACCTTCAATACATTTATCAAAGAAATCATCATCTTTATCCATGATATCCTCAAAGAAAATGTTTGGAGATTTTCCACCTAACTCCAAAGTAATTGGAATTATGTTTTGTGCAGCATACTGCATAATCAATCTTCCTGTTGTAGTTTCACCAGTAAATGCAACTTTAGCAACTCTTTTTGATGATGCTAGAGGCTTACCTGCTTCTAATCCAAAACCACTAACAATGTTGACAACTCCTGGAGGTAATAAATCTCCAATAAGTTCCATCATCACCATTATGGATGCTGGCGTTTGTTCAGCTGGTTTTAAAACTGAACAGTTACCTGCTGCTAAAGCTGGAGCTAATTTCCATGTCGCCATTAATAATGGGAAATTCCATGGAACTATCTGACCAACTACACCTAATGGTTCATGAAAATTGTATGAGTATTGGTTATTTGCTATTTCAGCGATTGAACCTTCTTCTGCTCTAATCACACCAGCAAAATATCTCCAATGGTCAATAACCAAAGGTAAATCTGCTGCCATACACTCTCTTATTGGTTTTCCATTATCTAAACATTCAGCTGTTGCAAGTAAGTTTAGATTTTTTTCCAACACATCAGCGATTTTGTACAATATATTTGATCGCGTAGTGATATCTGTTTTTCCCCACTCAGGGAAAGCTGCGTGAGCCGCATCTAATGCTGCTTCTACGTCTTTTTCGTCTGATCGTGCAACTGAACAGATTTTCTCATTTGAGATCGGGCTAACATTATCAAAATACTTGCCTGATTTTGGTTCTACAAATTTTCCATTAATGTAGTTTCCATATTTTGCTTTGAACGGAAATTTAACCTTTAAATGAGAAGTATCTAATACAGATGACACTTTCATTGCTTCTGCACTCATTTTTTTCTCCTCTTGTTATTTATATAAATTAATTAAAGACCTTTTTGGGAATGATGTAAATGGGTCAATAATGTTTTCAACTAAGAATTGTATTAATCAAGCTTTATTTTACTAATTTTATTGTCTGCTTTTCTCACAAAATAAATTCCTACTGATACCGCAATGAGAGATATCAAAACTTTGAAAGTGATCAATTCCTTCAGGAAAATATAACTCAAAATAGTTCCAAAAATTGGAATTAAATATGAAACTTGTGACTGAAATATCAGTCCATTATTAACTAAAATTCTAAATCTCAATAACCATGCAATTCCAGTAGAAACTAAGCCAAGATATATCACAGATATTGTAGAATCTAACCTTGGCGAGACATTCCATGGTTGTTCAACAATACTTACAATAGGTATCAAAATCAAAACTGCCCAAACTAGTATTGAGCCAGTTACATTTTCATTTTTTTTCTTACTAATTTTTAAGGTTAGAACACCACCTATTACATAACAAGTTGAGCCTAATAGAATTAGTATTGCGGAAAAAAAATTATTTTCATTAATCAAAATATTATCAGAAAATAAGTAAAGTATTCCAGAAAAACCTATTAAGATTCCTATTGTTTTGATAAAATTGAATTTCTCATTTTTTGTGTAAAAATGACCAAGCACAGTTGAACTTAATGGTGTAGTTGACATCAATATTGCTGCCAAATTACTTTGAACTGATTGCACGCCGTAGGCAATTAAAAAAAAAGGAGCTACTAAATTTATAAATCCTATCATCGCAAACCAATGCCAATCCTTTGAAAAAGCTTCAATCTTTATTTTTTTATAATAACAAAGTAACAAAACTGGTATTGCTCCAAAAAATACTCTTAAAAATGCAATAGTAATTGGTCCAAATGAATAGGTTGCAATTTTGATATTAAAAAAAGCTGATGCCCATATTAAAGCTAACAAAATTAATAAAAGATAATCTAATAGTTTTGGTTGTCTCATTCGGTAATATCTTCAATTTTTCCTTTTGTAATTTTCTTTAGATCTGAGAAATTGATTTTAAATATACAATTTGGGTGACCTGCAGCAGCGAATAAAAAATCAAACCTATTTAAAGAATTATCTATGTAAATATCAACATTTTCTAAATGGCCTACTGGTGAAACACCGCCAATAGTATAACCAGTAATGTTTTTTACATCTTCAGCAGTAGCCATCGAAACATCATTAAATTTAATATTTTTTTTAATTTTTTTAAGGGAAGCTTTCTTATCTCCAGCAACCAAAAATAAACTAAACTTATTATCTGTTTTAAAAAGTAAGCTTTTAACTATAGCTCCGACCTCACACCCTAAAGAAGATGCGGCTTCTAAAGCAGTTCTAGCTGAAGTTTCTAAAACACTTACACTTAAATTTTGATTAAACTCTTTAATAATTTTACCAACTCTTTGAACTGGTTCTTTATCGAGTAATGTCATTATTCAACTCTGAATTGTTAGTATTTTTAGTCTTTTAATTATACACTTATGTAAAAAATGCATAGGTGTTATTAAGTAAAAGAGGATTATTTATCAGTCTTTATTTGGTATCACAACCCACTGAATTACAGAGGAGATATATGAGCGCAAATAATGTATTAAAAGTTATAAAAGATAAAGAAATTGATTACGTTGATCTAAGATTCACTGACCCTAGAGGTAAACTTCAACACGTGACGATGGATACTAAGGTAGTTGACGAAGATATGTTAAACGATGGAATTTTCTTTGACGGCTCCTCAATTGCAGGTTGGAAAGCTATCAATGAATCTGACATGATTTTAAAGCCTGATTTAAGCAGAACTGTAGTTGATCCATTTACATCTCATAATACATTAAATATTTTTTGTGATATTTTAGATGCAATAAAAAAAGATCCTTACGAAAGAGATCCTAGAGGAACAGCAAAAAAAGCTGAGGCATATTTAAAAAAATCTGGAATTGGCGATAAAGCATTTTTTGGTCCAGAAGCTGAATTTTTTGTATTCGATGATGTAAGATTTAAAAATGACATGAATGAAACTGGCTTCAAAATTGATAGTACTGAAGGCCCTTACAACACTGGAAAAAAATATGAAAATGGAAATATGGGACATAGACCTGGTATCAAAGGTGGTTACTTCCCAGTTCCTCCTGTTGATAGTGCACAAGATATGAGAAGTGAGTATTTGAAAGCAATGAAAGACATGGGTATTAAAGTTGAGAAACATCACCATGAAGTTGCTCCAAGTCAGCATGAACTTGGAATGTATTTTGGAACTTTAGTTGACCAAGCAGATAACTTGCAACTATATAAGTATGCGGTTCATATGGTTTCACATTCATTTGGAAAAACTGCAACTTTTATGCCTAAACCAGTAAAAGGTGATAATGGATCAGGTATGCACGTGCACCAATCAATTTGGAAAGGAAATACAGCATTATTTTCAGGAGATAAATATGCTGGCTTATCCGATTTAGCTTTACACTATATTGGTGGAATTTTAAAACATGCAAAAGCTATAAACGCTTTTTCGAACGCAACAACCAATAGTTACAAAAGATTGATCCCGGGATTTGAAGCCCCAGTGTTATTAGCATACTCAGCAAGAAACAGGTCAGCTTCATGTAGGATCCCTATTACTCTAAGTAAAAAGGCTGCGAGATGTGAAATTAGATTTGGTGATGCAGCTGGAAACCCATACTTAACTTTTGCAGCAATGCTTATGGCTGGACTAGATGGTATTAAGAATAAAATTGATCCAGGTAAATCTTTCGATAAAGATCTTTATGCTTTATCTGAAAATGAGGTTAAAA
>CACKQM010000001.1:0-172346 GCA_902602295.1 uncultured Pelagibacteraceae bacterium | reverse complement strand
TGATGGCTTTTGTATTGAGACCAATCTAAATTTTAAAACAACAAATAATAAAGGTAAAGAAATTGATATTGGTAGTGTATGCTCTGGTGGACAATACAATAAGTTAATTTCAAGATTTAAAGGTGTCGATATACCTGGAACAGGTGTCAGTATTGGTGTGGATAGACTTTTGTTTGCTATGTCTCAAATAAATCAAGTCCAATTAGACGATCAAAAACCAGTCATTGTTTGCGTAATGGATGAAAAATATTTAAAAAATTATTACGAAATTTTAGATATCTTGAGAAAAAATAATATTAATTCAGAAATTTTTTTAGATAGTAAGAAAAATCTCGGTAAACAACTGACATATGCAAATAAAAGAGGGTGCCCGATTGCAGTTATTTGTGGAGAGAATGAATTTAAAGATAGTAAAATTACACTTAAGAACCTCCTAGGTATTAAGGGGGAAGACAATCAAATCACCTTTTCAAAAGAAAATTTAGTAAATGAAATCAAAAAATTTATCTGACAGCATACTTAAAACTGTTAAATCAAATGGTTTTAAATATATTGAATTACCCTCAGTAATTGAGGCTAACCATATCGTACAAAGATCTGGTGAAAGTTTTCGAAAATTTATTTTTTCATTTACTGACCAAGGAGGAAATGAACTATGTTTAAGGCCAGATCTAACAATTGTATCTTGTCTAAGATACTTAGAAAATAATCTAAAGGGCAAGGAGAAGATATTTTATAATGGTCAAGCATATCGTAAATCTGAAAACAAAAAGGACTCCATTGTAAGAAATCAAGTTGGTTTTGAAATCATAGGGTCACGAAACGAGAAAAATGATGATAAGGAAATAATAAATACATCATTAAAATCTTTAAAAAATTTTAATTATTCATCAGGCGAGATCACAATTGGGAATGTAGAAATATTCAATCTTCTTATATCTAAATTAGATATCCCTAAACGATGGAAATTAAGACTTTCAAGACATTTTTGGAGAGAAGATTATTTTAATGATCTTCTCAAAAGATTAGAGACTAATTCAGATGTTGATCCAACAATAGTTGAGATCGATAAAAAAAGATATTTTAGAATGTTAAAAGATGATCAATCAACCATTATAGCAAATAGAACAATTTACGAAATTTTAAGCAGATTTGATAAAAAGATTAAAGATCCAAGGAGACCTAGTAAAGGAAGAAATATTTCAAAAATTATTAAGGAATTTTTGAAAATTAAATGTCCAATTAATAATGCAGCCAAGGTATTAAATAAGTTTTTCAAGAAATATAGAATTAATTTATTGGTAGATCAGAGATATTTTCCAATCTCAAAAAATAAAATTAAGAAATTAAATGTGACTTTTTCAGCTGCTTTTGGCAGACAGCTTGAATATTATACGGGTATGGTTTTTAAAATAGATATTAAGTCCAAATCAAAAATTATTAATTGTTGCAATGGCGGCCGATATGACAAATTGATTTCCGACCTTGGTTCAAAAAAACAAACTCCAGCAGTTGGTGCTGCTTTAAATTTAGTTAATTAATGGATAATTTAATCAATATAGGTATTCCAAGCAAAGGTCGACTTAGAGTAGATGTTTTAAAAATCTTTAAGAAAAAAAAATTGAAAATTATATCTGAAAGAGGAGAAAGAGATTTAATTGGATCAATTAAAAATAAACCATATGTTAAGATTTTATATCTTCATGCTAGAGAAATTATTGAAAGGTTGGGGGATAGCTCTTTAGATGTTGGTTTTTCTGGTTTTGATTTATTGAAAGAAAGCGGAGTAAATGTCCAAAATAAAATAAATGTGGTCAAAAAACTTAGTTTTGGAAGAGCAAATTTAGTAGTAGCAATTCCAGATCCTTGGATTGATGTTCAGACTATCGCTGATCTTGAGGAAATTGCTTTTGAATTCAGAGATATTAAGAAAAAAAGAATTAGAGTTGCAACTAAATATCCAAATTTAACACAAGATTTTTTGTTCTCAAAAGGTGTTACACAATTTAGATTAGTTAAAAGTTTAGGAGCTACTGAGGCCTATCCTTTTACTGGATCTGCCGAGTTGATAACTGACATTACATCCACAGGCGAGACCTTAAAAGCAAATAATCTACGTATCCTAAAGGATGGTGAAATTTTAAAATCTGAAGCTTGTCTTTTAACTTCAAAAAAAAATGTAAAGAAAAAGCGATTAAACAATTTAATTAAATTACTTTCCAAGTAATTTATCTTTAAAGTAAATTAAAATAATCTTTATTATATCTAGATTTCTAATTATCGCATATAGAGCGATCATCACTCCAATAACAAACAATATTTTTAAAATCAAAAAAAAATCCATATTTATTAATTATTTTTTAAAAATAATAACCAATCTTAGTATCTCATAGTAATCTAGTAATAAGTTGATTTCCATTAAAACACGTATATCTTTAAAAGTATGGATACGATTCTATTAATAATTCTAGTTATACTACTTGGTGCAACTTTAGGTATTTTATACTTAAATTTAAGGTCAAAACCTAAAGATGAGAATGAGAGTAAAGAAGCTGAGGAATTAGCTAATTTAAATGCTGAAATAGTGAGGTTAAAAGATAGCCTTAATTCTACAATCAATACATCGCTTAGTTCAATGTCTACTTCATTTAATTCTTTATCAACCGGAGTTACAAAGGATATGACTGAGGCCTTAACCAAAGTAGATGAGAAGGTTGGTAACTTTAATGAGCAAGTTAAGTTATTAAATCAAAGCCAAGAGGGGATTACTAAAATTTTAGCAGGGGTTAAAAAGTATGGAACTTTGGCTGAATATTCTTTGGATGCTTTAATCAAAGATTTGTTACCAGCATCTCAATTTATGACAAATGTCAAAATGAAAGAGGACACTAGTGAAAACGTAGAATTTGCAATCAAGCTTCAAGGAGATGTCTTGGTTCCAGTAGATTCTCATTTTCCGGTAGAAAAATTCAAAACCATCACTGATGCATATGATGCAGATGATAAAAAAGCAGTTGCAGATGCTAGAACAAAATTAGCAAGTGCATTTAAGGCCAAAGCAAAAAGTGTCATGGAAAAATACATTGTTCCACCAAAAACAACTGATTTTGCAATAGTGTATGCACCAACTGAAAGTCTTTATAAAGAATTAACTGAATACCAAGATCCAAGCACAAAAGAATTATTAACCCAAGAATTAATGAAAAAATATAAAATTGTGATTTGCGGCCCTAATACTCTTTCAGCCTATTTACAGTCTTTACACATGGGATTTCAATCTCTTAAGGTTCAAAAGGGTGCAACAGAGATTTATAATCACTTAAAAACAATCAGCACAAGGTTTGCAAAGCATTTTGACAACGTCATAGTTTTAAGAAAAAAGCTAGAAGAGGCTATGAATGTAGTTGATAAGTTTGGAACTGATGCAAGATCAATCACTAGAACTTTAGAAAATATTAAAGATCCCGAGCAAGTTGAAAAAGCTGTACTGACAGAGAACGTTGAAAAATTTGTTGAGAGAAATAAACAGCTTAAAAAATAATTTCTTTTTTCACATATTACCGACTATAAGAAACCAAATGCGTTGGAACAAAAAATACAACTATCCATCAAGTTCAAAAGCTACCGAAGATGGAATAAGAAGATATGTTTTAGGAGAAGCAAAATTACCAAGTGTAACTTCAATACTTGAAGCAACAAAGTCAGAGGAAGATAAAGCAGCCTTAGCAAATTGGCGAGAAAGAACTGGTCATAAAGAAGCTGAAGCAATTACAAAAGCAGCCAGTAGTAGAGGTTCTCAGATGCACAGCTATTTAGAGTCTTTTCTATTAGGAAGAGAAAATTTAAGTTTCTTTGAGGATAATGAACAATATAAAAAAATGGCAAAAGAAATAATTGATAAAGGTTTAACAAATAGGTTGGAGGAAATATATGGTGTGGAATGTACAATGTATTATCCTGAGAGATATGCAGGTACAGCAGATTGCGTTGGTGTTTATGAGGGAAAAGAAACTATTATTGATTTCAAACAATCCAATAAACCAAAAAAGACTGAATATATAGATTCTTGGTTTTTACAAACAGCTGCTTATTCATTAGCTCATAATGTCGTTTACAATTCAAATATCAATGCTTGCGTTATTCTTGTTTGCACAGTAGATAATTTGTTTCAAGAGTTTAAAATTCAAGGACCTGAATTAGTAACTTATCAAAATTTATTTCTTGGAAGACTTAAAAAGTTTAATGAACTCACGAATTTGGAGTAATGTAAATAATGGATAAAATAGTAATCTATGATACCGAAACAACCAATAGCACTATTTGGGGATCAATAATTGAGGTAGGTGCTGTCGTTGTTGATAAAAATCTTAAAGAGATTGGAAAATTAAATATCAGAGGCAGAATGCCAGAAGGAGAGGTGCCCAGTGCAAAGGCCTTACTTGTTAATTCAACCAGCATTGATTTACTTACCAAAGGCAATTATTCACATTATGATTTTTTAGGTGCTGTTGAAAATTTTTTTACAAAGTGTGCTCCAGCAGTATTTATGGGTTGGTCAAATTTAAATTTTGATCGAAGAATGTTCCACTTTAATTTTTTTAAGGGTAATAGGTATCCTTATGCCACCCACTCATCGCCCAATAGTGAACATGATGGTTTGCATATAGCTAGAGCAGCCCAAACATTAAACTCAGAGACCCTAAAAACAGAGTTAACCGAAGCAGGTAATCCAAGTCTTGCACTGGAATCTTTATCTAGAATGCAGGGTTTTGACACCTCAGCTAGCCATACAGCCTATGTTGATGCACAGAATTCATTGAAGGTTTTAAGAATTATAAAAGACAAACATAAAGAAAATTGGGATACCTTTTTAAAGACATCAACAAAGACTAGCGTTGAAACATTTTTAAAAAATGAAGGCATATATTCTATTTTTGAAAATGTGAAGGGTCGGAATATGATGTATCTTACTGGTACGCTACATCCTAATCATTGCTTTCATCCGTCATATGCATCTTGGGGATATGTTTGGGACCTAAGAAGGGATCCAGAACCATTGTTAAACCTACCAGTAAATCAATTACGAGATGTATTAAAAAAATATAGCCCTAAGGCTTTAAGAGTTTTAAAAACTAATAAAGCACCAGTAATTTTAGATAAACAATTTGCTCTTAAACAAAAACCTTATTCAGAACTAGATTTAGCAACAATTCAAAAAAGGGCTAAACTTGTTATGGAAAATGAAAATTTTTGTAAAAATATTCAAATCATAAATAGAGAAGCTGCAGAGGAAAAGGAACAAACAAAAACCCAAGAAGATTTATTACCAGAGGAAACTCTTTATGAGAAATTTATTCCAAATAAAGATACTGCATTATTTAAAACTTGGCATAGCTCATCTTGGGAAGACAAATTGAGATTATTAGATAAGTTTCAAGATAAAAGATGTAGCTGGTTTGGCCAAAAAATTATTTATCAAGAAGCACCGCAAATTTTACCACCTGATCTTTATAAAAATATCAAAAGTGAAATTGCTAGAAGAATTTTGAGCAAAAATAAAGAAAAGTGGCAAACTGTTAATATGGCTTACACTGAAATTGATTATTTAAGAGACCAAGCTTCTAATAGAGATGATGAGGAAGAATTAAAAAAATTAGATGAAATAAACGAATTTATAATGTCAATTGAAAAAAAATATGAAATTGCGTAGTTGACTTTGTATTAGTAAATTATAGAAAGATTGACATGTTAACAGATTTTAAAGACGAAGATTTTGATAACAAAATTAAAAACGAGGATATTTCTGTAATTCAATTTTCGGCTGCATGGTGTGGACCTTGCAAAGCTTTAAAACCAATTATGGATAAACTAGCTGTTGAGTATAAAGATAAAGCAGGATTTTATTACGCTGATATTGAAGAAGGTGGAATAAACACTGGTAGTGCCGCTGGAATAAGAGGGGTGCCAACTGTAATTATTTATAAAAAAGGTGTTGAAGTAGATAGAAAAGTTGGCGGTGTACCCGAAAGTCACATGAAAGAATTTTTAGAAAAAAATATTTAATTTAAATTCAAAACTTCAGAACAAAGATATAAAGATCCAGTAATTAATAGTAGATCTCCTTGATTTAGATTTACGCTTTTAATCGCATCTTCAATACTTTCTTTATAACTTACATTTGGCATATTTTTGAATTTTTCTTTTAATTTAAGCCCACTAATTGCATTTGGCTGGTTTTTAATATCTACAGTTGTTATTGAGTCAATATCTTTAAAGTGGTTAATATATTTTTCATGTTCTTTATTATCCATCATACCAATAATGACATGTTTTTTACAATCTAGGCTTTTTAAATATTCATTTAATACTCTTGCTCCATCTTCATTATGATCTCCAGATATTAAAAAAAGATTGTCTTTAACTAAATCTTTTAATTTACCTGACTCAATTGTTTGAAGTCTTGCAATATTGTCGATTTTTTGAATACCTTTTTTTATGTGATGATCTTCAATGCCCAGATCCAATATTCGTAAGGTTGCGATAGCTGTTGAAATATTTTCCTGTTGAAATTGACCTAATACATTTGGTTTTGGTAGTTTTAATCCACCAAATTTATCTTCATAATAAAAGAATTCATTTTCTCCATTTGAAAATGAAAAATTATCATTAAAAAAATACTTATTAGATTGATTTTGATGAATAGTTTTTTTAATCTTTTCTAATGTTGAAATAGGGTATTGTTTTGCAACAATAATATTTGAATTTAAAAGTTTTGAGGTTTTTTCAAAAATAATCTTATCAATAGTTCTCTCATTTTCTGGAAGCCAGTCTAAATGGTCCTTCGATATAGAAGTTACAATACTTGCAAGATTATTTTTTAAGATATTTGTTGCATCAAACCTATGAAATAAACCTGCTTCAATTAGATTGAGATTATCAGGATATTGAGCTGCTTTATAAAAATAACATGCAGTTAAAATTTCAAAAAACGTTATTGGATTATTCGCATTTACTCTCTCAACCTTCTCAAATAAAGAGGCCAGTTCATCATCCCCTAGTTGTTGGTTGTTAAAAACAAATCTTTCATTTATTTTTTGAATATGGGGGCTGGTGTAAACATTACACTTTATTCCTGTCTCTTTTAAAATTGAATAACAAGCTTGAATTGTTGAGTTTTTACCATTTGTCCCAACAATACTGACGGCTTTGATTTTATCCTGAGGATTACCAAGTTTTTCACAAAGGTGAATAATTCGATCTAAGCTTAGATCAATTTCTTTTTTATGCAATTTTAGAAAGCGACTGAGTATTTTCTGTAGTTTCATTTTGTTCAGTGCTTATAACAGAATTTTTCTTTAACAATATTGACAATAAAGTTCCAATTTTTTCAGCCAGATCCTTTCTTTCAACAATTAAATCTACAAAGCCTGTCTTTTCAACATATTCACTCTTTTGAAAACCTTCTGGCAATTCTTCCTTAACAGTTCCTTGAATTACTCTTGATCCAGCAAAGGCGATTAGCGCTCCAGGCTCAGCTATATGAATATCACCTAACATTGCATAGGAAGCTGTAATTCCACCAGCAGTCGGGTCCGTAATACAAACAAGATATGGAAGATTATTATTTTTTAATTCGTTTATTGCTAGTGTGGTTCTTGTCATTTGAGATAAAGAAATTAAACTTTCCATCATTCTCATTCCACCCCCTGCACTTACACATAAAAAAGGAGTTTTATTCTCAATTGCATGTTGAATACCATATAAGAAAGCTTCTCCTTCTGCAGCTGCCATTGATGCACCTAAAAAATCAAAATCAGATGCAACCGCAGTGATTTTAATATCACTGATTACACCACTTACGACCATCATTCCACAATCCATACCTGTTTTTTTTCTGGCAGATTTTAATCTATCCTTATAGGATTTTGAGTCTGTCCAGTTTAAAGGGTCATCTTTTGGGATGGGTGTTTTAAATATTTCGTAATTATCTTTTCCAAATAAAATATCAAATCTTTGTTTAGGTTTTATTCTGTGGTGTTTATTACAATCAGGGCAAACCCATAAATTTTCTTCTAAATCTTTTTTTAATATTGGACCTTTGCAACAGGATGTCCAATCACTATTAGCAATGTCTTCTTTGGACGCTCTTTTATGAATGGCAGATTTGATTTTTTCACCTGCTTTGATTATTTTAGTGATCCAATTCATTTTATTTTGTTTTTTAATTTTCTTACTAACTTACCTACATTTGTGACAGGATTTTGTCTACTATTTAAACTTCTCGTAATTTCTTTACAAATAGCACTTCCCACTACTAATCCATCAGCAGATTTAAGCTTTCCAATTGTCTTATCTGTTATTCCAAAACCAATCACAATCTCCTTTTTTGGATTAATTTTTTTTATCCTATTGTAATTTTTAAGTATTTTTTTAGGTGATACTTTTAATTTACCACCTGTAGTACTAAGCATTGATATAAAATAATTCATTGGATGAGAGTTTTGTATAATTTTTTTAAGTCTTTTACTCGTTGTTGTAGGTGATAAAAGTTGAATAAAATAAATTGATTTTCTTTTACATTTTTTTGCAAAATTTTTATTTTCTGGCCAAGGCAAATCTACAACTATTAATCCATTTACTCCTGAGTTTTTACATTTGTTTAAAAAGTTGTTATCTCCATATTGAAAAATCATATTATAGTAACCCATCAATATAATAGGTTTGTTTTTATCAAATTTTTTAAAATCTCTAACAATTTTAAATATATCATTTATTTTTATACCTTTTTTGATTGCTCTATACGCGCTAGTTTGAATTTGGCTTCCATCTGCAACAGGAGTATTGTGGGGCACACCTACTTCTAAAATATCTGCATTTTTAGATATAGATTTTAATATATCTAAAGATTGTTTTTTTGAACTATCACCAGCAACAGTGTAGGTTAATAATGCTGGTCTTTTTTCTGCTTTTGCTTTTTTAAATGCAACACTAATTGGATTTAACATATTTTTTGCCTAATCTTTCTTTTAAAATTCCCCGGTCTTTGTAAGCATCGCCGCAACTATTAATTACTACCACAGTATTTTTGCTAAGTTTTTTTGCCTCTTTAAGTGCAACAAAAAAAGCATGGCTTGGTTCTAAAGAAGGTCTTAAATCCTCAAATTTTGTCACAAGTTTAAAAGCACTTAAAGCTTCTTCGTCACTTGCAGCTGTATATCTGGCTCTTTTTGTATCTTTTAAAAAACAATGGAGTGGAGAAATTCCAGGATAATCAAGTCCTGCAGAAATTGACTCAGTCTCTTCTATTTGTCCATCTGAATTCTGATTCACATATTGAGCTGCACCATGTAAAATTCCAATCTTTGAACCATAGGTTAAAGGAGCTGCATGTTTTTTACTTTTTGCGGGTCCGCCAGCTTCTACTCCAATAAACTCAACTTGTTTTTTATCATAATCCATAAATTCATTCCAAAATCCGAAGCTCGAACTCCCACCCCCAACACAATTGTATAACTTAAGTTTTTTTGGAATTGATCCAAATTCCTCAATTAGCTGTACTTTTAACTCTCTTGAAATTTGACTTGTGCTCCATCCGCATATACGAACAAAAACTGCTGGACCAACAGTACTACCAACACACATCGCTGTTGTATCACAATTAGCAACCCAGAATCTCATACACTCTGAGACAGCATCTACAAGTGTTTGACTTCCAGAATAGACTGGAATTATTTCAGCACCATTTTTTTTCATTGCTTTTACATTTGGTTGTTGTCTAGCAATATCCTTTGCACCCATGAATATCTTACATTTTAAATCAAATTTTTTGGCAGCCATACTTAACATTTTCCCAGCATACCCAGCACCGGTGTCTCCACATATTATTTTTTTACCAGATCGCTTTGCAAGCAAACAGTGAACAGTAGCGTTATAGATTTTATGAGCTCCTCCATTTGCATCTGATACGACTTTGGACCAAATTTGAGCACCACCAATGTGATTTGTAAGATTTTCTAGTTTTATAAATCTTGTAGGGACCCCAACCCAATTTTTAAAGTATTTATCTCTTTCAGCAATGAATCTTTTATCTTTTTTGAGTTTATTAAATAAAATTTCCAAATCTTCGATTGGTTTTTTTAAAGTTTCAGGGACAAAGTTTCCTCCAAATTTGCCTCCCCAAAATCCAAGTGAATTTCCTTGATCAATTAATGGAATTTTTTTTTTAAGTCTCATGTTTTCTCAAATAAATTTAACAATTTATCAATTTTATTTATATCTTTTTTTCCATTTTCATTTTCACATGCTTTACTAAGATCAATAATAAAGTCTTTGTTTTTAAAACTAGAAATATCATCTATTTGAATATTTCCCGCAATCATTTTATTTAATTCATTAGGTACCCCATCTAGTAGACTATGATCAAAACTTTCAGATTTATGGTATCCTTTTCCGTCGAATAGAATTATATCTGAGATCTTTGAATAATCTTTATATTTAATTACATCCTCTTTACTTGAAACTGTAATTGCAGTTATTATTTTTTTTTTATATTTTAATTTAATTTGTTCAGTTTTTTTAGGCTCTACATCGTATAACTGGTAATAATCAAAATTTAAATCTTTTATCTTTTCTAAAAGTGAGTCTGTGGGGTTTACCAGTACACTAACAAAACTTATATTTTTTTTATCAACATTTATTAAATCTTTTAATCTTTCATATTCAACAAATCTTCTACTTTTTTCATAATTTGTAATAAAACCTATCATCATTGGTTTATGATTATGATTTAAAATAAAATTTAAAGTTTCTGGATCTGAAACCCCACAAATTTTTAAACCCTTGATCATTTGCTTAAGTGATCAATTAGATTTTGAATATTTTTTTTGATATTTCCTTTGGTAATAGGTCTTCCCATTACAAGCCACTCGCTTCCATTTTTATAAGCTTGTTTAGGTGTAACAACTCTTTTTTGATCGTTTGATTTAGAATTAAATCTTATTCCTGGAGTTATAATTTCTTTTTTAAATATTTTTTTAACTAGTTTTACCTCTTGAGCACTACACACTATAGCATCTAATTTTGCTTTATTTGCCATTCTTGCTTGATGAAGAACTAATTTTTTTATATTTTTATCAAATCCAATACCTTTTAATGATTTATTGTCTAATGATGTAAGAATAGTTACCCCAGTTAATTTTATTTTTCCTGAAACTTTCTTGGTTGCTTTCAAGGCTTCTAAGCCAGAGCTTATATGAATAGTTAAATAATTTATTTTTAAATCCCTCATCGCTTTAACAGTTGACACACAAGTATTTGGAATATCGTGAAGTTTTAGATCTGCAAATATTGTCTTATTCTTTAATTTAGATAGAAAAGGTCTACCATCTTTTGAGTTAAGAAATTCAAGTCCAAATTTATAACCTACTTTTATTTTAGAATTTTGAGTTTTTCTTATAATCTTTTGAATTTTTGAAATATTGGTGCTGTCACATGCTACAAAAATTTTACTCTTGTTCATTATTATTCAATTTTTTAAAAAGATCCTTAGACATTTTCCATTTAATTGTTCTTTTCTTAGGAACATTTACTTTTTCTCCAGTCTTTGGGTTTCTTCTAATAGAGGCCTTCTGAATATTTGTCCTAAAGGTCCCGAAATTTCTTAGTTCTACACCCTCACCTCTATTAAGTGAATTTCTAATTTCTTTAAGAATTATTTCAATTACTTTATTTAAATCGCGAGTTAAAAAATTTGGATAAGATCTTTTGAGTTCTTTAATAAGCTCTGATTTTACTATAGCCAATTTAATATAATTTAATTATTTTATTTTTTTTTCTTTCTTTTTCAGGTCTTCAGACAATGAGGAAAATGGTAAATTTTTTCCAGAACCCTCAGCACCATATTTATCTAAAGCCTCTTTTTTTTCTATTTCCTCTAATAGCTTGATACTTAGGGATACTTTTCTCTTATTTATATCCAATTCTGCTATCGCACAATCTATTCTTTCTCCACCTGTAAATCTTGAGGTCCTTGTATCAGCTGTATTTATAGCAATATTAGATTTCTTAATTGGAAAATCCATATCACAACCTTCTGGTCTCACTATCAAACCTTTAGAGTCTGTTGAAATAATTTTAACCGTAATTGTTTGTTTAATTTTTTTATCTTTAAACCAATCAAAAGGGTCTGGCTGTGTTTGTCTAAATCCAACTCGTATTTTTTGATCTGATACTTTTATTTCTAAAACTTTTACTTTGATTTTATCACCTTTTTTATAATTATTAAGCTCTTGTTCACCGTTATTTGCATATGTTAAATCATTACAATGCAAAAATGCATCAACCTCTAAATTTTCAACTTTAACAAAAAGTGAATACTCGTTTTTATTCACTACTTCACCCTCGACGACAGTTCCAACAGGGAATTTTTTTTCAAAAACTTCAAAAGGATTGTCTAAAGTCAGTCTATGTGATATAGCAACCCTTCTTTTTTCCTTATCTATCTCTGTTATAACGCAATTAATTACATCATTTATTTTAAACATTTTTTTTGCTGAGGCATTTTTTTTACTCCAGCTAAGCTCACTTGAGTGAAGTAAAGTTGTAAGACCAGGTTCTAACTCACAAAAAGCTCCAAAGTCCATTATTTTTACCACCTTCACTTTATAAACTTTATTTAATTCATAGTTTTCGATATGCTCGAATGGATCAGGTGAAAGTTGTTTTACACTACAACCAACTTGTAATTTTTCTTTATCAACTGATATAACTTTAAGATCATGTTTTTCTCCGATATTAAATACTTCATCTGGATGGTTAACTCTTGAGTAGGATATTTCTTGTAAATGTACTAAAACATCTAATTCATTATTTACGTTAAAAAAACATCCAAAAGTGCTGTAGCCTTTTACTTCAGCACCTTTAATAATATCTCCAACTTTATATTTCTCTATAATTTTTGCTTTATCTTCTTTTTTGAAAGAGGAAATAATTTCTCTTCTTGATACACATGCATTACCACGTACTTTATCCAATTTTATTAATGCAAATTTTTGCGGTTCATTCATGAGATGTGAAATATCTTTCAATGGTTTATCACTAATTTGTGATCCAGGTAAAAACATGAGAGAGCCTGTATCTATATGTTCAACGATGCATCCTCCTTTACATTTAGAAGTGATCTTACCCATTATTGGCTCATTTTTTTCATAGGCTTCAACTAGTTTGTCCCAACCTCTAATTTTTTGAGCTTTGTTAGCAGAAACCAAAACTTCTCCATTCCTATCTTCTATTTTTTCTAAGAGAACAGGGATTGTCTCACCTAATTTTATTTTTTCTCCTAATCCCATATTCTTTAATTCATTTATATCAAGCACTGGTTCACTCTTAAGACCCTCAACGAAGAGAAAAACAAATTTGTCAGTAATTTTATTTATTTTTCCATCAATAATTTTTCCTTCTTCAATGTTCGTTTTTGAAAGCTTTGAATTTAATAATTTTTCGAATTCTTTTGAGGCTGGGTTGGTCAGATCTTTATAAATTTCCATTTATTTTTAGTTTCCTATCTATAATTTTTCTTATTTTAAAAAAACACGCTCTTTTAGATAAATTTGAGGTATTAATCAATATTGAATCTTTAGTTTTCTTCAAAGGTGATATTCGTCGATTATAGTCACTTTTATCACGTTTTTTGATACTTTTTAAAACTAAGGAATATGAAAGATCTTTGTTTAGTTTTTTTAACTCTAAAAACCTTCTTTTAGCTCTAATTTTTAAATTTGCTGTAATAAAAAATTTAAAATCTGCATCTGGAATTATTTTATAAGTAATATCTCTACCATCTAAGCATGAACCATTAAATTTTTTTGGTGGTTTATAGGCACAACTAATTTGAAAAGAGTGCACAAGTTTTCTTATATTTTTATCTTTAGCTATCAAAGAAGCTTCATTACCCACTTCATTAGATAATAAATTCTTGTTTTGAAGTTTTTTCAAATTTAAATTTTGTATTTTTTTTTTTAGAAATTTCTCATTAAATTTTCCTTTTTGATTTATCTTAAGATAGGCTATCAACCTATAAATTTTTCCAGTATCCAAATATAAAAGATTGTAATGTTTTGATATAGATTTGGCCAAAGTACCTGCACCAGCTGCCGCAGGAGAATCAATTGCAATCTTTATTAATTTTTTTTTATTTTTCATTTTTAAATGATTTAATAATCTCCAAAAAAGATGGAAATGAAGTCTTAATTGAGTCTTTGTCATGTATACTCCATTCACCACCAAAAGTTAATGCAGCTATCACACATGTCATAAAAACTCTGTGATCTTTAAAGTATTTTTGAATTACAATTTTTTTTTTTATTTTTAATTCTGGATTTCCAAATATTTTTATGGAGTTATCATTCGAAATGACTTTAACTCCCATCATTCTTAGAATTTTTGAGCCCCACTTCAACCTAGGGCTTTCTTTTTTGTTTAATTCATTCAAATTCTTGAAAATAGATATACCTTTTGCTTTAGCAGCTATTAAAAAAATTATTAAAAATTCATCAATAGCCTCACTATTTAATCTTGGAGGACAATTTATAGGTTTTAGAGTTTTAGGGCTTTTTACAAAAATATCTGCAACTTGTTCGCCTTTATAAATTTTTTTATTATGTAATGAAATTTTTACTCCCATTTTTTTTAAAATTTTTATTACGCCTATTCTAGTAGGGTTCACATTAACATTTTTAATAATAAGTTGAGACTTTATTGAAAGGGCAGTAAGTGCAATAAAAAAAGAACCTGAACTTATATCTGATGGTATTTGATAATTTATAGGCTGAATTTTTTTTACTTTACGAATTTCAATAAGGTCAAAATTTTTTTTTTTTTAAACTTTTATAGGTAATTTTAAATACTGAAATAAAAGTTCAGTATGATTTCTAGATTTCTTCGCTTTAATTATAGTTTTTCCACTAGCTTTAATTCCACCAAAAATAACACTACTTTTACATTGTGCGGAGCCCTTATTTTCGAAAAATTCTATTGAGTTTAGTTTTTGTGACCCATAAATGATAAGAGGCAAATAATATTTATTGTGAAGATGAAAAGATGCCCCAAACTTACTCAAAGGTTTTGATATCCTTTGAAAATCTCTTTTTGATAAACTTTTATCACCAATGATTTTTATTGGAAATGGTGTATCAATTAAAATTCCTGAAATTAGTCTTCCAAGTGTTCCAGAATTTTGTGCATTTATCACAAGATTTTTTTTGTATTTGTAACCGTTAACACCAACACCATGTATTTCACAAATTTTATCTTTTACTATAACTTTAACTCCCAATTTTTTGATTGCCTTAAGAGCTGCTAATACATCCTCTGACATTAAAAGATTTTTCGCTCTCGATACTCCACTTGCAAGTGACGAGATAAGTACCCATCTTATACTGATACTTTTATCACCAGGAATTAAAATTTTTCTATTAAAATTTGAAATTTTTTTTTTTAGAATAATTTTATTTGGCATTTAAAATTAATTAAATTTAAAACTATTACCAAAGTATGCATTTTTAGCGTTTATATCTTTTACTAAATTTGACGGTGTATCCTGTGCAATTATTTTACAATTACTTAAGATCATGGCAACATCTACACATGCCAATAAATCTCTTGCTTGGTGATCACATATGCAAATAGTGATTTGATTTTCTTGCTGTAAATTTACTATGATTTCTTGTAACATTTTAATTGTCAACACATCTAATGCTGCAAAACATTCATCTAATAAAAGCACTTTTGGATTACTTAAAAGAGATAATGAAATGACTAACTTCTTTTTTTGTCCTCCAGATAAAAATTTTGCTTTAATATTTTTAATATTTTCTAACTCAAATTTTGATAACAAATAATCAATTCTTTCTTGTCTTAAATTTTTATCCTCTATTACAATCTCACTAATAGCTTTTAAATTTTCATTAAGAGTCAAATCATTAAAAAAACCGCCATATTGTGGAACATATCCAACTTTAAATTTTTTAGTTCTTAAATATATAGGGTAGTGCGATACATCTTCCCCATCAATTTTGATTTTTCCATATTTCGGGTTTATTAAACCCGTGATTAAATTAAAAATTGTGGATTTCCCAACACCATTTGGGCCAAGCATTCCAAATATTTGACCCTCATTAATTTTAAAACTTATATTATCTAGAATTATTCTATTACCATATGATAAAGTTACATTGTCGAATTCGATAATTGTTTTGACTTTTTTAAAAGATTTTATTCTAAATTTTTTAATTAAGGCCATTTTAGTTCGTTGATTTAATATTAATTTTTTTGTTTTCTTCGTGCATAAAAATTTTTATATCTTTAGTTTCAATATTTATCTCAATCACATCAGCCGCAAGAGAGTTTTTATTATTTTCCAAAAAAACATCTTTTGAGATTATCATCAAATTTTTATCTAATGAAAAATCTAGATAATTACCTGTAATTTTATTATCTAAATATGAAATTATTACATTTTTAGAAAAAATAGTATCATAATTATTAATATTATACTTACCGAAGTCTGATGCAATCTCCACAGATTCATAATCTTTTAAGTTAATAATTGCCCTAACAGACTCTAAGAAAATAAAATTACTTGCATTTTGGTCTATTATTCCTTCATCAGCTTTTAAAAAGTACTCATTTCCTCTAGTATCTTTTGCAGAGTAGCTAACATCTTCAATTATGTTTGCACTTTCAACTTTATTTTCAGATATTTCCTTATTCTCGTTTTCAATTATTTCAATTTTTTTTTTTTCTAAAATTTTCTTCTGATAATTCGGTTTAAAATATAGAAAAAATAAAAAAGAAAAAATAAGTATTATTAAAGAACTTCCCAAAACAATTTTTTTTTTCATTAAGAAATATTTGATTGTAATATGTTGTGTATATGTAGCACTCCTACAGTTTTTAGTTTATTTTTTTTGTGATAAACACATAAGGAAGTAATATTTTTATTTGCCATAAGAGCTAAAGCTTTAGCGGCTAACTCATTTTTATCTATTCCAATCGGATTTTTCTTCATTATTTTTTTTATTGCAATACTGTGCATATTTTGATTTTTTTGGCTATATCTTCTAAGATCACCATCAGTTAAGATTCCTCGAGTGAACCTTTTTTTGTCCCTCACTAATAAGAAACCCAATTTTTTTTTACTCAAAACTTTTAATGCATCTTTTATTCTTAAATTCTCATCTACGAAAGGAATTAAATTATCTTTAAGCATAATATCTTCAACAGTCTTTAATTGTGCACCCAAACTCCCTGCAGGATGAAGTTGTTTAAAATCTTTTTTATTGAATTTTCTTTGTCTCATGGTTGCAATAGCTAAAGCATCACCCAAAGCTAATTGAGCTGTGGTGCTTGATGTGGGAATGATATTTCCTGCTTCGACTGCTTTTGGTATTAAAAGTTTAATATCAGCTGATCTATAAAGAACAGAATTTTTTTGTGAAACTATTCCGATTAATAAAATTTTATTTCTGTTAGCAAATTGAATAATATTTTTTAATTCATTTGTTTCTCCAGAATTACTAATTAAAATTAAGATATCTTTTTTTGAAATACTTCCAAGGTCACCATGGGAGGAGTCGTTTGCAGATAAATAAAAAGAGGGAGTGCCAACTGATGATAATGTTGAGGCAATTTTATTAGCGATTAAACCACTTTTTCCGACACCACATAAAATTACTTTTGATTGACATTTTAATATTTGTTGAACTGCTAAATTAAAAGAGTCATTAATATTTTTTTTTAATTTAGTGAGTGCTTTTATTTCAAGATTAATTACTTCTTTAGCAACTTTAATATATTTTTTCTTTTTCATTTAATGGGACCATATATCATCATTAAATAATGCCAAATCGAGTTCTACCCTAGTTTTCAAAAATTTAAGACAATCTTTATATAAATCAATTCTTTTTTCTCTTTCTAAAATTTTATTTAATCCATCGTGAATTTTATGAAGAAAGATTACATCATTTGCACAATATTTCATTTGAGCAGGAGTTAGGTCACCACCAAAGTCTGAATTTTGAAATTGTTTGCTAATGTCTATATTTATAAATTCTTTGATCAAAGTTTTAAGTGAATGATTATCGGCATAACTTCTTGCTAATCGACTTGCAATTTTTGTATCAAGAATGTTATTTGTGTCTGTTTTTAAGTAATATTTTATGTGAGCCATGTCAGCTCTTCCATAATGGAAAATTTTGGTAATTTTTTCGTCCCTTAATATTTTTACAAGGTTTGGTGCTTTATAATTCGATCTGTCCAGCTGAATTATGTGTGCATCAGAATTACCAGATGAAATTTGAATCAAACACAAAGGATCACGCCTGACATTTAGACCCATGAACTCTCCATCAACAGCTATTACGTTGCCTAAATCTAAATCATCTGGTAAATCATTTTTGTGAAGTTTGATATCAATATTCATTTATAGAGACTTATATATATGAAAGGAAAAAATTGTCTAATTTTTGGTGGAAGTGGTCAAATTGGACGTCATCTCATTAGAAAGTTAACAAAAAATGACTATAAGGTAATTGTTGTTACCAGGAATATTCATCAAAAGGGGCACATTATTAAGACACAGGGAAATGCTGGTTATATTGATATTGTGGAGGCAAGTATTTTTGATGAAGATAAAATTAATAGACTATTTGAGAAAGTAGATATTTGTATAAATTTAGTAGGTATTTTATATGAAAAAAAAAGAAGCTCTTTTAAAAATATTCACACTTTATTCCCGTCTTTATTAGCAAGACTTAGTAAGCAAAATAAATTGAAACATCTTATTCATTTATCAGCATTAGGTGTTAGCGAGGCAACAGAATCTGAATATGCTAGAAGTAAGCTAGATGGCGAAAAAGAAATTTTAAAAAATTTTCCTTTATCTACAATTTTAAGGCCATCAGTTGTTTATTCTGTTGATGATAATTTTACAACTAACTTTATGAATCTATTAAATAGGCTTCCAGTATTTCCACTTTATTACAATGGACAAACAAAATTCATGCCTATTCATTCCTCTGATTTAGTCGATATTATTTTCAATATCATCTCTAAAAATATCTATTCACAGATAATTGAGTGTGTAGGAACCGAAACACTAACACTAAAAGAAATAATCGAAAAATTACTTAATCTAATAGATAAACGGAGAATTTTATTACCCGTTCCTTTGTTTTTTGGAAAGTTATCGGCAAAATTTTTTCAATTATTTCCCAAACCGTTACTTACAGAAGATCAACTCAAACTTTTAAAATATGATAATATTTTATCAGGTAAATATAAAACAAATTCAGACATTGGTTTTCCAGCGAAATGTTTATTTGAAAAAGAGGTTGAAAAGTATTGTTATATGTGGAGACAGGGTGGACAATTCTCAAAAAAAAATATTTCTTAGTAAAATTTTATTGAACTTTTTAAGCTGATTTGATTTTTTTTTCTATAAATTCTGGCACCTCATCTTTGTCAGTGACATCATCTTTCTTACCTTTAGGTTGGTAAGCATAAAGCAAATGAAGTTTACAATAAGAAAAATCTTTTAATGATTTCCTTCCACAAAAATAAAAATCTTTTTCATTTGGATGACCGATTGGCCACTTACAAGAGTTTTCATCTAATTCCTCGAGTGTTTTAGGATTTTCAGGCTCAAAATCTTTTTCGATTATTAGGGATTTAAATTTACTTCTTCGACCTCTTTTTAATTTTAAATTTTTATTATCAATTGGACCTCCAAAGTTTTGATTAGAGGCTACAGACCTAGTTTTTATTTTTGCTGAAAGGTTTAGTCGGTGAGCTTTACCTATAACTGCATTTCGACTAATACCACCTATTATCTCTGCAATTTGACTTGCAGTACTGCCTTTACCCCATAATTCTTTAAGTTTTGCTACTTTTTCATCTGTCCAACTCATAATTAATCTATATTTAGTGTTTAAATATAATTTTTACACAATATACTGATATAAATTTTATTTAAACAAGTAATTAATCTGAGTTATCAACAAAAATTACTAAACAAGTGAAATAGAAATATTCAATCCTGACTTGTATATAATATTATTGTTTATACAAAGTTTTAAAATAATAAAAATTTATGAGTTATTTGGCAAAAAATTATAATAGAAAAAAAATTTCATTCGTTAGAGGCAAAGGATCTTATCTCTACACTGCGTCTGGAGCTAAATATTTAGATTTTGTACAAGGCATAGCGGTTAATTGTTTAGGCCATGCTAATCCAAAATTAATTGAAACTATAAATCAACAATCAAAGAAGCTTTGGCATGTATCCAATGCTTTTCAAATTCCTGAGGGAGAGAAACTAGCAAAAAAATTATGTCAAAAAACTTTTGCAGATTACGTAATTTTTCAAAATAGCGGTGCAGAAGCTACTGAGGCTGCTATTAAAGTTGCGAGACGATATTTTTATTCAATAGGTAAACCAAACAAGACAAGAATTTTGTGTGTAAAAAACTCGTTTCACGGAAGAACTTTAGCTACAATTTTTGCAAGTGGATCTAAGAAAATGACAGAAGGATTTGGACATGTGGGTGGATTTGATCATTTTGTTTTTGGAGATCACAAATCTTTAGAAAAAAAGATAACCAAAAATACAGCTGCAATTATGATAGAACCTATAATGGGTGAGGGTGGTATTAAAGTTGTACCGAATTGGTGTTTAAAAGAATTGAGAAAATTATGCAATAAGAAGAAAATATTACTTATTTTAGATGAGGTACAATGCGGTATTTCGAGATCGGGTAGTTTTTTTGCTTTTGAAAAATCAAAATGTATTCCAGATATAGTACCAATTGCAAAAGGTATTGGAGGTGGGTTTCCAATCGGAGCAGTTTTAATGAATAGAAAAGTTGCCGCAGGAATGACTCCAGGAACTCATGGATCTACTTTTGGAGGGAACCCTTTGGCAATGGCAGTGGGAAACGCTGTAATAGATATAGTTTCAAGTAAAAAGTTTTTAGAAAATATTAAAAGATTATCTAAATATTTTTTTTCAAATCTAAATATTATTCAACAAAAATATCCTAAAGTAATTAAAGAAATTAGAGGGAAAGGTTACTTAATAGGAATTCAGCTTTACAAAGATCAAACAAAATTTATTCAAAAGCTCATGGATAAAAAGTTATTAACTATTAGAGCGGCAGAAAACGTTATACGTATTTTACCTCCCTTAAATGTTAAAAAAAATGAGTTAGATCAAGCTCTCAAGATTATCAATAAAGTTTGCGCAGAACTAAAATAAAATGAAACACTTTATTAATTTAAAGGATATCCCAGCGAAAGATCTTAGAAGAATTTTGATTGATGCAAAAAAAAGAAAAAAAGCAAGAAAAAAACTTAATAATCTTGATCCAGATAAAGGAACACCGTTAAAAGGAAAATTATTGATACAAATGTTTGAAAAATCGAGTTTAAGAACTCGCTTATCCTTTTTCTTAGCTATCTCCCAACTCTCTGGTCGAACTTTAACTCTTAGACCGGATGAACTGCATTTATCTAAAGGAGGTGAAAGTATTGAAGATACTGCTAAAATATTGTCAAGTTTTGGTGACGCTTTCATGTTAAGAACTGATAATGATGAAAAGTTGGAGGAATTCAAAAAACATTTAACAATTCCAATTATTAATGGATTAAGCCCGTCTTCTCACCCAACACAAATCTTGTCAGATGTATTCACAGTTGAGGAAATTAAAAAAAAACCAATATCTAAATTAAATATTACTTGGATTGGAGACACAAATAATGTTCTTAATTCCTTGATTGCTGCTTCAATTAAATTTTCTTTTAAATTAAAAGTCGGTTGTCCAAAAAAATATCAACCTAATAAAAGTATAATGAATTACATTAAAAAGAATAAAAATAAAATTACGATTTATAATGATCCAAAAAAAGCAGTTGAAGCAGCTGATGTAATTTTTTCAGATAAAGTAATATCAATGAATGATAAAGTTAATGAAAAAAAAAAATTAAAAGATTTTAAAAATTTTAAGATTAATAAAGATCTTCTAAAAAAATGTCCAAGAGCTATATTTTTGCACTGTCTTCCAAGAGGAAGCGAAGTTGATGAAAATGTTTTTAAAAGTAAAAAATCAAAAGTTTGGCTTCAGGCTTTAAATAGAGTTCACGTACAAAAATCGATACTACTTTATTGTTTTGGAAAATTAAGGTAATGGAAGTGGGTTATCAGAATTTTGGTTCAGGTATAAAATAACTGAGGCTCTATCTTTCTCTTTTTTTAATCCAGCAAAAGCCATTTTAGTTCCCTTAATCCATTTTGCTGGTCTTATAAGGTAACCATTTAATTCTTCAAAGGTCCAATTTTTTCCATAGTCGGTTAGTGCTTTAGAATATTTATAATCGGAGACAACACCAACTTGTCTGTTCACTACATTGTAAAGTGCAGGACCAATATTATTTTTTCCACCTTTGACAATCGAGTGGCATGCAGCACATTTTTTAAAAACTTTTTCTCCATGAGCAAGATCTGCCATTGCCATCAAGGCTGCAATATCAACTTTTTCTGTTGTTGTATCTGATTTAGTTTCTGTGCTAGCTGTTACTGCTTGTTCTACCTCTACGACATAACCTGGGGTTTTGGGTTTTTCTACGTAAAAAATAGCATCGGAAAGTTTTCCAATACCAATAATGATTAGAGCAACCAATAAAACAGCAGCGATTATCTTGTTTAGTTCAAATGAGTCCATTTAATTAAAATATTTTGAAGATATAACACTATAAATTTAAAATTGCTCATATATTTTGATGTACAATTTTGCCTCTGTTTATATTGTGCTCATAGTTAAAAAAAATAATGAAAACTTTGGTAATAATTCCCTCTAGATTGTCTGCCGAGAGATTGCCGGGCAAGCCCTTGATGAAAATTAAAGGATTGTCAATCATTTCGCATGTTTTTAAAAAAGCAGAGGAAGCAAATATTGGAGAGGTAATAGTTGCAGCAGAGGACCAAGAGATAGTCGACGATGTTAAACAAAATGGTGGACAAGCAATTTTAACAAAAAATGAGCATAAAACAGGGACAGATAGGATTTATGAGGTGTTTCAAAAAATCAATTCCGCAGATATTGATTTAGTAATGAATCTTCAAGGTGATGAACCTTTAATGAATATAGAGGATATTAGAAACTTGAATAAAAAAATGATTGAAAGTTCCTCTAAATTAGGAACTTTAGCCTCCAAAATTGAGGACAAAGCTCTATTAGAAAATCCAAGTGTGGTTAAGGTTTTGACTAAAGAAAACTTAAGTCAAATAAATTTTCCAGAGGCAGAAAATTTTATGAGAAACATATCTCAAGAAAAAGAAAATATTTATCATCACTTAGGGGTGTATTCTTATAATAAAGATACTCTTGAAAAATTTGTTTCTTTGAACCAATCTACCAATGAGATCAAAAATAAACTTGAGCAACTTAGAGCGTTAGATAATGATATAAAAATTAATGTTGCGTTTGCAAATTTTAACCCTATAGGTGTAGATACAGTGGAGGATTTAGAAGCTGTCAAAAAAATCATGGAAAACAAATCTTAATGAGTAAAATTTATTTTCAAGGGACATTTGGAGCTTATTCACATTTGGCAGCATTATCAATTTTTAAAAATGCTGAAATTATTCCATGTAAAACTTTTGATGAATGTTTTTTAAAAGCCTCAAAAGACGATAGTTCAAAAATTATTATCCCAGAGTCAAATAGAATTACAGGTAATATTGGAATTGAATATTTGATCTTTAAATATAGACTTAATATCTATTCTGAATATTTTCAGAAAATAGAGCATAACTTATTAGGTTTACCAGGAACGAAAATTTCAGAAATAAAAGATGTTTACTCTCATGGACAAGCACTTTCTCAATGTTCTAAATTTATAAAATCAAATAGTTTAGTTGAGCACGTGAGGGCTGATACAGCTGGTTCAGCAGAGATGGTTTCAAAAGAAAAAGATAAATCAAAAGCTGCAATTGCATCATCATTAAGTGCCAAAACTTATAATTTAGAAATTATTAAAAAAAATGTTGAAAACGAGAAAGGCAACCTTACAAGATTTTTAGTTATGGGAAAGAAAATTTCTCAACCAGAATTTACTAATAAAAAATATGTCACATCTTTTTTATTCAAGTTAAAAAATAAAAAAGCTGCTTTATATTCTGCACTAGGGGGTTTTGCTATTAACGGGGTAAATTTAACAAAGTTACAAAGTTATCCTGAAAAAAATACATTTGATTCTTTCTTTTTCTTATGTGATTTAGATGGGCATATTGAAGATCCAAAAGTTCAAAAGTCGTTGGAAGAGTTGGGACTTCATTGCCAGGATTTTCACGTCCTAGGTGTTTTTGAAGCTGATAAAATAAGAGAAAAATAAAATCTATTCTTTTCTTGTAGACTAGAAAATATACCTGCTATAATAGTTTTGGAGGCTAGGGCGTTTGCTTCATGAAACCGGTCAGGGAAGAAATTCAGCAGCCGAACTAAAAGTGGAACGGGTCTAGTCTCCTCATTTTATTATGAATAAAAATTCAAAAGTATTAGCGCTTAAGTATAGACCACAAACTTTCGATCAACTGATTGGCCAGGAAGTCATTGCTGAAAGTATAATTAATTCAATCAAAGCAAACAAAGTGCCAAATGCATATCTTTTAACTGGTATTCGTGGCGTGGGAAAAACCACAACTGCTAGAATTATTGCAAAAGCGCTTAACTGCTCGAATGGTATAGATAATTTATGTAAAGATAGTTTTTGTGATAATTGTGAATCAATAATCAACTCAAGTCATATAGATGTCATGGAGATTGACGCAGCATCAAGAACGGGAATTAGTGATATACGGGAAATTATTGATATTTCAAGATATGTCCCAACCACAGCTAAGTACAAAATTTTTATAATTGATGAGATTCACATGTTATCAAAACAAGCATTTGCAGGGCTTCTTAAAACATTAGAGGAACCACCTGAATATTTAAAATTTATTTTTGCAACAACAGAAGTTAAAAAAATTCCTGTTACCATAATATCAAGATGTCAGAGATTTGATTTATCTAGGATTAAGTCTTCTGAATTATTTGAATTTATAAAAAAAATTAAAGATAAAGAAAATGGAAAAGTAACAGATGACGCACTAAAGCTCATAGTAAAAATCTCAGAAGGTTCTGTGAGAGACGCTTTATCACTTTTAGATAGAGCATTATTAAGCTTAGATGAGGGAAAAGAACTAGATTTAAATTCAGCACAGAAAATTTTTGGATATTTTGATAAATCTCAATTGATTGACTTATTTGAATTAATCCTCAAAGCCGATGAAACTAAAGCTATAGAAATTTATAGAAAAATTTATGAGCAGGGGGTTGAGCCTAAAGTGTTTATAAATGACTTTTTAGAGTTAATTTATTACTTTAAAAATATTAATTCTTTAAATATGGAGAGTTCAAATTTTGCTCTTAATGATGATGAATTTTCTAAAATAAAAAAAATTGCGAATAATGTAAGTAATGAAACATTCATATTATTCTGGCAATTTACTTTAACAACGCTTGGAGAGTTGGAAATAGTAAATAATCAAAATTTATCAATTGAAATGTTTTTAATAAGATTGATGTATTTAAAGTCATTAAAAACAATTGAACACTCACATTTGAAAAAAGATGAAATTGATCAATTTAAAAAAAAAAGACAAAATGATGAACTAATTGTCGAGGATAAAATTAAGAGTGAGTCAATAAGTCAAATCAAAAATATTTCGCAAGAGCAAAAATTAAAAATTGAAAAAGATGAGGGGATAAAAGCAGGAGGAAAATTAAACGTTAAATCTTTTGATGATTTATTAATAATTTGTAATCAAAAAAAAGAAATTAAACTTAAATATGAATTAGAAAAAAATGTAAATTTAGTTCATTTTGAAAACAATCGTATTGAAATATCTTTTAATGATAATCTAGATAAAAATTTTATTAAAGATTTATCTTTAAAACTCTTTGAATGGACTGGAGACAGGTGGATTATCACATTAAGTAAATCAAAAGGTGAGTTATCAATAAAAGATAAGCAAAAAAATCAAAAAATTAATAATATTAATTCCGCTAAACAATCTCAATTATACAAAAATTTAATAGAAAAATTTTCTGATGCAGACTTAATCGAAGTTAACCCAAAAAAGGAAAATGATTAGATGACAGATTTTACTAAAATATTAGGTAAGGCAAAAGAACTTGAGGCAAAAATGAGAGAAAGTCAGGAAAATATAAAAAAGATTAGAGTAGAAGGTATATCAGGGGCTAATTCAGTAAAAGTTATTTTGGATGGGGAAGGCATAATGCAAAAAATAGAAATCTCAGATGAAACATTAAAAGAAAATAAATCTGTTTTAGAGGATTTAATTACTGCTGCTCACAATAATGCAAAATCAAAATTGAGAGAAAAAACTAACGAAGAAATTTCTAAAACAGCTGGAGGATTTGGAATCCCAGGCTTTAAGTGGCCACTATAAATATGCAAAATGTAAATGAGATAGATCAACTAATAAAGATAATATCAAAACTCCCTGGTCTTGGACCTAAATCTGCAAAGAGAATTGTTCTAAAATTAATCAATAATAAAGATGAACTTGTAAAACCTATGGCCAACGTATTAGTTCAAATTTATAAAAATGTAACAAGATGTAATTCATGTGGATCTTTAAAATCTAATCTTCAAGATTGTGTTAATTGTGTAAATCCAAAGGGGAATTTCAAAAAGATTTGTGTAGTTGAGGATATTGCAGATCAGTGGTCGATAGAAAATTCAAATATATTTCAAGGATATTTTCATATTTTAGGTGGAACGATTTCGTCTTCAACACAGAGAAAAGAGGATTTATTAATTAATTCATTGGTTGAGAGAGTAAAAAGAGATGATATAGAAGAAGTGATTTTAGCAACTAGTGCTACTGTTGAAGGCCAAACAACAGCATTTTATATTCAAGAGAGTTTAAAAAAAACAAAAGCTAAAATTACAAGATTAGCACAAGGCTTACCTGTTGGTGGTGAAATAGAAACTCTTGATGATGGAACATTATTCTCTGCTTTCAAAAACAGATCTGAAATCAATTCAAGCTAAATTTTTTTTTTCTATTCTGTTTAAATGCAGAAGAGGCTCTGTATAACCTGATGGTTGATCTTTTCCTTTAAATATCAAGTCACAAGCTGTTTTAAATGCTAAAGAATTTTCAAAATTTTCTGACATTCTTGTATAGTTCCTATCGTTCTCATTTTGTTTATCTACAACTTTTGCCATGGCTTTCATGATTTCCATAACTTGAATTTTTGTTGTAACCCCGTGATGTATCCAATTAGCAATGTGTTGCGACGATATCCTCAATGTAGCTCTATCTTCCATAAGTCCAATATTATTTATATCAGGGACTTTTGAACAACCCACTCCTTGGTCAATCCATCTGACAACATAACCCAGGAGTGTTTGTGCCGAGTTAGTAATTTCCTTATTGATTTCATCAACTGACCAATTGGGTCTATCGGCCACAGGAATTGTTAATAGATCATCTAATTTAGATTGTTCACGCTTCATGATTGTTTTTTGTTCATCAAAAATGTTTATTTGATGATAGTGAAGAGCATGCAATGATGCTGCAGTTGGGGAAGGAACCCAGGCACAATTCGCACCAGCTCTTAAATGACTTATTTTTTCATCTAACATTTCCTTCATTTTATCTGGCATCGCCCACATACCTTTACCTATTTGTGCTTTACCTGAAAAACCACATTTAAGACCGATATCAACATTATTATTTTCATAAGCAGAAATCCATCTGGATGATTTCATATCACCCTTTTTAATCATTGGACCAGCTTCCATTGAGGTATGCATCTCATCACCTGTTCTGTCTAAAAATCCAGTATTTATAAAAAAAACTCTATTTTTCAAAGTTCTAATACACTCCTTTAAATTTGCAGAAGTTCTTCTTTCTTCATCCATAATACCAATTTTGCAAGTATACTTTTGTAAGCCAAGTAATTCCTCGACTTTGGAAAAAATTAAGTCCGTAAATGCTGTTTCATCTGGTCCATGCATTTTTGGTTTTACAATGTAGATTGATCCAGTTCTCGAATTTTTCTTTTTTTTAAAGTCATGTAATGCAGCTGTGGTTGTTATAAAAGCATCCATTATTCCTTCTGGCACTTCGCTACCATCATTTAAAATTATTGATGAATTGGTCATTAAGTGGCCTACATTTCTAATTAATAGCAAACTTCTTCCATGCAATTTAAGACCTTTTCCTTCTTTAGAAATATAGCTTCTGTCAGGATTAAGTTTTCTCTCTAATTTTTTTCCATTCTTTTCAAATTGTATTTTTAGATCCCCTCTCATTAAACCTAGCCAGTTTCTGTAACATGCTACTTTGTCTTCAGCATCAACCGCCGCAACACTATCTTCATTATCACAAATTGTAGAAACTGCAGACTCTGCTATCACATCACTTATTCCAGCTATATCATGAGCAGCACTAAATGCTTTTGGATTAATTATAATTTCAAAATGTAGGTTATTATTTTTTATGATTATTGCCGTTGGCTTATTTACATCACCTCTGTGACCTACAAATTTATTTTTATCTTTAAGTTTATACTCTTTATCTTCTTTTAAAATTATAAGATTTTTATCTTTTATTTTAAGTGCAGATATATTTTTCCAACTAGTCCCATCAATTGGAATATATCTATCAAAAAATTCTCTGACATATTTTATTACTTCTTGTCCTCTATTTGGGTCGTATCTTTCACTCCCCCCTTCTTCTGACTCAATAATATTTGTACCATACAAACTGTCATATAAACTTACCCATCTAGCATTAGCTGCATTGAGAGTGTATCTAGCATTCATTATTGGAACGACGAGTTGTGGTCCGGCAATTTGAGCAATTTCATCATCTACATTACTGGTCTCTATTTTGAAATCTGGTCCTTCCTCCTTTAAATAACCGATTTCTTTTAAAAACTTTTTATATTTCTCAATTTCGATTTTATTTCCTTTGTTATTTATATGCCAATCATCTATTTTTTTTTGTAAATTCTCTCTAATTTGGATCAGCTTTTTATTCTGAGGTGCTAAATCATGTACAGCATTATCAAAACCTTCCCAAAATTTTTCAGAAGAAATATTTAAATCTTTTAATAACTCCTTATTTACAAATGACAGCAATTCCTCTGAAATTTTTAGATTGTTCACATTTTGATAATTTTTAGTCATAAATAATTTCTAAAACCCCCATAAAACTAAGTCAAATAATTAATAGTAGCATTGACATTTTGTTGTCAATTTCCATAGTTAATATCAAAGAATATGAAAAATTATCTTAACTTTGAAAGTGATATAAAGAATTTGGAAGATGAATTAGATAAACTTAAAGATCCATATAATCAAAGTGGACTTTCAGAAGTAGATACACAAAAAATTTCTCAGATACAAAACGAGTTGGATGAAAAATTAAAAATGGTATATGCAAACCTAGACCCTTGGCAAACTACAATGGTAGCTAGACATGAGGATAGGCCTAAGTCAAAATTTTTTATAGATAATTTGTTTGAAGATTTCATCCCTTTATCAGGTGATCGTTTTTATGGCGAGGATCTTTCAGTGCTATGTGGCTTTGCAAAGTTTAATGGTTTATCAGTTTTAGTTATTGGACAGGAAAAAGGAGAGGATTTAGATTCAAGAATCAAAAGAAATTTTGGCATGATGAGGCCAGAAGGTTACAGAAAGACTATTCGGCTAATGAAGCTGGCTGATAAATTTAATATACCAATCATATCATTTATTGATACTCCGGGAGCTTATCCTGGTGTTGGTGCAGAGGAAAGAGGCCAGGCAGAGGCCATCGCAAAATCAATAGAATGTTGTATGAAATTAAAAGTTCCAACGATTGCAATTGTTATTGGGGAAGGTGGCTCGGGAGGTGCAATCGCTCTTGCATCATCTAATAAAGTTTTAATGTTAGAAAATGCAATTTACTCAGTTATTTCTCCTGAGGGATGTGCAACAATTTTATGGCGAGATCCAAAAAAAATGCTAGATGCAGCTAAAGCAATGAAGCTTTCGGCTAAAGATTTACTAGAGCTTGAGATAATAGATGAAATTATCCCAGAGCCATCTGGAGGTGCGCATAGAGACAAAGATTTGATACTAGAAAATATTAGAAATGCTTTAGATAAAAATTTAGAAAATTTTAAACAAATGTCCCCAGAGGAAATATTTGATGGTAGAAAAAATAAATTTTTAAAAATAGGTAGAAGCAAAGGATTTATGAGTAATTTAAATGAATTAAGTTCACTAAATTTAGAAAAAAGTAATTTTAATCACTTTTTAAAATCCAAAAAAATATTTGTTGTAGGTGCTGGACTTGCAATTTTTGTTATAGGATTGATTCTTTACTTTTTATAAGGCTCCACAACATCGCTTATATTTCTTACCAGAACCACACGGGCAAGGTTCGTTTCTACTTATTTTTTTATCAAATGCTTTTTTATAATTCTCTTTTTTTTCATCATTATCAACGTTTTTAGTTGATGATTGAACTAAAGTTAGATTCATTAATATTGTTGTAAAATCTAGTTTCAATCTATTTAACAAACTTTCAAATAAGTGAAATGCTTCTTTTTTATATTCCACTAAAGGATCTCTTTGACCGTAAGATCTTAACCCGATTACTTGTCTAAGTTGCTCTAAATACTGAATGTGGGATTTCCAATTTATATCAATAGTTTGTAAAAAAATTCTTTTTTCTATATCTTGTGATTGATCTTTACCTAACAATTTTATTCTTTCCTCCCTTGAGTTCTGAAATTTCTTATTTAATGACTCCCTTAATTCTTTATCACTACAATTTGTAAGTTCCTCTAGGTATGAATATATAAAATTCTTACCTAAAATTGATTTAAGTTTATTTTCAAAATCATTGCTTTTAGGATTGGACTTTTTCTTTATTTTAAGTCTAATAAGGTCATCAATTATTTCGTTTAAAAAACTATTAGAATAATCAAAAATTGTGTCACTATTCATGGCATCTTCTCTTTGACTAAAGATTACATTTCTTTGGTCATTTAAAACGTTATCAAATTTAATTAATGTTTTTCTTATGTCAAAATTTCGAGACTCTACCTTTTGCTGGGCTCTCTCTAAAGCTTTATTTATCCAAGGATGATCAATACTTTCTCCATCTTTAAGACCAAGTTTTTGTAATATATTATTCATTGAGTCCGATCCAAAAATTCTCATTAAATCATCTTCAAGACTTACATAAAAGATTGAATTTCCTTCATCACCTTGACGTCCCGATCTACCTCTTGCTTGATTGTCAACTCTTCGAGACTCCATTCTTTCAGTTCCGATTACAAATAATCCACCAAGTGATTTAATTTTTTCTTTATTCAACTTTAATTCTTCATCTGGAATTGAGCCTTTCTTTCCACCAAGCTGAATGTCCACTCCTCTTCCAGAAATACTGGTAGTAATAATTACAGAATTTTCTTTGCCAGCGTTTGCGATTATTTCAGCTTCATTTTCATGATTTTTAGCATTAAGTACTTCATGTTTAATATTCTCTTTGTTTAATAGATTTGAATATATTTCAGATTTATTAATACTAGAAGTAAACACCAATAAAGGTTGACCTTTTTGATGGCACTCTTTTATCTTTCTAATGATAGCATCATTTTTTTCCGTCTCTGTTCTAAATATTTGGTCATTAAAATCATTTCTTATCATTTTTTTATTAGTTGGAATGACAACTACTGGAAGATTATATATTTCGTAAAATTCTTGAGATTCTGTTACTGCTGTTCCAGTACAACCAGAAATTTTATCATACAATTTAAAATAATTTTGATAAGTAATTGAAGCTAAAGTTTGGTTTTCAACTTTTATGGGAATTCTTTCTTTTGCTTCTAAAGCTTGATGAAGCCCATCACCAAATCTTCTTCCCTCAAGAATTCTACCGGTTAATTCATCTATAATTTTCAACTCATCATCTTGAATGATGTAATCTTTACCTTTTTGAAATAAATGATTTGCTCGTAAAGCTTGATTTACATGGTGAACTAAACTCAAGTTTTCAGGATCATAAAAGTTATTGTTTTTTAAAATTCCTGCATTTGAAAAAATTTTTTCAATATTGTTTATTCCATCATTGGTTAAAAGTACATTTTTGTCCTTTTCATCAACCTCGTAGTCTTTTTCTTTCAAAAATCTGATTAATTTATCTATAGCCAAATATTGGGTTGTTCTATCCTCTGCTGCTCCAGAAATAATCAGTGGTGTTCTAGCCTCATCAATTAAACAAGAGTCTATTTCATCAACTATAGCAAAAAAGTGTTCCCTTTGTACCATTTCATCTTTTGAAAATTTCATATTATCTCGTAAATAATCAAAACCTAATTCACTATTAGTTGCATAAGTAATGTCACAATTATAATTTTGCTTTCTTTGAGAGTCGTCTTGATCATTGTTTATGTAACCAGATGTTAATCCTAAAAAGTTATAAATCTCACCCATTTCTAGAGAATCTCTTTTAGCTAGGTAATCATTTACAGTTACAATGTGAACACCTTTTTCATGAAGAGCATTAAGATATGCAGCAAGAGTAATAGTAAGCGTTTTTCCCTCACCAGTTTTCATTTCAGCAATTTTAGATTCTTGTAGGACTATTCCGCCTACTAATTGTACATCAAAATGTCTTTCTCTTCTTTTTCTTCTTGAGGCCTCCCTGACTAATGCAAAAGCCTCAGGCAATATCTGCTCAATTTTCTCTCCTTTTTTAATTTTTTCTTTAAATTCGATAGTTTTTTTTGGAAAGTCCTCATCTTTTAAATTTTTGATTTCTTCTTCTAATGAATTAATTTTGTTTACAATTTTAGCAATTCTATCAAGTTCTCTTTGATTATTGGATTTAATTAGTTTTGAGAAAAAGTTAAGTGGATTTAGCATCAGTTTTTGATTTATTATTTACTTATAACCATTTATATAATCATTAAATAATTATTTTAAATAGAATGGGTATTAATTTAACAAATTTTCTATCATCTAAATCAAAAAGCAAGAGATTAAACGAATTTCAAGATCTTGATCATATTGACGGTGTAGCAATTTCTACGATTAGTGCTGACTTATATAATAGTTCTCGAGATGATTTAGTTATGTTTTATTTTAGAGATGGAGTTAACTATGCATCTGTTTATACCCAATCTAAAATAATTTCTGAAAATATAAAATGGAATTTAAATCAAAAAGTTAAAAAAATTTTTTCATTAATAGTAAACACAAGAAATGCCAATTGTTTCACTGGAAAACAAGGTTATAAAAGTCTCGAAAAAATTGCAGAAATTATCTCTCAAAAATTAACACAAAAACAGAAAGAGGATGAAGATCAACCAAAAAAAATTAATTCAAAGGAAATAATTTTTGGATGTACAGGAACTATTGGTGAGATTTTTCCTGAGGAAAAAATAATCAATAAAATTCCTGAACTAATTGAGAAAATAAAATATACACAAAATAAGTATATCTGGATGAAGTCCGCATTAGGGATAATGACTACCGACACTCAGCCTAAAATGGCAATGGAAGAATGTTCAATTGGTGGAAGTGATATAAAGATATTTGGGGTCGCTAAAGGCTCAGGTATGATACAACCTGATATGGCTACAACCTTAGCATATATTTTTACTGACGCAGATTTACCAAATGATGTACTTAAAAAACTTTTAAAGAAAAATATTTCTAATACTTTTAACGCTATCAGCTGTGATAGTGATACTAGCACTAATGATATGGTTTCAATTTTTTCAACAGGTAAATCAAAACATCCTAAAATTAAAAATGCTAATGATGAAAAAATTAAAAACTTTGATTTAGCTTTAAATAAGGTTTTATTAAATTTAGCTAAAAGAGTTGTAGCTGATGGTGAAGGTGCTTCAAAATTTATAACAGTTAATATTCAGGGATGCAAAAATGAAGATGATGCAAAAAAAATAGCTTTCTCAATTGCAAATTCACCTTTAGTAAAAACAGCTATCTCAGGCGAAGATGCTAATTGGGGAAGAGTGGTAATGGCAATAGGAAAAGCAGGTGTACAAATTAAACATGAAAAATTGTCTATTAAATTTGGTGAGGTAAGTGTTGTTTCTAATGGAAAGCTAAATTCTAATTATAATGAGGATGAAGTATCCGAATATATGAAAAGTGATAGCATTGATATTAATGTTGATATCTCCTGTGGTTCCAAAAGTTTTAAAGTTTACACGATGGATTTGACAAAAAAATACATTGAGATTAATGGAGATTATCGAAGTTAGATTTGATCTATTGAAATTTATAGAACTATTACTAAATAATTATTATGATCAAATATAAGTTGATTTGTAAAAATTGTGATTTCTCATTTGATAGCTGGTTTGCTTCATCTAAAGAGTATGAAAAACTCAAAAGTAAAAAGTTTTTAAATTGCCATAAATGTAATTCTCAAAAAGTTGAAAAAACTTTAATGGCTCCTCAATTAATAAATAGAAATAAAATCGATAATCTTGAAAAAAAGAACACAAAATTAAATGAGATAAAAAACAAGATTAAAGAGTATCAAAAATTTATTAAAAGTAATTTTGATTATGTGGGTGAAAATTTTGCTTACGAAGCAAGATCATTACACTATAATAAAAAAAATAAGAAAAAAGGTATTTATGGCACGGCTACAAAAAATGAAATTCAAGAGCTTAAGGAAGAAGGAGTTGAAGCTGAAATGATACCATGGATTGAAGATAAGAGTAATTAGACTTTATTAAATTTTCCAATATAATTAATGGATTTATCTGAGCTTATCGACCATTTGTCTGTAATAATATTAAATTTCATTCCGTCTAGATTTTGTAACTGAAGATTATATTTTTTAGAAATTTTAATTAAGTCATTTGGATCTATAAATTTATCCCATTCGTGAGTCCCAATCGGTAGCCATCTTAAAATGTACTCTGCACCTATTATTGCAAATAAATAAGATTTTAAAGTTTTGTTTATTGTTGCAACAAACATTATACCCTCTTTTTTTAATAGTGATGAACATGATTTTAAAAAAATATCAACGTCTTCAACATGTTCAATAATTTCCATATTCAAAATTACGTCAAATTTTCTATCTATTTTTAAATCTTCTGGTGAGGCAGTTAGATAATTAATCTTTAAATTATTCTTTTTTGCATGAAGTTTTGCAACTTGTATATTTTTTTCTGATGCATCTATGCCAGTTACTTCTGCTCCTAATCTGCTCATAGGTTCTGATAGTAAACCACCACCGCACCCAATATCTAATAATCTAATTTTTTGTAATGGCTTATCTGAATTTTCAAGCTTAAAACTATTAATTATTTTTTCCTTTATATATGAAATTCTAATAGGATTAAATTTATGTAATGGTTTAAATTTACCAGTAGGATCCCACCATTCTTCCGCAATTCTAGAAAATTTCTCTATTTCTTTTTTATTTATTGTGCTAGTTTTCATTACAAGATTAACAATATATTGAAGATGTATTTAATCAATAAATTTTAATTAAAAATATTTATCATGAAAATTGTAGTATTAAAATTTGGTGGAACATCAGTTGGTACAATTGACAAAATTAAAAAAGTTACTGATATTATTATTGAACATAAAAAGAAAAAAAACAAAGTAATAGTTGTTTCTTCAGCTATGAGTGGTGTGACAAATGATTTGATCAAAAAATCAAAACAAATTAGTAACAATTTCATAGACTCCGAATATGATGTTTTAGTATCATCAGGTGAGCAGGTCGCATGCTCCTTAATAGCTGGAAGATTAAACCACAAAGGTTTCAAATCAAGATCTTGGTTAGGTTGGCAAATACCTATTTTCACTAATGGTCCTTACACAAACTCAAGAATTCAACAAGTGAATAAAAATAAACTATTAAGATTTCTTAAAGAAGGAGGGATTCCTATTATTACCGGCTTTCAAGGGGTAAATATGAACGAGAGGGTAACTACGATAGGTAGAGGAGGTTCAGATGCAAGTGCAATTATGATAGCAAAATCCTTTAAAGCACAAAGATGTATTATTTATACTGATGTAGAAGGTGTATACACCACAGATCCAAATAAGTTAAAAAAAGCAAAAAAAATTAAAGTAATTTCTTATGAGGAAATGTTAGAAATGGCATCTTTGGGTGCTAAAGTTATGCAGCCCGTTTCAATCCAAGATGCAAGATTAAATAGAATTAATATTGAAGTAAAATCATCATTTATAAAAAAACCTGGAACATTAATTACAAAAAAAACAAATTTAAATAATAATAGAATTATTACAGGAATTTCTTCAACACATAATGATGCAAAAGTTACTTTAGTTGGTGTAAAAGATAGACCAGGTGTGGCAGCATCAATTTTTAAACCACTATCAATCAATTCTATAAACGTTGATATGGTAGTACAAAATATTTCACCGAATGGAAAAGAAACTGATTTAACTTTTACGATTAAAGCCGAAGACCTCAACAAAACAAAAAAGATAATTCAAGACAACAAAAGTATCAAATTTAAAAAAGTGTTATTCCAAAAAGGAGTTTCTAAAATATCAATAATTGGTGTTGGAATGATAACAACACCTGGTGTTACTTTTAGAATGTTTCAAGCTTTAGCAAATAAAAAAATTAACATACAAGTTATATCAACATCTGAAATTAAAATTTCTGTTTTGATTAATAAAAAAGATGCTAAAAAAGCCTTAGTTACGTTGCATAAAGAATTTAAACTACAAGAATAAAAAAATGAGCCTCAGACCTTTTAGGGATATTAAAAGACGAAAGACCAAAACTATTAATGTTGGTGATGTTAAAGTTGGAGGTGAAAATCCTATAACTGTACAATCAATGACCAATACCTTAACATCAGATGTTAAGAGTACAATTAAACAAATTCAAGAAATACAATCTGAAGGAGCTGACATTGTTAGAGTTTCTTGTCCTGATGAGTCATCATCTAAAGCACTTAAAGAAATTACAAAACACGTTGATATTCCAATAGTTGCAGATATACATTTCCATTACAAGAGAGCAATTGAAGCTGCAGAAAATGGAGCGAGTTGTTTAAGAATAAATCCTGGAAATATTGGAGATAAAAAAAAAATTGTTGAAGTAATTAAATCTGCTAGAGATAATAATTGTTCAATCAGAGTAGGAGTAAATGCCGGTTCATTAGAGAAAGATATACTAGAAAGATTTAAAGAACCTTGTCCGGAGGCATTGGTAGAAAGTGCAATAAGAAATATTGAAATTTTAGAGGATATGGATTTTTCAAATTTAAAAGTAAGCGTAAAATCTTCTGATGTCTTTTTATCCGTAGAGGCCTATCGTCAACTTTCAAAGAAAATAGATTATCCACTTCACTTGGGAATCACTGAAGCTGGTAGTTTTATATCAGGGAGTATTAAATCCTCAATTGGCTTAGGAATTCTACTTAAAGAGGGAATTGGAGATACAATAAGGGTGTCTCTTTCTGATGATCCAGTAAAAGAGGTGGCGATTGGAAATGAGATACTTAAATCATTGAATCTTAGAAATAGAGGAGTAAAGATTATTTCCTGTCCATCCTGTGCAAGACAAGGTTTTCAAGTAATTGATACTGTAAGGGTCTTAGAGGAAAAACTATCACACATTAAGACACCAATCACTCTCTCAATTATCGGATGTGTTGTTAATGGTCCTGGGGAGGCTGCAATGACAGATGTAGGAATTACAGGTGGGCAAAAGGGAAGTAATATGCTTTACCTCTCTGGTGTTCAAAGTGAAAAAGTTATGACAGATGAAATGATAACGAGAGTGATTCATGAAGTTGAGAAGAAAGCTTCCGAATTAGAGAATAATTCAAAATGATACCTGAAAAAACTATAGAGGAATTAATTACTCGACATTCTTCTCTAGAAAAAGATTTAGCATCGGGAAAGGTAGACAAGAAATTGTTTGCAGAAAAATCAAAGGAATATTCTGATTTAAATGAAATTGTTTATAGCGCAAAGAAATATGCTTCATATAAAAATGATAAAATTGAACTAGAAAAAATTCTAAATGATAAAAATTCTGATGATGAGTTAATGAAAATGGCTCATAATGAATTAAATGAGTTAAACTCACAATTTGAGAAAAATGAAAAGAAATTAAAATTATTTTTACTACCAAAAGATGAGGCTGACAAAAAAAATGCTATTATAGAGATAAGAGCTGGAACTGGCGGTCTAGAAGCAAGTTTATTTGCAGGTGATTTATTTAAAATGTATGAAAAAGTTTGTAACAAAAAAAAATGGTCTCTGGAATTAATATCTATTTCGAGAAGTGATGCGGGTGGATTAAAAGAGGTTATAGCGTCTATTAAGGGTAACAACATCTATTCAACTTTAAAATATGAAAGTGGTGTACACAGAGTTCAAAGAGTCCCAGATACAGAAACTCAAGGAAGGGTTCACACTTCGGCTGCAACTGTTGCTGTATTACCTGAGGTAGAAGAGGTTGATTTAAAAATAAATGAGACGGATTTAAGAATTGATGTTTTTAGAGCCGGTGGCCCCGGTGGTCAATCTGTTAATACAACTGATAGTGCAGTAAGAATAACTCACATACCATCTGGCTTGAGTGTTTCACAGCAAGATGAAAAATCTCAACATAAAAATAAGGCAAAGGGAATGAAAATATTGCGAGCAAGATTATATGAATTAGAGAGATCTAGAATAGATCAAGAAAGATCAGCGGATAGAAAAAGCAAGATTGGAACCGGAGATAGATCTGAAAGAATTAGAACTTATAATTTTCCACAAGGAAGAGTCACAGATCATAGAATCAATCTAACTTTACATAAGTTAGAAGAATTTTTGGAGGGAGAAGCATTTGATGAAATAATTGAGTCTTTATCTTTAAAAGCACAAGAGGAAAGTTTGAGCAAACTTTAAATTATGGATATACAGAGTGCATTAAAAAAAGGACAATCAATTTTAATAGATAATAATATCATATCAGCAAAACTAGATAGTGAAATTTTAATGTCTAAAGCAATTAGAAAGAATAAAAAATTTATAATTTTAAATTTACATAAAGAAATTAAAAAAAGGGATCTTGACCACTTTGACAATTTAATTCAAGAAAGAGCCAAGAGGAAGCCGATAGCGCAAATTATAAAAAAAAAAGATTTTTGGAAATATGAATTTATCGTAAACAAATATGTATTAATACCAAGACCAGATACAGAAATTGTGATTGAACAAGTTCTTAAATTAGTAAAAAATAAAAATAGGCTGCAAATATTAGATATTGGAATTGGGTCTGGTTGTATTTTAATGTCAATTTTGAAAGAAAAGAAAAATTTCATTGGAACTGGCATTGATATAAGCAATAAATCATTGCAAATAAGCAAGGTTAATGCTCAAAAATTAAGAATAAATAACAGATTGAAATTATTTAAATCAAATATTGACAATTTCAACACAGGCAAATATGATTTAATTGTATCTAATCCTCCTTACATTAAACAAAGTAATTTAAAATGTTTGGAAAAAGATATTGGTTTTGAGCCAAAACTAGCATTAGACGGCGGGTTAGATGGTTTATTAGAAATCAGAAAAGTTATAAATAAATCGTCTGAACTGATAAAAAAAAGTGGTCATTTCATAATAGAAATAGGTTTTGATCAAAAAAATAAAGTAAAAAAAATATTACGTGATAAGGGGTTTTATATTAAAAAATCTGTTAAAGATTTATCAAATCATGATCGCTGTATAGTAAGTATTAAAATTTAATAAGATGGTTACATTTAGAAACAACAATGGACGAAGAAACAACTTTCGAAGAAATGAGAGAAATTTTAAGTCTAATGGTGACAGAAATAAATTTAATAATAGTTTTTCAACTACTGAAAATTTTCAAAGAAAATCTCCAGGGAGAAATAATCATAATGCGCCTAAATTAATTGAGAAATATAATAACTTAGCTAGAGAAGCCTTATCAACTGGGGATAAAATTTTATCAGAAAATTACTTTCAGCATGCAGATCATTTTACGAGAGTTCTAAATGAGAAAGGAATTCAAAGAAAAATGAGTTTTAAAAATAAGGATTTAGAGGAAACCACCGACACGAATGAAAATAGAGAAAATAAAGAAAACTCTATAACAAATGAAAAAGATGGCGCTGAAGACAAACATTCAGAAATTAATTAATTCAGACCAATTATTTTTTCAGACTTTAGTACATCCAATTTAATTCTCTTTGTTTCAAAAATCTTTCTTTCATCCCCTTTTAAAATTTTTCCTGATGGTAATTTTAATGTTTGAGAATTTATTCTTTTTCCATTAACAATTACTTCGTAATGTAGGTGTGGACCAGTTGATTTTCCGGTAGAGCCAACATAACCTATAGTTTGACCTTGTTTTACCCTTGTTCCCTTTCTTATACTTTTAGCAAATTTTGACATATGCGCATAAACAGTTTGATAAGTTGAATTGTGTTTTATCACTACACAATTACCACCTCCTCCGCACCACCCTGCTTTTTTTATTACGCCATCACCAGACGCCATGATAGGAGTTCCCATTGGAGCAGCGAAGTCCGTGCCTCTATGCATTTTATTAAATCCATCTATTGGATGTTTTCGCATTCCAAAAGAAGAAGATAATCTTGCACCATTAATTGGTGTTTTCATTAAAGCCTTTTGAACACTTTTCCCACTCTTATCATAATGACCCTCACTTTTTTCTGAGTCAAAATAGTATAAAGAATTATCTTCTCCGCTTAGTTTTAGATTAGCATAAAGTATATTACCAGTTTGAATTATATTTTTTTTATTATCTAAAAAAACTTCATACATTATTTGGAAACTATCTTTTTTTCTTACATCTCTTTGGAAATCAACCTGAAAGCCATAAATCCTAGCAAACTCAATTATAATTCCAGGTGGAATTTTTTGATTTGTAGCTGATTTGTATAGACTTTCTAAAATAATACTTTCATCATAAACTATATTTTTATCAAGTTTAGTAACTAAAATCCTTTGATTAAATTTATCAGTCTCTTCTTTTCTAGAGAGAAAAATCTTCTGTGTATTTGACACTTGAAATACAAATTCTTTAACTACGGAGTTTGTTTGATCTATTATAAAACTAAACTTCTGATTAACATTTAATTTATTTAAATTTATTTGTTTGCCCAACTCTCTTTTAATTTGTTCTATCTCTGAATTTTTTACAGAGTATTCTTCTAATATATTATGAAATGTTTCACCTACGCTTATTTCATGTTCAATTTTTTTAAATCTTGGTTCAAGATTATTCAATACTTGATTGATTGATTTTCTAAAGTATACGTTATGTAGTAAGTTTGAATAATTATTAAAAATATTTTTTTTATTATAGTTATAGTAAGATGTGAATGTTATGGTTACTAAAATTAGTAATCCAAGAGAGAATATTTCTAAGTTTTTTTTTATCTTTAGCTTAATTTTTTTTAGCATCAAAAATTATTGAAGTTGTCATTAATATTTTAGCGATCGATTAATATCAAAAAAAACCTTTAAAAATAAGGGGTTTTGGACGTTTTTTTTACTCTTAAAAGCTTGATTTCCTTTAATTTTAGCCTATAAGCATCGAACTTCTCAATAAAAATTATTGTTAAACAATAAAATTAGTGAGGATTATTGAGCCTTTTTGGCTCAATTAGCTATTTAAAATGTAAAAATTTAAGAAGAGAAGTGTGGACGGTTAAGGTTACCAAAATTTGTCGTACACACTTCAACTTTATATAAATTTTATTCTTAGAATTTATATAGAAGCTAGTGTGCGCCGTTTTTAAACTTGAGAGTTTGATCATGGCTCAGAACGTACGCTGGCGGCACGCCTAACACATGCAAGTCGAACGAAGTAGCAATACTTAGTGGCAGACGGGTGAGTAACATGTGGGTATCTGCCCTTTGGCCTGGAATAACACGAGGAAACTTGTGCTAATACTGGATAAGTCTTTACGGAGAAAGCTTTATGCACCATAGGATGAGCCCGCACTTGATTAGTTTGTTGGTGGGGTAATGGCCTACCAAGACTTTGATCAATAGCTGATTTGAGAGGATGATCAGCCACATTGGGACTGAGACACGGCCCAAACTCCTACGGGAGGCAGCAGTGGGGAATCTTGCACAATGGAGGAAACTCTGATGCAGCGATGCCGCGTGAGTGAAGAAGGCCCTTGGGTTGTAAAGCTCTTTCGTCGGGGAAGAAAATGACTGTACCCGAATAAGAAGGTCCGGCTAACTTCGTGCCAGCAGCCGCGGTAATACGAAGGGACCTAGCGTAGTTCGGAATTACTGGGCTTAAAGAGTTCGTAGGTGGTTGAAAAAGTTGGTGGTGAAATCCCAGAGCTTAACTCTGGAACTGCCATCAAAACTTTTCAGCTAGAGTTTGATAGAGGAAAGCAGAATTTCTAGTGTAGAGGTGAAATTCGTAGATATTAGAAAGAATACCAATTGCGAAGGCAGCTTTCTGGATCATTACTGACACTGAGGAACGAAAGCATGGGTAGCGAAGAGGATTAGATACCCTCGTAGTCCATGCCGTAAACGATGTGTGTTAGACGTTGGAAATTTATTTTCAGTGTCGCAGCGAAAGCGATAAACACACCGCCTGGGGAGTACGACCGCAAGGTTAAAACTCAAATGAATTGACGGGGACCCGCACAAGTAGTGGAGCATGTGGTTTAATTCGAAGATACGCGCAGAACCTTACCAACACTTGACATGTTCGTCGCGACTTTAAGAGATTAAAGTTTTCGGTTCGGCCGGACGAAACACAGGTGCTGCATGGCTGTCGTCAGCTCGTGTCGTGAGATGTTGGGTTAAGTCCCGCAACGAGCGCAACCCTCACTTTTAGTTGCCATCATTAAGTTGGGCACTCTGAAAGAACTGCCAGTGATAAGCTGGAGGAAGGTGGGGATGACGTCAAGTCCTCATGGCCCTTACGTGTTGGGCTACACACGTGCTACAATGGTATCTACAACAGGAAGCGAAACAGCGATGTTAAGCAAATCCTTAAAAGATACCTCAGTTCGGATTGCACTCTGCAACTCGAGTGCATGAAGCTGGAATTACTAGTAATCGTGGATCAGCGTGCCACGGTGAATGCGTTCCCGGGTCTTGTACACACCGCCCGTCACACCATGGGAGTTGGTTCTACCTTAAGGCAAGGTTTAATACCCTTGACCACGGTATAGTCAGCGACTGGGGTGAAGTCGTAACAAGGTAGCCGTAGGGGAACCTGCGGCTGGATTACCTCCTTTCTAAGGATGAATAAAAGTAAAATTTTATTCTAAATAATATACATAGGTTAATGTTGACCGTCCTCATTTCTCTTCTTAATTAGTGTTTCTCTTGCATGGGGGCCGGTAGCTCAGTTGGTTAGAGCACACCCTTGATAAGGGTGGGGTCGAAAGTTCGAGTCTTTCTCGGCCCACCAAATTAAGATTAAGGGGGATTAGCTCAGCTGGGAGAGCGCCTGATTTGCATTCAGGAGGTCAGCGGTTCGATCCCGCTATCCTCCACCAAACACTTAGTTATAAAAATCGTAAATAAAATAATTAATATCAATATCTATATCCGAACATTAGTAATGTTATTAGCTAATGTTCAAAATAAAAATTTGATTCAACACAGAATTTTTTTCTGTGCATAAATCAAGCGTTTAAGGGCGTGTGGCGGATGCCTTGGCACTGAAAGCCGAAGAAGGACGTGATATACTGCGATAAGTTTCGGGGAGCTGTATGTAAGTTTTGATCCGAAAATTTCCGAATGGGGAAACCCACCACTTTATGTGGTACTTTAAATTGAATACATAAGTTTAAAGAGACAACCTGGAGAACTGAAACATCTAAGTAACCAGAGGAAAAGAAATCAATTGAGATTCCGTTAGTAGTGGCGAGCGAAACCGGATTAGGCCAGCAGTTTTAATAAAAAAATTTGAATAGTTTGGAAAAGCTAACCATAGAGGGTGATAGTCCCGTATAAGTAATGTTTATTAAAATTCATGAGTAAAGCGGGACACGTGAAATCCTGCTCGAATATAGGGGGACCACCCTCTAAGCCTAAATACTCTTCAGTGACCGATAGTGAACTAGTACCGTGAGGGAAAGGTGAAAAGAACCCCTATTAGGGGAGTGAAATAGAACCTGAAACTGCATGCCTACAATCAGTCGAAGCTCTTTTTAGAGTGACGGCGTACCTTTTGTATAATGGGTCAGTGACTTAATTTATTTAGCAAGCTTAAGCCATCTAGGTGTAGGCGCAGCGAAAGCAAGTCTTAATAGGGCGAATAGTTAAATGAATTAGACCCGAAAACGAATGAGCTTACCATGAGCAGGTTGAAAGCAAGGTAACACTTGCCGGAGGACCGAACCAGTTGACGTTGAAAAGTCTTTGGATGACTTGTGGTAAGGGGTGAAAGGCCAACCAAATTCGTAGATAGCTGGTTTTCCGCGAAAACTATTTAGGTAGTGCGTTGAGTAAATAGATGTTTAGAGGTAGAGCACTAAATGGGCTAGGGGGAAGAGATTCTTACCAAACCTAATAAAACTCCGAATGCTAAACATTGTTCCTCAGCAGACAGACTGTGGGTGCTAAGGTCCATGGTCGAGAGGGAAAGAGCCCAGACCACCAGATAAGGTCCCAAAATTATGATTAAGTGTGAAAGGATGTGGAAATTCCTTAACAGCCGGGAGGTTGGCTTAGAAGCAGCCATCCTTTAAAGATAGCGTAACAGCTCACCGGTCTAATAGAGTTTCTGCGCCGAAGATGTAACGGGGCTAAAATCATATACCGAATCTGTGGATTTACAATTTTTTCGAAAATTGTAACTGGTAGCGGAACGTTCTGTAAGCTTGTGAAGGGATACCTGTGAAGGATCCTGGAGGTATCAGAAGTGCGAATGCTGACATAAGTAACGATAAAAGAAGTGAAAAACTTCTTCGCCGAAAATCCAAGGGTTTCTGCGCAAGGTTAATCCGCGCAGAGTTAGTCGGCACCTAAGGCGAGGGCGAAAGCCGTAGTCGATGGAAATAAGGTTAATATTCCTTAACCAGATGGTAGTGACGGATCTTGAAAGTTGTGAGTTCTTAATGGATTGAACTTGCCGCGAAAAGGTTCCAAGAAATAGCTCCATCATTAGACCGTACCCTAAACCGACACAGGTGGATTAATAGAGTATATTTAGGCGCTTGAGAGAATGATGTTGAAGGAACTCGGCAAAATGCTTCCGTAACTTCGGAATAAGGAAGACCTTTTTGTAGGCAACTATTTAAAGGTGGCACAAGCCAGGGAGAAGCGACTGTTTATCAAAAACACAGGGCTCTGCTAACACGTAAGTGGATGTATAGGGTCTGACGCCTGCCCGGTGCTGGAAGGTTAATGCGATGGGTGCAAGCTCATTTCTGAAGCCCCAGTAAACGGCGGCCGTAACTATAACGGTCCTAAGGTAGCGAAATTCCTTGTCGGGTAAGTTCCGACCTGCATGAATGGCGTAACGATTTCTCCGCTGTCTCCAACATCAACTCAGTGAAATTGAATTCTCCGTGAAGATGCGGAGTTCGCGTAGTTAGACGGAAAGACCCCGTGCACCTTTACTGCAACTTTACATTGGTGTTAGGAAAAACATATTTAGCATAGGAGGGAGACATTGAAGCAAAGGCGTCAGCTTTTGTGGAGTCACCAGTGAAATACCTCTTTTGTTTTTCTTGATATCTAACTGATAGCCGTTATCCGGCATCAAGACATTGTATGGTGGGTAGTTTGACTGGGGCGGTCGCCTCCCAAATAGTAACGGAGGCGTGCGAAGGTAAGCTCAGAACGGTCAGAAATCGTTCGTAGAGTGCAATGGCATAAGCTTGCCTGACTGTGAGACTGACAAGTCGAGCAGAGACGAAAGTCGGTCATAGTGATCCGGTGGTTCTGAGTGGAAGGGCCATCGCTCAACGGATAAAAGGTACGCCGGGGATAACAGGCTGATACTGCCCAAGAGCTCATATCGACGGCAGTGTTTGGCACCTCGATGTCGGCTCATCACATCCTGGGGCTGGAGCAGGTCCCAAGGGTTTGGCTGTTCGCCAATTAAAGTGGTACGTGAGCTGGGTTCAGAACGTCGTGAGACAGTTCGGTCCCTATCTGCTATGCGTGTAGAAGAATTGAGAGGAGTTGACCCTAGTACGAGAGGACCGGGTTGAACATACCACTGGTGGACCGGTTGTAGCGCCAGCTGCAGTGCCGGGTAGCTAAGTATGGACGAGATAACTGCTGAAAGCATCTAAGCGGGAAACTCACCTCAAAACTAGTTCTTCCTATAGAGCCGTGGTAGACCACCACGTTGATAGGCTGGATGTGGAAGCGCAGTAATGCGTGCAGCTGACCAGTACTAATAGCTCAATTGGCTTGATTTATGCACTGAAAAAAATTTTTTTTATATTATACTAGAACTTATGCAAAAATAATTGTTGGTAAAACAACTTTTTTAAAAACTTACTTTTTAGTATTAATAGCCTTATTAGATTTGATAATCAAAAGTATTTTACCCTAAAGGTTTTTTATTCTTAGATTAACATAAATGAAAAAAAAAAATAAATACCTAAATTCTGAATCTGAGATACTAAAAGACTTTCAATGTATTGTTAAAAATAGATCAATCAAACTCAATTTCTTAAAAAAATTTTCTTACGCGGATCTATTTGTATCAAAAAATACAGGAATGCTGATCCCAAAAAAAATAAACTCCACTATTAAAAATTTAAGTGATTGGGATAAAAGGTATATAAAAAAAACTTACAGTTCTAATACACCTCACTTTTTAAGCCGCCATCTTTACGCAGTTTCAATGGCTGAAGAGTATTTAAATAAGAATAAAAAAATTGCAGATTTAGGCTGTGGAGGTGCAGGTTTGATTAAAGTCTTAAATAAGTTTTATGGCTTAAAAAACATTCATGGATTTGAGCATTCAAAAGAAATGTGTAAATTTAATAGACGAAGATTTCAAAGCAAAAGCATAAAATTTATTAATTCAAATATACAAAATATTGATGAAAGAACTTTTAAAAATTATTTTGATGTAATATTTCTCACATGGACTTTAGGTTCATCAGCAAGACCAGACGAGCTTATAGATAAAATTTACAAAATACTAAAATTAAATGGACATTTAATTATTGCCGAGAGTTCAAGGATTTTAATTGAACCGAAGGTTTCAATATTTTATTACTTTAATACTCTTAATACTTTCAAAAGTTATCCTTGGAGATTTTCTTTTAATACTCTTAGAAACTTGCTGTTGGTTTTTAATTTTAAAGTTGTTAAAAAAAATAATTTTAAAGATAGTGATAACCTTGTAGTTATTTTTAAGAAATGTAAAGAAATCAAAAACAAAAACTATAAATTTGATAATTCAAAAAAATTAATCAATTTTTTTAAAATCTGGTTAAATCAAAGTTTAAAATTTGTTAATTTTAAAAAAAAATAGTCAAAGTTTTTAATTTACTTATTAATTCGAATTGATTGCCTCAATTTTTTTTACCAAATTAATCATTTTATGATATTTAAAGACTTAATAAAATTAAGACATACAATTAAAAATTATAATGAGAAAATTAAAAAATAGAATAAAATTAGATTTATTAAAAATATACCAAAAACATAACCCTTCAATTTCTACTAATCTAAATAAGAATATAAAAATTTTTAGTGAATTGATGGGTCAAAAATTACACTTTCCTCTAAGATTTTTTAAAGGTTTAAAAGTCGGCGATATAGCTTGTGGCACCGGAGATCTAGCATTCATCGCAGCTAAAAACGGCGCTTTTGTTGATGGTTATGATTTTAATAAGTTTTCAATAGAATATGCAAACAAAACTTCAAAAATCATGAAACTTAATAAAGCTAAGTTTTACAATAAAGAATTTTTTGAAGTTAAAAAAAAATATGATTTTATTATCTGCACTGCAGCTCTTCATCATTTACCCAATCCAATAAAAGGATTAAATCATCTAAAAAAGCTTGTTAAACCAAAAGGTTTTTTACTATTGTCTTTTGGTGTTAGCTCCTCAAATTTGCAACATAATTTGATGAAATTGATCGTTAGATCCTGGGGAAAAACTGAAGAAAAAATTAAATTTGCAGCTAATCATCTTTTTAAAAACCACATAGATAGATGTGTTAAGTTCGGGTTTAGGTCTAGGGCAAGTGTAATAAACGACCAATTTTTGAATAAACAACATGATTATTTAAATCTTAAACAAGTTTTTAGCAGCTTGGAAAAAGAATTTACACTTTATTCTCTTTGGCCTACAATTTTTTTGCCTAGGGCAGACTCTGGAAATAATGACACTCTTAAAAATTTAAAAAATTACTTATTTTTTTCTGAATTTTTATGGTCCTCTAAAACCATTAATGATCATATAAGAATTAAAAAAAATATTCCAAAAAATGGAAAAAAAAATTTCTACAAACTAGTCAATTTTTTCAACAATAAAAGAAATCAAGACTTGATTGAAGTTTTGGCAAAATTAAAAAAAGATAATCTTAAAAATAATTTTATAAAAGATACCGATTTAAGTTTCGGTTTAAACAGGCATAAAGATAATTTTTTTAAAGAATTGACTAAAATATTTTTTTATTTTAAAAAAAAACCATCTATAAATAATGCACGCAAATTTTTAAACAAAAATAAATATGTTTTTAAAGGAACGAATGGTTTAGGAATTAATTATTTCCTATTTCAAAAAAGATAATGATAAAAAATTTGAAAAAAACTGGGTTTTTTGTTGAAAAAGCATTTTTTAGCAAGAATGAAATAAAAAAAATAGAGATTCTTTTTATTAAATTTATAAGCAGGTATTGTTTAAAAAAATATAAATCAATTTCAAAGAAATGTTCAAAATTACTTAAAACAAAAGATTACAGGATTAATTTAATAAAATTGCTAGAGGAGATTGAAAAAAAAGATAGAAAATTATTCTATGGAATATCAAGAGATTTTGGCGTTTGTGAAGGATTTAAAAAGATTATTAATAAAAATAAACTTGATAGATTATTAATAAAATATTTTGGAAAAGATTACAGTTTTGTTCAAAGGACTGATCCAATTATGTTATTTAATAAGAGAAATCTTGAAAGGCTTCAATATAAGTGGCACCAAGAGTCGCAATTCTACCCTAATCATAATAAGGGTTTACATTTTTGGTTTCCAATTTTAAGAAACGTAGGAACCAAAAATGATGGAGGTATGTTGCTTGCAGAAAAATCAAACAAAAAAAATTATTCATTCAAACACGTAAAGCTTAAAGATGCCTGGACACAAAAGATACCACTTATAGATGTTGAGAAAAAATATAAAATAGTTTGTAATAAAACTTCCCTTGGGGATGTAATTGTTTTTGAAAGTAAGGTTCTTCACAAATCAGATCAGCAAACAAATATAATTCCAAGAGTTTCTTTTGTAATAAGATTCATTTCAAATAGTAAACAATTTATTAAATTATAAAATAATTAAAATTTTAGTTCATTAATTAGCTTGAACTGATTGCCTGATTTTTTCCAAATCATCTCATTTCTGTGTTTTTCTACAAAATCAAAAAAGTCTATTCTTGAAATATTCAAAAATTTTAAGGTTTTATCTAAATCTTTTTCATTTATCTCACCATCAAACTTTTTAATGTGATCTATTGCTTTTTTTTTTGAGAGTTTATCTAATTGAATATGTCTTGATGCATCCCTCCAACATCTACCAAAACCAAATTTTAAATATTGAAAATAATAATAAATAGAGTCAATATGATCGTCTAGACTATCGTAATTGGTAAAAGTTCCTGGAGATCTATTGCTTTCATGAGTTTCAAATTTAATTTTTTTCCTTAAAAATTCAAAATTTCTATTAACATCCCAATTATCAAAGTAAGCAAAATATAATGGGATTACTTGATTTTTTTTTATCTCTTTTAAACTTGGGATTTTATACGGTATTAAATCTTTTTCTCCCAAAACATCATCACACCAATTTGAAGGATCATCTCCTATTTGATGTTCATAAATTTCATCTAAATTTCTTATCATTTCAGATTTTTTATTTAGGACTTTCCCCCCATAATGACTTTCACCATGTTCAGCATAAAAAATTAATTTAATTTTCTTTTCAATGGCTAATTTTATAGGAAAAGAGTTTATCCCTGCGTCCCAGGCAACTTTAGGGTTACCCCTTTCTTCAAAAAATCTTTTTGCTAGATAAGAAGAAACTTTTTTATCTGGCTTAAAAATTACGTGATCAAAACCTAAATCTAGCAATTTTTTTCTGTTATTAATTCCTACTTGAGTCGGTATTAATGGGGAAAAAGTTGCAAGCAACGGCCTCATACCATATTTAAACTTTAATTGATAAGCAATATAGCTACTGTCTTTTCCACCAGACCAGGGTACTATGCAATCATATTCATTTTTTTTTGATCTAAACTTGTTTAAAATTTTAACAAGTTCGGCATCTCTTTTTTTATAATTTATCTTTTTTCTTGAGTTTTTATACTTACAGGCATTACAAATTTCTTTATCAAAAATTATTCTGGGCCTCGAAGATGGCATTAAACAACTTTTACAATATTCGATATTATTTTCAAAATTTTTCATTGTTCTAATCTAATTTGAATATTATTCTTAATACAATATTTTTTAGAGCTTAATATACTTTTGTAAGTTAAGTGATAAATATTATTGGTACAGACTGCATCTATACTTCCAATTTTAAATGCTTCAACAAAGTGCTTCCAATTTCCAGCTCCACCACATACCAAAATAGGACATTCAAAATAGTTTTTTATTTTTTTTATTATTTTTAAATCATAACCTTTTAAAGACCCATCACGATCAATTGATTGAAGTAAAATTTCTCCAGGATTAAATTTTTGAATTTTCTTTATCCATTTAATAAATGAGGAATTAATTTTTTTTTGACCATTATTATAATAAAAATTATAAAGATTTTTTTCCTTTTTAAAATCTAAACCTATCATAAAAAACTGATTTCCAAATATACCTATTGCCTTCTGAAGTAATTTTTCATTTTTAACTGTAATTGAATTGACTAATATTTTATCAACGCCTATTTTTTGAAAAAACTTTATTTCATCAATATCATTAATCATGCCGCCAACTGTAATTGGTACAAAACAATTTTTACAAAAATTTTTTACAACTTCATAAAATTTTGATCTTTGAATTTTATTTCTACTAACATCAATTAAAACTATTCCATCAAATAAAGAATTATCGATGAAATTATTTGTATATTTATAATCTTGAATAAAATTTTTAGTTCTAGTCAGTGAACCGTTATCGAAAGTTAAAACTGCTATAATTCTTTTGGCTAACATAATTCACAAAAATTTTTTATCATTTGTAAGCCAAACTTTTGGCTTTTTTCAGGATGAGGCTGACATCCAAAAATATTATTAGAAGTATATACGCTTCTAAAATCAACACCGTGATTGGTAACACCATATTTAGATTTTGTTTCATTAATTTCTGTATAATAGGAATGATCAAAATAAAACCTAGAATTATTAGGAATATTATCCATAAGTTTCATTTTATTGAATTTGATATTGTTCCAACCAACATGCGGAACTTTAAATTTTTTTGTTTTTTTAAATCTCTTAACCTCTCCATTTATCCATCCGAATCCATCTACATCTTTGCTTTCTTCGCTTTTTTTTAACATTATCTGATATCCCAAACATATACCCAAGAAAGGTTTTTCTTTATTAATTATTTCCTCATTCAATATTTTATCCAATGAATATCTTTTTATTAACTTCATGGCTTCGCCGAAATTACCATTACCTGGAAAAATAACTTTTTTTGCATTTTTTAGATCTATCTCAGATCTCGAAATTTTGTTTTTTATTCCAAGGAAGTTTAAAGCATTTCTGATAGAACCTATATTGCTAATACCTATATCAATGATAACTATCATTTAATTTTTTTCTAAAAAAAGTTTAGCGCTACAAATATTGAATAAGTTTTGTTGGTTCAATTCTTTTAATTTTGATTTATGAAATTTTTTTAAAAATATATCTCTTTTTATTAAATCAAATATTGGACTATTTTTTTCGAAAAACCAATCTTTGAATTTTTTATTGCTGAATGAAAATACACTGTCAAAAGAAGCGTTAAATCCCTTCTTTTCTCTGTTTAATCTTATTCTGTCTTTAAGAATATTTTCAGAATTTTTTCTTAAAAGATATTTATTAAATGCATCTTTCATAAAATATTTCGATTTTATAGAAAAGCATGTTTCAACAAGAGATTTACTTAAAAACGGTGATCTATTTTCAATTGAGTAAAACATTGCATTAAGATCATCTTCATGAAGTGCTAGTGGCAATGTTTGATAAAAAAATTCATTTGCCATCTTATTTTTGAGCACATTATATATAAAAAATTCCTCTCTTAAATTTTTCTTAAAATTCTTTCTAAACTCTTTTTTATTAAAGAATTTAAAAAAACTCTTTATTTTTTTTTTATTAAGATTTTTAAACTCATTATTTCTTAATAAAGGCAATATATTTTCCCCCCATTTTTTTTTGAATGAAACTTTTAAATCATTTTTATTTAAAGTTTGATAATAAAGCTGGTAATGCTGATAATAACCAGCAAACATTTCATCTGCACCATTTCCATTAATGCTAATTTTAATATTATCTTTTGCCATTGTTTTATAAATGTAAGACTGTAAAAAGTAATTAATAGTGGAAATAGGTTTGTCATGATATTGAATAAGTTTATTAAGATTTTCAAAATGATTCTCTCTGGGATCTAATATTATTTTTTGATTTCTAACACCATAAATTTTAGCAGAATAATTTATAAGTTCCGATTCATCATATCTTGGATCATTATCAATAATGGAATAAGTAGTTATATTTCTCTTACCAAGTTTTTTAGTAATAAAACTTAAAAGCAAATTGGAGTCAACTCCGCCACTCAATGAAAGTCCAATTTTAAGATTGCTTTTACAAATTTCAGAAATACTTTTATTTAAATTACTGGAAATTATATTATTGATTTTTTTTTCTGATAAAGAGTTTTCAAAAATTTTGGGCCGCCAAAATTTCTTAAATTTAAATTCAAAATTATTATTTATTATTAAATTTGTTCCAGGTTCAAGTTTAAAAATATTTTCATAAAAACTATCATTATCTCTTTCAATTGATTTGTATCCATATGCTAAATAATTTAAAATTTTATTATGATTAATAGAGTTGTTTGATATTAATTTTCTAATGAAGTTTGTTTGTGATCCAAAATAAAACGATCCATTTTTTTTGGAGTAATATAACGGCTTTTCTCCAATTCTATCTCTAGAGATGAAAATAATTTTTTGCGCTTGATCGTATATTGCGAAAGCCCACATTCCCTCAAGATAGTCTACACAATTAGCTCCATATATTTGATACAATCTTAAAATAATTTCAGTATCAGATCTAGTTTTAAGATTACATTTTTTTTTTAATATTTTTTCTCTAAGCTCTTCATGGTTGTAAATCTCACCATTAAAAATAATTGTAATATTACCAAAGGTCATAGGTTGGTTAGATCTATCATTTCTATCAACAATCTTTAATCTAGAGGAAAAAAAATATAAACTCTTTTTATTGAATTCAAATTTTTTAAATGATTGATTGTCTGGTCCTCTATTTTTCATTAGGTTCAAAAGTTTTGAAACTTTTAAATTGGATAGTTTAGTATTTATTATTGAGCCCGCTATACCACACATAATTTTTTGTTATTCTTTAAGATTAATTTTTTAACACTTGGTTCAGATTTTAAAATTTTAATACTATTAATTTTACATTTAACATAAAGATTTTTATTACTATCTCTAAAAAAGTCTCCAATCTTGATATTTTTTGGATAATTCCGGGAAATTTTTGATTTAAATATTCTTATTTTATTTTTAAAAAAATATGAATAAGCACCTTTGTAAGGGTAAGAAATTGCTCGTATAAAATTATATACATCTTTAGCATTTATTTTCCAATTAATTTTACTATCCTTATCGGTCCTTTGAAAAAAATACGAATTTGATTTTTTTTGTTTCTTTAGTTTTTTTCTTTTTTCTAAAATCTTAATAGCATCAGTCGTTAATTTAACAAATATTTTAAAAGATTTTTTTTGAACTTCTAAAATAGTATCTGTTTTTAAATTTTTAAAGGATTTTTCAATTATGATTTCTCCTTCATCAATTTTTTCATTAATTTTAATTACAGATAAACCAATTTTTTTTTCATTATTAATTATTTGCCAGCTCAGTGGACTTCCACCTCTATATTTAGGAAGTTTTCCACCATGAAGATTAATAACACCGTATTTAGGAATAGAGATTAATTTTTTTGGAAAAATATATGGGAAACCTGCAAGAATAAAAAGGTCGAAACTTCTATTTTTTATAAATTTTAAAAAATCTTTAGATTTAAGATTTCTTATAATTTTATTAGCTCTACTTAATTTTTCAACTTTACGATTTAAATTTTTTTTGGCTAAAATTTTTGCAATTTGGTATCCCTCATTCTCTAACTTTTTAAATAGATAATATCCTCTGTAATTATTGTAAAATATGGCTATTTTATTAATATTTTTCATTATAATTAAATGAAGCTATATTTAAAAAGATAACTTTTAATTGACATTGTTCAAATTTTGAACGATAGTAAATTAATTTAATCAGATTTGCAATAAATAATATTAAAATAACCAATGGATATTAAAAAAAAAGAAATAGAAGATAAAGACAATCATAAAATTAAAAAATTATTGTCTGCAAGTGTTATAAAAAAAAATAACAGGGTAGACACCGAACAAATTTTATATGAAGAATTATTTCCTAAATTTGGAGAAAGATATAATGAATATAGAGCAAAATATGAAAATTATCTTAATGATAAAACCCATAAATTTTTACCAAACTATCCAATCTCTGTAATATTAGAACTGGTAAATAGGTGTAATCTAGAGTGCACAATGTGTTTTCAGGGTTTCCGTAATGATACTAAAAAATATACTTTAGAAATTGAAGAATTAAAAAAGTTATTTAATGAATTTAAAGAAAATAAACTAGACGCAATTTTGTTCAGTAATTCTGAGCCTTTACTTTATAAAAAATTTCCAGAAGTTTTGGAGTTAGCTGCTAAAGCAGGAATAATGGATCAATTTTTATTCACAAATGGAACATTACTAAATAGAAAAAATAGCGAAATAATTCTAAATAGTTCCCTAACAAGATTATTCGTATCATTAGATGCTGCTACAGAATCCACTTATGACAAAGTTAGAATACCTGTTAACAAAAAAAAAATAAATACAAATAGATTAAGTCATATTGAAAATAATATTAAAAATTTTGTTTCTTTAAGAAAAGAGTTGAATAAAAAGTTGCCACTTACGAGAGTTTCATTTGTTGCTTTAGAAAGCAATTATCACGAAGTTGATCAATTTATAGAAAAGTGGATAGATATAGTAGATACAGTAGAAATTCAAAAAGAAAATTCAATAAACTTTTATGACGACCTTCACAAAAAAAAATATGATTCTTCAAAATTAGTTTTATCCGAATATAATTGTAACGAACCTTGGGGACAAGTTGGAATACATGCTGATGGAACAGTTGGCCCATGCTGTAATACAGTTGGAAGAAATTTACCCGTTGGAAATGTCTTGGAACAACCATTAAAGGTAATTTGGAAAAATGAAAAAATGAAAGAAATAAGAGAAGGATTTATAAACAATAATCCTAACATAATTTGTAAATTATGTTTGGAAAATGAAAAAGTAAATATCTAAAAAAATTACTTTTTAAGAATGTTGGCAATTATTCAAGCTCGTTTATCATCTAAAAGATTAAAAGGTAAAGTATTAAAAAAAATAAAAAAAAAAGAACTTCTCAAAAGAGTTTTTGATAGAGTGGCAAAATCAAAAAAAATTAAAAAAATTATTGTAGCTACTTCAACACACAAAAGTGATGATAAAATTGTAAAATTTTGTGTAAAAAAAAAAATAAATTATTTCAGAGGTGATTTAAACGATGTCTGGTTAAGATTTGTAAAAATTTTAAAACTAAACAATGAAAATTCTTTCATAAGAATTTGTGCAGATAGTCCATTTATACACAATAAATTACTAGATAAGGGAATTGAAATTTTTGATAAAAAAAATTGTGATATTGTTACAAACGTATTTCCAAGATCATATCCAAAAGGACAATCAATTGAAATTTTTAAATCATCAATTTTAATTAAAAATTATTCAAAATTAAGATCTAGTTATTTTAAAGAACATTTTCCAAAATATTTTTATAAAAATTATAAAAAATTCAAGATTAAGAATTTTAAATATAAATCAAATTTCTCTCACATGAATCTATCCGTTGATACTAAAAATGATTTAATACTAGCAAATAAATTATATAAGTTTATTAATGAAAGAAAAAAATTTCCAAACCTAGATTATTTAATTAGTAGATTTAATTTTTTAAGTCGTTAAATCAATTAAACATTTATTCAATTTTTCTAAAGTATTTTTTTTATTATATAATTCTAAATTCTTATAAGCTAGTTTAGCTTTATTGATAGATTGATTGTAATTTTTTAATGCCTTAGTAACAACGGCTATAAAACTCTTTTCATCTTCTGGTTTATAAATGTTTCCAAATTTTCCATTTCCTAAAAGTTCATTTACATTCCCAACGGATTTAGGTGCAACACAAGGAATTTTAAAACTTATTGCTTCTCCCAAAACATTTGGCGTTCCATCAAATTTTGATGTTAAACAAAATAAATCTATATTTTTGTAAAATTTTTTAAATGGATTATTAATATGTCCGTAAATTTTAATATTATTTTTATTGTGTATATTTTTTAATTTTAACAGCCTTTTTTTCTCTGACCCTTCACCAATTATATGTATGTTAATTTTAAAGTTTTTAATTTTATTTAATGAATTTAAAAAAAAGAATGGATCTTTATTGACTTCAAGTCTTCCAATAAAGAAAATATTGTAAAACTTCTTAATTTTTAATTTTCTAATTATTTTTTTTTTTTCAAAAAAATTTCTTATTAATATCTGGTTTTTAAGACCATATTTTTTTTTAATAAAATTTAAATTTTGTTTTGAATATACAACTACTTTATCTGCATATTTTGACAAACCTAAATCTAAATTTCCTATAAAGTTCCCTGCATAATTTGAAAAAAAAGAATTTCTAGTAAATTTTTTTGTCATAATAGGATTGGGTATTCTTAAAATCAAATTAAAATTTATCTTTAAAATTTTTAGAGTCAAAAGATAAGAATGTTTATCCAGTGAAAAAAAAACAGTTTTTTCATTTAAATATTTGAATATTTTAAAAAGACATAAAAGATTATTAATTAAATTGATTTTTTTAAAAATTGAACTTTTCACATAATCAATCTTAATTTTATTAAGAAACTTTTTGGAAATTTTTAAATTGGAAGAAGAGGTAATTAAGATAATATTGTATTTATTGGAAAAAAAATTTAAATATGTAATAAATGTTTTTTTAAGACCATCATCCTCAATTTTTGGATAAAAAAAAACTAAATTTTTCACAAAATATTTAATCTGATTTTTTCACTGGAAACCTTGCTGCTCCTTCAAAGTTTATATTTTTAAGTCCCTTAACAAACTTAACGTAATTTGATGTTCCTTTTTCTAAATTAAATTTTGGTTTATAATTAATTAGTTTTTTTGCTTTTTTAATAGAAAGCGTTCCTCTTTTTGGTCTTGTTTTGTCCCTCGAAACAATTTTGAACTTAATCATTTTAAAGTATTTTTTTAGGATTTTGGCGTAACTCAAAATAGTTCTTCCACTTCCTGTAGTTATGTTGAATGTTTCATTCTCTCCTTTTTTATTAAATGCCGCTTTTATCGTACCTTCTGCAAGATCCTCGACATAAGTAAAATCAAGTTTTTCATCTTTACCATGTATTTCTAGCAAACCATTATTTATAGCCTTTAATAATAAAAATTGGGTGACTCTTTCATTCATATCAGTTGGCCCATAAGCTGCAGAAGGTCGAATGATAGTATAGGGAATTTTTGAAAATCTTGAAAAACCTTTAACTATTTCTTCTCCAGCTAACTTCATAGTTCCATAGATTTCTTTTGGTTTAGTTGTATCGTCTTCAAAAGCTTGTTTTTTTAAAAAATCTCCATAAACCATGCTTGATGAGATATAAATAAATCTTTTTAATTTATATTTAGATTTTTTCTGGATTAGATCTAAGCAGTCTAAAATATTAATTGTAGTATCTATTGATCCTTTTCTAAATTCACTTACGTTTGGATTTTCAATTTTAGCTACTGGAACAGCGGCAGCATGAAAAACACATTTTGGCTTATATTTTTCTAATATAGTGTACATTATCTTAAAATCTGCACAATCACCTCTGTAAAAGATAATTTTTTTATTTATATTATTTTTTAATTTTTTATCTTTTATATTTGTAAATCTTAGTTTTCTATAATCCGCAAATGTCCATCTTAATGGATTTATATAGTTTGTATAATTATCAACTATAATACACTTACCTGTATCTTTTCTATTGACCAACATTTTTGTTATCGTTGATCCTATGAAACCTAGTCCACCGGTGATTACATAATTATTTTTTTTCATACCAGTTCTTTATTTTTTTAAAAATGAATTTCAACTCATTATCTTTTAAGTTAGGATATATTGGTAGCGTTATAATGCTTTTAGATAAATAATCAGTATTAACTAATTTTTTTTTAGAGTATTTTTTTAAGTAATTTTGTTTATGTAAAGGAGGAACAAAATGAGCCGAAACCTCAACTCCATTATTTTTCATAAAATTTAGAAAATTACTTCTTAGACCAGGTTTTATTAAACATGTATACATCTGATAAGAATGAGTAAGATTTTTATTTACTTTTTGTAAAGAGAATACATCTTTATATCTGTTGAGAAAATAATCATATTTTTTAGCAATCGCCCTTCTTTTATTGTTAAAATATTTCAATTTTTTTAATTGTGAAATTCCAAGTGCTGCAAGATGATTTGGTAATCTATAATTATGACCTGCTAGAACAGCTTCTCTATGCCAAAAGACTGGTTTTTTTTTGTTATCGATACCATGTGCTATGATTTTTTTAATTTTTTGGTAATGATCTTTACTATTAGTTGTTAACATTCCACCTTCAGTAGTTGTTATATTTTTTGTAGGAAAAAAAGAAAAACACCCAGTCCCAAATGAGCCAGTATACCTATTCTTCCATTTAGCACCTAAGGTTTCTGCACTATCTTCAATTAAAGAAATTTTATTTTTTTTTGTGATTTTAATAATATCAGTCATTTCACATGGAAGCCCAGCATAATGAACTACTATCACGGCAACAGTTTTTTTTGTTATTTTTTCCTTTATATGTTTCGCGGTTAAGTTTCTTGAATTGACATCAACATCAGCGAAAACAGGAATATTTCCAGTGTTAATAACAGCATTTGCTGTAGATACCCATGTCCAGCTTGGTATTATTACTTCACCCTTTTTTTTTAAGACTTTAAGAGAACATTCTAGCGCACTAGTGCAAGAATTCATTGCTATTGAATATCTACATCCTACTAGTTTTGAAAAATTTTCTTCAAAAATTAAATTATTTTTTCCATGTGTTAGCCAACCAGTCTTTAAGGATTTAAACATTAAATCATAATCTGACTGGTTTATAAGTGATTTAAAAAGTGCGATTTTTTTCATAAATTATCTCTATTATAATCTAACCTTGCCATCTACCTCTATAGTTTCTAAAAATATCTCTTTCTTTTTTTTGAATTCCTAATCCGTGATCAAGACTAAAATTATAAAACATTTCTCTAAAAGTACAAATTTTTGATATATCTTTCTCATTTAAAGAAAATTTATTGTCTCTACCTTGTAATTTTCTGTTTGTTGTAAAATGTTTTTCTATCATTACTGCTTTATTTGCTAGAGCATACACTGCATCTCCAATACCATCCATGTGTCCGGAATATCCAACATATTTAAATATTTTTTTTAAATAATGGAATTTTTTAAAATTACAATCCTCAGATTTTAATGGATAGCTACTCACACAATGTAAAACTATTAATTTATTATTTTTTTTAAATTTAATTAATCTTTTGAGTTCACTTTTGTTCAGGCAACCCACGGATAAGACCACTTTTTTAAAAACTTTTAATGCTTCTTTAATTAAATCTATGTTATAAGCTTCTGGAGAAGGTATTTTAACAATTTCTTTTGAAACACTTGATAAAATTTTTAGATCCTTGCTTGACCATACAGATGCAAAACAACATATATTATTTTTTTTGGAAAAGTCGTATAATGATTTATACTTTTTTTTATCTAAAAATGATTTTTCGTAAAGTTTTCTTCTACCATCTTTATCCCAAGAACCTTTTCTAAGGTTTTTTGGGTTCCAGATTTGAAATTTTACAGCATCAGCACCACTTCTTTTTGCTGAAAGTATCATTTTTTTTGCTAGATTAATGTCACCCAAAAAATTCCATCCTATCTCAGCAACAATGAATGATTTATTTTTATTTAATTTTAATTTCATTAATTCTTTTTTTTTAATAAAAAATTACCAATCGATAAAACATCTATTTTAGTTTTTTTAAAAGTCTCAATAGCATCTCTAGGGTTATTAACAATTGGTTGACCTTTTACATTGAAAGATGTGTTAAGTAAAACAGGAATGTTTGTTAAATTATTAAACTCTTTAAGTAAATTATAAAATTTCTTATTTGAATTTTCATTTACTGTTTGTACTCTAGCGGATCTATCAACATGTACAACTGCGGGTATAGTGCCTTTTTTATCTTCTTTTACTTTTGAGGCTATAAGCATGTGAAAACTATCCTGATTTATTTCAAAAAAATCCCTTTGATATTCACTTAAAATTGCAGGGGCAAAAGGTCTAAAGCTTTCTCTAAATTTAACTTGATTATTCAAATAATCTTTCATTTCTGCAGGGTAGGGTTTACATAATATTGACCTATTTCCAAGAGCTCTTGGACCAAATTCAGCAGCTCCTTGAAACCATCCTATAATCTTACCCTTACTTAATTCTTCAGCTGTTTCCCTAAAAATATTTAAACTTTTAGAGTAGTCTAACTTTAAATTTTTTAGTTCTATTTCAATTTCATCATCTGAGTATCTGGATCCTAAATAGGAATTATAATTAGATTTTGAGAAAAATTTTTTTTTATTGTTTCTAAAATTAGCCAAATAACAGGCACCAATTGCACAACCATCATCTGCACTAGCTGGCTGAACGTAAATTTCGTCGAATATTCTAGATTGTTCAATTTTTCCATTCATTGAACAATTTAGAGCCACGCCACCTGATAAACATAATTTTTTGTAACCGTATTTTTCCTTAGCTGCTTTGAGTTTGTTAATTACAAGATTTTCTAATTTGAGCTGTAATGCAGCAGCAATATTCTTATGATGATCTGTCAAAGGATCTGAGTATTTTCTTTTTTCACCAAATATTTTTTTAAATTTTTCAGTGACCCATTTATTTCTTGTTGTATAATAATCAATAAAGTCTAAATTAATTTTAAACTCAAATTCATTTTTTTCGATTAAAATTTCATCAAAAACTTCTTTATAACTTTTGTTTGTATTTGAAATTATTTCATGAGGGTTTCCATAAGGAGCAAGCCCCATAATTATTCCTTCATCACAATGATGTTTCCATCCTAAAAAATCCGTTATGGCAGAATAAAATAGCCCGAGAGAATCTGGATATAAATTTTTAGCATTTAAAATATTTATTTTGCCAGAGTTTGCTTCTGCAATCATTCCAGTTTCATTTTCAGCCATTCCGTCTAAACTTAAACATAGAGCTTTTTCAAAACCACTTGGATAATATGCACTTGCTATGTGACAGAGATGATGTCTATAAAACTTAATTTTTCCTTTATACTTAAGTTCTCGTCTGACAATTTTTTCTGTATTTAATAGTCTTAGAAATTTTCTAAAATCTTTGATTAAAAACTTAAGTCTACTAAAATTTTTGATAGCTGGTTTTAGATAAATTTCTTTTAAAAAGGTTTTAATGTCATTTACGTAAGCTATTTCATCAATATCAATTAAATTTATTTTGCCTATTTTTAAACAATCATTAATTGCCTCTAATGGAAATCTCCTACTATGTTTATCTTTTGTGTATCTTTCTTGAGCACAAGCAGCTACCAATTTTCCATCAATCATTAATGCAGCTGAAGTATCATGACCACCATATTTAATTCCAAGTATTTTCATATTAAAGATCGGTCAATTTTTAAAATCATTTTTATATTAATTTTTGTTTATTATATTTGAATTTAATTCCGCTTGAAATGCCTTAATGACATCAATGCTTTTATTATAAATGTTTTCTTTATTTTTAATTTTATCAAGATAATCATTATATTTCATTTCTAATATTGAATTCACTCTTGTTTCAAATTCCTCATAAGTACATAATTTTAATAAAGCTATGCCGTCACTTTGAAAGGCAGTTTTCTCATCTCCCACAAAGTCACAAGCTAATACTTTTCTATTAAATTCAAATGCTTCTCGAAGTGCGGTGGAACAACATCCTATTACAAGTTTACTTGACGCCACATTTCTTAAAGTGCCAAACTCCTCCTTATTATGAAACACTATATCTAGATTATTATAACTTGTATTATTTTTATAAAATATTTCTTCTGCGAATTTTTCGTCTCTTTTTAAATCACTTTTTCCTGAAAAAATAAGTTTTTTATTATATTTCTTACAAAATTTTATGGTGTATTCAGCTACTAAACCAATTGATTTTTCAACGTTTTTAACATCTTTTAATTCTTCATTAACTCTTAAATGTGGTTCAGATAAAAGACATATATCATTTTTATTATCTAAATTGATATTATTTAAATCAAAATATTTTTTTGCTTTAATAGCTGTCAACGAACCTATCGAATGAACCTTTTCTGGTTGAATGAAATTTTTAGTTAATTTTTTTTCATAATCTCCAATTGTAAAGTATTTATAAAAATTAAGTTTTCCCATTGAATAATGTTCTATATTTCTATTGGCCTGTTGTATTGCAATTATTTTAATTTGATTTAAAAAAATTTTTCCTATTTCATTTACTTCCATGTATTGATCAAACATTGTAATTATTATTTTTGGTTTAATAATATTTATTAATGCACAGATATAGTTAACTTTGAAAGTATTTTTAAAAAAATTCTTTAATAGAAATGATAAAATTTTTTTTGAAAAAAATATTGTTTTGAAATGATTTATCTTAAATGGTATTATAGTAAATTGTTTTGAGCCCAAGTGTGTAGTGATAAGATCAGATCCTTCAGTACCTAAAATTACTACTTGATTTTCATTTGGATTTTCAAATTTGAATTTACATAATTTGAATAATCTCATTAAAATTTTCAATTTTCTGAAAAATTTGATATAAATAAATATTTGAAAAAAACGTAAAAAATAATTTTTAGATAATAAAAAAAAACCTTTATTTAAATAAAACTCTTTTAAGTAATCCTTTACTAAAAGTAATTTTGAGTTTTTTTTATCTAATAAATATATTTCATTCATTGTATTTAAAATTTTTTAATTATTTTGTTTACGTAAAATTTTTCTAAATTTAAAAGTTTTAAATAATATTTTTTTGCAACTTTTTTTTTTAAGTAAGTTAAAGTTTTCTTTCTTTCTTTATTATAATCGAATTTTCTGGGTAAGTTATTTTCTTTGATAGATGCTAAACTAATTTTATCAGTTTTTACATTCAAAGATTTACTCACTTTATTAAGATATTTGATCGGATTTTTTAATACGTTTTCAAATGGAACTATAATTTCTGTTGAGTTATTTTTTTTACAATAATTTTTAAGATTTATTGTTTTGCTATTTAAATTTGTTTCGATAATCATAATTGCTTTTTCATATTTGTTGGCAGATAAATATTCTTTAGATTTAGTTTTCAAAAAATAGGGTATGTTTTTTTTAGTTTTTTTATCAAAATATTTTATGTAGCCATCTCTTCCTTTTATTTTTTCAATTGTGCTTGACCACTCAGAAATACGTTTGATCATTGGCAATGAAATAGGTGACCTAAGTACCTGAATATAAGTTAAATTTTTTTTAAATGTTAAAAAAAATAATTTTTTTGCAATTGATGTAAAATGAACACAATAGTGAACTATAACTTTATTCTTAAATTTTTTGATTACTCTATCCTCACTTCCATGAATCCTTTTTTTTAAAAGGTTAAATCTTTTATGATTTTGCAAAGAGGTAATATCTTTTTTTCTTAAATTTGAGTGCCTGAGTAATAAATTGTCATAAAAAAAAGCATTATAATTTGTTAAAAGTAGGTATTTCGAAGCTTCAAAACTTAATTGGCCGAAATTGTTTAAAGCGACTGTTTGATCTACATGATGATTCAGAACCCATTGATCTACCTTAGGCAAACTAGAAATAAGATTACACACGAGTGCTTTTCCACTCGACGGCATACCATCAGTAATAATAACTTTTTGTTTATTAATTATTTCTCGTTTAAACATTGTATCTATTGAGTGAACATTGTTCAAAAATTGAACTTTACGATTGACAAATGTTCAAATATTGAACATAATTTAGCGATGAAAATTAATCAAGAACAATTTCAGATATTAAGAAAAGTATCAAAAAAACCATCCTCTAGTCAGAGAGAACTCGCTAACGAGCTAGATATCAGTTTGGGTAAAATTAATTTCATTTTGAATGAATTGAAAAAAAAAGGACTAATAAAAATTAATAATTTTAAAAAAAATAAGAATAAAGTTGGATATCTATATGTTTTAACCCCAAAAGGTATAGCGGAAAAAACAAAATTAACTATCAATTTTATGAAATTAAAAATGAGAGAGTATGACGAACTAAAAAAAGAAATTGGTGACTCTGAAGAGACAAAAGAAGATGTAGATAATACTATTAATTAAAAAATGTAAATTTGCTTTTATAGAATATTTATAAAAAATTTAGAGGTAATACAAAAAATGAAAATCTCATCTAAAATTTAAAAAAAATAGTTAGGCTCAGAGTGATGTCAGAAAAAAAAATAAATAATAAAAAGTTTGAAATATTAGATTGTACATTACGAGATGGCGGCTACTATAATAATTGGGATTTTTCTGTCAAACTTATTCAAGATTACTTAAATACCATACAACATACTGAAATCAAATTTATAGAATTGGGTTTTAGAAATTTTACGACAAATAGAAATTTAGGATTAACAGGTTATACAGACGATAGATTAATTAATAAATTAAATTTTCCAAAACTACTTAAAATAGGTGTAATGGTAAATGCCTCAGAGTTAAGAAAAAATAGTTTAGCCCCGTTAAAAAATTTAAAAAGACTATTTCCAAGAATAAATAAGAAGATTTCTTTTGTTAGATTTGCCTGTCATTACGACGAAGTTTTTTTTTTAGAGGATTGCATAAAATGGCTATCCAAAAATGGAGTCCTCGTTTTCATAAATATTATGCAAGTATCAGAAATAAACTCAAAAATTTTAAAAAAAATTTGTTATTTTTTAAAAGATAAAGATATTAAAGCTTTATATTTTGCAGATAGTCTTGGGGCTTTAAATTCTAAGAAATTAAAAATTTTGAAAAAAGATTTAAAAAATTTCTGGGACAAAAGAGACGTTGGTTTGCATGCTCATGACAATTTGAGTTTAGCGTTTAAAAATTCCAAACTAGCTGTAAAGAACAATTTCAAATGGATAGATAGTACAATAATGGGGATGGGTCGTGGACCTGGAAACTTAAAAACTGAAGATATTTTAAAACTAGTTAAAAGAAATCAATTAAAATTTATTAACAAACTTAAAATAAAATATTTCAAAAGTTTAAAAAAAAAATATAAGTGGGGTACAAATCCATACTATAAAATTGCAGCAATTAAAAAAATTCACCCAACTTATATTCAGCAAATGCTTGCTGATGATAGATATAACAAAAAAAATTATAAAATAATTATCAATAATTTAAGTAAAGAGAATTCAAAAAAATTTAATCCGCATAAGTTATTCATTCCAAACAATATTTATGCATCAAAAAAAACTGGAAAGTGGTTCCCTTTTAACGACCTATCGTATAAAAAAATTTTAATTTTAGGCCCGGGGGAAAATGCAAAAAAAAATAAGACAAAACTCATCAAATTTATTAAGGATAAAAGACCTTTTGTAATAGCATTAAACTCTTTTAATTTTTTACAAGAAAAATTAGTTAATATTAGGGCTATTTGTCATCCCAAAAGAATTATTTCAGACTTTGATTTTTTAAATAGAGTTAACACACCAATTATTGCACCGATTTCATCAATGCCAGATAAACTTAAAGATTATTTAAAATTAGATAACAAAATTATTTTTGATTTCGGTCTCCATTTGAATGGCAAAAAAAAAATTTTTATTGGAAAGAATTATTGTTCAATTCCTAAGCCTTTAGTTTTTTTTTATTCTTTAAGTGTGGCTATTTCAGCAAAGGCCAAAAAAATTTATTTAGCAGGATTTGACGGCTATAAAAATGATGATCCATTTTCTGATGAGACTAATCATTATTTAAAAAAGTTTTTAAAAACACATAGCAAATATAGTTTAAAAACACTTACTAGGTCAAAATATAAAATTCCAACACTGATTTTATAAATGAGGATTTTAATTGTAATTCCAGCAAGGTTTAATTCTACCAGGTTACCTGGAAAACCACTAAAAAAGATATGTGGAAAAGAATTGATTATAAGAGTAATTGAAGCTTGCGCTCCATTGCTTAGAAAAAATATCAAAATTGTAGTTGCAACGGATGATAAAAGGATTTTTAATTTAGTAAATTTTTTCAAATTCGAAGCATTGATGACATCAAAAAAATGTTCTACAGGAACTGATAGAGTCGCAAATGTTTCAAAAAAAATTAAAGCAGATATTTATATTAACGTACAAGGTGATGAACCATTAATTAATGCTGATGATATAAAAAAGATAATTAAGGCAAAAATAAAATTCTCAAAACATGTTATCTGTGGTTATTCAAATTTAAGAAATGATGAAAGTGTCGATAACAAGAATATTCCAAAAGTGGTGATGAACAAAAAAAGTGAGCTAATGTATATATCTAGATCTGCTATACCAAGCTTGAAAGGAAAAAAAATAAAAAAACCTAAATTTTTCAAACAAGTATGCATATATGGTTTTAGTAAAAATGATCTTAATTTGTTTAGCAGCTTTAAAAAAAAAACTTTTTTAGAAAATTATGAGGATATTGAAATACTAAGATTTTTAGAAAATGGGAAAAAAGTGAAGATGATTAAATTAAATTCTCATTCTTATGCTATAGATACTTATAATGATATCCAAAAAGTAGAAAATATAATTAAAAGATTGAATAAATGATCAAAAAAATTTTTTTAGATCCTAATATTGAACATAAAAATAAAACTATAGAAAATAGAATTCAATTGTTTGAATATAAAAATAAACAATTTCCACTTCCAACTGAAATTGAAATTAGTGAGTCTGGCACTTGTAACAGAAAATGTTCATTTTGCCCAAGAAGTGCACCAGATTTTAGCGATATAAAAGAGTTTATTTCTGATGATCTAATTCAAAAAGTAGTTAAAGAATTAATTCAATTAGATTACGCTGGAGTAATAAGATTTAGCGGTTTTGTAGAACCACTTCTAGATAAGAAAATTTTTAATCACATAAGTACTTTTAAAAAATCTCTTCCAAAAGTTAGAGTTGAAGTTGTGACAAATGGAGACCCATTGAATTTAAATAGATTAAAAAAATTATTTGATTGTGGTTTAGATAAACTATTAATAAGTGCATATGACGGCTATGATGATGTTATTAAATTTCAAAAAATGGTTGATGAGTGTGGTTTAAATGAGTCTCAATATATAATTAGGGATAGATCATTACCAGAGGAAAAAGATTTTGGAATTACATTAAGTAACAGATCGGGTATGATGGAAAATGCTGAGTATAAAATTCCAAGTTTAAAAAATCCACTTGATAATCCGTGTTATATTCCTTCTTATACATTATTCTTTGATTATCTTGGTGATGTTTTAATGTGTCCTCATGATTGGGGAAAGAAAATCATTTTAGGAAATCTTAAAAAAGAAAATTTATTAGACATTTGGTTTAGTGATAGATCGATGAAAATTAGAAAAAATTTAGTTAATAGTAATAGAAAATTTCAACCATGTAACGTTTGTGATGTGGAAGGTACGTTAATGGGTGAGGTCAACTCGAGATATTTTAAATAAATGAAAAAGATATTAATTTTAGGGGGTAATTCTGACATTGGTATTAAGGTTATAGACAAATTAATAGATAGTGAAGACGTATCTCTTTGTATTCATTTCAACAAAAATTTACCTGATAGAAATTTTAAGAAATCAAAATTAATAAAAAAAGATCTTATTAAGGTTAATGAAAAAAATGTCAAAAAAATTTTTGCTAATGATTACGATGTAATTGTTAATTTAATTGGGTATGTGAGTAATCAATCATTTCAAAATTTTACTTTAGAAGAAATTTACAAAACAACCTTGATTAATAGTTTTGTTCCTTTTTTAATAATAAGAAATTGTTTAAAAAATATGGAAAAAAAAAAATATGGACGAATTATTAATACCTCAAGTATAGGTGTCAAATTTGGTGGAGGTAAAAATACTTTCTCATATTCAGTCAGTAAACACATTAATGAACTTATACCTAATGAAATTAGAAAACTTTGCTCAAAAAATGTTTTATATAATGTTCTTAGAATTGGTATGACTGACACGAAATTTCATAAAAAGATAAAAAATAAAAATTTAGCTAGAAGAACTTCTTTAATTCCAGTTAAAAAAATGGCTTCAGCTGACGATATAGCTAATTATATTATTTTTTTAATTCATGAAAATAATTTTATTGTTAATGAAATTGTAAATATTACAGGCGGGGAGTAATTTTAAATTAAATTAATTTTCGATAATTATATGGTAAAATGAAAAAAATAGTAGTTCAGGGTTTAGGTTATGTTGGTCTTGCTATGTTAGCATTTTGCGCAAATGCAAAAAAGAATAATAGATATCTGTATAAAGTTGTTGGAGTTGAAAAAAAATCGTTAAAAGGAACACAAATTTTAAAAAAGATAAACTCAAATCAAATTCCAATAAAAGTAGATGATAGAATATTTCAAAATTTTTATAAAAAATTAAATCAAATGAATAGAATAAATGCAACTTTAGATGAAAATGAGTATTGTGATGCTGATATAATTTTTGTTTGCTCGAATTGTGACTTTAATTTTAAAAAAAAAAAAGTTGAAATTGAAAAATATGTTGAAAATATAAGGCAAATTTCGGCTAAAATCAAAAATAACTGTCTGTTAATTATTCAGTCTACCTTGCCCCCGGGCACAACTGAAAAAGTTTTAAAGCCCATAATTGCAAAAACTTTAAAAGAGAGAGGAATTAAAAATTTTTTTCTAAGTCATTCTTTTGAAAGAATTACTCCTGGAAAAGATTATTTTTTATCTATGAAAAATGTTGAAAGAATAATTGGTGGAGTTAATAAAGAATCTTTACATAAAACAAGAAAGATATTTAAGGAAATTTTTAGTTTAAGTTCGGATAAAATTATAGGATTTAATTCTTCAAGTGAGTCGGAAACATGTAAAATTATAGAAAATAGTTACAGAGCGACCAATATTGCTTTTATTGAAGAATGGAGAAAATTTTGTTTTAAAAATAACTTAGATCTTGAGGAAATACTAAATGCTATTAGAAAGAGAAAGACACATAATAATATTATGTATTCTGGTGTAGGTGTTGGAGGGTATTGTTTAACAAAAGATCCTTTATTCGCAAATGCATCGACAAAACAAATATTGGGCTATAAGCATGATTTTCCATTAAGTAATGCTTCTGTAGTTATCAATCAAAAAATGACATTCAATGTGATGTCGGAAGTTTATGAGAAATTTAATAAAGAGATTAATGGAAAAAAAGTTTTATTAATTGGTGTTAGTTATAAGGAAGATACTAATGATGTAAGATTTTCACCAGCTGAAAAAGTTCATAGCTTTCTAAAAAAAAAAAATTGTAAATTAAGTTTCTATGATCCAATTGTAAATTACTGGAAGTATTCTGGAGCATATACAATTAACAAAAAACACCTAAGAAATTATGACGTTTATATTTATCTGGTTAGACATAAGGTATTTAAAAATTTAAAAATAAATTTTAAAAGGAACGCATTAATTCTTGACTTAAATCATGTATTAGACCCTCAAAAAAAAGAAAATTTAAAAAATAAAAACTATAAAAGTTATTTCATAGGATCTAAAATATCATGAAATATTTGATTACTGGTGGAGCAGGATTTTTAGGATTAAAACTTGCCAAGAAATTGTCAGAAAATAAAAAAAATAAGGTTTACCTTATAGATAATCTTTCAAAAAAAATAGGTAGTAAATCTTTATCAAAGCTTTTAAACAATAAGAATGTAAAGTTTATTAAGAAGGACTTATCCAAAATTTCAGATTTCTTAAAAATTTACGATTTTGATTATATTTTTCATTTTGCTGCAATATTGGGTGTTCAAAATGTGATAAATAAACCATACGAAACATTAAGAGAAAATATTCAAACAACTATTAAATTAGTTAATTTTTCAAAAAAACAAAAAAAGTTAAAAAAAGTTTGTTTTACATCTACGAGCGAAGTTTATGCGCAATCTCTTGAAAAAAAACTAGCTAGATATCCAACGCCTGAAAATGTTGATTTTTTTATTTCTAAAGATTTCAATCCTAGATCTGCTTATTTTTTATCAAAAATTATAGGTGAATACTTGATAAATTACTCATCTTTAAATTTTGTTATATTTAGACCTCATAATATTTTCGGACCTGAGATGGGCTTTTCTCATGTGATACCTCAGTTAACAAAAAAAATAATAAATAAAAAAAATAAAAAGATTCTTATAGCTAATTCCAGTCATAAAAGAACTTTTTGTTATATTGATTTTGCAATTGAGCTTATTCTTAAAATTTCACACAACAAAAAATCTTCAAGAAAAATCTATAATATTGGTTCGCCTGAAAATGATATTTCAATTATGCAACTAGCAAGAAAAATAACAGAAATTCTTAACTCAAAAAAGAAATTATTAACATCAAAAAAACTTAGTGATCATTCTCCAAAAAAAAGAAGACCAGATATGTCTAAAAGTTTTATTTTTATGAAAACAAAACATAATTTTCATGAGGGTTTAAAAGAAACTGTAAAGTGGTACCAAAAATATTTTACAAATTAAAATGAAATTATCTGTTCCACACATCAAAAATAGTGACATTAAATCAATCAAAGATGTTATGAAAAGTGGATGGATATCAACCTCTGCTGATATTGTTGATGATTTTGAAAAAAGGGTCTCTTCATTTTGTAAAACAAAATTTTCTGTTGTCTTAAATTCTGGCACTTCTGCAATTCATTTAGGTTTAAAAGTTTTAGGTGTTAATAAAAATTGTGAGGTTATTGTCCCTTCAATAACTTTTATAGCTACAGTAAATCCAATTCTTTATTTAGGTGCAAAGCCAATAATTTTCGATGTTGACCAATATCATAATCTCAAAATAGAGGATGTTATTAACTTTATAAAGACTCAAACAAAATTTAAAAATAAAAAAACCATTAATAAAAAAACTAAAAAAGAAATAAGAGCTATAATAATTACTCACATGTGGGGAAGAGCTTGTAATTTTTTAGAATTAAGAAATCTTTGCAAAAAGAGAAATATTTTTATTCTTGAAGATGCGGCGGAGTCATTAGGTTCTTATTTAAATACAAAAACAAAAAGGCACAAACATTGTGGAAGTATAGGAGATATCGGCTGCTTATCTTTTAATGCGAATAAAATTATAACAACTGGTTCTGGAGGAGCAATTATTACAAATAATAAAAATTTGTATTTGAAGGCACAATATTTAGCAAATCAGGCGAAAGATGATACTTTTAATTATATCCATAATGAATGTGGATATAATTATAAAATGAATGGGATAACTGCTGCTCTAGGAATATCTCAATTAAAAAGAATAAAAAAAAAAATTGCCCTTAGAAAAATTATTTTCCAGAGATATTTATTCAATTTTAAGAAAGATCAAAATATTAAGGTATTGTCTTTCCCAAAAAAATCTAAGATGAATTATTGGATAAATATACTATCCTTTAAAAATTTAAATTTTAGTCAAACTTATCAGCTAAGCCAAATGTTATTAAAAAAAAATATTGAAACGAGGAGAATTTGGCGCCCTTTAAATCTACAAAAATATTTAAAAAAGTTTGAGACATATAATATTATTAATGCAAAAAAAATTTATTCGAATTCTCTTTGTGTGCCGTCAGATGATAGTTTATCGATTTCGGATATAGATAAGATCACGAATTATATAATAAAATATTATAATAAAATTAAATTAAGTAAAAAATTGTGAAAAAAATTATTTTAATTGGTGGTGGAGGTCATTGCAAATCAGTTATCGATGTTATAGAGCAAGAGAGAAAATTTAAAATTGCTGGTATAATTGACAAGCCAAGTCTAATAGGTACAAAAATTCTTAGATACTCAGTTATAGGCTCTGATAAAGATTTAAAAAATTTAGCTAAAAAATATTCTTATGCATTAATTACAGTGGGCCAAATTAATTCAGCTATTTTGAGAAAAAAACTTTTCAATTTAGTAAAAAAAGCAAAATTTATACTACCTAAGATTATTTCGCCAACCGCTTATGTTTCAAAACATTCATCAATAGGAAAAGGTTCAGTTATAATGCATAAGTCAATCATAAATGCAAATTCATTAATAGGAGATAATTGTATTGTTAATACAAGTGCTTTAGTTGAGCACGATTGTATCATATCTTCGCATTGTCATATATCTACTAATGCAACAATTAATGGTGGAGTTAATATTAAATCAGGATGCTTTATCGGAAGTAATGCTACGATTAAACAAGGTTTAAAAATTAGAGAGAATAGCTTTATTAAAGCATGTAGTTTTATTAGATGAGTGTGTTTATAATAGCTGAGGCAGGAATTAATCATAATGGATCAATTAAAATTGCGAAAAAATTAATTGATATAGCAACTAATGCAGGAGCTGATGCTGTAAAATTTCAAACATTTAATACTGAAAATTTAGTTTCCAAAAATACAAAGAAAGCAAAATATCAACTAAAGAATGATAATCGGAAAGAAACACAATTCGATATGTTAAAAAAATTAGAACTCAGCTATCAAATGCATAAAGAATTGTTGTCTTATTGTAGAAAAAAAAAAATAATTTTTCTGTCCAGTCCATTTGATTTAGAAAGTATTGATCTTTTGAACAGTTTAGGTTTGAAAATATTCAAAATTCCAAGTGGAGAGATAACAAATTTTTCTTACTTAAAAAAATTAGGCAAATTAAATAAAAAAATAATTTTATCAACTGGAATGTCTAATATAAATGAAATCAAAGATGCTCTGAATGTTTTGATTAAGTCAGGTACAAAAAAAAATAATATTACTATAATGCATGCTAACACAGAGTACCCAACACCAATGAGTGATGTTAATTTGAGATCAATGATTTCGATAGGAAAAAAGTTTAATGTTAATTTTGGTTATAGTGATCATACCCTCGGTTTTGAAGTAAGCATTGCTGCGGTGGCATTAGGCGCAAAGTGTATAGAAAAGCATTTCACTTTAAATCGTAATATGAAAGGTCCAGACCATAAAGCTAGCTTAGAGCCAAAAGAATTAAATGAAATGGTATATGCGGTTAGAAATATAGAAATTGCTTTAGGAAGTAGAGTGAAAAAACCATCAAAGAGTGAAATTTCTAATATTAAAATAGTTAGGAAATCGCTTGTCGCTTCAAGAAATATCAAAAGGGGAGAAATTTTTACTGAGCAAAATTTAACATCTAAAAGACCAGGAAATGGCTTGTCACCATTTAAAATAATAAAGTTTTTAGGAAAGAGAAGTTTAAAAAATTATAAAAAAGATGAACAAATTAAATAGTTTATGAGAAAAGTATTATTTATAACAAGTTCAAGAGCTGACTATGGATTGTTAAGAGAGGTCATATTAGAAACTCAAAAACTTAATGAAGAAACATATTTATTAGTAACAGGCTCACATCTTTCGTATGAATTTGGTAATACTATTAAAGAAATAAAAAAGGACAATATAAAAAAAATTTTTAGTAGAAATATACTTGATAAAAAATTTAGTGATGAAAAAATAAGTGAATATATATCTAAAGCAATAAAAATTACCTCTGAAGTATTAGATAAAAAAAAACCTGACGTGATAGTAATTTTAGGTGATAGATATGAATTATTGGGAAGTGCAATAGCTGCAATGATATCAAGAACACCAATAGCTCATATACATGGAGGAGAATTAACATCTGGGGCTTACGATGACTCGATAAGACACTCAATTACAAAATTATCACACTTACACTTTCCTGTTCATGATGAATATAAAAAAAGATTAATTCAATTAGGCGAAAATCCTAAAACAATCTTTAATTTTGGTGCACTAGGAGCACATGCAATTTCAAAAATGAAATTTTTTAAAAAATTAGAGATAGAAAATATTCTTAATATTAAATTAAATAAGAAAATTATTCTAGCAACCTTCCATCCTGTAACATTAGAAAAAAATACAACAAAATATTACGTTATGAATCTTATTAAATTTTTAGATAAATTAGATGATTATATTATAATATTTACATCACCTAATTTCGATAATGAGTCAAATACTCTCAAAAAAGAAATTATTAATTTTGTTAAAAAAAAAAATAATGTCTATTTCTACAAATCTTTAGGAAACAAACTATATATTTCACTGATGAAAAATTCTTTTCTTGTTATTGGTAATTCATCTAGTGGAGTTTTGGAAACTCCTACTTTTGGAGTTAGGACAATAAATATTGGTAACAGACAAGAGGGAAGAATAATGTCGAATAACATTATAAATTGTAATTATGACTTTTATTCAATAAACAAAGCATTTTTAAAATCAAAAAAAAAAATGGCAAAACCTCTAAATCCCTTTTTAAAAAAAAAAACACCAATCAAAATAGCAAAAAAAATTTTGGATTTTAAATTTGAACTTAAAAAAAAATTTTTTGATATTAAAAAAAATTAAATAAAAAACTCCATGAGAAATATAATAATAATACCAGCAAGAAAAGGTTCAAAAAGAATTGAAAATAAAAATCTTTTAAAGGTGATGAATAAACCCTTAATTTTTTGGACAATAAACTTTGCTAAAAAATTAAAGAAAAAAAATTTTGATTTAATAGTTACAAGTGATTGTAAAAAAATAAAAAGGATTTGTGCTGATAATGAAGTTAATTTTTTAAAGAGACCAAAAAATTTATCTGGTGATAATATCTCAATGCATAAAGTAATTTTTAATACTTTAAATAATTTAAAGCAGGAATATAAATATATCATATTATTACAACCTACCTCTCCTTTAAGAAAATTAAATATAGTTAAAAATGCAATTAAAATTCTAGATAAAAAAAAAAATTTTGACAGCCTTATACATTTAGCGCATGACACATCTTTCACCGGAAAATTAAAGAGAAAGTTGTGGAAGCCTGACTATAATATTAATAAAAGATCACAGGATATTAAAGATAAGTTAGTACCGACTGGAAGTATTTTTGTTTATAGATCATATTTATATAAAAAAAAGATTGTATTACCCAAGAAAACTTATGGATTAATTTTAACCAAAGACGATTGGGTTGATATTGATAGTTCAAAAGATTTTGCACTTTTAAATTATTTTTTGACGAAACCAAAAAACAGAAGAATTTTAGTTTATAATAATTAGGATTTATAATATTAATTTAAAATGAATATTAAAAAAATTTTAATAAATCAAAATGATATCATATCTAATGCAATGAAAAAGATGAACATGACTGGTCATGTTTGTTTGGTTGTAATTGATCAATTTAAAAAACTAAAAGGTACAATTACCGATGGGGATATAAGAAGAAATTTACTGAAGGATAATAATTTAAAAAAAAAAATTAGTACTATATATAACAAAAGACCAATATTTCTTAAAAAAAATCAAAAATTAAATAGTAAAATAAATAATTTTTTAAAACGCAACAAACACATAATTGTTCCTATTGTAAATGGGAAAAATATTCCAATAAGTTTTATTTCTTTAAAAGATGAATTCAAGGATAAATATAAACAATATGAGAACAATCATATTTTAATCATGGCAGGAGGCGCTGGAACTAGAATGAAACCATTTACTGACATTTTGCCAAAACCTTTAGTGCCATATAAAGGCAAGCCTATGATTTTAAATATAATGGATAATTTTAAAAAACATAATTTCAATAATTTTATAATTTCAATAAATAAAAAAGAAAAAATCTTAGACATTTTTCTCAACCAATTTAAGAATAATTACAAATTAAAATATTTTAAAGAAACTAGCCCATTAGGTACAGCTGGATGTTTAAAAAAGATAGATTTTGAAAAAGATTTTTTTTTGACTAATTGTGATACTTACTTAAATATTAATTTAGAAAATCTTTTAAAATTTCATAAAAATTCAAGGTCTTTTATTACTATGGTAGCAAGCATAAAATCATTAAACTTATCTTTTGGAGAGTGCCAATTAGATAAACATGGAGGATTAAAGAAAATTTTAGAAAAACCACAAAAAAATTTTTTAACAAACACTGGTTTATATATTCTAAGACCAGAAATTAAAGATTATCTTCCGAAAAAAAATAAATTTGGAATGGATGAGGTAATAACCTCAGTTTTAAAATTGAAAAAAAAAATTAGTGTTTTCCCCGTTTCCAATCATGATTGGAAAGACACAGGATCATGGATGAGCTATCTCGACTCATACAAAAGGTGAAATTATCTATAATGTTTAATAATAAATTTTAGTATTTTTAGGGAAAAATTGAAAAAAAATAAAAAATTAAAAAAAAGAAAAATTTATCTATATTTAGATTCTCCTGTAACTAAATACCAGATTAATAATATTCTTCCTCGTGACTTCGAGTTTTATAAAGATTTAGTATTTATTAATACCTCACATTTAAATTATAAAAAAAAGCAACTTAGAAATTTTTATAAAAAAATTCCAAATAATGAAATTCCAAAAAATATGATAAATTTTAAAAATTTAAATGAATTAAGTATTTTTATAAATAAGATTAACAAAAATGATATTTTCATGTTTTTGAATAATCAACTTTCATTAAAAAATTCCAAATTCGGAATTTTTCAATTATTTAATATTATAAAGTGTAAAAAGATATTAATTTCTGAGCACTCATGGATATTTCCTAATTTACAAAAAAATTTTTTTTTAAATATTTTTAGAACAATCAAATTCATTATACATAAATTTTTTTTTTCAAATCATTTAGAAAAAACACAATTTAATCACGTTCTAACTTTTGGTGAATTAAATAAAAAAAAAGAAAATAAATATTTAGATTTTCCAAGTTTTTGGATCAAATTCAATTTAAAGAAAAGGCAAAAAAGTTTAATTACTTATGTTGATGAGAGCTTTGACCATTCAAACGATATTTATTTATTCAGAGATAAATTTAAAAAAAAGATCAATAATAGAAGTCTATACATAAGAAAATTAAATTATTTTTTTTCTCAAGTTGAAAATAAGTATCGATGTAAAATAATAATTTGTTGTAAAAAAAGATTTAGATATAAAAAAAATTATTTTGATGGAAGAAAAATAGTTTATGGCAAAACTCATGAATATATTTCAAAATCTAAATTTGTAATTGGTCATAAATCTGACGCTTTGTTTCAAGCACTTTATTCTAAAACACCTGTAGTATTGTTAAAAAGCAAAGAATTTAAGTTAACTAGAAACCTAGCAATAAGTAGTAGATCAATTAATTTATTCAATAAAAAAAGTGAATTTTTAGAGGATTATAATAGTAAAAAAGAGGAATTAGATATTTCTTTAGATAAAGCTTATTATAAAAAAATTCTCAATAATTATTTTATATCTAAAAATCAAATTCAACAAAATTTTCATGAAAAATTAACAAATGGTCTAAAAAAATTAAGTTTATAAATATTATAGAAAGCTTTAAATTAAAAAAATATGAAAATGATAATTAAATTTTTAAAAAAGATTTACACAAATTTTTTTTTATCAAATGAACTATTTCAAAATTTTATTCTTAAGTCATTTACTAAAATAATTTTAAACAAAAAAAATTCTAGAAATCATTATTCAAAAAACTTTGATTTGAGATTTGATAATAACATAACGAATCTAATAATAAAAAACATTAACAATTCTGGAGTAAATAAAAAATTTAACGATATTTATATTTTAACAGACTTGAAAATAAACATGAATGATAATTTTTTTAAAAAAAATAATATATCAATGTTAACAAGCTTGGAAAACTTGGAGTTAAACCAAATAAAAAAATCTTTCTTTTTTATAGTTTTTTCCTCTGATGATAATGCCCTTCCTCATCTAAAAAAAATTATTGATAATAAAGGATTTTTTAGTTCAGTGGATATCCAAGATAAAAAACTTAATTATGATTATAGCAATGCTACTTCTTATAGATTCGTCAATTCTAATTGTATGAAGGCTGTTCAAAACACCTTCAATCAAAAAACTTTTATTTCTGGTGAATATTTAGCATCTTTACAAACACATGAAAATATTTGTGAAGGAATAGAACTTACTAAAAATGTAGATGGTGATTATGTTGAAATAGGTGTTTTTGAGGGAGGTTCTGCTTTGACAGCTTTAAATTATCTTAAATTAATAAATTCAAAAAAAAAAGTTTTTTTACTCGATACTTTTGAAGGTTTTAATTATGAGGAAAGTAAATATAGTTCTGATGTAATTTGGCATGAGTCTCATTTCGTAGATGAAGAAAAAAAAACAAAGCAATTATTAAATGTAATGTTAAATGAGTTTAATAATTACAAATTAGTTACTAATAATATTTGTAAAGATGATCTTCCAAGTGAAATTAATAAAATAAGTTTAGCCAATATAGATGTAGATCTGTATGAAGCCACCCTACACTCTTTAAAGAAAATTTCAAAAAAGATTTCAAAAAATGGAATAATTATGTGTGAAGATCCAGTAAACACCCCTTTTCTTTATGGTGCTTACTACGCAATGGATGAGTTTTTAAAATCAAGTGAGGGAAAAAATTTTATAAAAATATTTAAAAGAAATCATTATTTTTTGATAAAACAAAATTAAATCTCATGTATTATAAATTTAATAAAAAATGAAAAAATCCTTTTGGAAAAATAAACGTGTATTCATCACTGGGCATACAGGATTCAAGGGTAGTTGGTTAGTTTTGATATTGCATAGTTTAGGTGCAAAAGTAACAGGTTACGCTTTAGATCCAATTTCTAGGCCAAATTTTTTTGATAATCTAAAACTCTCAAAATTTTTAGAAAACGACTATAGAAATAACATAGATAATTTTTCTGATTTAAATAAAGCCATAAAAAAATTTAAACCAAATATACTTTTTCATTTGGCTGCTCAGTCAAGTGTTTTAGTAAGCTATAAGAACCCTGAGGACACTATTAAAACTAACATTTTTGGAACATTTAATATTTTAAAAAGTATTCAGCTGAATAAATCCATAAAATCAGCGATAATTGTGACTACCGATAAAGTTTATCTTAATGAAGATAAAAAAATTAATTTTGATGAAAATTCAAAATTAGGTGGACATGATTTATATAGTTCTAGTAAAGCATGTTGTGAAATCGTTACTGAAAGTTTTCGAAAATCTTTCATAAATTCAAAAAATTGTAGAATTGCGACAGTTAGGTCTGGCAATTGTATTGGTGGAGGAGACTGGACAGAAGATAGAATTGTTAAAGATTGTGTTGAGGCATTTGTAAAAAGAAAGAATTTAATAATTCGTAATCCTAATGCAACTAGACCATGGCAACATGTCATAGAACCTATTTATGGTTACCTAAAATTAGCAGAAAAATTATTTGGGATTAAGGGAAAAAATTATGTTGGGTCTTGGAACTTTGGTCCTAATAATATTAATTTAAATGTCCTTAGTTTAGCAAAATTAGGAAAAAGAATATTTAAATCAAATTCTAAAATTATTATTAAAAAATCAAAAAATAAAAAACACGAAGCTAAATTTTTATCTTTAAACTCAAATAAATCTTTTAAAAAATTAAATTGGAAAATTCATATGAAACCAGAAATATCTTTAAAACTTACTTTTGATTGGTTTAAAAATTTTTATCTTAATAAAAATAATAAAGAAAAAGTTTTACAATTTACATTCCAACAATTAAAAAATTATCAAAAACTTATTAAAAATTTTTAAAAAATCTATGAATTTATTTGTAACTGGAGCTAATGGTTATATCGGTAGTAATTTTATAAAAAAAGCTTCATCAAACAATTTCAAGATATTTGCCTTAACAACAAAAAAGAGGAACAAGAAAATTAAAAATGTAAAATGGCTTGTGGGAAAAATAGATAAAAATTGGAGCGAGTTAAAACAAACTGATATTTTAGTTCATCTCGCAGCATTTGGAGGTTATTCAAGATTTTCATCTTTTGACAAGTGCTATAAATTTAATGTGGTTAAATCTAAAAAGTTATTAGAAAACTCAATTAAAAGTGGATGTAAAAAATTTTTAATCATTTCATCAAAAAAAGAAAAGAAAATCAAAAACTTTCGAATTAATAAAAAATTAATAAAAACCTATGAAAAGAGGCCTGATTATATATATGCCTTAACAAAAGCAATTTTTACCAAAATTTGTTTAAGATTGAGTAAAAAGAAAAAAGTTAAGCTGAGAGTAATTCGTTTATATCATGTTTATGGAAGAAACGAAAAAAAAACAAGACTATGGCCTTCTTTAATAAAGGCAGCAAAAAATAATAGGAGTTTTGAGATGACGTCTGGAAATCAAAAAACCGACTTCAACTATATTGATGATGTTGTAAATGGACTAGTTGAGGCTACAAATTTTTATAAAAAAGCTAAAAAATTTCCTCAAATATGGGATATGGGTTCTGGCAAAACCATGTCGGTTAGAAAATTTGCAAAAAAAATTTGGGAAAAAATAAATCCAAAGAGTAAAATATCTTTTTCTAAAATAAAAGTTTATGATAAAAAAAATTATAGTGCAATACCAAATAATCTTTGGAAGATAAAATATACAAAACCGGAACTAACTATTGAAACAAAAATTATATAAATTAGCTGACAGCACAATAGGACCAAGTGATTATAAGGTAATGAAAAATTTTCTTAGGTCGAAAAAGTATTTAAATCAATCAATATACACCAGGACTTTTGAAAAGAAATTTTCAAAATTTCTTGGTTCAAGATATTCGGTTTTCGTAAATTCCGGATCATCTGCTAATTTATTGATGGCACAAGTTTTGCTAGAGGGAAATTATCTTAAGAATAAGAAAATTGTATTGCCTTCTGTCTCATGGTCAACCTCAGTTAGTCCATTTATTCAATTAGGATATGAAATAATATTATGTGATTGTGATAAAAAAAATCTGGGTTTATGCACTAATGATTTAGAAATAATTTGTAAAAAATATAACCCAGGTTTAGTTTTAGCAGTAAATGTCTTAGGCCATAGTAATAATTTTGAAAAAATTAAAAAATTAAAAAAAAAGTATAATTTCAAACTTATTGAAGATAATTGTGAAAGCTTGGGAAGTAAAACTAAAAGAGGTATGCTGGGAACATTAGGAATGGCTTCTTCTCATTCTTTTTATTACGGTCACCATATTTCCACAATTGAGGGAGGTATGGTATCAACTAATGATAAAAATTTTTATAATTTATCTCTAGCTATAAGATCTCATGGATGGGCAAGAGATTTAGAAAAAAAATTTAGATTAAGATTAGAGAAAAAATTTAAAATAGATGAATTTAAATCATTATTTACATTTTATTATTCAGGATTTAATATTAGGTCTACAGATTTTAATGCCTCTCTTGGACTTGAACAGACAAAAAAAATTCGCAAAATTTCGAAAATAAGAGAGAAAAATTATAATAAATATAAATCAAATTTAAAATCTTTTTGGTCTCAAACAAGTGATTTAAAAATTACATCAAGTTTTGGTTATGCAACTTTTGTCAAAAATAGACTCGATGTATTTAAATTTTTAAAATTAAAAAAAATTCAATCTAGACCAATAATCTGTGGAAATATGGCTCAACAACCTTTTATCAAAAAAATAAAAAAAAATAATCTTGGTTTTAAAAATTCAAGATTTGTTGATAAGTACGGCATTTATTTGCCAAATCACGCTAATTTATCCATTAAGGATATTAACTTCATCTCAAATCAATTTTTAAAAATTGCTAAACCAATATTTTTCAATAATTAGAATGTTGTTTGATAAAAAAAAAAATTTAAAAACTGCAGTTATACTCTGTGGTGGTAGAGGGACAAGATTGGGTTTTTTGGGAAAGAAATTGCCTAAATCTTTGATCATTGTAAAAAATAAGCCAATAATTTGGTATATACTGAAAATGCTTAAGAGAAATGGTTTCAACCACTTTATATTACCAATTGGATATAAGGGTGACTTAATCTCAAAGTTTATTAAAAAATCACAAGATTTAAAAAATTATAATATAGACATTGTAAAAACTGGAATTGATTCATCTATAAGTTTTAGAATTTCAAAAATAAAAAACTTAATTCAATCTAATAATTTTTTATTATTGAATGGAGATGCTATTTTTGATTTTAACTTAAAAAAGATATTTACTACTCATAATGAATTTAAAAATTGTTGTTGCACTTTTTTAGGAACGCATGCAACTCTACCATATGGTACGATAGAACTTAAAAATGGTGTTGTTGATAAATTTAAACGTAATGTTACTTATGATACCGTTATTAGCTCGGATCAATATAAATCAAAAAATTATATTTATTCTGGGATGGCGATTATGAGAAGTAAAATATTACCAAAAAAACTATTTAATTATCAGAATTTTGAATTAACTTTTTACCCAAAAATAATAAAAAAATACCAATGTAAATTTGAAAACATTAATGGTTTTTGGCATTCGATCGATAATGTTAAAGATTTAAATCAATTAAGTACTGGAAGTTTAAAGATCAAAATAAAAAAAATTCTTAAGAAATTGTCATAATTCAAAAAAAATAATTTATGCTTCTTTCAATATGTATACCGACATACAACAGACCTGAGCATCTTAAGAATTGTTTAAATTCCATATCTAAACAAAATTCAAAAAATTTTGAAGTTTGTATCTCAGATAATGCATCAAAAACGAATCTTGTTAAGATAATAAAGCCGTTTAAAAAAAAGTTTAAAATAAGATATAAAAGAAACAAAAAAAATTTAGGTTTTGCCATGAATGTATTAAACGTATCATTAATGGCTAAAGGAAAATTTATTTGGTTTTTAGGTGATGATGATTTATTAACAAATAACTCAATAAAAACACTACTAAAACTGATTAAAAAAAATCGTAAAATTAATTTTTTTTGGATAAATTCTTACTATTTAGATATTGCATATGTAAGAAAATTTTCCAAAAAATTTGATATAGACTATTTACCAAAAGATTTAAAAACTCATTCTCCTCAAAAAAAAGATAAAATTTTAGATTTTTTTGATTTAATTGATCATAGAATATGTTTTGATTATTTAATAGGTTTTTATGTAAATTGTTTTAATAGGGATCTATGGATTAAAAATTTACATGTATGCAATTTAAAAAATATGAAAGATAAAAGAGTATGGTCAAATTTTGATAATACTGCTTTTTTTATAAAGGTTTTTTGTGAAGCTTTCGGAAACTCAAAAGCATATTTCTGCTCAAAAGCATTAAGTGTTAATTTAGGTGGGGTTAGAGAATGGACTGATTTGTATCCTCTTGTTGAAATAGTCAGATTACCTGAAGCTTTAGATTATTATAGATCAAAAGGTTTGGGTTTTTTTAAGTATATATACACAAAAAATTATGCGATGAGAAATTTTTTTAATTTTTTTTTTAAGATATTAATTATGGGAGATAAAGCTGGAATTTCATATGTAAGTTTTACAAGACACTTTTTAAAAAATTTAGTTTATCCCTATGCATGGTTTTCAGTAATTTTTTTTGTTATAAGAAAACTTAAAACAATTATAAAAGGCTTGGCGTCATGAAAAACAATATTGAGGGTATCAAAATCACGCCTCTTAAAATTATCAGCGATGATAGGGGTTCGGTAATGCATATGCTTAGAAATGATAGCAAAGTATTTGAAAAATTTGGTGAGATATATTTTTCAACAATTTTTCAGGATAAAATAAAAGCGTGGCATCTACATAAAGAGGCTACTCTAAATTATGCTTGTGTACATGGTAAAGTTAAACTTGTTCTTTATGATGAGCGAAAAACAAGTAAAACTAATGGTCAGTATCAAGAATTATTTTTATCCTTAGAAAATTATAGCTTAATAACCATTCCACCAAATATATGGAATGGTTTTAAGGGAATTCACCAGAATTTTTCTATAATAGCTAATTGTCTTAATTTACCTCATAATGAGAAGGAAATGGTAAGATTAAATACTGATAATGAACGTTTTAACTATGTTTGGTAAACGATATTAAAATTAAATCTATGAAGGTTGTAATATTAGCAGGTGGACTTGGTACAAGAATATCAGAGTACACAAAAAGTATTCCAAAACCTATGATAGCTGTTAATAAAATCCCGATATTAATTCACATAATGAGTCATTTTTCTCGGTTTAATTTCACAGAATTTATCATAGCCACAGGTTATAAAGGAAAAATAATTCAAAACTACTTTAAGAAACATAAATACAAAAAGTGGAATATAGAAATAGTATCAACAGGAAAAGATACGATGACTGGGGGCAGAATTAAACGATTACAAAAAAAATTGAGTAATCAAGAAGATTTTTTTTTAACTTATGGTGATGGTGTTTCTAACATAAATTTAAGCAGATTATTAAAATTTCATAAAAAACATAAAAAAATTGCAACTATCTCAGCAGTGAGGCCTCCAGCGAGATTTGGTTTTATTAAATTAAATAACGATAAAGTAAAATGCTTTAGAGAAAAATCAAGTTTAGATCAAGGATGGATAAATGGAGGTTTTATGGTCCTAAGTAAAAAGATATTTAAGTATCTAAAAAATGATCAAACCTATTTGGAAAGAGAACCATTAGAGGAATTGTCAAATAATGGACAACTTTATGCTTTTAAACATAACGGATTTTGGCAATGTATGGATACGTTAAGGGATAAAGAAGTTTTAGAAAAAAGTATTAAACAAAAAAAACATCTTGCGTAAAAAAAAAAAATTAAAGATTAAAAAAAACTTTTTTTGAAAAAATCGTTTTTGATAAAATGAAAATAAAGTCAGAAGAAAATTTTTTGTTAAACATTTCAGGAAATGTAAAAATTTATGGCAAAAATTAGTATAATAGTAAATTGTCATAATGGGGAGAAATATCTAAAAAAATGTATTTTAAGTATTCTAAATCAAAAATATACAAATTTTGAAATTATTTTTTTTGACAACTTTTCTTCTGATAGAAGTAAAAAAATATTAGATCAATTCAAAGATGATAGAATAAAATATTTTTTTAGTAATATTAAATTACCTTTATACGAAGCAAGAAATGAAGCTATCAAAAAATCTACGGGGCTATTAATCGCTTTTCTTGATACTGATGATTGGTGGGATGAAAATTATTTATTAAATAAAGAAAAATTTTTAGATGATGTAAATTATGATTACTTTTATAGCAATGTTATATGTTTTTATGAAAAAAAAAATAAATTTATTAAATATAATCAAAAAAAATTACCAAATGGTAAAATATATAACTATCTAGCCAAAAATTATTTTGTAGTAATAAGTGGATTAATTATAAAAAAAAATCTTTTAGAAAAAGAAAATTATTTTAATAGTTCTTATAGTATAATTGGAGATTATGATTTATTAATGCGTATCAGTAAATACGCAAATGCTAAATCTTTTGACGATCCTTTGGTTTATTACAGGATACATGAAAATAATTTTTCCAAAAAAAATGACAAGATATATTTTGATGAATATTATGACTGGTTTTATTCTCAAAAAAAAAGGAATGATAAAGTATTTCAAGAAAATATAAAATATTTCCAATTAAGATTAAGTAAATTACAAATTACTTACTTATTATTCAAAAAAAAAAATTTAATGCTGTTTAAACAAATAGTAAAATATCCAATATTATCTCATAAAATAAAGTTTTTTTTGGCGTTTTTACTCCCAACAAAATTAATTAATTTTTTTAGAAAATGAAAAAATTAATTTTAATTAGTAATGATCATTTAAAATTAGATAGTAAATCGGTTTCATCAAATTTTAATGATACAATAAATATTATTCAAGGATTAACAAAAGATAATATTTTATATTTTTTTTGTAGACAAAAAAATAAAAAAGGTATTTTTACAACCTATTTAAAAAAAAAAGATAAATTAAAAATTTTAGATATCCCTTCATTAGATTTAAAAGACAAATCCATCTTTATGATTTCAATTACTCCTTTTAATTTTATGATATTTTTTTTGCTAAAATTATTTAATAACAAAATAAAGGGTTTTGTTTATCTCAGAAGTGATGGTCACAAGGAGTATTTGATAAAATATGGTTTTTTGGGCAAAATTGTTTATCAATTTTTTTTTAAAATTATTTTAAGAGATCTCAAAGTAATAACAGCCAGTAAAAATTTGACTAATGTCAAAAGCTATAAATCATTAAGAATTTACCCTTCAGAAATTGATAATGACTGGAAAAAAGGATTAAAAAAGACGAATATACAAAAAGCAAAATTATTTTATTTAGGAAGATTAAAAAAAGAAAAAGGCATATTTTCATTAATTAATTTGGTCAATGAATTATCCATTGATTTTAGCTTAAGTATCTTAGGTACAGAAAAAAAAAGAAAATTTAAAAACAAAAAAATAAAAATTTTCCCCGAAACATCAAATAAAAAAAAAATTATAGAATTTTTTGATATAAATAACATATTTGTACTACCGTCTTTTACTGAAGCATATCCTAAAGTTGTTTTGGAAAGTTTATCTAGACTAAGACCTATAATAATTTTTAATGAAATATCTCATGTTAGGGCAAATTTTGATGGTGTTTTCATTTCAAAGAGAAATTCTAAAAGTCTTCAAAAAACCATAATTTACATATTAAGTAATTATAAAAGTATTCAAAAAAAAATGAAAAAAAATAAAATTTTTTCAAAATTAAAATTTCAAAATGACCTGAGAAACTTGATTAAAAAGAATAGATATTAAAAAAGAAAAGATTGATAAATTTTATGAAACAAATATTCAACTACCAAAACTTTTATACTCTATTATTTTTTTTCCCATTAACATTTATTTTAGGTATTGCTGTTGCAGAACTTTTCGTATTTGTTTTTCTTTTTTTTTTAATATTAAATTTTAATCAAAAAAAAATTTTATTTGATAAAAAATTTTTAACATTATTTTTTTTTTCATTTTATATAGCACTGAATGCTATATTCCAAATTACAGATGATCTGAAATATTCATCATTATTTCACTTTAGATATGTTTTATTTTCTATGGCAATTTTTTTATTTTATGAAAAATTTTTTAATCAAAAATTTGATATAAAATTATATTATGTTTTTTTATTGATTATATTGATCTTAATTTTTGATAGTTTTTTTCAATTTATTATTGGGTATAATATGTTTGGAAATAAAATAGATGGTCAAAGAATTTCAAGTTTTTTTGGAGACGAGTTAGTTTTAGGAAGTTATTTGATAAGGCTTTTACCAATTTTAATTTGGTATATTTATAGCCTTAATATTAATCTCTCTGAAAAAAAATATTTTTATACCTTTTTCTTCGGAGCTTATTTCTGTGTTATTTATCTCTCAGGCGAAAGAACATCTTTAGCACTTTTTTTAATTTTCTTTTTATTGATATTATTTTTTATAGATGATTTAAAAAAAATTTTTATTAGATCATTTGTATTTTTTTTAATGTTTGTTTTCTCAATAATTTTTTTCAATTATGGAAAATCTGATGTAACAAATCGTGTTTTCAACAAAACATACAATCAAATTTTTCAGGAAGAAAAAAAAACAAATATTGAGTATAAAAATGTATATGATCGTATTAAAAATTCAAAAATTATAATTTTCTCTAAAGATCATCAAGGCCATCTAATATTAGCAAAAAAATTATTTTTTGATAATTTAATTATTGGATCTGGCCCAAAAGGTTTTCGACACTATTGTAGAAAAGTTAACTATAAACCAAATATAGGTATATGTTCTACTCACCCACATAATTTACTAGCACAAATCTCGGCAGAGCTCGGATTAATTGGGATAATTTTTTTTTTAATTTTATTTATTTTTCTAATAAAAGAATTCTTAAATGTATTTTTTTTAAAAAATAAGTCTAACCATCATTATGCTTTTTTAGTTGCATCATTGGGTATACTTATCAACCTTTTTCCTATCTTACCAAGTGGAAATTTTTTTAACAACTGGATATCTATATTTATTTATTTTAATCTAGGGTTGTATTTGGTTTCTTATAAAAAAGTAAAATCTGAATGAATTTATCGTTATTTATAATTATTTGTTTAATAAATCTTATTATTGTTACAAAAATAGAAACTTTCTCCAAAATATTAAATTTATATGATTTTCCAGACAAAAAATTAAAGACACATAAAAAAAAGATTTCATTAATTGGAGGTTCAATAATTATGTTTAATATTTTTTTTTTATTTTTAGCTGACGCTATTTTTCAATTAAAAATATTTCACTTTTTTCATTCAAAACTAGAAATATTTTCATTTTTTACAGTATTAATATTATTTTTTGTTTTAGGTTTTTATGATGACAAGTATGGAATAAAACCCTTTATTAAATTTAATCTAAGTATTTTGGTATCGATATTTTATGTGCTAACCAATAAAAATATTTTAATAGAAAATTTTTCTGTTTCTATTTATGAGCATAGAATTTTTCTTGAAACTTTTTCAGTTTTTTTTACTATTTTTTGTATTATTGTTTTGATTAATTCATTGAATTTTTTTGATGGTATTAATGGCCAATTATTGATTTTTTTCCTTTCGATGTTCACATATTTATCACTTAAAACAAATATGTTTGAATTTTATATACTTATTATAATTACAATATTATTTTGTCTTTTTCTAAACTTAAATAATAAAATGTTTCTAGGTGATAATGGAGTTTACGTTTTAAGTATAATTTTGATTACATCATTAATCTACGAGCATAACTTATATAGAAGTTTTATTAACGCCGATGAAATATTTTTTTTATTATTATTACCTGGAATTGATTTAGTAAGATTAACATTATTTCGAATATTGAGACGGAAAAATCCTTTTTATGGTGATAGAAATCACATTCATCATTTGTTAATAAGAAAACATTCATTGTTGGTAACGAATATTTCTCTTTTTTTCTTAACAATTTTACCAATATTTTTTTATAGTATTTTGCATCTTAATTTTTATGCTATTTTTTCAATTTTTTTTATAATTTATGCTTTATTAATTAAAAAATTATCAAATGATCTATAATATTATCATAGGAAAAAATAGCCACGTAACTTATTCTTTAACTAAGACCCTAAAAAATAATGTAATTTTTTCTTCAAACAAATTTTCAAATGAAAATTTACAAAAAATTAAATTTTACAAAAAAATTAATTTAATATTTAATAGTTTTTATCCAGCAAAATTTTTAAATGACTTAACTTATAGAGAATACGAGTCTTTTGAAAAATTATCACTTAGAATATTGGTAAACATTTTAAAAAATATAAAACCCAATCAAGTAAATAAAATTATCTATACTAGCAGTGCATCAGTTTATAGATTACAAGAAAATATAAATAATGAAAAGATAGATAAGTTTAATCGAGATCTTTACTCATCATTTAAATTATCTTCAGAAAAAATTATTATTAATTATTGTACTAAAAATAAAGTTGATTACTTTATTTTTAGACTATTTAATACGTACGGAAATAAAAATGATAATTTTTCTTTTATAGAAAAAGTGATCAGATTAAAAAAAGAAAATAAGACATTAGAATTAATAAATAACGGAAATTCAATCAGAGATTTTATACACGTTAAAGATATAGGAAGAATATATAAGATAATTATAACTAATAAAATTAAAAGTGGAATTTATGATTTAGGAACAGGAAAGGGGTATTTAATTAAAGATATTATAAATCTCATTAAGTTTCCCAAATCGAAAATAAAAAATTTAGTTAATTTAGATGAAGCTCAAAATTCAATAGCTAAAAATAAAGACTTAAGAAAATATTTAAAAAACTTTAAATTTGAGAATTTAAATCATTATTTGAAAAAAAACTTAAAATTAAAAAATATTAATTTGAAACCAATTTTAAATTATGAAAATAAAATTAGATCTAATGGACCAACTGGAGTTGTAATCTATGGCGCAGGAAATGCTGGAAAACAAATTTTTGAAGAGTTGCAAAAAAATAACGAAAAAATACTTTTTTTTATTGATGATTTTATTAAACCACAAAATAGTTACTATAATGGTGTTCCAATAATAAATTTTCAAAATCTTTTAGATATAAGAAAAAATTATTTTATCAAGAGAGTTTATTTAGCAATACCATCTTTGGAAAAAAACTCATTTAACCAAATAATTCAAAAACTTAGAAACAATTTTTTTGATGTAAGATATTTGCCTGAGAAAAAATTTCTTCTCACAGATAAAATAAATATTGAGGATCTTAAGGTAAATGACGTAAATGAAATTATTAATAGAAAACAAATTAAGATTAAAAAGATTAAAAAGCTAAATAATAAAGTAGTTTTAGTTACAGGTGCTGCTGGAACAATAGGTTCTGAAATATGTAGGCAACTTATTCACCATAAAGTTAAAAAAATAATTGCAGTCGATAACTCTGAGTTAGGTGTCTACAAACAGCAAGCAAAATTAAGTAATAGTAGAGTCAATTTTAAGTTAGTAGATGTAAATGATAAGTTATTTTTAGAAAAAATTATCAAGTCTAATAAAGTAGAAATTATTTTTCATGCATCTGCATACAAACATGTAAATATACTTGAAAACAACGTTTTTTCAGCCGTAAAAAATAATATTTTTGCAACTGAAAATATTTGTAAATTATCTTCAAGATATTCCTGTGAATTGATATTTGTGTCTACAGACAAGGCAGCTGATCCAGTTTCTATTCTTGGATATACGAAAAAAGTTGCTGAAAAAATTTGTGAAAGTTTCAATAACAAAACTAATAAAAAAAAAATAAAAATTGTTAGATTCGGAAATGTATTTGGTAGCTCAGGATCTGCAATAAGTAATTTTATGGATAAAATTAATAATGAGGAGATTGTAAACATTACCGATAAAAAGGCCTCAAGGTATTTTATGACAGTCTCAGAAGCTTGCCATCTAGTTTTACAAACAATAAGTGTAAAATCTAAGAAGAGTATATTTATTTTAAATATGGGTAGTCCAATTAATATTCTTACATTAGCAAAAAATCTTGCTAAAATTAAGACAAAGTTTAATCCAAATTATAAATTTAATTATAAGGTTATAGGTCTTCAACCAGGAGAAAAATTAAAAGAAACACTCAAGGGAAAAAAAGAGATACTTAAAAAATTAAATAATGAAATTTTTGAGGTAAAACAAAGTACACCAATCAAAGAGGAGTTTAGTTTGTATTATAAACATTTATTAGCAAAATATAAAAATTTAGATAAAAAAGAATTAATTAGTCATTTAAAAAAAATATCAAAGTATTGAAGTATATAAATGAGTGTATTTAAAAATTTTTGGATTTTTTTAGATAAAAAAAGAAAAATTTTTTTTTTCATCATAGTTTTTTTTTCTATCATTCAAACAATTTTTGAAATGATCGGTATAGCGGCCGCTATTCCTTTTGTTACTTATTTGCTCAAGCCAGAATCATTAAATGAAATCGCTTTCATCTCTAATTATTTAGATACCAGCAATATTTCTTTTAATGAGAATCTTATGATTATATTATGTCTCATTTTCTTCTCAATTTTCTTATTTAAAAATTTTATAATAATATTTACCAATAAGATTTCTTATAGGTTTATCTTTTCATTTAGGACAAGTATATTTTCAGATTTACTTCAAAAAATTTTGCATCAAGAATATCTTTTTTTTGTACAAAAAGGTATATCAAAAATTTTCAACACAACTTTTAATGAGGTAAATATTTTTTCTTTGAATATAGTAAGACCATTAATAATAATGCTGACAGAATTATTTGTCAGTTTTGGAATTATTTCTTTAATTATATTAACTGGAAATTCGAATGGGTTAATTTTTATTTTTCCTGTGATGGTATTTGTTGGTTTAATTTTAAAAAATTTAAATAAGTCAATAAAAAATTGGTCTTCTATTAGAATTGAAAATAATGAAAAAATTATAAACTATAATCTAAATTTAATAAATGGAATTAAAGAAATTTTAATTTTTGGTAAAATAAAAAAGATTTCTGAGCAGTTTGATAATTCTTTGAAATCTCTTGAATATGTTGATGTAAAAAATACAGTAGTGACCACATATCCAAGAGTTCTATTAGAACAATCTGTAATTTTTATTTTTATCGTAATTATTTTATTTATGAATAATTTGGGTGAAACAAATGAGGATATTATTGTAATGTTAAGTTTTTACTTAGCTGCCGCATATAGATTTGTGCCATCAATAAATAAAATATTTGTTTCTTATCAACAAATTAAATTTGGGAAACCAACCATTCCAAAAATAATGGAATATTATAATTTAAAAAAAAATAATCAATTTATTGAAAATCAGCCTACTGAAAACTCTATTGAATTTAAAAAAAAAATAAATTTAAAAGATATTAGTTTTGGTTATCAAAAAGATAAAAATATTATTCAAAATTTAAATTTTGAGATTCCAAACAATAAAATCATAGGAATTTCTGGTGAAAGTGGTAGTGGAAAATCGACAATAGTAAATTTATTAACAGGTCTAATTAAGTCATCTAGAGGAAAAATCATGGTGGATGATAAAGAATTAGATCATCCTTTAAGCTTAAGGCAATATCAAAATTTATTTTCTATAACTTCTCAGGACACCTATTTAATTGATGGAACAATTAAAGAAAATATTATATTTGGGTCAAGTGAAAAAATCTCTGATGAAAAATTAAAGTCATCTTTAAAATTTGTTGGACTTGAAAAAACTTTAAATAATTTACCTAATGGCATAGAGACTTATGTAGGCTCAAATATAAAACAGCTTTCTTCAGGACAAAAACAAAGAATATCTATTGCAAGATCTATATATAGTGATAGAAAAATTTTGATATTTGATGAAGCCACAAATGCGTTAGATAAAGAAAGTGAAAAGCATATTTTTGAAAACCTTAAAAATTTAAAAACAAAAAAAACAATAATAATAATTTCACATGATCCAGATAATCTAAAGATATGTGATATCTTATTAAGAGTTGAAAATAGAAATTTTGCTAGTGATTGAGCAAAATAAAATTATAAGTTTATAAATTAAATTTGATGATTAAAGGTAAAAAAATTTTGATTGTTGGTGCTGGTGGTTTCATTGGTGGTCATTTAACAAATAGACTTCTTAAAGATGGAAATATAATTGTAGCAGCAGATATAAAGCCAAAAGAATATTGGTTTCAAGATTTTGAAAATGTTGAAAACCACTATTCAATGGACATGAAAGACATTAATAATTGTAGAGAGGTTACAAAAAATATAGACTTCGTATTTAATATGGCTTGTAACATGGGTGGAATGGGTTTTATTGAGAACAATAAAGCAGAATGTATGCAGTCAGTTTTAATTAATACCAATCTATTAATTGCATCTAAAGAAAATGAAATTAAAAAATATTTTTTTTCCTCTAGCGCTTGTGCCTATAATAAAAAAAAACAACAAGAAGTTTTTATAGAAGGTTTAAAAGAAGATGATGCTTATCCAGCGGATCCTGAGGATGGATATGGATGGGAAAAATTATTTAGTGAACGGATGTGTAGACATTTTATGGAAGATTATGGAATACCTGTTAGAGTAGCTAGGTATCACAATATTTATGGTCCATATGGTACCTACGACGGAGGAAGGGAAAAAGCACCTGCAGCATTATGCAGAAAAGTCATTACGGCAAATAAAAATAATGATGGCAAAATTGAAGTCTGGGGTGATGGAATGCAAACAAGAACATTTTTATATATTGATGATTGTATTGAAGGAACTTTAAGATTATTTGAGTCAAATTATTCAGATCCAATAAATATAGGAAGTGATGAACAAGTTTCTATTAATCAAATGATTGAGATAATTGAGGCTGTATCTAAGACAAAAAAATTAGAAAGAATTTATCAACTAGATAAGCCCAAAGGTGTTAGAGGAAGATCTAGTAATAATGATCTAGTCAAGAAGGTTTTAAATTGGAGCTTTGAGATAAAATTAAATGAAGGATTAAAAAAAACATATGACTGGATTAATAAAGAAATGAACAAGCAAGGGTCAAATTTAAGTAGATTTACAAAATCTTAAAATTTATAAATTTTATAGTATTGAATAATTTTAATTTAGTATCTAATTTTTGATTTTATGATAAGTAAAATTATTTTTAAAAAGATAAAATTCGCTAACATAAATAATCAGGAATTTGAAAGGTTTATAATTAAAAAGGGGTTATTTGTTTTTCCATCAGGACCTGCTTTGGCAATTGTTGAAAAATCAAGTCAGTATTATAAATCACTTCAGAAAGCAGATTTTGTTTTTTTCGATAGTGGTTTTTTTGTTTTACTACTAAAAATTTTTAAAAATATAAATGTTCAAAAATTTTCAGGATTTAAATTTTTGGATATGTTTTTTGATTATTTAAAGAAAAATAAAAGCAAACGAATTTTTTCTATTGATCCAAATACAAATTTTTCAACATCAAATTATAAGTATATAAAAAATTTAGGTATTAAAAACTTATACAACTATTGTGCACCAAAATATGATATAAAAAATTTATCAGATTCAAAACTTCTTGAAAATATAAAAAGATTTAAACCAGATTATATAATTGTAAATATAGGTGGCGGAGTTCAGGAAGTATTAGGTCTTTATATAAAGAAAAACTTAGAAATAAAAACAACTATTTTATGTACTGGAGCTGCCATTTCCTTTTTTACAAAGGATCAAGCACCCATTAATAATCTTATTGATAAATACTATTTAGGCTGGTTGGTCAGACTAATATTTAACCCAATTATTTTTTTTAAAAAATATATTATTGGTTTACGATTAATACCAATGGTTATTTTTAATGAGGTTAAGATAATGAAAAAAGATAAGATTTGTTAATTTGTTAAATGATAATATTAGAACTTTTTATATTTTTTTTTAGCATAATTATTATATCTATGGCTATTGCTGGTTTTGGTAGTCTTTTATCAAGTAAAATTGTAAATAATTTTTTCTTGGATATCTGTTTTGGTTTTATAATAATTTCCATTTTAATTACTACATTTCATTTTTTTTATGAAATTGCCTCTTTTCTCAAGATCATAATTTTATTAATTGGACTTACAATTTTTTTAAAAAAAAAAAATATAATTAATTATAATTTTCTCATTAAAAAAAAGAATTTTTTTTATCTTGCTGTCATTGGACTTTTGATACCAATGTTTGTATCTCAAAAATATCATGAAGATTTTGGTTATTATCATTTGCCTTATGCTTTAGCATTTCTCGAAGAAAAAATAGTTTTTGGTTTTGCAAATATTGATAAAACTTTCGTATATAATTCGATTTGGTTAAATCTTTATTCAATTTTTTTTTTAGATGATAAAAACTACAATTATCTAACATTTCCAAGTTTTTTATTATTCTTAAGTTTTATTATATTTTCAATCGATAAAATTTTAAAAAACAAAGATTCTAAAATTAGTAATTACTACTTAATTATCGTTTTATTTTATTTCTTACTTAAGTTTACAAGAATTTCTGAATTTGGTGTGGATTTTCCAGCTACAATTTTTGCGATTCTAAGTATTTTTTATTTTATAAAATTTTATGAAACAAATGAAATTACTGAGAGAAAATCCTTCTTTTACCTAAATCTAGCTTTTTCTTTTTTTTCTATTCTAATTAAATTAAGTGTTTTACCTATAATAATTTTACCATTCTATTTATATTTTTTTAATTTTAAAAAATTAAAATTTTATATATTCAATTTGAAATTTTTATATATTTATTTTTTAGGTTTAGTTTTTTTAATTCAACAATTTTTCTATACTGGATGTCTTTTTTTTCCAACTAGTTTGACCTGTTTCAGTGTTAGTTGGTTCAATCCAGAATATTTAAATTTATCTAAAGAGCTTGAACTAATTAATAAAAGTTATTCTACGGCAAAAGAAATCTATTCCCCAGAGGAATATCTTAAAAATTTTACTTGGTTTTTATTTTGGTTAAAAAGAAATTTTATTGAAATATTTGAACATCTACTTACAATTATTTTGCCCTCATTAATATTCATTGCTCTTTTAAAAAAAGAAAAAAGAGAGAATTACAAAATTAAAAAAGAAAATTTTATCTACTTTTTTTGTTTAATATTTTTGCTATTTTGGTTAAATTTTTCACCAGTAATTAGGTTTTCAATACCTTTTTTTGTAACTATGATGTTTCTGATTTCCTATAGATTCTATATTAAAAAAAAATTTTCAAAAAATATTTTTATATTTTTTGTTTCAATTTTTTTAATATTTAATTTTTCTAAAAATATTATAAGGATCAATGATTCAAAAAAAGTATTTGTTGGAATACAGCAAATTAAAAATCAATATTTGTTGAATAAAGTTTATAGTAATGAATATTCTAATATTTATTATCCTGACACAAAAAAAAATGATAAGAATGGCTGGCAAGGAAGACTATGTTGGGATATCCCATTTATTTGTTCATATAATAAGCTAGATGTCGGCAAAAAGAATGGATATTTAATAATCAATAAATTAAAAAATTAATAATGATAAATAAAGAAAATTTCAAACTTTCAATAGTTATTCCGTGTTATAACGAAAAAGATACGATTGAAATTATTTTAAAAAAAATAATACAAAACTTAAATGATTATAAATTTTTAAATTATGAGATATTAATAGTTGATGATTGTTCCAAAGATGGAACAATTCAAATTTTAAAAAAATTAGTTAACGATAGAAAAATAGTTGTTCATTTTCACGATAAAAATTTAGGCAAAGGAGCAGCTATTCAAACAGCACTTAGGAATCTAACTGGAGATATCATCATAATTCAAGATGCAGATTTAGAATATGATCCTTCAGATTATCATAAATTACTAACTCCTTTTTTTGAGGCAAATGCTGATGTTGTATATGGATCAAGATTTTTGGGTGGAGGAAAATACTCCCGGGTACACTTTTTTTGGCATTATTTAGCTAATAAAATTCTAACTTTTATTTGTAACCTTTTTACTAATTTGAATTTAACTGATATGGAAACTGGTTATAAAGTCTTCAAATCTTCAGCTTTAAAAAGTATATCACTTAAAGAAAAAACTTTTTCATTTGAACCCGAAGTAACTATAAAATTATCAAAAAAAAAATATAAGTTCTTCGAAGTTCCAATAACTTACAATGGTAGATCATATGATGAAGGAAAAAAAATTGGATTGAAAGACGCATTTATCGCACTAAAAACGATAATTTTATATTCTTTAATTGGCTAGACATCACTTAATTTATCTTTGACTAAAATGTTTCTTTAGGTATAAATATCCCGCCTGGTGATTATAGCGAAGAGGTAATACCCGATCCCATTCCGAACTCGGAAGTCAAGCTTTTCTGCGCCGATGGTACTTTGTCTTAAGACATGGAAGAGTAGGACTTTGCCAGGCTAAACTCTAGAAATTATGAAAATTAAAAGCTCATTAAAATCAATTAAAAAAAGAGATTTAAATTCGAAACTAGTGAGAAGAAGAGGTAGAGTTTATATAATAAATAAAACCAACCCAAAGTTTAAAGCAAGACAAAAATAATTTTATGGATAATGAAAACCATAAAAAAACTTGGAATAATTTTACAAAATTTGTGTTGTGGGGAACTGTCGCGGTAGTGTCGGTATTAGTATTAATGGCGTTGTTCTTACTATAAAATTTTCAAATGAAAATCGGGTCAGTTTTAGAAAATCAAAAAATTGAAAAAAGAGTTGCAATTACTCCTGAAATTGCAAAAAAATATATTTCATTAGGATTTGAAGTTCACTTATCTAAAAATTATGCTGCTCATTTAGGGATCAGTGATGATGATTATAAAGATACAGGTGTTAAATTTTCTGACGATGAAAAAGAGATTATTAATCTTGTAGATATTGTTGTTCAGTTGGGGTTATTATCTGAAGAAAAAAGTTCTGCAATAAAAAAAGATCAAACCCTCATCGGTGTCTTGAACCCTTATGACAATAAAGAAAAATTAGATAAACTAAATCAAAAAAAGATAAATCTTTTTTCATTAGAGTTGCTACCTAGGATAACTAGAGCTCAATCTATGGATATCTTATCTTCCCAAGCTAACCTTGCTGGGTATAAAGCAGTAATTGAGTCATTTGCCATTTTTGAAAAAGCTATTCCAATGATGATGACAGCAGCTGGTACTGTCCCAGCTGCCAAGATACTAGTAGTTGGCGCTGGTGTTGCTGGGCTTCAAGCAATAGCTACAGCAAAAAGAATGGGAGGAATAGTTTTTGCTACAGACGTAAGGATGGCGTCAAAGGAACAAGTTGAAAGTTTAGGTGGAAAATTTTTAACAGTCGAAGGTGCTGAAAATTTAGAAACTGAAGGTGGTTACGCAAAAGAGGCCTCTGATGATTTTAAAAAAAAACAAGAGGAATTACTTTCTGAAACTCTAAAAAAAATTGATATAGTAATTTGTACTGCATTAATTCCTGGAAAAAAAGCTCCAGTCATTATTAAAGAGGACATGATTAATAATATGCAAACTGGATCTGTTATTTATGATTTAGCTGCTATACAAGGTGGTAACACTGCATTTACAAAAGCAGATGAAATTATTGAAAAGAATGGAGTAAAAATTATGGGTGAAACTAATATTTTAAATAAACTACCAGTGTCTGCTTCTAGCTTATATGCAAAAAATATGTTTAATTTCGTTGAAAACTTAATTGATAAAGAAAATAAAAAACTAAATATTAATTTAGAGGACGAAATAATAGAAAAAACACTTATTAAATAATATGGAAATTGATCCTTTAATATTCAGACTGAGTATATTTATCCTTTCAATATTTGTAGGTTATTATGTTGTTTGGAGTGTTACTCCATCATTACACACACCTTTAATGTCTGTGACTAACGCAATTTCATCTGTAATAATTGTTGGGGCTATAATAGCAGGATTATCTGGTAATTCAGATAGCGTGTTTAATATTTCTAGTATTTTTGGTTTTTTAGCTATTGCATTGGCGGCAATTAATATTTTTGGTGGTTTTTTAGTAACTCAAAGAATGCTTGCAATGTACAAAAAAAAGAAAAAGGATAAAAAATGATATCGGCAAACTTATCAGCAATTTTTTACCTAATTTCTGGTGTGCTTTTTATTTTAGCTTTGAGAGGTCTGTCTTCTCCAGAAACATCAAGACAAGGTAACTTTTTTGGTATTCTTGGAATGATAATAGCTGTAACTGTTACTTTTTTATCTATAGGCAATTTTTCAAGCGGATTTGTCTATGTGCTAATATTTATTTTGGTCGGAGGTTCAATTGGAGCATTTATTGCTTACAGAATACCAATGACTGCGATGCCAGAGTTAGTTGCAGGATTTCACAGTTTAGTTGGCCTTGCAGCTGTATTTGTAGCAATTTCTGCCTTTTTAAATCCAGAGGCATTCAACCTAGGAATGCCAGGAAACATAAAGCTTGGTAGTTTAATTGAGATGTCAATTGGAGCAGCGGTTGGTGCTATCACATTTTCTGGTTCAGTAATTGCTTTTTTAAAACTACAAGGAATTATGTCAGGATCACCAATCACATTTAAAGGTCAGCACCCTTTAAATGCTATAATCTTAACTTCAATAATTGCTTTAATTTATTTGTTATGTTCAACACAATCATCAAATTTATTTTGGATATTATTAGCAGTTTCATTTTTAATTGGTTTTCTTCTAATAATTCCAATTGGAGGAGCAGATATGCCGGTAGTGATTTCTATGCTTAACTCTTACTCTGGTTGGGCAGCTGCAGGTATAGGTTTTACTTTAGAAAATACAGCATTAATAATCACAGGTGCTCTTGTAGGATCATCTGGCGCCATATTATCTTACATAATGTGCAAAGGAATGAATCGCTCGTTCTTTAATGTAATTTTGGGCGGCTTTGGCGCAACTGATGAAAAGTCAAGTAGTTCATCTAAAGAACAGAGACCAGTTAAAAGTGGAAATGCAGATGATGCTGCATTTTTGATGAAGAATGCCTCATCAGTTATAATCGTTCCTGGTTATGGTATGGCCGTCGCACAAGCTCAACACGCATTAAGAGAGATGGTTGATACTCTCAAAAAAAACGATATTAAAGTTTCTTATGCTATTCATCCAGTTGCTGGAAGAATGCCGGGTCATATGAATGTGTTATTGGCTGAAGCAAATGTGCCTTATGATGAAGTTTTTGAGTTAGAGGAGATTAATAATGATTTTGCAAATGCTGATGTAGCCTTTGTAATTGGTGCAAATGATGTAACAAATCCTGTTGCTAAAACTGATCCACAAAGTCCAATATATGGAATGCCGGTTTTAGATGTTGAAAAATGTAAATCTGTTTTGTTTGTTAAAAGAAGTCTTTCGCCTGGGTATGCAGGAATTGATAATGATCTTTTTTATAAAGAGAATACTCTTATGCTTTTTGCCGATGCAAAGAAAATGACAGAAGATATTACAAAAAATTTATAGATAAATGAGTATAAAAGTTTTTTGCGATATAGCTGATCTTAAAAATATTAAAAAATTTAATAATAATAATTTTGTGAAAGGTTTTACTACAAATCCTAGTCTAATGAGGAAGGCAGGAGCAAAAGATTATAAATCTTACTCAAGACAAATACTTAAAGTTTGTAATAAAAAACCAATTTCATTTGAGGTTTTTGCTGATAGCTCAAAATTTATGATCGAACAGGGTGTTAAGATAAATAAATGGGGTAAAAATGTCTATGTAAAAGTCCCTGTTATTAATTCTAAAAAAAAATTTACAGGCAAAGTTATAAGGGAATTAAATAGTAGAAATATCAAACTTAATATTACCGCTGTTTACACAGCTAAACAAACAGCTAAAATTTTAAAGGTGATTAATAAAAAAACAAATGTAATTATTTCTATTTTTGCTGGAAGGGCAGCAGATACAGGCAAAGATCCAGTACCCGAATTTATTAAGAGTATAGCAATTGCAAAAAGTTTTAAAAATGTTCAAATTTTATGGGCAAGTGTAAGAGAACCCTATAATTATACTCAAGCAAAACAATTAGGTTGTCACATAATAACAATACCACCATCGATTATTGAAAAAATACAAAAATTTGGAAAATCTTTTGATCAACTTACACAAGAAACAGTTAAGAATTTTTTGATTGATAGTAGAAAGTCTAAATTTAAACTTTAGTAGCATTGGTTGCGGGGGACGGATTTGAACCGCCGACCTTCAGGTTATGAGCCTGACGAGCTACCAGACTGCTCCACCCCGCGTTATACTTAAATTCTATTTTTTAATTTATTAAGTTTTTTAACTCTCTTTATATTTTCTTGAAGAATTCTTTTTTTCTTTTCAGAAGGTTTTTCGTAAGTATTTTTTAACTTTATCACTTTAAAAAAACCATCTCTCTGAAGTTTTCTTTTTAAAACTCTAAGAGCTTGTTCCACATTATTATCTTTAACTTCTATTTTAATAAATACCTCCAAAAAAAAGTGTAGTTAACATTTTTATATTTTTATGTCCATTAAATTTATTCATAATTAAGAATTATATTGATTGTTTTTGTTTCTCTTTCTCTTTTTTTTCTCTTTTAATTCGTCTTTCAGCTTTTTCTAATGCTTGAACCAAATCTTTTTGAGTAAATAAATTTAAAGCAACAGGATCTTTTGGATTTAAATTATTATAGTTCCAATAACTTTTATTTCTTATTGAAGTAACAGAATTTTTAGTAACACCCACAAGCTTTGCAATTTGCGAATCTTTTAAAATGTTGTGATTTTTTATTAGCCATAATGCTGAGTCTGGTTTGTCTTGTCTTTTTGATAGGGGAACGTATTTTTTAATTTTTTTTTCTGAATTTGATATCTCAATGTCACTATTTTTTATTTCTAAAGGCCTAAATTGATCTTTTGAGGATAATTCAATTTCTTCTCTAGAAAGTTGTCCCGAGATTATTGGATTATAAGCTTTAATTCCTTTTGCAACTTCTCCGTCAGCTATCCCCTGAACTTCTACTTCATGTAAATTACAAAAATCGGCTATCTGTTTAAAAGTAAGTGTTGTATTTTCTACTAGCCATACAGCTGTTGCCATAGGCATTAAGGGAGCATTTGTCATTAACTTTTATTTTCTGATCTAAAATTTTGGAATTTTTTATTAAATTTACTTATTCGACCTTTATCTAATAATTTTTGTTTTCCACCCGTCCAAGCAGAATGTGATTTTGGATCAATTTCTAGTTTAAGAACATCACCCTCAGCGCCCCAAGTAGACCTTGTCTCAAATTGAGACCCATCAGTCATTTCAACTTTTATAGTATGGTAGTTAGGATGTATTTTTTTTTTCATCACGAGACTTATAACAAAAGAAATTTTTAAAACAATTAAAAGTTGTCTAGTTTTTCAATGAATTTAGCATTTATTTCTGCTGATGAAGCCATAACTTTTATATTTTTAATATTATTAAGATCAATATCATTAATTACTCCACCAGCTTCTTTTATTAAAACTATACCTGCGGCAATGTCCCATAAATTTAAGTTACTTTGTGCGTATCCATCTAGTCTTCCAGATGCTACGTATGCAATATCAAGTGCAGCACATCCGGATCTTCTATAAGTAAAGCTTGGTTCATTCTTTAATTTTCCAACTGCAAATAAACATTCATCTAAATTATTTTTTTTTGAGACTCTTATTCGCTGATTATTAAAAAAAGCTCCATTATTCTTTTCAGCATAAAACATTTCGTCTTTAATAGGATCAAAAATCAATCCACATATAATCTCATCATCTGATTTCAAAGCAATGGATATTGCAAAATGTGGTATTCCATGTAAAAAATTAATTGTTCCATCAATTGGATCAATTATCCATGAATTAGAAGTATCTTTATTCTTTTCAATACCATTCTCTTCACTAATGATTGAATAGTTTGGTCTTGCTTTTTTAAGCTCATCTATAATTATTTTTTCTACTTTAAAATCAGAATTAGTTACAAAATCTCTTGGTCCTTTTTTGGAAACTTGTAACTTCTCTAATTCACCAAAATCTCTTATTAAAATTTTAGATGCTTTTTCACATGCCTTTATCATCACATTGAGATTTGCTGATATCGAATTCATGAATTAAATCTTCTTAATGTATTCTAAATTTCTGGTATCTATGACAACATTATCTCCCGCCTCAATAAATGGTGGTACTTGAATATTTAATCCATTGTCTAAAACTGCAGGTTTATAAGATGATGAAACAGTTTGACCTTTTAATGCTGCATCTGTAGTTTCAATTTTACAAGTTACTTGGTTTGGTAAATTTACAGAAATTGGGTTATCATTATAAAAACTTATTGTTACCTCAAGATTTTCAGTCAACAATTTCCCTTTTTCACCTATTAGACTTTTTTGAATTTCTGTTTGTTCGAAAGTTTTTGGATTCATAAAAAAGTACTTTTCCTGGTCCTCATATGAAAATGTAAAATTAGTTTCTTCTAATGAGGCTTTTTCAATTGTTTCACTGGATCTAAATCTTTCATTAAGTTTAGTATTTTTGTTTACACTCTTCATCTCCACTTGTGCAAATGCTCCACCTTTTCCAGGTTTGACATGCTGTGTTTTTAGCACCTGCCACAAATCATTTTTATATTCTAGCAACATGCCCACTCTAATTTCACCTGCATTAATTTTCATATTAATTTTTTTATTGCGTTCTTTGGTTTAAGTTTTTTATTTTTCCAAATGTAGCCTGAAATAGCTAAAAAGTTTGCCTTATTCAACAAAAGATTTTTATAATTGTTAAAGTTAATACCACCGATTACAACAATTGGGGTGTTTGTGATTTTTCGAGCTTTTTTAAGTAAACTTATGGATGCTTTATATTTAACTTTTTTTGTTTTAGATGGATTAAAAGCTCCAAAAGCTAAATAGTCAGCTTTATTTTTTATCGCATTTTTTGCAAGTTTAATTGAGTTATGACATGTAATTCCAATTATTTTTTCCCCAATTAATTTTCTTGCCTCTCTAATTTTCATATCATTTTGACCAAGATGACATCCATCGGCATTTAATTTTTTTGCAAGGTATACGTCATCGTTAATTATAAATTTTACCTTAAATTTTTTACATATCTTTTGAATTTTACGTCCAATTATTAATTTTTTTTTGAAACTATTTTTTTTAAGTCGTAGTTGAAAAAAACTTGTTTTTTTTTGTTTTAGTATTTCATTTAAATCTTTAAAAAAATTACTTTCAATTTTGGGTGGGGATATTAAGTAAATAAATCTTTTTTTATTATATCTCAAGATCTTTTGACCATTTTCCCTGTGCAGCTAATGTATTCATTTTAGCTCGGTGGTTAAAAATCTGCTGAGTACCTTCAATATTCTTAATATTTTTTGACCAATACTTTAAGGCACCTTGTTGTAGAGCTCTACCGTAAGAATAGCTCATTATAAAGTTCGTATTATTGTGTTTATTAATTAAATTCAAATTTTCTGTTGCCTCTATTTCGGACTGACCTCCAGAAAGGAAAGCTATACCTGGTACCTCTGAGGGTACTGAGGATTTTAAACATTCCAAAGTTAAATTTGCCACTTCCTCATTAGTAATTTTTTCTTTAGATCTGTTTCCTGCTAAAATCATATTAGGTTTGAGTATAATTCCCTTCAAATCTACTTTATGTATTATTAGTTCTTCAAAGCATTTTTTTATAACTTCAGAAGTTTTTTCTAAACACTCTTTAGCAGAATGATCACCATCCATTAAAACCTCGGGCTCAACTATTGGAACCATATTGCACTCTTGAACTAGAGCGGAATATCTCGCTAATGCATGTGCATTAGAGTGTATTGAGAGTTTGCTTGGAAAACTTTTAGTTATATTATAAACACCTCTCCATTTAGTAAATTTTGCACCTAATTTGTAATATTCTTTTAATCTTTCCCTTAATCCATCAAGACCCTCAGTAATTTTTTCATCTGGAGAACCAGCTAAAATTTTTGCTCCTGTGTCTACTTTGATACCCGGCAGTGAGCCTGTATCTGATATTAATTCTGGAATTGTATTTTTTTTGGATGATGTTTGTTTAATTGTTTCATCGTAAAGAATTACACCTCCAATACAATCTTTCATTGATGATGAGCTAAAAAGCGTTTCTCTGAACAACAATCTGTTTTCTGGGGTTGAGGGAACATTTACACTATCTAATCTTTTTGTCATTGTTGCAGTACTTTCATCTGCAGCTAAAATTCCTTTATTGTTTCCTAAAATTTTTAATGCTGTATTATTTAGTTCTGACATTTTATTTTAGTGCTTTTATACCAGGAAGTTCTTTTCCTTCAAGATATTCTAAAAAAGCACCACCAGCAGTTGAAACAAAATTAAAATCTTTAATTGCATTTAGCTGATTAACAACCGCTACAGTATCTCCTCCACCAACTACAGAAAAAATTGAATCATTTTTATTTTTTTTAATAATTGTTTTTGCAATCTCAATGCTACCTTTAGCAAAATTTGGGTTTTCAAAATAACCAGCGGGACCATTCCAAAGAACTGTTTCACTATTTTCAATTATATTTTTTATTTTTTTAAGTGTTTTAGGTCCTACATCTAAGATTAAATCATCATCTGTTATGTCCTTAAGATCTTTTATCTGAGCATCGTCATCTGCACTTTTGCCTATTAAGACATCTTCTGGATAAGTAACTTCACAGAGTGTATTTTTTGAAATTTCAAAAATCTCCTTTATTATACTTTCACAATTTTCCTCACTAATTGATTTTCCAATTTTATTACCTTTAAAGCTCAGAATATTGTTAGCCATACCTCCTACAAAGATTATGTTGTTAAATTTAGGTATTAAATTTTTGATTATGTCTATTTTTGAAGAAATTTTTGATCCACCAATAATACAAGTAATTGGTTTTTTGATTTCAATAGTAACTTTTTTTAAAGCATTTACCTCAGTCTCAAATTGTAATCCGGCAAATGATGGCAGAAATTCTGTAATTTTGCATACTGAGGCATGTGCTCTATGTGAGCAAGAAAAAGCATCATTTACGAACAAATCTGCAAAACTAGCTAGGTGCTTTGAAAAATTTGACTCATTATTTTCTTCTGCTGCATAAAATCTTATGTTTTCAAAAAAGACAACTTTCTCCTCAGGCTCTTTAAATAAATCATTTCTTTTGATTTCTAAAATGTTCTCACTTATAAAATTGACTTTAGTTTGTATCTTTTTTTCTAAGTAATCACAAATTGGTTTAAGAGAGAGATCTTTATTAAATTTGCCTTTAGGGCGTCCGACATGAGAAATTATTAAAATTTTTGCATTTCTTTTTATTAAAAATTCGATAACAGGTATAATTTTAATTATTCTGGTCTCGTCAACAATGTCACCATTTTTCAAAGGGACGTTTAGGTCTAATCTTAATAAAACTCTCTTACTACTAAGATTTTCACAATCTTTAATATTGTTCATTAAGAATTCTTATGAAGATATTCTACAATATCACACATTCTATTTGAGAAACCCCATTCGTTATCATACCAGGCTGAAATTTTACCCATATTTTTACTCACCACTTTTGTTAAGCTTTCGTCTACTATTGAAGAAGCAGGATTATGATTAAAGTCGATTGAAACAAGTTTTTCTTTTGTAGTTTCAAGAATTTTATTTTTTTTGCTAAAATTTTGAAATGCTAAATTAATTTTATCAATTGTAATGTCTTTTTTTGTGCAAAAGACTAGTTCAATCAATGAAACATTAGGCGTAGGGACTCTCATTGCCACACCTTCTAATTTACCTTTAAGGGAAGGTATAATCTCACCTATTGCTTTTGATGCACCTGTTGAGGTTGGCACAATAGACAGGCTTGCCGATCTAGCTCTTCTTGGGTCTTTATGAGAATTATCTAATATTCTTTGGTCACTTGTAAAGGAGTGAATTGTGGTCATGAACCCTTTTTCAATTTCGAAATTTTCGTTTAAAACATGGGCCACAGGGGCAAGACAATTTGTTGTGCAAGAAGCAGCAGATATAATCTTATCCTCTTTTTTCAATTCAGTCTCATTTACTCCATATACAATAGTTTTGTCAGCATCTTTACACGGAGCAGAGACAATAACGCTTTTCGCACCATTATTAATATGTGCTAGTAATTTTTCTTTAGAGTTAAATTTACCTGTACACTCTAAAACATAATCCACTCCATATTTATTCCAATTAATATCATTTAAATTTGTTTCTTGGCCAAATAAAATTTTATCTTTGTTGATAATAATATGATTTTCATCAAAATCTATTTCTGCATTAAATTTTCCGTGAATAGAGTCATATTTTAATAGAGATGAACATGTTTCAGAATTAGTTCTATTATTGATGTATTTAATTTCTATATTTTTATTTTTATTCTCGATAATTGATCGAACAATCATTCTTCCAATTCTACCCATTCCATTTATTCCAATTTTGACTGTCATAATTTTTTTTTAATTTTTTTTACTATTATCTCTGAGCTTAATCCAAAGTGATTATATATATCTTTATAAGGCGCACTTTTTCCAAAATTATCAATTCCAAAATTAATTCCTTTGCTGCCAGTATATTTTTTCCAATAACCAGTTTCAGAGGCCTCTATAGAAACTACAAGCTTAGTTTCATTTAAAATTTCATTTTTGTAGATTTCACTTTGTTGATCAAATAATTCCTGGCAAGGCATTGATATTACTTTTGAGTAAATGCCATCTGTGGCTAATTTATGACTAACGTCTATTGCAAGACTAGTTTCAGATCCTGTTGCTATAATAGTTGCACTTATTTTATTACTCGTTCTTAAAACTTCATAAGCGCCAGCTAAAGACAAATTTTTTGATGATTTTTTTGTACGAACTGGATTTAAGCTTTGTCTTGTTAGTGCTATTACGCTTGGAGAACTTTTGCTATTTAATGCCAATTGCCAACACTCAAAAGTTTCTATTAAATCAGAGGGTCTAAAAATATTCAAATTTGGTATTGATCGTAAACTTGTCAATTGTTCTATTGGTTGATGGGTTGGTCCATCTTCTCCAAGACCAATCGAGTCATGTGTAAAAACATAAATAACTTTTTGTTTCATCATAGCAGCTAGTCTTATTGATGGTTTACAGTAGTCGCTAAATATTAAAAAAGTTCCACCATAAGGAACAAGCTCACTATGAAGTGAGATACCATTCATAATACCGCACATCGCATGTTCTCTAACTCCATAATGGATATAATTTCCGGAAAAATCATTTGATTGAATAATTTTATGATTTTTGGTTTTGGTATTATTGGATCCTGCTAAATCTGCTGATCCACCAATTAAATTTGGAAGTTTGGATGCAATTTCCAAAAATTTTTCTGAACATTTTCTAGTTGCTATTGGTTGTAATTTTTTTAAGTAGTCTGATTTTGCTTTTTCTATTTCTGCATTGATAGTATTTTTATTAAATTTAAGTGAAAATTTTTTTTTATTCTTATTAGCTTTTATTGATGCTTTTTTGCCGATTGATCTCCACTGATCCATTAAGTTTTTTGGAATTTCAAAAGTATTGTGTGGCCAGTTCAATTTTTTTCTGACTAATCTTATTTCATCTTCACCTAATGGACTGCCATGAGATGAGGCTTTACCACCCTTATTTGGGGATCCGTATCCAATTGTAGTTTTACAAGAGATTGCTATAGGTTTTTTTGATTTTTGTGCTTTTTCAAGAGCCTTTGTTATTTCTTTAAAATTATGTCCATTAATTTTTAAATAGTTCCACCCATAGCTTTTAAACCTTTTTTCATGATCATCAGAGACTGCTAAGCTAGTTGGACCATCTATTGAAATTGAATTGTTATCAAAAAGTAATATCAGGTTTTTAAGTTTTAGGTGTCCAGCAAGACTTAAAGCTTCATGGCTTATTCCCTCCATCAAGCAGCCATCACCCGCTAAAACGTAAGTTTTATGATTGATAATCTTTTTTCCCAATCTTTTTTTTAAAATTTCTTCCGAGATTGCAAAACCAACTGCATTAGATATTCCCTGTCCTAAAGGCCCTGTTGTAGTTTCTATGCCAGTGCTTGGATGATATTCGGGGTGACCTGCGCATATTGAATTAAGTTGTCTAAATTTTTTAATTTCTCTTAAAGAAATACTTTTATAACCCGTTAGATATAGGAGCGAGTAAAGTAGCATAGAACCATGTCCTGCTGACAGAACAAATCTATCTCTATTAATCCAATTCGGATTTTTTGGATTAAAGTTTAAGAAATCCTTAAAAAGAACAGTTGCAACATCAGCCATTCCCATTGGCATACCTGGATGCCCAGAATTAGCTTTTTGGACAGCATCTATAGACAAAAATCTAATACAATTCGCTAATTCTTTATAAATTTTACTCAAGTAATTATCCTGCCTAGACTAAGAAGATTCTATTTAATAATATAATTATATATATATGAATTCTGTGATCGAAAAAGAAAAAAAACTAAATTTAGCTTTAGCAAAATTAAAAAATTTAAACTTAAAAAACCCTGACGTTAAAAAAAATATAGAGAATTTAAGTAGTCAAAAAAATCAATTAGAAATTGAAAAGCAAGAAATAGAAGAAAAATATAAAAGTTTAATTAATGATTATGACAATTTAAGTAAAAAATTAGATGAATTACAAAACCAAGAAAAGGCCGAACAAAAAAGACAGATTGAGTTTTCTGAAAAAATTGATGAATTAAATCAAGAAACAGATATTTTATTAAATGAAATAGATAAATGGCAAACGTAAGTATTAAGTTTAACGGAAAAGAATTTTTGTTGTCTTGTGAGGACGGCCAGGAAGAGCATCTTGAAGAATTATTAATTCAAATTAATCAGAAATTTAATAATCTTAAAAATGAACTTGGAAATCTTGGAGAGAATAAACTTCTGTTAATTACAGCTGTTAAAGTAATGGATGAATATTATGAAACTAAAAAAAAAGTAGATCAAAAAAAGAATGAGTTGAAAGATCTCTCAAATAAATTTAAAGAGCTTAAAACTTTAATTTATGAGTATAGAGACAAGAAAGAGCTGGAAATAAACTCACTTAATAAAGATCACCTTAAATTAAAAAATGAAATTGAAATAAATCAAAAAAGTTATGAGAAGTTAATTGAAGAAGCTGCTGATGAAATTTCAAGTTTTGTTGAAAAAGCAAATTTAGAAAATATTTCTAAGTAAAATTCTAGTGAATAAATCTGAGATCAGAAAAAAACTATTAAAAGCCAGAAAACTAAATAACAATAAAAATTTAGTCATAAAATTTAATGATATTGTAAAAATTTTAAAAAAAGAAAAAGTAAATAGAAAAATAATTGGTGGTTATTATCCATATAATCATGAAGTTGATACAATTCAAATTCTAAATAAACTTGAAAAACTTGGTTATCAAATATCATTGCCAAAAATTAAAAAGAATAATCAAATGGATTTTTTATACTGGTCAACAAAAGAGCCTCTATCAATAAATAAGTATGGGATACCTGAACCTTCATCAGATCAAATTGTCTACCCGAGTATTCTTTTAGTACCACTTGTAGCTTTTGATAAAAATTTAAATAGAGTAGGTTACGGAGGTGGTTATTACGATAGGTATATTAATAAGGTAAAAAAAAACAAAAAAATTATATTGATTGGGTTAGCTTATTCTTTTCAAAAAGTAAAAAAAATACCAGCTAATAAATATGATATGAAACTGGATTTTATTGTTACAGATAAAAATTTTATATGAGAATTTTATTTTTAGGAGATGTAGTAGGGAACTCAGGTTGTTCGAAAATATTGAATAATCTTTTAAGCCAAAAAGAATTGAATAAAATTGATTTTGTAATCGTCAATGGAGAAAATGCAGCTGAGGCAGGAGTTGGATTAACAAAAGAAATCTGTGAGGATTTTTTTAAATGTGGTGTTGATGTCATTACTACTGGTAATCATGTTTGGGATCAAAAAGATATTATGAAATATATCGATAATGAAAATAGGTTACTTCGCCCAAAAAATTTATTTGAGCCAGCACCAGGTAAAGGTTTTGAAGTTTTTCAAAATGAAAAAAATGTAAAAATCGGTGTTTTAAATTTAATGGGAAATGTTTTTATGAAAAAATGCGATGATGTATTTGAGATTTCAGAAAAATTTTTAAAAGAGCACAAACTAAAAGAGGATTATGATTTTCTAGTTGTTGATTTTCATGGAGAAATTACTAGTGAAAAAAATGCGATAGGGCATTTTTTTGATGGTAAAGCTACTCTTGTAGTTGGAACACATACACACATTCCAACTAATGATGCAAGAATTTTGAAAAATAGGACAGCTTATCAAACTGACGCAGGTATGTGTGGTGATTATGACTCAGTTATTGGAATGAATAAAGATAACTCTTTAAACAGATTTATGAAAAAAGAGTCAACCAAACATTATCCAGCAACTGGTGATGCTACTTTAAGTGGAGTAATTGTTGATTGTGATATAAAAACTGGTTTAGCAAATAAAATTGATAGCTATATTTTTGGAGGTCAGCTAAAGAATACTTAATTAGTTTATGGCAGGACATTCTCATTGGGCAGGAATAAAACATAAAAAAGGTAAAGCCGATAAGCAAAGATCTAAAATTTTTTCAAAGTTGTCAAAAGAAATTACTGTTGCAGCAAAACTTGGGGATAAAGATCCAGCAATGAATCCAAGATTAAGATCTGCGATCCAAGCTGCAAGATCAGCAAATATGCCCAAAGAAAATATAAAAAGAGCGATTGATAAATCTTCAGTTAGCACCGAGTCAAATTTTGAAAATTTAAGATATGAAGGCTTTGGACCAGAAAAAGTAGCAGTAATAATAGAAGCATTAACAGATAATAAAAATAGAACAGCGTCCAGTATTAGAACAATTTTTCAAAAATCTGGTGGCAATCTAGGAACCCAAGGTTCTGCTTCTCATAATTTTAATCAATTAGGAATAATAAAGATCGATAAAAAAGAGGTTTCTGATGATCAAATCTTTGAGCTAGCTACCAATGCTGGAGCTGATGAATGTAAATCGGAAAATGATTTTCACGAAATACAATGTCCTGTTAGTGAAATTTATAATGTTAAGAAAGAATTGGAAAAAGAAATTACTAATTTCATCTCAACAGAAATTGAATGGGTGCCACTTAATAGTGTAAAAATTTCTAAAGAAAAAAATGAAGATTTAATAAATTTCTTTGAATTACTTGAAGACAATGATGATGTACAAAATTTTTATTCTAATGCTGAATTTGTAAACTAAATTATGTTAATAATAGGTATAGATCCTGGAATTTCTGGTTCAATTTGTTTTTTAGATAATGGAAAAATTCTAGACGTAATTGAAATGCCTATAATGACAGATGGAAAAAAAAACAAAAAACAAGTAAATGGCTCGCAAGTTTATAATGAAATTAGCAAAAGAATTAAACAATTTGAAAAAAACCAAATTAGAGTTGTTATTGAACACGTGTCTGCAATGCCTGGTCAAGGTGTTACTAGTATGTTTAATTTTGGACAATCGTTTGGAATTTTAAAGGGTATTTGTACTGCGATGCAATTGCCTATGTATTTTGTAAGGCCCACAAAATGGAAAAAATATTTTAATCTTTTAAATTCTGAGAAAGATGCCAGTAGGACAAGAGCAATAGAAATATTTCCTTATTTTTCCTCTCAATTATCAAGAAAGAAAGATTCAAACAAAGCTGATGCGATTTTGATAGCAAGTTTTTATCATGAAACTTACAAAATTGACGAATAGCTTTAAATATTCAGTCAAAATCATGACACATTTAAGTGTGAGAAGACGATATGGAAGCTGATATCACGTCTCAAGCAGTTGGGCTAGCCTCAAGTGCTGATTTTTCTCTTATAAATTTATTTATTAGAGCTGACATAATTGTTAAGTCAGTTATCATAATGTTAATTGCTTGCTCTATATATTCATGGGCAGTAATAATTGAAAAATATAGATTGTTTAAAAAAATAAATCAATCTACCGAAGAGTTTGAAGCAAAGTTTTGGAATTCTAAATCTGCGGAAACTTTTTATAATAATCTTCCAGCAAACGTTCAAGACCCGATGGCTTTAATATTTAAAGATGCGATGCAAAGTTTATTGAAGAGAAGATCTAGAACAGACTTAAACAATAGAATGACCACAATGTTAGAGACGGGTATTGAAAAACAAATATCAAAAATCACCAAAGGTTTTACTTTTTTAGCAACAGTTGGATCAACAGCTCCATTCATAGGCCTATTCGGAACAGTTTGGGGAATTATGAACTCTTTTCAATCTATAGCAATTTCAAGAAATACCAGTTTGGCAATTGTTGCACCTGGAATAGCTGAAGCACTATTCGCAACTGCGTTAGGTCTATTAGCAGCAATACCTGCGGTTGTCGCATATAATAAGTTTAATAATGACTCAATTAAGTATTCCCAAAAATTAGAAAATTTCTCAAAAAGATTTTTAACGATTATCTAAAATGGCTTTTAAATTAAATCGTTCATCAAAAGAACCAATGAGCGAAATAAATGTAACACCATTTGTGGATGTAATGTTGGTGCTTTTAATTATTTTCATGGTTACCGCCCCTTTGTTAACAGTAGGAGTTCAGGTTGATTTACCAGAAAGTTCTGCTGACTCTCTTCCTGAGGAAGCTGAACCACTGACTTTGACAATAAACTCTAAAGGTGAAATTTATATTCAAGAGTCAAAAGTTGAATATGAAAAAATAATAGCAAAAGTCTTAGCGGTTTCAAAAAATAGAACTGATACAAGAATTTATGTAAGGGGTGATAAAACAATTAATTATGGAAGAGTATTGGAAATTATGGGCTTACTATCTGGGTCTGGTTTTACCAAAGTAGCACTTATATCTGAACCATATAAAGAAAGGTAAGAGGTGAATAGAAGTATAATTATATCTTCTGTATCACATTTATTTTTAATAATGATTACAGCTTTTAGTTTACCTTTCTTAGCTAAAAAACCAATTGATCTTCCCCCGATAGTATCTGTAGAATTAATACAGATCACAGATAAAACCAATATTCCATATGCACCTAAGGCAAAAAAAATTATAGAAAAAATTAAAGAGAAAGAAAAAAAGTTGGTATCTGAACAAGCTCCCCCAAAAAAAGTAAAAAAAATTAAACCAGATGCGGTCCCATTACCAGATGATAAGCCTAAAAAAGTTGAGAAAATAAAAGAAGATAAACAAAACCCAGAAAAAATTGACAACGAAGTTAAGCAAGTTTCTGAATTTGAAAAAAAAGAGTTATTTGATCCAAATAATATTGCAGCCTTAATAGATAAATCTAAAGTTGAAAGTGCTGAAACGATAAAAAAAAATAACAAAATTACACAAGATCAAAAAAAGAATGTTGAGAACGCGGGTTTATCTTTAAGCGAAGAGGATGCTTTAAAAGCCCAAATATTCGGTTGTTGGAGTATTCCTTTGGGTTTGCCTTACAATGAAAATTTATTAGTGAGAATTAAACTTCAACTGAATCCAGATGGAACAATTCAAGATTCAGAGATTTTGGATCATGCAAGAATGAATAAACCTGGTCAAGGTTTTTATAAGGTTTTAGCGGAAAGTGCTTTAAGAGCTATAAAATTATGCCAGCCCTTAAGAGTTCCTACAACTGGTTATGAGCGATGGAAAGAATTACAATTAAATTTTGATGCAAGAGAAATGTTAGAGGGATAGAATATTTTTATGAGAAATCTAATTATTTTATTTTTAATATTTATAGTACCTACTAATGCATTAGGTTTAATTGAGGTTGATATTACACGGGGAAATTTGAATCCACTCCCTATTGCAGTGTCACCATTATCAATTGACGATGAATCAAAAAAGAATTTCGAGAAAACTTTAAAAAAAAAAGATATTGGATCAGAAATTTCTAAAGTTATCGAAAAAAATTTGAAAACTTCAGGTCTTTTTAATCCATTAGATAAAAATGCTTTTCTACAAGCGCCTGATATTGCTCACCTAAAACCACGTTTTGAGGATTGGAACTTAATTAAAGCTCAAGCTTTAATCACAGGTAAAGTAAAAAATGTAGATGATAAACTTAGAGTTGAATTTAGATTATGGGATGTGCTGGCTGGAAAAGAAATGATGGCTCTAGCATTTACGACAGTTCCAAACAACTGGAGACGTGTTGGCCATATAATTACAGATAAAGTTTATGAGAGATTAACTGGAGAAAAAGGTTATTTTGATACGAGGATAATCTATGTCGCTGAAGAAGGACCGAAAACAAAGAGAATTAAAAAATTAGCTATCATGGATCAAGATGGTGCAAATAATAAATTTTTAACTTTAGGAAATGAACTTGTTTTGACACCAAGGTTTAATCCTACAAGTCAAATGGTTACATATTTATCTTACTTTAGAAATTTACCTAGAGTTTATCTTCTTGATATAGAAACAGGCATTCAAGAAGTGGTAGGAGATTTTCCAGGAATGACTTTTGCTCCTAGATTTTCTCCAGATGGAAAAAAAATTATAATGAGTTTTGCTAAGGATGGAAATTCAGATATTTATACAATGGATTTAGAAAATAGAATTGTAGAGAAAATTACCAATCATCCCTCTATAGATACTTCACCATCTTATTCCCCAGATGGAAAATTTATTTGTTTTAACTCCGACAGAAGTGGGTACCAACAAATTTATGTCATGAAAAGTGATGGCAGCAATGTTAAAAGAATTTCTTTTGGAAATGGTTTATATGGTACTCCTGTTTGGTCTCCAAGAGGTGATTTAATCGCTTTTACAAAATTACATAAAGGAAAATTCTACATCGGTGTGATGAGAACTGATGGATCTGGTGAGAGATTGTTGACAGAAAATTTTTATCAAGAAGCTCCTTCCTGGTCGCCTAATGGACGAGTTTTAATTTTTTATAGAGAGACTAAAACTGATGATAAAGGAGAGGGTTTTTCTGCTAAATTGTGGTCAATTGATTTAACAGGCTACAATGAAAGGCTTGTAGATACCCCAACTGATGCATCAGACCCATCATGGTCATCTTTATTAAGTAATTAACTGAAAATATGTTGATTTTTTACCTTGAAACATTTAATTAGTTGTGAAAAAGTTAGTTATAAGAAATATTGACCAAGGAGCATTAATGAAATTAAACAAAATTTTAAAGAACACTTTTTTAGTATTATTTGCATGTTTAGTGTTGTCTGCTTGCGCAACATCAAAAAAATCTACAGGACAAATGCAAGGGGATGTTTACACTGGAACTGATACAGTTGAATATTTAGCTTCAGGTGTTCCTGACAGAGTTTTCTTTGCAACTAATGAGTCAGTTTTGACTACTGCATCAAGAGAAACTTTAAGAAAACAAGCAGCATGGTTAAGAAAAAATTCTGATATTACAATCGTACTTGAAGGACATGCTGACGAAAGAGGAACAAGAGAGTATAACTTAGCGTTAGGTGAAAGAAGAGCTAATGCTGCTAAAGATTATTTAATGACTTATGGGATTTCCTCTAACAGAATTTCAGTTCTAAGTTATGGAAAAGAAAGACCAGTTGACTCTGGTTCTAATCCTTTGGCTTGGTCAAAAAACAGAAGATCTGTTACAGTAAAAGCAAATTAATTTTAAAAAATTTAAGACCCTTAATTAATTCAATTAGTTAAGGGTCTTTTTTTTGCCATTATTTTAATCATAAGATTATTTTAATGAGACACATTTTAAGAAAATTTAAAATTATTACACTTTGTTTAAGTAATTTTTTTTTGATAACTTATTCTTATGCTGACAATCATAATATTTATGAAATATTAGATCAACTTCAGAAAGATATAAAGACCTTAGAAAAAGCAGTATACTCAGGATCAATAGAATTAAATAGTGACAGCTCTGTAAATTTAAATTCAAATTTAGATAATAATTCAGAAGATGTTCTTACAAGACATTTATTAAAACTTTCAGAAATTGAAAATCAATTTCAGGAACTAACAAATAAGTTTGAGGAAATAAATTTTAAGTTAGATAAACTATCCAACAGGATGTCAAAAGTGCAAGCAGATAATCAAATAAGATTTCAGGACTTAGAAAATGTTTTATCTTCTGATGTAACTACAAATAAATTAACAAAAAAAACAAATAATGAGCAAATGGAAGTTTTACCCGGAAGTTCTCAACCTCAAGATTTGGGGTCGATATCATATAAAGATACAGCGACAAATGAAACATCACAAAAAACAAATTCTGTAGACTCAACAGCTTTAGTAGTAACCGAAACTTTTCAAGCTGAAGAAAAAATTCTTCCAAATGAGTCTCCAGATAAACAATATCAGTTTGCTACAAGCTTTTTAAAAGTTGGTGATTATTCAACTGCTGAAAGAGCATTCAGAGAGTTCGTTGACACAAATCCTGAACATAATCTAGCTGGGAATGCTCAATATTGGTATGCAGAAACTTTTAGGATACGACAATTGTATACGGATGCAGCCTCAGCATATTTAGAAGGTTATCAAAGATATCCCAAAGGTGAAAAAGCACCTATAAACTTATTAAAGCTTGGTGTATCAATGGTACAAATTGGAGAAAAAGATCAAGGTTGCAAAATGATCAATGGTGTTGAAGAACAATATCCAGAGGCAAACCAATCTGTGATACAAAAAGCTAAATATGAGTCTCAAAAATTCGAATGCAACAACCAAAATTCCTAAATTTTTAAGAGATAACTTAAACAATAAAAGAATAAATAAGATTTATAAAAAATTTGAGACCTCTTTAAATTTAGATGAAAGTTTTGCAGTTGCAGTCTCAGGTGGTCCAGATAGTCTTGCTTTAGCTTTTTTATCTAAAATTTATGCAATTAAAAAAAATTTAAAATCAAAGTTTTATATTATCGACCATAAACTTAGACCTGAGTCTACAAAAGAGGCTAAATTTGTTTTAAATTTGCTAAAAAAAAACTTTATAAAATCAGAAATATTAACTTGGAAAGGAAAGAAACCAAAGAAAAGCATCCAGTCAATTGCTAGGACAAAAAGATATGAAATACTTTTCAGTAAATGTAATCAATTAAAAATCAAAGATATTTTAATGGGGCATCACGAGGACGATTTAATTGAAAATTTTTTTATAAGACTTCTGAGGGGTAGTGGAATGAAAGGTCTCATTTCTCTAGGCAAAAAGACGACAATAAAAAAAAAGAACATATTAAGACCTTTAATTGATACAAAAAAAGAGGATTTAATTTTTATTTCAAAAAAAGTTTTTAATTTTTATGTAGAAGATCCAACAAATTATGATGAAAAATATCAAAGAGTTCGAGTAAGAAAATTAATGAAAAATCTTGAAAAAGATGGTTTAGACAAAAATAAATTAAAAAAAACAATTAAAAATTTAAAATATGCAAACAAAGTAATTGAGTTTTATGTTGATAAAAATTTACGAAAAAATACATCTTTTTTAAATAATAAAAAAAGATTAGTTATCAATAGTGATTTTTTTCTCCAACCCCAAGAGGTTACTTTTAGAGCCTTTTCAGAGACATTAAAGTTAATTGGTGAAAAATATTATTCTGTAAGAGGAAAAAAATTAGAAAAAATTATCCGGGAAGTTGAAAATAATCGATTTAATAGAGCTACATTAGGTGGTTGTATTATTGAAAAGGTCAATCAATCAATAATTGTCTCTAAAGAACCCTAAAATAATGCTACTTTATACAAAATGCCACTTGTTAAATTGATAATAATTCTTATTTTAGGCCTATGAACATGAAAAACATTGCAATGTGGGCTATCATAGTTTTTTTAACTATTGGTCTTTATAATATGTTTAAAAATCCCCAAACAAATATTAGAAGTGGGGACAAGGTAATATTTTCGGAATTCTTAACATCTGTTGAAAATGGAGAAGTCTTAAAAGTAGAAATTCAAGGTAACAATATTAAAGGTGTGTATTCAAATGGAAACTCGTTTACAACTTATTCTCCTAACGATCCAAATTTAATTGAAAAACTTTCTGAAAAAGGAGTCAGCATTTCAGCTGCACCTATTGAAGAAAAAATGCCATCATTATTCGGTGTCCTGCTTTCATGGTTTCCAATGTTGTTATTAATTGCTGTTTGGATTTTTTTCATGAGACAAATGCAAGGTGGTAAAGGTGGAGCTATGGGTTTTGGAAGATCTAAAGCAAAAATGATGAATGAACTTAAAGGAAAAGTTACATTTAATGACGTTGCAGGTGTAGAAGAAGCAAAGGAAGAAGTTGAAGAAATTGTAGAGTTTTTAAAAGATCCAAGAAAATTTAGTAGACTTGGAGGAAAAATACCTAGAGGTGCTTTACTGGTCGGTCCACCAGGCACTGGTAAAACTTTATTAGCTAGAGCGATAGCAGGTGAAGCTGGAGTACCATTTTTTACGATCTCAGGTTCAGACTTCGTTGAAATGTTTGTAGGAGTTGGTGCTTCGAGGGTGAGAGATATGTTTGAACAGGGAAAAAAAAATTCCCCTTGTATAATTTTCATAGATGAAATTGATGCTGTTGGAAGAAGTAGGGGTGCTGGTTTAGGTGGTGGTAACGATGAACGAGAACAAACTCTTAACCAGCTTTTAGTTGAGATGGATGGTTTTGATACTAATGAAGGAGTAATAATTATTGCTGCAACAAACAGACCAGATGTATTAGATCCGGCTTTATTAAGACCGGGTAGGTTTGATAGACAAGTAGTTGTATCCAATCCAGACATAATTGGAAGAGAAAAAATTTTAAAGGTCCATGTTAAAAAAATAAAAATGGCACCGGATGTTAATTTAAGAACTATTGCGAGAGGTACGCCTGGTTTTTCTGGTGCAGATCTAGCTAATTTAGTAAATGAGTCGGCCTTATTGGCTGCTAGAAAAAATAAGAGAATTGTAACACTAAATGAGTTTGAGGAGGCAAAAGATAAAGTAATGATGGGAGCTGAGAGACGATCGATGGTGATGACAGAGGAAGAAAAAAAATTAACAGCTTATCATGAAGGTGGTCATGCGTTGGTATCTTTCAACATGCCAAGTTATGATCCTATACATAAAGCAACTATAATTCCTAGGGGCAGAGCATTAGGTATGGTTATGAATTTGCCAGAAAGAGATAAACATGGTCATTCTATAAAATATTTAAAAGCAAGGTTGGCAGTTTGTTTTGGTGGAAGAGTTGCTGAAGAAGTAATTTTTGGAAAAGATAATATATCAACAGGAGCAGGTGGAGGTAGTGGATCAGATATAAATCAAGCTACGCAACTTGCCAGAGCTATGGTAACTAAGTATGGAATGAGTGAAGAAATGGGACCTGTTGAATACGGCGAAAATCAAGAAGAGGTTTTTTTAGGAAGATCAGTAACACAAACGCAGTCAGTCTCTGAGGAAGTAGCGCAAAAAATAGATAAAGAAATTAGAAAGCTTATAGATGAGGGTTATAATACTGCGAAGAAAATTTTGACTGAAAAAGTTGAAGATTTACACAAAATTGCTAAGGCTCTTATGACTTATGAGACATTAACTGGTGAGGAAATTGAAAACATAATCAATAAAAACATATACCCAGCAGACAAACAAGACTTAAAAGTAGAAGATGATAAAGGGTCAGCAATGGGTGCTCTAGGCCTAAAACCAAAAATTGTTCATTAGATTGAATGTCTAGATATTACACTAGAGTGTGTAATTTCTATTATGGTGCAAAATCTAAATTATTAGTTAACAAAAAAAAGACTTTACCACTTCATAATAATCCCGAAATTTCTTTCGATAAAATAGAAATAATAACAAGAAATTCAAAAAAATTGATTTCTTTAAATGAAGTGAACAAATTACATTTAAATTTAAAGACAAAAGTAAAAAAAGATCTAAGGTTAATTACAAAAAAAAAAGGACATATTAAAAATTTAAATTTTCAAACTATTCCTCAAATAATGGGTATTTTAAATATTACCCCAGACAGTTTCTCAGATGGTGGAAAATTTTTTAATAATGCATCAGCCAAAAAACAATTAAATTTTCTTTTAAATTCTGGCGCAAACCTTGTTGATATTGGAGCAGAGTCCACTAAACCTGGATCTAAAGCTATTAATTCAAAAATAGAATGGAATAGACTCAAAAATATTTTAAAATTAATTGATAAAAAAAATTTTATATCTCTAGATACTAGAAAATCAGAAATCATGGAAAAAGGAATTAAACTAGGAGTAAAATTAATTAATGATGTTTCTGGTCTTAATTTTGATAAAAGCTCAATCAAGATTTTAAAAAAGTATAATATACCCTTCGTACTCCAACACTCACTTGGTAATCCTGACGTAATGCAAAAAAATCCAAAATATAAAAATGTATTATTAGATATTTACGATTTTTTTGAAGAAAAATTAAATAATTTACGTCAAAATGGAATTTATCATAATAATATAATCTTAGACCCTGGTATAGGTTTTGGAAAAAATTTGAAACATAATATGACGATAATAAAAAATATATCAATTTACCATTCTTTGGGTTTGCCTATACTACTTGGTATTTCCAGAAAAAGATTTATAAAAGATTTATCTGGAAATAATGATAGCTCTTTAAGAATTGGAGGAACAATAAGTAGCAGTATTTTTGCAATTTTACAGGGGGTACAAATGTTGAGAGTTCATGATGTCAACGAAGTTAATCAAGCTATAAAAGTTTTCAAAGCACTTATAAATAAATAATGAAGTATTTTGGCACTGATGGAATTAGAGGACAGGTAAATAGTGGTAACATTAATGGAGATATGTTCTTTAAGTTTGGACTAGCAGCAGGAAAATATTTCACAAATTTAAAAAAAAGAAAACAAACAGCAATTATTGCTAAAGACACTAGACTTTCAGGATACGCATTAGAACCTGCACTAGTTTCTGGTTTAGCTTCTGCAGGAATGCACGTCTATACACTGGGTCCATTGCCAACTAATGGCCTTGCAATGTTGACAAAATCAATGAACGCAAATCTTGGTATTATGATTACTGCTTCGCACAATTTATTTTATGATAATGGTTTAAAGTTATTCGGTCCCGATGGATTAAAACTATCTGATAAAATTCAAAAAAAAATTGAAAACTTAATAGATAGTAAAGTTCAAAAACACTTATCAAATCCAAAAAAATTAGGAAGGGTTAAAAGGCTAGAGACTGGAACTGATGAATATATTAAAATTTGTAAAAAAAAGTTATCAACAAACTTTAAATTAAATAATTTGAAAGTAGTTCTGGATTGTGCAAATGGAGCTGGATATAAATCTGCACCAAAATTAATCAGATCACTTGGAGCAAAATTAAAAGTTATAGGCAATAAACCAAATGGGTTTAATATTAATAAAAATTGTGGTTCAACTTTTCCAGAAAAACTACAAAGAAATGTTAAAAAATTCAAAGCGGATTTGGGTATATCTTTAGATGGAGATGCTGACAGAATAATAATGTGTGATGAAAAAGGATCTATAATTGATGGTGATCAAATCATCGCTGCATTAGCTTTACAATGGAAAAAGAGAAAAATTCTCAAAGGAGGCGTTGTTGGGACCTTAATGTCAAACTATGGTTTAGAAAAATTTTTAAAAGATAAAGGTATTAAATTTTTAAGAGCCAATGTTGGGGACAGATATGTTAAGGAATTGATGCAAAAGAAGAGATTCAATTTAGGAGGAGAACAATCGGGTCATATTATTTTAGGAAAATTTGCAACAACTGGCGATGGTGTGCTTGTCGCTTTAGAGATTATCAAATCAATGAATAGAAAAACTAAAGCCAGTGATTTTTTTAATGTCTTTAAAAAAATTCCACAAATTTTAGAAAATATAAAAATAAAAGATGATAAAATACTTAAAAATCACTCTGTTAAAAGATCCATTAAGATTGCAAAAAAATTAATTAAAAATCAAGGTCGAATTCTTGTAAGAAAATCAGGCACTGAACCAAAGATAAGAATAATGGGTGAGAGTGAAAATAAAATTTTGCTTAAAAAATGTATAAAAATGATTTCAAAAGAATTTAAATAAATTGAGATTAAAGTCTAAAATTTTGATAATTGCTGGATCAGATTCATCTGGTGGGGCTGGTATACAGGCAGATATCAAAACTGTCACAAGTCTTGGATCTTATGCAATGACTGCTATTACAGCAGTGACTGTTCAAAATACAACGGGTGTTAAATCAGTTATTTCAATACCAACTAATGAAGTAAAAAATCAAATTATTTATTCATCAAGAGATATAAGACCTGATGCCATTAAAATAGGTATGCTTCACTCTACTGAAATTGTCGAAAAAGTAGCTCACGCTTTAAAGATATTAAAAGTAAAAAAAGTTGTTTTAGACCCTGTAATGGTTGCGAAGGGTGGTACAAAATTAATTGATAGTAAAGCAATACAAACTTTAAAAAAAAAAATGTTAAAAAATGTTCTTTTGATTACACCAAACATTCCAGAAGCAGAAATTTTAGCAGAGACTAGTATTAAAAATAAAGAGGATATGATTTTTGCTGCAAATAAATTGATAGATTTAGGAGCTAAAAATGTATTGTTGAAGGGTGGCCATTTAAAATCAAAAAAAGTAATAGATTTATATCTAAGCAAATCTGATTTTAAAGTCTTTACAAGTTTTAGGCATAGAACAAAAAATACCCATGGTACAGGGTGTACATTATCTAGTGCGATAGCAACTTTTCTTTCATGTGGAAAAAGTATTAAGAGCGCTTGTGAGTTGGGAATTAAATATGTAAATTCTGCGATACTGACAAATCCAAACTATGGAAAAGGACATGGTCCTATAAATCATGTTAATTCAATGAAAATAAAACAAAAATTTAATTAATGAAAAATATTGTTGTTGTTGGTTCTCAATGGGGAGATGAAGGAAAAGGCAAGATAGTTGATTGGTTATCTGAACAAGCTGATGTTGTAGTTAGATTTCAAGGTGGTCACAACGCTGGTCATACGCTTGTAATAAATGGTGAAACTTATAAACTTCGACTACTTCCATCCGGAATTGTAAGAAAAAATAAAATATCAATAATCGGAAATGGAGTTGTTGTTGACCCCTGGGCATTATTAGATGAAATTGAGGAAATTAAATCAAAAGGAGTTAAGGTCGACACTGATAATTTTATAATTTCAGAGTCTGCAAATTTAATTTTACCTTTTCATAGGGAAATGGATGAAATCCGTGAAGATAGTGCGGGTAAAGGAAAAATTGGAACAACTAGAAGAGGTATCGGACCAGCATATGAAGATAAAGTTGGTAGACGATCAATAAGAGTAATGGACTTGAGATCTGAAAAAAATCTAGATCAAAGGTTAGAGTCTGTTCTTTTACATCATAATGCAATTAGAAAAGGCTTAGGTAAAAAAATCTATGAGAAAGATCAATTAAAAAAAGATTTATTAAAAATTGCTCCTAAGATCTTGAAATACTCAAAACCAGTTTGGTTGAAACTTGACGAATTCAAAAAACAGAAAAAAAGAATATTATTTGAGGGAGCTCAAGGCATATTACTAGATGTTGATCATGGTACATATCCATTTGTGACATCCTCAAATACTGTAGCGTCAAGCGCCGCTACTGGTACAGGGTGTGGACTAAATACAATTAATTATGTTTTAGGAATCACCAAAGCATATACGACTAGGGTTGGAGAAGGTCCGTTTCCGACAGAATTAAAAGATGATATTGGCGAACTTTTAGGAACAAGAGGAAAAGAATTTGGAACAGTTACAAGTCGAAAAAGAAGATGTGGTTGGTTTGATGGTGTTTTAGTAAGACAAACTATTAAAGTTTCAGGGATTGATGGTATAGCACTTACAAAGTTGGATGTTTTAGATGAATTAGATGAAATAAAGATGTGTGTTGAATATGAATTAGATGGAAAAAAAATTAATTATTTACCAGCAGCAGTAGAGGATCAGCTCAAAATAAAACCTATTTATAAAACTTTTGATGGCTGGAAAAAATCAACAAGTGGTATTAAGAATATAGACGATCTTCCAGAAAATGCCAAAAATTATATTAAAGAGGTTGAGAATTTTATTGAGACAAAAATATCAAGTATTTCAACCAGCCCAGAACGTGATGATACGATATTAATCGAAAATCCTTTTGAGATTTAATTTACAGGTAATAAGTTTTTAGACTTTGCGAGTAAAAGCATATGCTTTTGTAATTTTTCAAAAGCTTTATTTTCAATTTGTCTTACTCTTTCTCTACTGATTTTATATTTTTTACTTAGGTCTTCCAATGTAGTTGGATCATCATTTAATCTTCTAGAATATAAAATTTCCCTCTCTCTTTCATTTAAGACTTGAATTGAGTTTTTTAATAAGTCTTTTCTTTGTTCCATTTCCTCTTGATGAGCAAATTTTAAGTCATGATCTAATTCTTTATCAACCAACCAGTCTTGCCATTCATCACCATCCTCACCAACTTGTGTATTAAGTGAGAATTCTTTTCCCGCTAATCTTCGATTCATCGAAATCACCTCATCTTTACTAACATCAAGCTTGTTAGCTATTTCATCAACATGCTCATTTTTTAAATCCCCCTCTGTTTGAGGAGCTATTTGGTTTTTTAATTTCTTAAGATTAAAAAATAATTTTTTTTGTGCAGTTGTTGTACCAATCTTGACTAAACTCCACGATCTTAAAATATATTCTTGTATTGAAGCTTTTATCCACCACATCGCGTATGTGGCTAATCTAAAACCTTTTTCAGGTTCAAATTTTTTTACCGCTTGCATTAAACCAATATTCCCTTCAGAAATCATCTCATTTACTGGTAATCCATATCCTTTATATCCCATTGCAATTTTCGCAACCAATCTCAAATGACTCGTTACCAACTTTTCTGCTGCTTTGATATTACCAGTTGTTTTCCAATTTTTTGCCAACATATATTCTTCTTCTGCATCAAGCATAGGGAATTTTTTAATCTGTTCCAAATATGCAGACAGACCACCTTCATTACTTAAAATGGGCAAGTTATTATTTATTGCAGTATTCATAATGAGTTTATCTAGTGAATTATTTATATTTTTCAATGATTTATTTATTAGTATTTCTTAGTATTTTTAAAATATTCTCAAGTTCTAAAGGTAAATTTGAGTTAAAAACTATCTCTTTGCTTTTCGTGGGGTGAATAAAGCCTAGAGTCATAGCATGAAGAAATTGTCTATTAAGACTATTTAAATTTTGCTCTATCAATGGATTAATATTTTTAATTTTCTTGAACTTTTTTTTATATTTATCATCACCAACAATACTATTTCCTAAAAAATTCATGTGAACTCTAATTTGATGGGTTCTACCCGTTTCAAGTTTGCATTCTACTAAACTTAAAGTTGGTGTGTGTTTATTTTCAAAAATTTCAATAGTTCTATAATTGGTAATTGCTTTTTTTCCTTTAGTCCGACTAACTTCCATCATTTGTCTATTCTTTGAACTTCGGGTTATTAAAGTTTCAATTTTTCCCTTAGAAGGTCTAGCTTTTCCCCATATTAATAATTGATAAACTCTTGTTATAGAGTGTTTATTAAACTGATTAGATAAGTTTTCATGTGATAGATTATTTTTTGCTATGACCACTAAACCTGATGTATTTTTGTCTATCCTATGTACTATTCCTGGTCTAAGTTCATCACCAATATTCGAAAGAGAATCCTTATCGTAATTTATTAATGCATTTACAATTGTATTGTCAAAATTCCCAGCACCTGGATGCATTACGATACCCGCTGGTTTGTTTAGTACTATTATATCTTTGTCCTCATGAACAATATCTAATTTGAATTTAAATGGTTTCAGAGAAGCTTTTTTAGGCTCTGGAATTATTAATTCTATAGCATCGTCTTTTGAAACCTTTTTGGCAGGATCTGAAATAACTTTATTATTAATCTTTAGCTTCTTACTTAAAATTAAGTTTTTTATTCTAGTTCTACTTATCTCATTTTCCTTACTATTAATAAAAACATCTATACGCATATTTTTATTACTTTCTTTTACAATCAAATTTATTTTTTTTTTCATAAAATGATATATTACTACTATATGCGCTTGTAGCTCAACTGGATAGAGCGCCTGACTTCGGATCAGGAGGTTCTGGGTTCGACTCCTAGCAGGCGCACCAATTATTCACCCATGTTGATTAATGTTCCTTTAATTCGAGCTCTCAAAAAAGATAAATAAAATAGAACTATTCCAATGATTAAATAGATCAAGTTTAATAAATATGCTTGTTTCAAATTTGTATAATCAATTGACCCATTTAGAAGTATGTTTCTAGTCTCATCAAAAATATAAACAAGTGGTAATCCTTTTGCTATGAATTGAAATAATTCTGGAAGAATTTCTATTGGATAATATATGCATCCCAAAGGAGCTAGCAAAAATAGGGACGACCATGCAATATTTTCAAATGATGGACCAAATCTAATTAGTCCTGAACTCACAAACAACCCAAGTGTTATACCAAAAAGATATAAGCTTAGAAATAGGAATAAAAGTGGTAATCCCAATTTTAAAATTGATACACCAAATAGAGGAGAGGTTAGCATTATCGCAGGAACCAATCCTATTAAAGTCCTTATCAAAGCTGTAAAAATTAATGAAACAATAATTTCTTTAAGCTTAAGGGGAGCTATAAACAAATTTGTGAAATTTCTACTCCAGATTTCCTCTAAAAAAAGCATGTTAAAACTAATGCTTGATCTAAAAAGAATATCATAAAGTATTGCACATGTTAAAATTACTCCCAAAGTATTGCTATAGTAGTCACTATGTATTGAAAAGAACTTTGAAATAAAACCCCATAAAATTATTTGAATTGTCGGCCAGTAAATTAAATCCAAAATTCTTGGTAAAGAACTTTTAATTAAATAAAAATGTCTAAGGAAAAGACCATACATTTTATTGAAATTCATACTTTTTCCCTTGTAAGTTTTAAAAAAACTTCTTCCATATTTTTTCTTCCATGTTTTTTAATTAATTCCTCCGGTCTACCCTCATCAATAATCGATCCTTTATTCATCATTAAAACTGAAGAACATAGTCTCTCTACCTCTGCCATATTATGTGATGCTAATAGAATTGATGTTTTATTTTCCTGTTGATATTCCTCTAAAAAACTTCTGACAAAATCACCTGTTTCAGGATCAAGTGATGCTGTAGGTTCATCAAGAAGTAAAACTTTTGGATTATTAATTATTGACTTTGCAAGGCTAACCCTATTTTTTTGACCAGATGACAGCTCCCCGGTTAATTTATCTATGAATTCGTAGAGTCTTAACTTTTCACACAGGTAATCAATTTTTGCCTTATGTTTATTCACATCATAAAGCCTCCCGTAAACTTCTAAATTTTGTCTAACTGTCAATTTTTTTGGTAACTCTATATAAGGTGATATAAAATTTAATTGATTTAATAAATCTACACGTTGGTTTTCAATTTCGACTCCATTTATTAAAACCTTTCCTTTTGATGGTTTTAATAAACCTAAAATCATACCAATTGTAGTAGTTTTTCCACAGCCATTAGGACCAAGTATCCCAATAATTTCATTTTGATTTACTTTAAAAGAAACCTCTTTTACTGCTTCTTTTGAATTATAAGTTTTTGATAATCCTATTACTTCAAGTGGTTTTTTCATTGAATCTTGATGCTCTTAATAACCTATCATTAATAGTTTTACCATATCCTCTATCAGGAATTTTACATACTGCAATCGAACTATATTTCTTTTTTTTAATTTTTCTTAAAGTAGAATATAAATTTTTTGCAGCTTCTTTTAGATTTCCTTTTTGTGACAAAAAATAATAATTTGATTTACTTACTTTTTTCTTTCTAATCAACAAGTATGCTTCATCTTGACGAATATTTTTTGCATTAAGTCTGATGGGCAAACCTGGTGAGTAATGAACCTTAAGTTGTCCTGGTGAAACGATTTTTGAAGGCTTGTTATTTATTGTTATTTTTTTTCTTAGTATTTTTTGAATAGTTGAAATATTCAAACCACCCAATCTTAAGATTTTAGGATTCTTTCTAAGGTCAATAATTGTTGACTCTACACCGATAGATGATTTTCCACCCTCTAGTATGTACTTAATTTTTTTCCCAAAATCTTCTTTTACATCATTGGATGTAACAGCACTAACTCTAGATGAGGGATTAGCACTTGGAGCCGCTAAAGGAAATTCTAAAATTTTAAGTAATCTTCTTGTGACTGAGTGCCGTGGAAATCTTACTGCTAATGTACTCTTTTTATTAGTAATTATTTTTGAAATTTTTGATGATTTTTTAAGATTTAGGATAAATGTTAAAGGACCAGGACAAAATTTTTTATATAATCTAATAAAGTCATTGTTTAAGTGACAATCTTTTTTCAACCTTTGAATATTCAGATAATGAACAATTAGAGGGTTATTTTTTGGTCTTTTTTTAAGCTTATATATTTTTTGACAGGCTTGGTCTGAGTAGGCATTACCTGCCAAACCATAAACTGTTTCTGTTGGTATAGCAATACACTCCCTTTTATGAAGCAGTTTTTTTGCTTTTTTAATATTTGCAAGACTCATTTTCATGTATTATCTGAGAGTATTATATGAAAGATAAAGATTTACCAAATAATTATGAATCTTCATCTCTGGAGGAATTAACTCTCGAAGCCAATAAAATAATTGAGGATTTAGAGTGTCAAAAAGATTTACAAAATTCAATTGAAAAATATCAAAATTTAATCAAACTAAACAATATTATTGAGAAAAAATTTAAAAAAAAAGTCATCGATATCAATACAACAACTAAAGATAATATATCTATGATAAAATCCAAAAATAATGCAAAAAAAACTAAATAAAATTGCTAGAGATACAAATATTTTTTTAAAAAGATTTATAAAAAAGCAAAAAAAATCAGAGCTGATTGTCCCAATGCAATATGGATTATTTTCGGGTGGCAAAAAAATAAGATCAAAAATACTAGTTGATGTCGGTTCAATATTTAATTTAAATTATAAAACTTTATTAATTATTGGTGCTGCTGTTGAATGTATCCATGCTTATTCACTTATTCATGATGATTTACCATGTATGGATAATGATTCAATAAGACGAGGTAAGCCCTCTACTCATATCAAATTTGGAGAGTCTACAGCTGTTCTTGCTGGAAACTCACTCTTAACTATGGCATTCGAAATTTTGAGTCATAAAGATTTGAATATCAATGAAAAAACAAAAATTAGATTAATTAATAAAATTTCTGAAAGTTCTGGACATCTTGGGATTGCTGGAGGCCAATATTTAGATTTGAGCTATGAGCGTAAGAAAATTTCAGAAAAAAAAATAATTGAAATGGAAATTAAAAAAACTGGAAAACTTTTTAGTTTTTGTTGTGCAGCTCCATTAATATTAAAGAACAAAAGTAAAAAAGATATTCAAAAGTTTGAAAATATTGGAGCTGATATAGGTTTACTATTTCAGGTTGCTGATGATTTAATTGATTATAATGGAAACTTTCTAGCTGCAGGAAAAAAAACTGGAAAAGATAAGAAAAAAGGTAAAGCAACTCTTATTAGTTTACTGGGAGATAAAAATACTATTAAATATGCGAAAAAGCTTATTTTAAAAATAAATACTAAGTTAAAAAAATATGAACCTAAATCTAAGAATTTAACCGAGACCCTAAATTATATTTTAAATAGAAATAAATGAAAAAAAATTACGAATTTTTAAATCAGATTAATTTTCCATCAGACTTAAAAAAAGTTCCTGAGACAAAACTGCAAAAGGTTGCTGATGAATTAAGAGAAGAAATGATCGATGCAGTATCAGTTACTGGAGGACATTTGGGTGCTAGTTTAGGTGTTGTAGAATTAAGCGTTGCATTACATTATATTTTTAATACACCAAGTGATAAATTAATCTGGGATGTAGGACATCAATGTTATCCACACAAAATTTTAACAGGAAGAAGAGATAAAATAAGGACACTTCGGCAAGGAGGGGGTCTTTCAGGATTTACAAAGCGTTCAGAAAGTGAATATGATCCTTTTGGAGCTGCTCATAGCTCCACCTCAATTTCATCAGCTTTGGGAATTGCTGAGGCAAATAAATTATCAAAAAAATCAGAAAATGTAATAGCAGTGATTGGTGATGGTGCAATAAGTGCAGGCATGGCTTATGAGGCCATGAATAATGCAGGTGCCTCAAAGACCAAAATGATTGTGATATTAAATGATAACGACATGTCAATTGCGAGGCCTGTTGGAGCAATGGGAACATATTTAGCTAAAATTTTTTCTGGTAAAATTTATTTTAGTTTAAGAGAAACTATAAAATTGATTACATCAGCATTTTCAAAAAGATTTAGTGCCAAAGCGGGTAAAGCTGAAGATTTATTAAGATCAGCTGTAACTGGTGGAACTTTATTTAGTTCATTAGGTTTCTATTATATTGGTCCTATAGATGGTCATGACCTTTCTTCATTGATACCAATTTTAAGAAATGCAAGAGACTCAAAACACCAAGGTCCTATATTAATTCATATAAAAACAAAAAAAGGCAAAGGGTATTCTTTTGCTGAAGAAGCAAAAGATCATTATCATGGGGTATCCAAATTTAATGTAAAGACTGGAGAACAGGAAAAAAGTTCTAGTAAAGTACCGTCATACACCAAAGTTTTTGCTGATACTCTGATACAGCACGCAAAAAAAGATAGTAAAATAGTTGCAATAACAGCAGCTATGCCAGATGGGACTGGATTAAGCAATTTTAGAAAAGAATTTCCAGATAGAACTTATGATGTTGGTATTGCTGAACAACACGCTGTTACGTTTGCAGCCGGCTTAGCGACTGAGAATTATAAACCTTACGCAGCAATTTATTCAACATTTCTTCAGAGAGCATATGATCAAGTCGTTCATGATGTTGCAATACAGAGTTTACCTGTAAGATTTGCAATAGATAGAGCAGGATTAGTTGGAGCTGATGGACCTACACACGCAGGTAGTTTTGACACAACTTATTTAGCAACACTACCAAATTTTATTGTAATGGCTGCAAGTGATGAGGCTGAATTGGTTAGAATGATTAACACTTCTACAGAAATTAATGATAGACCCTGTGCATTCAGGTATCCAAGAGGAACTGGTATTGGATCAATATTGCCATCAATTAATGAAAAGATAGAGATTGGAAAATCAAGAATTATTCAAGAGGGAAAAAAGTTAGCCTTAATCAACTTTGGTGCAAGATTAAGTGAAACTTTAAAAGCATCAGAAAATTTAAAAAAAAAAGGTATTAATATTACAATAGTGGATGCAAGATTTGCCAAGCCTTTGGATGAAAATTTGATTTGGCAATTAGCAACAACACACGAGGCAATTGTAACTATTGAGGAGGGGTCAATTGGTGGATTCGGTTCTCATGTGATTGATTTTTTAACAAAAAAGGGACTAATGGACTCAAATTTAAAATTTAGATCAATGAAACTTCCAGACATTTTTATTGATCAAGACAAACCTGAAAACATGTATAAACTTGCAAATTTAGATAGCATTTCTATTGAAGAACAAATTTTAGATGTATTAAATTCAAATATTATCTTACAAAAACAAAAATAAAGTAATTATCCACATTGAGCTTGATTCAATAAATAATGATCAAGTAAAACGCATGATAGCATAGCCTCACCCACTGGAACCGCTCTAATTCCAACACACGGATCATGTCTTCCCTTAACAGATATGTTAGTATTTTTTCCAAATTTATTAATTGTCTTTCTGCTCTTTAAAATTGATGATGTAGGTTTTACAGCAAATGAAACAATTATTTGTTGACCAGAAGAGATACCACCGAGAATTCCACCTGCATTATTTGAGTTAAACTTTAATTTATTTTTTGATTTTGAAATTTCATCTGAATTTTCTTCTCCAGACAATTGAGCGGAATTCATTCCAGAGCCAATATTAACTCCTTTTACAGCATTAATACTCATCATTGCGGATGCAATATCAGAGTCTAGTTTTGAGTAAATTGGTGCCCCTAATCCTGCAGGAATACCATTAGCTCTAATTTCAATTATAGCACCACAGGATGAACCTGCCTTTCTAATACTCAAAAGATATTTTTCCCATATTTTAAGCATTGATTTATCAGGACAAAAAAATGGATTTTTATAAATTATCTTATCATCCCACTTGTTTGTATCGCATCCAAGAATTCCAAGTTGTGTAACTGCACCAGAAATTTTAAATTTTTTACCTAATTTTTTTTCCAAAACTTTTTTTGCTACCGCCCCTGCTGCAACTCTAGAGGCAGTCTCTCTTGCTGAAGACCTTCCACCACCTCTATAATCTCTAATTCCATACTTTTTAAAGTAAGTAAAATCAGCATGACCTGGTCTGAATTTATCCTTAATCTCATTATAATCTTTTGAGCGCATATCCTCGTTATAAATTATTAAAGAGATTGGAGTTCCAGTTGTTTTACCTTCAAAGACTCCTGAAAGAATCTCTACTTTATCACTCTCTTTTCTTTGAGTAGTAAATTTAGATTGACCAGGTTTTCTTTTGTTGAGTTCTATCTGAATATCTCGTTCATTGAGCTTTATTAGTGGTGGACAACCATCTATTATACAACCAATTGCAGGACCATGAGACTCTCCCCATGTAGTGAAACGAAAAACCTTTCCAAAAGTATTAAATGACATTATTTATATTGTATAGATTATTTTGTTAAAATTATGAATGAAAAAAACTCACTAGGGCTTAATAAATGCTTTCTAGATTTAGATGATCCTTTTAAATTATTTGAAAGTTGGTACGAAGAGGCAAAAAAGAATGAAATTAATGATCCAAATGCTTTAGCTCTTGGAACTGCAACAAAACAAGGCGTTCCATCAGTAAGGATGGTGCTTCTTAAAGGTTACGATAAAAATGGATTTGTTTTTTATACTAATCTTAATAGTCAGAAAGGAAACGAAATAAAAGAAAACCCTAATGCAACAATGTGTTTTCATTGGAAAAGTTTGCTTAGGCAAATTAGAATTGTAGGTACTTTGAGCCAAGTAGAAGATCAGGTAGCTGATAATTATTTTAATTCTAGAGCTTACGAAAGTAGAATTGGCGCTTGGGCATCAAAACAAAGTAGTGAATTAGTCAATAGGGAAGAATTGATAAAATCATTAGAAAAATTTAAAAATAAATACCAAGATCAAAGTAATGTTCCAAGACCAAATCACTGGTCAGGCTGGAATTTAAAACCTACGAGCATAGAATTTTGGTTAGATGGAGATAATAGAATACACGAAAGACTAAAGTATAAATTGACAGAAAATAATGGTTGGACAAAAAGTCTTTTAAGCCCCTAAAAATTTCTTGATAAACTAAAAGACGTTAAATTTTCGAGGATATTTTTTTCTTCAGAGTCTTTAAATACCGACAATGAATTTGATGACAAATTAATATAGTGCTTGGCCTTTTGATAACAACTATTTATAATGTCGTATTTCTTTATTAAAGATAAGGTATAATTTAAATCATTTTGATTTCTCTCTTCTTTTGCAAAAGTTTTCTTAAGAGTTTCTTTTTCATCTTTATTAGCTTTTTGAAATAGAAGAATTATTGGTAGTGTAATTTTTCCCTCATAGAAGTCTTGACCAATATTTTTTCCAAATAGTTTTAATTCTGAATTATAATCTAAAGTGTCATCAGCAATTTGAAAAGTTAAACCTAGATTTCTACCATAAAACTCTAAAGCTTCTTTCTCTTTAGTTTTCATTTCTGATAAAATTGCTCCAACTTTAGTAGCAGCAGCAAATAACTCAGCCGTCTTTGAAGAAATTATTTTCAAATAAGTTTCTTCAAGCATATCAACCTCACCTTTATGCTGGAGTTGCAAAATTTCACCTTGAGCAATTATTGATGATGTTGACGATAATAGTTTTAAAACTTCAATATTTCCATCTTCTACCATCATTTCAAAACACCTACTAAGAAGGTAATCGCCAGCTAGAACAGATGAGTGGTTACCCCAAATTTTATTTGGTGTTTTTTTTCCTCTTCTAATTGAACCATTATCTATAACATCATCATGCATCAAAGTTGCAGCATGAATTAGTTCTACGCAAGCAGCCAAATTTATATCTCTGGTACCTTTTGTATAACCACATAACTTTGATGAACCCAAAGTTAATAAGGCTCTTAACCTTTTGCCACCGGTATTTAAATGATAATCTGTCATTTTTTTAACTAGCTCAACATTACTATCTAGCTTTGATTTAATTTTTTCTTCAACAAGCATTAACTTATTTTCAACTGAGTTTTTAAGTAGAAAGTAAGAGTTATTAATTTGTTTTTTAAGTTGAATTACGCTTCCCATAATGTGAGCAAATTAGTGTAATAAGTTTCTTTTGATACTTATCAATTGACGCACCTAAATCTTCAATTATAAGGTGTCTTTATATTAATACAAAAATTCTATAAAGTTTTGTTATGCTCTCAATTTTTAAAAAGAAGAAAATTATTCCTCATATTAAATTAGCTGGTGTTATCGGAAACGTAGGTAAATTTAAACAAGGTATAGATTTTTCAGGTCAAGAAGAGATAATTTTAAAGGCTTTTTCTGTAAAAAAAGCACCATGTGTTGCTATTACAATTAATTCTCCTGGTGGATCACCTGTTCAATCACACTTAATCTTCAATTTTATAAGACAACAAGCAAAAAAAAATAAAAAAAAGGTAATAGTTTTTGCAGAGGATATTGCTGCATCAGGAGGCTATTTGATTGCGTGTGCTGGTGATGAAATTTATGCAAACTCTAGTTCAATTATTGGATCTATAGGTGTAATTTATTCGTCATTTGGTTTTACAGAGTTAATTAAAAAAATTGGAGTTGAAAGAAGAGTTCATACTGCTGGTAAAAATAAAAGCACTCTCGATCCGTTTCTTGAAGAAAAAAAAGAGGATATAGAAAGATTAAAAAATATACAATTAGATTTGCATAAAGATTTCATTAATGTTGTTGAAAAAAGTAGAGGTGAAAAACTAAAGAAATCAGAAGTTGAGTTATTTTCTGGAGAGTTTTGGTCTGGAACTAAATCCAAAGAACTTGGTTTGATTGATGAAATAGGTGATGCCAATCAAGTGTTGAGAGAAAAATTTGGAGAAGATGTAATAATCAAAAAATTTGAAAAATCTAAAAGTTGGTTAAGTAAGAAATTATCATCATCTAACGATCACGTCGATCAGGTCGCAAATATATTAGAAGAAAAATCTATTTGGCAAAAATATGGCCTCTAAAAAAAGTAAAAAAAAATCAAAATTTCAAACTTTCCAGGATACAATTTTAAACCTTCAAAAATATTGGAGTAAACATGGTTGTATAATTTTACAACCATATGATATGGAGGTTGGAGCAGGAACTTTTCATCCAGCTACAACTCTCAGGTCACTTGGACCAAAACCATGGAAAGCAGCTTATGTACAACCTTCTAGAAGACCGACTGATGGAAGATATGGAGATAACCCTAATAGACTTCAGCACTATTATCAATTTCAAGTTATAATTAAACCTTCTCCATTAAATATAAAAAAACTTTATTTAAATAGTTTATCTACAATCGGTATTGATCATAAAAATCATGATATTAGATTTGTTGAGGATGATTGGGAAAGTCCAACTTTAGGCGCAGCAGGTCTTGGTTGGGAAGTTTGGTGTGATGGAATGGAAATAACTCAATTTACATATTTTCAACAAATGGCTGGCTTTGAATGTAAACCTGTTTCAGTAGAAATTACTTACGGCTTAGAAAGAATTTGTATGTTCACACAACAAAAAAATAATGTTTATGATTTAATTTGGAATAACGAAAATGTTGAATACAGAGAAGTTTTTCATCAAGCGGAGAAAGAATTTTCGGCTTATAACTTTGAACATGCTAATACCTCGAATCTGTTTCAAATATTTGACATGTTTGAAAGTGAGGCTAAATCATTGATAAATAAAAAAATATCGCTCCCGGCTTATGATCAATGCTTAAAAGCAAGTCATGTATTTAATATACTTGATGCAAGAGGAGCTATCAGTGTTGCCCAGAGAGCAGAATATATTGGACGTGTAAGAGAAATTACAAAATCTGTTGCTTCAATTTGGATTGATACACAAATATAAAATGGCGGAATTTTTTTTAGAATTATTTAGTGAGGAAATTCCAGCTAATTTACAAAAAAATTTTCGTGAAAAACTTTTAGAAGAATTTAGAGAATATTTTATCAATAAATCTATAAAATCAAAAAAAAGTTTTTCATTATCAACTCCAAACAGAGTAATTATCGTATTTGAGGGTTTACAAAAAAAGATTAAAGTTGGGTCTAATGAAATAAAAGGACCCAAAACTAGTGCTCCTGTAGAAGCAATCGAAGGTTTTTTGAGATCAAATAAAATTGACAAAAAACAACTTATTAAACGTGATACAGAAAAAGGAGAATTCTACTTTTTTAAAACACCCTCAAAAATATTGAACACTTCAGATTTGTTAAAAGATTTAATACCTAAACTTTTAGGTAGCTACCAATGGAAAAAATCAATGAAATGGGGTGAATTTAACCTTAATTGGGCAAGACCATTAAAGTCCATTTTATCAGTGTTTGACGAAAAAATAATAGATTTTAAATTTTACCATCTAACTTCGTCTAATAGGACCTTTATTGATAAGGATTATGAAGAAAAAACAGGAGTATTTAAAAATTTCAAATCTTATGAAAGATTTTTGAAGATACGTGGAACGATTGTTGATCAAACTAAAAGAAAACAAATTATTCAAAAGGAATTCACAAAGATATTAAGTAAAAAAAAATTATTCATTTTGGAAAATTTAAAATTATTTGATGAGGTTGTAGATTTAGTTGAATGTCCAAACGTTTTAATATGTGATTTTGATAAAAAATTTTTATCAATCCCGAGGGAAATACTTATTTTGACTATGCAGTCACATCAAAAATATTTTCCTACGATTGATAGAAATAATCAAATTACAAATCAATTTTTACTTGTTGCAAATAAAAAAGACCAAAAAGGGTTAATCAAACTTGGAAATCAAAGAGTTGTTGATGCTAGATTGAGCGATGCAGAATTTTTTTGGAATAAAGATAAAACACAAAATTTAGTGAAAAAGGTATCTGAACTGAAAAGAATTAATTTTTTCAAGGGACTTGGAACCTATTTTGACAAAGTTCAGCGAATGAGAAAATTAGGTGGAATGATATCTGATGAATTATTAATTAGTAAAGAAAAAGTAGAGTTATCAGCATCTATTTGTAAAACAGATTTAACTTCTGATTTAGTTGGTGAGTTTCCTGAATTACAGGGGATTATGGGAGGCTATTTTTCTTCACAACAAGGTTTTGATAAAGATATTTGTTTATCAATAACTGAACAATATTTACCTATTGGATTAGATTCGAATTTACCAAAAAAACCTTTCAGTATTGCTTTATCAGTGACAGACAAAATAGATAATCTTGTTGGTTTTTTTGGGATTGATGAAAAACCTACAAGCTCAAAAGATCCGTTCGCGCTTAGAAGAGTGGCGCTTGGCATAATAAGAATAATAATTGAAAATAAAAAAGACTTAAAATTAAATGATTTATTGAATTATTCGATTGGCTTATATCAAGAACAAAATTTTACCCTTGGTAATAAAGAATTAAAAAAAGATTTAAATAATTTTTTAAAAGACAGATTTAGATATTATCTTAAAGAAAAAGATATTAGATTTGATATTATTGAGGCATCGATTTCAAATTTTTCAACTAATAAATTGTTTTCATCTTTCGAAAAGGCGAGATGTGTAAATAAAATAATTAATAATCAAATTGGTATAGATATAACATCAAGTTACAAAAGGGCTTCCAATATACTTCAAAGTGAGATGGAAAATAAAGAAATTGAAATAACTAATTCAACTGATCCTGGTATTTTTAAAAGCGATTACGAAAAAAATTTGTTTAAAAAAATTACTGATATAAAGAAGTATTATTCAGATATAAATAATAATGAAAATTATGAGGAGTCTCTATCAGTCTTAGCTGGAGCAAAAAAAGAAGTTTTTGAATTTTTAGATAATGTAAAAGTAAATGAAGATAACGAAGATTTAAGAAAAAATCGTTTGGAACTTATAAATATGTTATGTAAAACCTTTCAAAATTTTATGAATTTTCAATTACTAAAAGCAAATAATGAATAAGTTAATTTTAAATTTCAAATCTAAAGATTCAAAAAAAATTAAAAATCCCAAAAATTTTTTAGGCGGCAAAGGTGCTAATTTATCAGAAATGGGAAGAATGGGTCTTCCAGTTCCACCCGGATTTACAATTTCAACAAAAGTCTGTGATATTTTTTACCAAAATAAAAAGAAATTGAATTCTTCATTGATAAATCAAATTAAAAAAGAGTTAAAGATAATTGAGAAAGATGTGAAAAAAAAATTTGGAGATCTTAAAAATCCACTTTTATTATCTGTGAGATCTGGTGCTAGAGTATCAATGCCTGGTATGATGGATACAATACTTAATCTTGGTTTGAATGACAAAACTGTTAAAGCACTAGCTAACAAAACCTCTAATGGAAGATTTGCCAAAGATAGTTATAGAAGATTTATTCAAATGTATGGAAATGTTGTTCTTGGGGTAGAAAGTTACCATTTTGAGGAACTTATAGAAAATTATAAATTAACCAAAGGAGTTTTGCTGGATACAGATCTTGATGAAGATGATTGGGATGGTTTGATAAAAGATTTTAAAAACATTATTAAAGAAAAAACAAAAAAAGAATTTCCTCAGGATGTTTATAAACAATTATTAGGAGCAATAAGTGCAGTATTTTTATCTTGGGACAGTAATAGAGCTAAAATTTATAGGAAGTTAAATCATATACCATCTGAATGGGGAACAGCAGTTAATGTGCAATCTATGGTTTTTGGAAATATGGGAAATGATTGTGCTACTGGAGTTGTTTTTACAAGAAATCCGTCGGACGGATCAAATGATATATATGGAGAGTATTTAATTAACGCGCAGGGAGAGGATGTTGTAGCAGGAACAAGGACACCACAATATATTACGAAAAAAGCAAAAAGAGATGCAAAAGTAAAAGCACCTTCTATGGAAGAGTCTATGCCAAAAGTTTATTTGGAGCTTCGTAAAATTTTAAATAAGTTAGAAACGCATTACAAAGATATGCAGGATGTGGAATTTACAGTTGAGAATGAGAAATTATGGATCCTACAAACTAGGTCAGGTAAAAGGACTGCAAAATCAGCAGTTAAAATTGCTGTAGATATGGTTAAAGAAAAATTAATTACAAAAAAAGAAGCAATTTTAAGAATAGATCCAAATTCTTTAGATACATTATTACACCCTACTTTGGATGAAAAAAGCTCTATAGAAATAATTGCAAATGGTTTACCTGCCTCACCAGGAGCTGCTAGTGGAAAGGTGGTGTTTACATCTGAAGAGGCTGAAAGACTAAATAATATGATGCAAGATGTAATATTGGTTAGAGTAGAAACTTCTCCCGAAGATATTCAGGGTATGCACGCTGCTAAAGGAATATTGACTGCTAGAGGAGGAATGACAAGTCATGCAGCTGTTGTTGCAAGAGGGATGGGTAGACCATGTGTTTCAGGCTCAAGTGAAATTGATATTGATTATGAAAAAAAAATTTTCAAAACTGCATCAGTGGAAATTAAAGAGGGCGATATAATCACAATTGATGGATCCTCTGGAAGAATTATTTTAGGCAGCGTACCAACAGTAAAACCTGAAATTTCTGGTGACTTTTCAAAGTTAATGAGTTGGGCTGATAATATTAGAAAACTTAAAGTTCGAACAAATGCAGAAACACCTTTAGATACAAAAGTTGCAAGAGATTTTGGAGCAGAGGGAATTGGCTTATGCAGAACGGAGCACATGTTCTTTGATGAAGAAAGAATTATTTCTGTACGAGAGATGATACTTTCTAAAACTAAAGATGATAGATTAAAAGCACTCTTGAAGCTTTTACCACACCAAAAAAATGATTTTGTTAAGATATTCAAAATTATGCACGGATTACCAGTCACAGTTCGTTTACTTGATCCTCCATTACATGAGTTTCTCCCAAAATCTGAAAAAGAAATTTCAGAGGTTGCAGAAGTGGTTGGCATAAGTGTTAAAGAGGTAAAATCGCGAATTGATGAACTTCATGAGCAAAATCCAATGCTTGGACACAGAGGTTGTAGATTAGGTATTTCATTTCCTGAAATTTATGAAATGCAATGTGAGGCAATTTTTAAAGCCTTGTCAGAGCTTAAAAAAAATAAACAAAAATTTGCATTCCCTGAAATAATGATTCCGCTTGTGTCGACTGAGGCAGAAATCAAAATAATGAAAGAACTAGTAATTAATACTGCAAAAAAAGTTCAAAAAGAAAATAAAGTAAAAATAGAATTTTTAGTTGGAACAATGATTGAGCTGCCAAGAGCAGCGATTAAAGCAAAGGATATTGCAAAACATGCTGAATTTTTTAGCTTTGGAACCAATGATTTAACACAAACCACTTTTGGTATTAGTAGAGATGATAGTGGAAAATTTCTAAATGATTATATTGAAAATAAGATTTTTTCAATAGATCCATTTATTTCAATAGATGAAGGAGTAGAAGATTTAGTTGAGATCGCTGTTATCAAGGGAAAAAAACAAAACAATAAAATCAAGTTAGGTATTTGTGGTGAACATGGCGGAGATCCAAAGAGCATTAATTTTTGTTCACAAATAGGTCTTAATTATGTTTCATGTTCTCCATACAGAGTCCCAATAGCAAGACTAGCTGCAGCGCAGGCTGAAATAAAAAAATAGAATTTAGTTAAGTTATAAATGTTACCAACTTATTTAAAACCTTATCACACAAATTTATCTAATTTAATTAGACTTGGTAGAAAATCGGATGGAGGGTATGTTATTGACAGACGTGTTATTAGGAAAACTAAAGTAATTGTTACTTGTGGACTTGATGACGAATGGAGTTTTGAAAAACAATTCCAAGAATATAATAATAATTGTAAAATTTTAGCTTTTGATCACACAGTTAATAATAAATTTTGGGCTGATAGATTTTTAAAAGATTTTATTTCTTTATTGTTATTGAGAAAAATTAAACTTTATCAAATATTAGATGTTTTTAAATTTGTGGAATACTTAACTTTTTTTAGAGGTAAAAATAAGCATTATCTAAAAAAAATTGTTACAAAAAAAGTAAATAATAATCAAGTCACAATCACAGATGCAATAGGAGAAAACAAAGATATTATCTTAAAGATTGATATTGAGGGGGATGAATATAACATTTTAAAAGATGTAAATAAAAATTTTGATAAAATAAATTTAGTTATTATAGAATTTCACAATCTTAAAAAAAATCTTAGAAAAATCAGAAATTTTATTAATCAAACAAAATTAAGAAATATTCATATCAATGCAAATAATTATGGTACTGTTGATGTTAATGGAATTCCACAAGTTATTGAAATGACATTAATCAATCCAAAAAAATTTAAAATAGAAAACTTTAAAACAAAAAGAAATTATCCAATTAAGGGTTTAGATTTTAAAAACTATAAGAGGGGAACTAGTATCAACATTATTTTTGATAAATAATTTTGCTTATTGATAATTTATTTTCTTTAACACCGCTATTGAACCTGAAGTTTCTAAAAAAATTACTATTAATTTTCTATCATTGGATATTATTATATCTCTCACTCTTTCATTTAAAGTAATATAGTCATGAAAAATTACTTTATTTCTTTTGCTATTAAGCCTTACATAATGTAGACCCAAATCCTGCTCCACAATTTCATTTCCCATAGCTCCAATTAAAAATTCTGTATCCATTTGATTCAAGGAAATTGTCTGGCTTATACCAATAGATGGATTGAAATACTTAATAGGTTCTTCAAATCCAAATTTTTTGTGAGATTTGTTTAATGGTGCTTCTTTTAATATCTTTTCTGAATAGTTTTTTTTATAATGCTCACCATAAGATGATATTGGCCATCCGAAATTTTTAATTTTTAAAAATGGTTTATTGTTAATATTAATCTCATCCCCACCTTTTGGTCCATGTTCTGTTGATAAAATAAAATCAAACTTTTCACTATAATATAAACCCTGTGGATTTCTATGACCTAAAGAAACAACTTTAGATTTTTTGCTTTGTATATTAATTTTTAAAATTTTTCCAAAGTCACTTTTTAAATCTTGTGAGAGAGGTCTATTTCTAAAATCCCCAGTTGTAAATAATAAATTTGAATTATCTAAATTTTCAATTCTACCCCCAGCACCTTGATGCGCCCAAAAGCCATGATTATTATTCTCATTTACACAGCTGGTAGTTTGATAAAATAAATTAAATTCTAAAAATTCTTCATTTAATTCACTATTTATAATTTTTAAATCGTAACAATTATTTTTTCTTTCTCCGATAAAAGAAACGTATAATTTTCCATTATCAATGTGAATATCTTTAATACCAAATTGCTCATCTAAATAAAATTTTTCGTATAATATTAATGAACTTATGTTTGTATCTATTTTTTTAAAATTTTCTAAATTATTTATATTTGTAAAAGCAAAGATTCCATCGTAAGTAGCTATTATTAAATTTTGATCATCATTATATAAATCAATAAAAGCCGTACCTATTGCTTTACGATTTCCAGCAAATAAAATATCATTAGTTGTGTATTTTAAAAATGAATAAATATCTGATCCAATTTTTTTTTTAACATTCAAAACATTTTTAAAATTAATTTCATTTTGATTTATTATATCATTTAAGTTTTTTTCTTCTTTAAATAACTTTTTTTGTATTTTTTCTAATTGAGTATTTCTAGTATTTAATTGTTTTGTTATGTTTGATATCTCATTCTTTTTAGATTTAGAGTTTTGTTTATTTATTTGGTATCCATAAATTAACAAAAAAACTAAAAATAATATTGTTATTGGGTAAATAAAATTGGATTTAAATCTCATTGAATCTTTCCTACACCTTTAATTTAAATTTTACTAAATAAATTTTTAAAATTTCAAGCGACAAAAAATACTTCAAAGGGGCGTTCTGTTGCCAGGTGCCCCAAGCCCCGTTTACTTAATTAACAAAGTCAATTAAGCAGCAATTGCGTAACTTTCGTTAGCATTTATAAATTAGCCCTTTGCGGAGGAACAATTCCGAACGAAAGAATAGCCTTTAGTCACCCGTCGAATCTAGTTCACCCCCATAAGTTGTAATTGGTGGAGGTGGTGGGTACTGCCCCCACGTCCGCAATGGTTATTACGAAATTCGTTTATCGTCATAGTTGGAAAACCAACTTTATTAATATAAAAGGAATTGCAAGAGATTCAATAACAATCATGAAATTAACCAAAGAACAATTTGCAGAAATTAAGAATCAACAATCTCAAAATAATAAAACAAAAAGGGTTGTTGCTTCAAATTTGGAAGATATTCTCTATGAGGCAATACCGGCTTTAGATCATGGTTTTGTAAGGGTAGTCGATTATATGGGTGATGATACATCTATTGTTCAAGCTGCAAGAGTTTCTTATGGAAAAGGAACTAAACAAGTATCAACTGACGCTGGATTGATAAAATATTTGATGCGTCATTGGCATAGTACACCATTTGAAATGTGTGAAATTAAATATCACATCAAATTACCAATTTTCATTGCACGACAATGGATAAGACATAGAACAGCTAACGTTAATGAGTATTCAGCAAGATATTCTATTTTGGATAAAGAATTTTACTTACCAACCTCTGAAAATTTAGCAGCCCAATCAACAAGTAATAGACAAGGAAGAGGAGATATTCTTGAGGGAAATCAAGCAAAAGAAGTTTTAGAACTTTTGAAAAATGATGCTGAAAGAACATATTCAAATTATGAGACAATGCTCAATGAAAGATATGATGGATCAACCATAGATGATAAAAAAAAAGGTTTAGCTAGAGAACTTGCAAGAATGAATTTAACATTAAATACTTATACCCAATGGTATTGGAAAACAGATCTTTTGAATTTAATGAACTTTTTAAGATTACGAGCAGATCATCATGCTCAATATGAAATTAGAGTTTATGCCGACATTATGTTGGATACCTTAAAAAGATGGGTACCAATAACCCATGAAGCTTTTATGGATTACAGGGTGGGTGGTACAGAAGTTTCTGCTAATGGAAACGTAGTTATTCAAAAATTAATTAAAGGCGAAGATATCTCTTTAGAAAGTTCTGGTTTGTCAAAAAGAGAATGGAATGAGTTAATGGAGGCTTTTAGTCTTAAAGATAAGTTGATTTAATTTTATTAGCAAAATCTATATAAATTTTTGAAATTTCATTATTTGGATCCTCTTCAACTATTGGTTTTCCATTATCACTTGTTTTTCCTATTTCAGAATTAATCGGTATTTCACCCAAAAATTCTTTATTGTATTCCTCTGAGGTTTTACGAACTCCACCCTCACCAAAAATTTTATATTTTTTATTATCATCTCCAATGAAATAACTCATATTGTCTACAAGTCCTAAAATTTTTACCCCTAGTTTATCAAACATTTTAATTCCTCTTTTTACATCTAACAAAGCCACCTCTTGAGGTGTAGAAACTATGATTGCTCCATCTATTTTTATTTCTTGTGAGAAAGTTAATTGTGTATCACCTGTGCCAGGGGGCATGTCTACAATAATGAAATCTAAGTCTTTCCAATTTACTTTTTGAGTAAAAGTTCTAATAGCACTAGTCACCATTGGACCCCTCCAAATCATTGGAGTTTGTTGATCGGTAAGAAAACCAATAGACATACATTGAATATCATACTTAATAATAGGATCTAGTTTTTGGCCATCACTTTTTGGTTTTTCATTGATCCCAAACATTTTTGGTATTGATGGTCCATAAATATCTGCATCTAACAAGCCAACTTTGCATCCAATATGCTTTAATGCTATTGCAAGGTTAGTTGCAAAAGTTGACTTTCCAACTCCTCCTTTTGCACTTGAAATAGCGATAGTAAATTTTGTTCCAATAATTGGATTTTTTGTAAATACCTTACGCCCACTATCTTTGCTCGTTGCGGCACTTAGTTCTGGCTTTTTATCTGGCATTATTTGATCTTAGCTTGTTTTTGTCAAATTAGACACTATATAGATAGTCTATGTCAGATGATTTTCAACAAAGAGGCGGTAGTCCTTGGGGATCACCCCCAGGTGGAGGTGGTAGCGGTAATGGCTCTGGAAGAGGTCCTAGACCACCCGATGTTGATAAAATTATTAGAGAGTTTCAAGAAAAAATTAAAAAATTTTTACCAGGTGGAAGTTCATCTGGAGGAAAACAAGCTATCTTAGTTTTAATTATTTTAGGATTTGTATGGTTAGCAAGTGGCCTTTATAGAGTTCTACCAGATGAGCAAGGAGTAGTTCTAAGATTTGGTAAATTTGTAAAAACAACTCAACCAGGATTAAATTATCATATCCCTTTTCCAGTAGAGTCTGTTTTAACACCAAAAGTTACCAAGGTTAACAGAATTGATATTGGTTTTAGGTCGGAGAGAGATAGTGGTTTCTCTTCAGCTGCAGGAGGAGTAGCAGATGTCCCCCAAGAAAGTTTAATGCTTACTGGTGATGAAAATATCGTAAACATAGATTTTTCTGTTTTTTGGGTAATTAAAGATGCAGGTAATTTTTTATTTAAAATTCAGGATCCAGAAGGAACTGTAAAAGCTGCAGCCGAAACAGCAATGAGAGAAGTAATTGCAAGATCTGATATTCAGCCAATTTTAACCGAGGGAAGATCTTTAATAGAAACAGATACACAAGAAATAATCCAAAAAATATTAGATGAATACACATCGGGAATTCAAATTACACAAGTACAAACACAAAAAGCCGACCCACCAGACCAAGTAATTGATGCGTTTCGTGACGTTCAAGCTGCTAGAGCAGATATGGAAAGATCGAAAAATGAAGCTGAGGCATACGCTAATGATGTTATCCCAAGAGCACGAGGGGAAGCTGCAAAAATTTTACAAGCTGCAGAAGCTTATAAAAAAGAGGTGGTAGCTAAAGCAGAGGGTGAGGCAAGTAGGTTCTTGGCTATTTATAATGAGTATAAAAAAGCAAAATCTGTAACTCAAGAAAGAATGTATTTAGAAACGATGGAAAAAGTATTAGCTGATATTGATAAAGTAATCATTGAGAAAAATGCTGGTTCAGGTGTTGTTCCATATTTACCATTACCAGAATTAAAAAAGAAAGTGACTAATTAAAATGAAAGCAGGAAAAATTATAGCAGGATTAGCTGTCTTTATTGCAGCAACATTATTTTTTTCAATATTTATTGTTAAAGAAGTTAATCAAGCGATTGTACTCCAATTTGGAGATCCAAAAAGAATAATTTTAAAACCTGGATTAAACTTTAAATTACCATTTATCCAAAATGTGGTATTTTTGGATAAGCGAATTTTAAATTTAGATACACCACCTGAAGAGGTGATTGCATCGGACCAAAAAAGATTAATTGTTGATGCTTTTGCAAGATTTCAAATTGTAGATCCACTTAAGTTTTATATATCAGTTGGAAATGAGAGAGTTGCAAGATCTAGATTGGCAACAATTATCAATTCAAGAATAAGGAACGTATTAGGTCAGCAAGAACTACAAACACTTTTATCAGAAGATAGAACAAAACAAATGGCTTTAATTCAAGAGGGTGTAAACAACGAGGCACAAAACTTTGGAATAGAAATTGTAGATGTTAGAATTAAACGTGCCGATCTTCCTCAAGCAAATAGTGATGCAATTTTTAGAAGAATGCAAACAGAGAGGGAAAGAGAGGCAAAAGAGTTTAGAGCAAAAGGTGCTGAAATGGCGGTCACGATTACATCGACTGCTGATAAAGAAGTAACAGTTATTTTAGCAGATGCACAAAAAAAATCTGAGATTATGAAAGGTGAAGGCGATGGAAAAAGAAATAATATTTTCGCTAATGCTTTTGGCCAAGATCCAGAATTCTTTGCTTTTTACAGAGCTATGCAGGCTTACGAAAAAGCTTTAATTGGTGGAGAGACTTCATTAATATTATCTCCTGATAGTGAGTTCTTTAAATTTTTTGGAAATATAAAACCAAATTCACAATAAATCTATTCATGAAAGAATTGATCATTGCCTTTGGTCTATTCTTGTTTATTGAAGGAATTTTATATGCCATATTTCCATCAAAAATGAAAAGTATGTTAAAAAAATTAGAACTTATTAAGGATAGTCAGTTAAGATCGGGTGGATTAATCTTTGCAGTATTAGGTTTTATAATTATTTATTATATGAAGAACTAAAATGAGTAGAATTAATTCACTATTTATTGCGATTATTTTGATTATAGGTCCACAATTAAAATCGTTTGCTCAAAATCATCCTAGTTCTTTTGCTGACTTAGCGGAAAAGTTGATGCCATCTGTGGTTAATATCTCAACAACTACAATGGTCAAAACACAAACCAATCCTTTCCCTTTTCAATTTCCTCCAGGTTCACCATTTGAGGATATGTTTAAAGAATTTGGAACACCACAAGAAAGACCCTCAGCAGCTTTAGGATCAGGATTTATTATAGATGAAAAAGGGATTGTTGTTACAAACAATCACGTCATTCAAGATGCTGATGATATTATCATAAGAGTAGGTGAGAAAGAAATTAAAGCTAAAGTTTTGGGTGCTGATCCATTATCAGATATCGCAGTACTCCAACTTGAGACAAATGAAAAGTTCAAACCTGTTAAATTTGGTGACTCTGATAAAGCAAGAATAGGTGACTGGGTAATAGCAATTGGAAATCCTTTTGGTCTTGGAGGAACTGTAACTTCAGGAATTATTTCTGCAAGAAATAGATCGATAGGTTTAAGTAGGTACGAAGATTATATTCAAACTGATGCATCAATCAATCAAGGAAACTCGGGTGGGCCTTTATTTGATATGAACGGAAATGTGATTGGAATTAATACAGCTATCCTTGGAAGGAATGGATCGATTGGAATCGGTTTTTCAATTCCTTCAAATAGTGCAAAAATAGTTATTGATCAGTTAATAGAGTTTGGAGAAACAAAACGTGGTTGGTTAGGTGTAAGAATTCAAGATGTGACAAAAGAAATTGCTGAAGTCGAAAAATTAGATAAACCTCGTGGGGCATTAGTTGCAAGTGTTGCAGAGAAAAGTCCATCTGCTAAAGCAGGAGTAAAAGCTGGTGATATTATTTTAGAATTTGATGGAGAAAAAATTAATCAGATGAAGGAACTTCCTATGATTGTTGCAAGAACTGCAGTTGGGAAAAAAGTAGAAGTAAAAATTTGGAGAGATAAAAAAGAAATCGTTAAAATTGTTACACTTGGAAGATTAGAAACTTCAGAAGATTTTAAAGTCTCGGAAAAAACAGAAGGTCCAAAAGAAACTGAGATAAAAGATTTAAAAGTGACTGTAAGACAAATTACCAAAGATGATATCAAGTCAAGAAACTTACCTAATCAAACTACTGGATTGGTTGTTACTAAGATTGCAAATGATAGTCCTTTATTAAGTTCTGTTGAAGTAAATAGTATCATTTTAGAAGCGCAAAAGAAAAAAATAAGAAATATAAATGATTTAAACCAAATAGTGAAACAAGTCTTAAGTAGTAATCAAAAAACTATTTTATTAGTTATCTACAATAGCCAAAATCAAAGAAGATATATTGGTGTTAAATTAGATTAATTAATGGATTTGAAATCCAAAATCATTTTAATTTACGGTCCAACCGCATCAGGAAAATCTAATTTTGCAATTAAACTTGCCAAAAAAATTAGAGGTGAGATTGTTAATGCTGATAGCATGCAGGTGTATAAAGAATTAAAAATTTTATCTGCAAGACCTTTTCCAAAAAATTACAAGAATATTAAGCATCATTTATATGGATTTAAAAGCGTAAAAAAAAACTTTTCTTCAGGGGATTGGTTAAAATTAGTTAATAAAAAAATTCTTAATATTAAAAAAAAAAATAAGACGCCTATTCTTGTGGGTGGTACCGGATTGTACTTTAAAGCAATTACAGAGGGTTTAGTAAATATCCCAAATATTCCAATTCTATTAAGATCAAAAATAAGGTTGTTGCATAAAAAAATTGGAGCAAAAAAGTTCTTTTCAGAATTAGTAAAATTAGACCCGATATCGAAAAATTTTATCAAATCCACAGACACTCAAAGAGTAATTCGAGCTTATGAAGTTAAATTATTCACAAAAAGATCAATTTACGATTGGTTTAAAAATACACGATCAGATTATGAAAAGGACGATTTTTTTAAAATTTATATCGATTATCCAAGAACTGAGTTAATCAAGAGAATTGAGGATCGAACACAAGATATGATTAAAAATGGAGCAGTTTCAGAGGTTAAAAAATTTATAAAATTAAAGGTTCCAAAAGTTAAAACTGCCTCTAAGGCGATCGGAATTGCAGAAATTAGAGAATATCTCAAGAAAAAAATTGAGATATCAGAGGTAATTCAAAAAATATCAATAAAGACTAGGCAATATGCAAAGAGACAATCTACTTGGGGAAGAGGCAATATGATGGATTGGAACAAAATAAAGTCAGAGGACCTAAATAAATTTTTAAAAAAGATTTAGATATCACGTACTAATTCTTGACCAATAAGCACAACTTCAGCTAGATTGGTTGAATGTCTAAATTATATACAGGTGCCGAAATTGTATTCAAATGTCTTGAAGATCAAGAAGTGGATTTTATTTTTGGTTATCCAGGTGGTGCAGTATTACCCATTTATGATGAATTAAAAAACCATAATACCATCAAACATATCTTAGTTAGACATGAACAAGGTGCAGGTCATGCTGCAGAAGGTTATGCAAGATCATCAGGCAAACCTGGTGTTGTACTTGTAACTTCTGGACCTGGCGCAACCAATGTTGTTACCGCATTAACAGATGCTTACATGGACTCAGTTCCACTAGTATGTATATCAGGACAGGTGCCAACACATTTAATTGGAACAGATGCATTTCAAGAATGTGATACAACAGGTATCACAAGACCCTGCACTAAACATAATTGGTTAGTCAAAGATATTAAAGATTTATCAAAAACTCTTCATGAGGCTTTTAGAGTTGCAACTACAGGAAGACCTGGACCAGTTTTAGTTGATATACCCAAAGATATCCAGTTTGCTAAAATGAGTTATTCAAAACCTAAAGCTGAAAAAAAACTTAATGGAAAATCTCTAAATCATTTTTCACAAAAGGATATTGATACTTTGATTGGTTTAATGAATAAATCCAAAAAACCTATCATTTATTCTGGTGGTGGTGTTATAAACTCTGGACCAGAGGCGAGCAATGTTCTAAGAGAGCTTGTTGAGCTTACAGGTTTTCCAATCACTTCAACGCTGCAAGGTTTAGGCGCGTATCCAGGAGATGATAATCAATTTTTAGGCATGCTTGGAATGCACGGAACTTATGAAGCCAACAACGCAATGCATGATTGTGATTTATTAATAAACATTGGCGCCAGATTTGACGACAGAATAACAGGTAAAATTGATGAGTTCTCTCCAAAGTCAAAAAAAGTTCACATCGATATTGATCCTTCATCAATAAATAAAATCATTAAAGTTGATTTAGCGTTAGTTGGTGATGTTAAGGAGGTCTTAAAAGGAATTACTAAAACCCTCAAGAAAAAAAATTTAGATTTGAAAAAATCAAATAAGCAACAAATTGCAAAATGGTGGGAACAAATACAAAAATGGCGAACCAAAAATTCTCTTCATTTCAAAAATAGCGATGAGACCATAAAACCTCAACATGCAGTACAAAGATTATACGAACTTACGAAACACAAAGATACTTTCGTTACGACTGAGGTGGGTCAGCATCAAATGTGGGCAGCCCAACATTATAAATTTAATAAACCAAATCGTTGGATGACTTCTGGAGGGCTTGGAACTATGGGGTATGGATTACCTGCTGCAGTTGGCGTTCAAATAGCTCATCCAAAAAAATTAGTAATTGATATTGCAGGTGAAGCTTCAGTTTTAATGACAATGCAAGAGATGTCAACAGCAGTTCAATACAATCTACCTATTAAAATTTTTATTTTGAATAATCAATACATGGGAATGGTAAGGCAATGGCAAGAATTATTACATGAGAAAAATTATTCTGAAAGTTATACAGAGGCTTTGCCTGATTTTATAAAAATGGCTGAGGCCTATGGTTGCAAAGGTATAAAAGCTGAAAAACCAGATGAATTAGATGAAAAAATTAGAGAAATGGTGGAGTTTGATGGTCCTGTTATTTTTGATTGTCGAGTAGATCCGAATGAAAATTGTTTTCCAATGATTCCCTCAGGAAAACCACATAACCAAATGATATTAGGACCAAGTGAAAAAGAGGAAAATAAAATCACTGGCAAAGGTAAAGCTTTAGTTTAAGTATGGCAAATCCAAAATCTGCATATAGTGTTTCTTCGAAAAAAGAAAAATCAGATACACACATCATCGTTGTTTGGGTGGATAATGAAGCTGGTGTTTTAGCAAGGGTTGTGGGTTTGTTTTCTGGTCGAGGTTATAATATCGAGTCACTTGCAGTTGCTGAAGTGGATGCAAAAAAAAGCATATCAAGAATTACAATAGTTACGACTGGGACACCTCAAGTAATAGATCAAATTAAATTGCAATTAAAAAAACTTGTTCCTGTCCATAAAGTTGCAGATTTTAAAAGGAATGATAAAGGTGTAATATTTAAAGAAATGGCTTTATTCAAAGTTGTTGGTAACAATACTAAAATTAAAAAGGCTATTAATGCTTGTAAAAAGTATGATGCTGTAATATTGGATAAAACGAAAAAATCAAATGTTATTCAAATTACTGCATTAAGAAGAGAAATAGATAAGATGGCAAAAAATTTAAGAAAATTTGGGTTAGTAAGTGTCTCTAGAACGGGAGCTGTTGCCATGACAAGGGGTGATAAGGTTTTTAATTAATCATAAAGGAGAAAATTATGAAAATGTTTTATGAAAAAGATACAGATGTAAATTTGATTAAAGATAAAAAAATTGCAATATTTGGCTATGGTAGTCAAGGACATGCTCACGCTTTAAATTTAAAAGATAGTGGTGTTAAAGAAGTTGTAGTTGCATTGAGAGAAGGTTCTTCAAGCATACCTAAAGCAGAGTCAAAAGGATTAAAAGTAATGAATTTATCTGATGCTGCTGAGTGGGCAGATGTTGTAATGATTTTAACACCAGATGAATTACAAGCGGAAATTTACAAAAATCATATCGATCAAAGAATTAGACCAGGTACAAGTATTGCATTTGCCCATGGTTTGAATGTTCATTATGACTTGATCAAAGCCAGAAAAGATTTAGACGTATTTATGGTTGCTCCAAAAGGACCAGGTCATTTAGTAAGAAGTGAATATGAAAAAGGTGGAGGAGTACCATGTTTATTTGCAGTGCATCAAAATGGTTCTGGTAAAGCAAGAGACTTAGCGATGTCATATGCCTCAGCAGTTGGCGGTGGTAGATCAGGGATTATTGAAACAACATTTAAAGACGAAGTTGAAACAGATTTATTTGGGGAACAGACTGTGCTTTGTGGTGGTTTAGTTGAATTAATAAAAAATGGTTATGAGACTTTGGTGGAAGCTGGATATGAACCTGAGATGGCATATTTTGAGACTGTTCATGAAGTAAAACTTATTGTTGATCTTATCTATGAAGGTGGAATTGCAAATATGAATTACTCTATTTCAAACACTGCAGAATATGGAGAATATCAATCTGGACCTAGAGTGATTAATAAAGAGGAAACCAAAAAAAGAATGAAAGAGGTTTTGGCTGATATTCAATCTGGTAAATTCACGAAAGAATGGATGAATGAGTGTAAAAGTGGCCAAAAAAACTTTCTTGCTACAAGGGCAAAATTAGCTGAACATCCAGTTGAAAAAGTTGGGGCAAATTTAAGGGCTATGATGCCATGGATTGGCAAGAAGAAATTAGTTGATAGTGACAAGAAGTAAATTTTAGTTCCAAATTGGGATAAATTCTGCATTTTACTTTTGCAATCTAAACGAGAGGTTGTATATTTCAAAAACAAAAATTTTTGATATGGCTGATAAAGATAAAGTATTCATTTTCGATACAACGATGAGAGATGGTGAGCAATCGCCTGGAGCTTCAATGAGTGTTGAAGAAAAAATTCAGATCTCAAGAGTTTTTGATGAAATGGGTATCGACATTATAGAGGCAGGTTTTCCAATATCATCACCAGGTGATTTTGAAGCTGTAAGTGCAATCAGCAAAAGCGTAAAAAATTCCATACCTTGCGGTTTGGCAAGAGCAACCAAAAAAGATATTGATGCTTGTCACGAGTCTTTAAAATTTGCAAAAAGATTTAGAATTCATACTTTTATTTCAACAAGCCCAGTTCATATGAAGCATAAATTAAATATGACTAACGAACAAGTTTTAGGGGCTATTAAGGAGAGTGTTACTTATGCAAAAAAATTCACTGATGATGTTGAATGGTCTTGTGAAGATGGCACAAGAACAGATTTAGATTTTATGTATAAGACAATCGAGCTTGCAATTAAATGTGGTGCTACGACAATAAATATTCCTGATACAGTTGGATATTCAATACCAGAAGAGTTTGCCAAAACTATTAAATTAATCAAAAATAACGTTCCAAATATCGATAAAGCAATTATCTCAGCTCATTGTCATAATGATTTAGGTTTAGCAGTTGCAAATGCATTGTCAGGATTATCTGCTGGAGTAAGACAAATTGAATGTACAATAAATGGTATTGGGGAAAGAGCAGGAAATGCAGCCTTAGAGGAAATAGTCATGGCGATTAAAACAAGAGATGATTTATTACCTTATGAGACAGGGATAAAAACAGAATTAATTAGCAAAGCTTCAAAAATTGTCTCAAATGCTACAGGATTTCCAGTTCAATTTAATAAGGCAATTGTTGGAAAAAATGCTTTTGCACATGAGTCTGGAATACATCAGGATGGAATGCTTAAAAATAGAGAAACATATGAAATAATGACACCTGAAAGTGTTGGGGTAAAAAAGACATCATTGGTTATGGGAAAACACTCTGGAAGACATGCTTTTAAAGATAAATTAAGCGATTTAGGCTATGCCGATGTAACTGATGATGTTGTTCAAGCGGCATTTGGAAAATTTAAAATTTTAGCTGATAAAAAAAAGCATATCTATGATGAAGATATAGTCGCTCTCGTTGATGATAGCTTGATTATCGACAACAAAATTAATGCAATAAATTTAAAGTCTTTAAAAGTTTTTGCTGGCACCGGTGAGCCACAAAGAGCTGAAATGACATTAGATGTTTTTGGCGATATAAAACATACTACTCAAACAGGAGATGGTCCTGTTGATGCAATATTTAAATGTATTAAGGAACTTTATCCACACGATGTTAAGTTGTCTTTGTATCAAGTGCATGCAGTTACTGAAGGAACAGATGCACAGGCTACAGTCAGTGTTAAAATTGAAGAGAATGACAGAACTACTGTTGGACAATCAGCTGATACAGATACTTTAGTAGCATCAGCTAATGCTTACCTTAATGCATTAAATAAAATGTTAATTAAAAGAGAAAAAAAATCTCTTTATAAAAATATAGAACCTAAAAAAGTAAAAGGAGTGTTTTAATGGGCTTATTTGATAGAATGAAGAAAATCTGGAGTCAAGATATGGCAATTGACCTTGGGACAGCTAATACCTTAGTAGTTGTTAAAGGACAAGGGGTTGTTTTAAATGAACCTTCCGTTGTTGCAATTGTTGATCAATCAGGAAAAAAACAAGTTTTAGCTGTAGGGGATGAAGCTAAAACGATGCTGGGAAGAACTCCCGGAAATATTCAAGCTATAAGACCTTTAAGAGATGGTGTAATTGCTGACTTTATCGTGACTGAAGAAATGATAAAACACTTCATTAAAAAAGTTCACAAAGGAAGTACGTTTGCTAATCCAAGAATTTTAATTTGTGTTCCAACAGGCTCAACACCTGTTGAAAGAAAAGCTATTCAAGATAGTGCTTTAGCAGCAGGTGCCAGAAGAGTTCAATTGATTGAGGAGCCAATCGCAGCTGCCATTGGTGCTAATCTTCCTATATCTGAAGCAACTGGTTCGATGGTGGTGGATATAGGTGGTGGTACAACTGAAATTGCAGTTATGTCCTTAGGAGGTTTAGTTTATTCTAAATCTCTAAGAGTAGCAGGAGATGCAATGGATAATGCAATGGTCAACTATATGAGAAAAGAATATAATTTGATGATCGGTGATAGTACTGCTGAAAAAATTAAAAAAGAAATAGGTACTGCTATTCCAACGAACAATAATACTTATGCAGTTAAAGGACGAGATCTAAGATCAGGAACTCCAAAAGAAGTTAATATTACAGAGGAAGATACAGCTGAAGCGTTAAATATTATTTTAAAAGAAATGGTGAATGGAATTAAGGATGCATTAGAAAGCACTCCTCCAGAATTATCTGCCGACTTAGTTGATATGGGACTAACTTTAACGGGTGGTGGAGCTTTATTAAAAAATATAGACAGAAGGTTTTCTAAGGAAACAGGTTTGCCGGTTCACATTGCTGATGATCCATTATCTTGCGTTGCAGTTGGTACTGGAAAAGCTCTTGATCAAGAACAAACATTCTCGACTATGTTGACTGAATATTAAGAGTAATGGCCTCTAGCAGAGATGATTTTATAATAGCAATTCGTTCTGCTTTTTTAAAAAAAAGCACTCAGCAAAAATTTTCTCTACTTACTTTAGTATTTATTTCTATATTTATTATCCTTTTATCAAGCCTAGACTTTAAGGCAGTAAGATATTTGAAGGCTGGATTAAGTGAGGTGGTTTATCGATCATCTTTTATAGTTTCTATACCAGAAAACTTTGTCAGGAATTCATTTATTAATATAATTGAATACACAACATTTTTTAATAGATATCAAAATAACAGAGATGAATTGGATAAACTTAAATCTGATTTTGTATCTAACGAAATTATTCAGTATGAAAATCAAGAACTGAAGGTACTAATTGATGATTATATTTCAAGTTCAAATAAAATTTTAGCAAAAATAATTGTTGATCATGATAGTCCCTTTCTAAAGAGTATAATCATAAATAAAGGCAGTAAAGACGATATAAAAATTGGTACAAATATTTATGATCAATCCTACTTAGTTGGTCGGGTAATTGAGGTGAATTATAAGACATCAAGGGTATTATTGTTATCAGATTTAAATTCTAATGTTCCAGTAACAATTGCCCCTCAAAATATCCAAGCAATAGTCACAGGGAGCGGAGACAATTTTGGACAAATTAAATATATTAAAGCGGGTTTATCAGAGGAGTTAGTTGATGAAAGTATAGTTTACACCTCAGGTACCGGAGCAATATTTAAAAGTGGAGTACCAATAGGCAAATTAAGATCTAAAAAAGATGGTTCTTCTAATAGATACAACGTTGAATTCTACAGCGATTTTACACAATTAAAATATGTTTTTGCAGAAACAATTACTCAAATTGAAATTCCTCAAGTTGAACCAGAATCAGTTCCAATTGAAGATAAAAGTGAAGAACTTGAAGAGTCAAAGTTAAAGATTTTAGAAGATGAGCTTAAAATTATTGAGGAGACTAATTTAAAATTTATAGAGGAAAATGAAAATTTAACTAGTGAAATTAATGATTTAAACAATCAAATTTCAGTTTTAAATAATGAAATTTTTTTACAAAAGCAAAAAATCAATCAATTCAATATTGATACTCAAGAATTAGAATTTTTAAAGTTAAACTTAGAACATGGTCATAAATGCAGAAAATCTTTTTTTAATGCTGATGGTTTTAATGTTGGAACTGAAGAGTACAAGAGTTGTGTTTTAAATGGAGGTAGAACAGGTGGCTAACTTAAAGACAAAGGGAACATTTTCTAAATTATATACCTGGTTACCAATAATTTTCTTATTTGTCTCAGTGCTTAATGAATTTGATTTTAATTATTTAAAACTTGAGTATTTTTCTTTTAATTTCCCATTTATTTTGATCTTTTTCTTTACCTTAAAAGATTTTAAACATTTTGATTATCTTTTTGTATTTTTTGCCGGTTTGCTCAACGACACTGTTATAGGTTTGCCCCTGGGTATTAGCAGCTTGTCTTATACACTAATTTGTATTGCTACGGCATATATTAGAAATATAACAATTAGGCCAAGTCCCATGAAAGATTGGTTCTACTTTTTATTTATAATAAGTTTGATTAACTCTTTAAATTACTCAGTTTTAAGTTTGTTCTTTTCGTACAACCTGGTTTTAATGAGTTATTTAGTCAACACAACTTGTACATTTTTACTTTACATAATTTTTGTATCAATATTTAAATATTATATGAAAGGAATTAATGATTAATTCTTCAAGTGATAATGTAAAGAAACTTAACTCTATTAATAGAAGAATGTTCATTACAGGTTCATTAAAATTTTTTGTAATGATAGGAATAGTCAGTAGATTATTCTTTTTACAAGTTAAAGAAAATAAAAAGTATTTAACTCTTTCCGACAAAAATAGAATTAGAGAATGGAAGTTAGCCCCTGTGAGAGGAGAATTTCATGATTATTTTGGTAATGTTATTGCAGGAAATTTTGAAGCTTATCAACTCCACGTGATACCAGAACAAGTTGAAGATTTTAGGTATGTTATATATCGATTAAAAGACTTACTAGAATTGTCAGATAACGAATTTAAGAAAGTATTAAAAAAGAAAAATGAAATAAAGCCTTGGGAAACTTTAATTGTTTCTGATAATTTGAGTTGGCAAAAGTTTTCAAAGATTAATAATCATTTATATGATTTAAATGGTGTAAAACCAGTTATATCTATTTCAAGAAACTATCCTTTTAAAGAAAATTTCACTCATTTAATTGGTTATGTCAGTCAAGCAAACCAAGATGACATTGAGTCAACACAAGCTATAAAGAAAAATTTTGTTCCAGGTTTAAAAGTTGGGAAAGTTGGTTTAGAAAAATCATTTGAAGAAAAATTAATAGGCACAAATGATATTGAGAGATATGAAGTAAATGCTTATGGCAGAAGAATCAGTCAATTAGAATTTCAAAAAGGTGAAAAAGGTAAAACTTTAAGATTAACTATTGATACTGAGGTTCAGAAGTTAGCAAACGAATTACTTAAGGATAAAGCTGGCTCTATTTGTGTTATGGATATTTACACAGGTGCAGTGGTTGCAATGCATTCTTCACCATCATTTGATCCCAACTTATTTGTGTTTGGTATTAGTCAGGATGATTGGCAATTAATTCGTAATGATCCAATGAAACCATTAGTGAATAAAACTTTACAAGGAAATTACTCACCAGGTTCAACGATTAAACCGATTGTTGCTTTATCTGCACTTGAGAATGGAATAGTTAACACAAGTTTTACAGTTAGATGTACTGGTAAAACAGAAATGTATGGCCAGACTTATCATTGCTGGAAGAAAAAAGGTCATGGTTATGTAAGTTTAAGAAATGCAATGAAGCAGTCTTGTGACACCTATTTTTATGAAGTTGCCCGTAAACTTGGTGTTGATAAATTGAGCGAAACTGCAAAAAAATTTGGTCTCGGAGAAAAAGTTTTTGGTGATTTGTTTGATATTGAAAAAAAAGGATTAATTCCAAATACTCAATGGAAAAAGAATGCCCTGGGTAAAGGATGGTTATTAGGTGAAACAATAATTACAGGCATAGGACAAGGTTATATCCAAACCACACCTATTCAATTATGTTTAATGACAGCACAAATTGCAAATGGTGGTTATAAAATTTATCCTCATATTGTTGTAGATGATAAAGCTAAAGATCAACCTATAGATAAATTTACACCGCTCTATAAAAATTCAAAAAATATTAAAATTATCCAAGATGCTATTTTTGGCTCAACTAATGAAGTAATGGGCACATCTTATCGTTCAAGAATTGATAACCCAAAATATCAGTTTGCTGGTAAAACTGGTACTGCGCAGGTTAAAAAAATTACTGAGGAAGAAAGAGAATTGGATCTTAAAACATTCCAGATTCCATACGAGCAAAGAGATCATGCTTTATATGTAGCCTTTGGTCCATATAAAAATCCCAGATATGCATTAAGTGTCATTGTAGAACACGGAGGAAACGGAAGTACAACTGCCGCTCCAATGGCAACTAAATTATTTAAATTGATTATTGACCGACACAAGATCAGAGAGTCATTGAGGAATAAAAAGTATTTGGAGATATAGATGTATCAACATACAAGATTAACGACAAATAGACTTGGTTTTTTTCAAAAATTTAGAAACTTTGATTATATACTTTTGGTTTGTATCTTGTTACTTGGCTTTATTAGTTTAGCAACAATGTATTCTACTGATGGTGGTGAGATTAAATTTCATACCAAAAGCCATTTTACAAAATTAGCGGTATTTACTTTAATGATGCTAGTAATGTCATTTATCAATATCAAGTATTGGTTCTCAGTCGGTTATTTAGCTTATGTAGCGGTAGTAGGTTTGTTAGTAGGGACCTATTTATTTGGAATTACCTCATCAGGCTCTCAAAGATGGATAAATTTATATTTCATAAATTTACAACCATCTGAATTGATGAAAATATTTATTATTGTTTGTTTGGCTAAATTTTTTCATCGAATGAAGTTAGAAAATGTCAATTCAATTTATACAATTTTAACTTCTTTAATAATAATTCTTTTACCAATGGGGTTAGTCATTGTACAACCAGACCTTGGAACTGCAGTTCTTATCGCAATTAGTGGAATAGCAGTATTATGGTTTGCTGTCATTAATTACAAATATTTTATTTATACTATTCTTGGATTTATAATCTCTTTACCTTTCGTCATCGCTTTCTTGAAGCCCTATCAGAAATTAAGAGTGTTGACATTTCTAAATCCTGACAAGGATCCCCTAGGTGCTGGTTATCAAATTATTCAATCAAAAATAGCTGTCGGATCTGGTGGTATATTTGGTAAAGGTTTTTTAAAAGGCACTCAAAGTTATCTAGAATTTTTACCTGAAAAACATACTGATTTTATTTTTACACTTTTCTCAGAGGAATTTGGTTTTGTGGGCTCTGCGATACTTTTAGTAATTTATGCAATTATTATTTATAGGATTGTTGCAATTGGTGCTAGTTCCAGAAGTTATTTCGCAAAGATTTTTTGTTATAGTTTTGGTGCAGCTATTTTTGTATTTATTACTATAAATATGAGTATGGTTTTAGGTTTACTACCTATAGTAGGTTCTCCTTTACCAATCATGTCTTATGGTGGATCATCTATGCTGGCGACTATGATTGGTTTTGGAATTGTCATGAGTGCTAGAGTTCACAATCAACAATTGATTGCATAAGTATAATTTGTCGCTTAACTTATTTGACAGATAGATTGTATATTTTTTCTATGAGTAAAAATTTACATGTGGGAATTGTTGGCTCAGGAATTCAAGGAGTATCCAATGCTTTATTTCTTCAAAAAAAAGGTTTTAAAGTAACTATATTTGATAGAGATAACCCTGGCAGTCCAGCAGCCTCATATGGAAATGCTGGCCACTTTTCACCATATGCTTCATTGTCATTGAATAGAACGGATGTACTTGCTGATGTACCAGCAATGTTATTAAGTTCAACAGGGCCACTTGCTTTAAAATGGAATTATGTGCCAAAAATGCTTCCTTGGTTTTTCAAGTTTATTTTGAATACAACAAAAAATAAAATGATGCATACCGCAAGAAATATGCATCAAATTTTAGATTTAGCTTTACCTGCTTATGATGAACTTTTTGATGAAATTAATTTAGATGGTCTCGTTGAAAATAAAGGAATACTCTATATTTGGAATGATAAAGATTTAAAGAGTAGAGAGTTAGAAATTAAAGTGAGAGATGAACTTGGTGTAAAACAACAACTGGTCAATAAATCTGAAATTCACGATCTCGAACCGAATATAAAACCCTTTTATCATGCAGGAGTTTATTATCCATATGCAAGACATGCGCGAAACCCTAAAAAAATCTTACTTAAATTATTTGAATTATTTTTAAAAAAAGGTGGAAAGTTTGAAAAGAAAAATATCAATGATATTGAGTTTGATACAGAAAAACCAGTTTTTGTAACTGATGGTGAAAGATATACTTTTGATAAAATTGTAATTGCCTGTGGAGCTTTCTCAAAAAAATTGACAGATAATTTAGGTGAACAAATTCCCCTTGATACTGAAAGAGGTTACCATGTTCACTTCAAAGATTGTGATCATCTTTTAAGTAGACCTGTTATTTTTTCTAATAGAGGATTTGGTATCACTCCTATGGAACAGGGATTAAGAGTGGTTGGTACAGTTGAGTTCGGTGGATTAGATAATCCCCTGTCAAAATCTAGAGTAAAAAATTTGATTGATAATGCCAAGTATATGTTAGGCGATCTTCCAGATCATGAAGATGAATGGTTAGGTTTTAGACCGACGCTACCTGATTTTTTACCAGTGATGGGACCTTCAAAAAATTATAAAAATGTATTTTATTGTTTTGGTCATCATCATTTAGGATGGACATTAGGTCCGATTTCTGGAAAGATTGTCTCCGGAATGATAGCTAAAGAAAATACTAATCTAAATTTAGATCCTTATAGCTCAGCAAGATTTAGTTAATCAAATGCAAAATACTAAGGCATACATAATGCTAGTATGTGCAACATTATTTTGGGCAGGAAACTTTACCTTAGCAAAGCTTGCTTATTTAGAAAATATACCTCCCAACTCACTCGCATTTTTAAGGTGGTGCCTAGTATGGATAATATTACTTCCCTTCACCTATAAAGAGATATTAAAATTAAAAAATCAAATTAACAGAAATTTATCATTATTTCTGATTCTAGGTTCTACCAGTGTATGTATATTTACTTCTTTTACTTATAACGCTTTAAATTACACGCAAGTAATTAATGCATCACTTTTTAATACCGCAATACCTGTAACAATAATTTTAGTTTGTTTTTTATTAAAAATTGAAAAAACAAATATTTTTCAAATATCTGGATTAGTCATTTCAGTTTTAGGAATTTTAGCTATTATTACTAAACTTGATCTAAATATTTTACTTACCTTAAATTTTAACAAAGGTGATTTATTTATGGTCGGAGCAATTATTGCTTGGGGAATATATTCTGCATATTTGAGAAAAAGAACCTTTGAAGTATCTTTACTTGCTCTTGTCCATATAATTTGCACATTTGGATTAATTTTTCTTTTGCCTCTATTTATTTTAGATATGACACAAGGCAAAATTATTGAGATGAGTAGTAATTTTTTTTATATTTTAGCTTATGTTGCAATATTTCCAAGTATTGGCTCTTACTATTGTTGGGCTGGCGCTGTTTCAATTATTGGGGCAAATCGAGCTGGAATATTTTTATCTTTAATTCCATTATTTAGTACTTTGATGGCGATATTCTTTTATAATGAGCAGTTTCGATTTTTTCACTTGATTGGGGCAATTTTAATTATATTAGGTTTATTTTTATCAAATAAAGAAATTAAAAATGCTTAAAGTTGCAATATTAGACGACTATCAAAATGTTTCTCAACAATTCGTTGATCTTGAAAAACTTGCAGGAAAATATGAAATCAAAATTTTTAGCGAGCCATTTGAGGATGAGGCTGATGTCATAGATAAGTTGGCTGATTTTGAGGCATTATTAGTGATGAGAGAACGAACTCCCATTACAAAAAATATAATCGAAAATTTATCTAAGCTAAAATTCATAATCACCAGTGGATTAAGAAATAAAGCAATTGACCTGGCAGCTGCAAAAAAAAGAAAGATTATTGTTAGTGGAACTGATAGCAATTTAAATCCAACTCCAGAATTAACTTGGGCCTTAATACTGGGATTAGCAAGAAATATTAAAGAAGAAATTGATAATATGTATCAAGGCTACTGGCAAACAACAGTTGGCGTTGAGCTCAAAGGAAAAATTCTTGGATTAATTGGACTTGGGAAAGTAGGTTCTCAAGTTGCAAAGATAGGTAAAGCTTTTGGTATGCAAGTAATGGCCTGGAGTGAAAATCTTAATCTTGATAAATGTAAAGAGCTAGATGTTTTACCTTGTTCTAAAGAGGATTTAATTAAAAATTCAGATATCTTATCTATTCATGTGCAAGGCGGTGAAAGATATAAAGATTGTATTACTTTAAAAGAACTAGATAAGATGAAAAAAACTGCTTTTTTAATCAATACCTCAAGAGGTCCAATAATTAATGAAGATGATTTAATTATTGCTTTATCCACCAATGAAATTGCTGGTGCTGGACTTGATGTTTATGAAAAAGAACCTTTACCAGAGAATAATAAACTAAGATTTTTACCTAATGCTTTATTAACGCCTCACTTAGGATATGTGACCGCAGAAAATTATAATGTTTATTATAGTCAAATGATCGAGTCACTTGAAGCCTGTGTAAGTGGTAAACCCATAAGAGTAATTGATTAATTTACTTATTTTTTTTTAGAAAAATTTGATTGTTGTTAACACAAAGAATTTCTAAATCTTCTCTGTTTTTTTTAATAAAATAATTTATCGCAGGGGCTGGAATATCTTTACTTGATTTTTTGTATGAGTCGCCATCATAGAAGTAATCATCACAGATTATAATTCCACCAGATTTCAAAAATTTCCATGCATTGTTAATATCTTTTGTAACCTGTGATGCTCCATGCCATCCATCAATATAGATTACATCAAAAAATTCTTTATTTTCTTGAAAAAAATTATCGGAAGACTTTTTATGATATGAATATTTATTTTCAAATTCTTTTAAGTTATGAATAAAATTATTAAAATTTTCTTTAGAATTTCTTAAAACATGATCTAAATCCCAAAGATCAACACAAACTACTTTTTTTGTAAAATGGTTTTTTAAGACATATAAAACACTATTTCCCTCCAATGAACCAATCTCTAAATATGAGAATTTTTTAAAATTCTTATTTAATATTCTGTTCCAGTAGTAGGCATTGATTGAAAAATAATCAGTAGATATTTTTTTTGATTTTAAAAAATCTTGATGTTTTTTTTTGAAATTTTTTTTTCTTTTACTCAAAAAAGGGTGCATCAATCTGTCTTTAACAAACATTCTAAAAACTGGATAAATTGCCTGATTTTTAATTTGATAAATAAATTTGTAGAAAAAATTTCCTAATAACATACCTAATAAACGTTTAATATAATTCTTTAAGATTTAATTACAATGAAACTACCTGTTGTTTTTCATAAGCATTATAATGCCCAAATTGGTGATGATCATAAATTTCCAATAAATAAATTTGAAGAACTCTCAATTTATTTAATTAAAAAAAAAATTGTCAAAGAATTTTTTACACCTTATCCCTGTTCAGAAGAAACTTTAAGTAGGGCCCATTCAGAAAAATATATCAAGAACGTTAAAAATAAAACATTAGATCAAAATACAATTAAGAAAATTGGATTTCCGTTAGTCGATAGCGTTGTTCAAAGGTCATTAGTTGCAACTGGTGGAACTGTGTTAGCTGCAAAGCTTGCAATCAAAAATGGTGTCGCTTGTAATACTGCAGGTGGCAGTCATCATGCTAATTATGATGGGGGCGCGGGTTATTGTGTCTTCAATGACGTGGCAGTTGCGGCTCAATATTTATTAGATCGTGGTTTAGCAGGAAGAATTTTAATTGTTGACTTAGATGTTCACCAAGGCAATGGTAATGCAGATATTTTTGCGGATAATAAAAATGTCTTCACTTTTAGTATGCACTCTAAGTCAAACTACCCTGCAAAAAAATCAATCAGCGACCTAGATGTTGAGCTTGATGATAATATGGAGGATGCTCAATATATAAAGATACTTGATTTCTATTTAAATCAGTTGAACGATGAAAATTTTGATTTTGTTTTTTATATTGCTGGAGTCGATATTCATCACAATGACCGATTAGGTAAATTAAAAATTTCAGATAAAGGTATTAAAAAAAGAGATGAAATGGTTACTCAAAATTTCTTTTCACAAGGAGTACCTTTGTGTGGTGTTCTTGGCGGAGGTTACAATAAAGATTTTAACAAATTAGTTGAATTACATTCTTTTTTACATCAATCCTGTGCTAAATTACTTAAATGACTAAAAAGAATCCCAATTTAACTGCCGAACAAAAATTAGTAATGTTTGAAGATGGTACTGAGCGTGCAGGTAGCAGTGAACTCAATAATGAAAAACGAGAAGGCAGCTATCATTGTGCTAATTGTGGGATAAAATTATTCGACTCTGATGCAAAATATGAAAGTGGATCGGGGTGGCCATCATTTTATAAATCTTTACCTGATGTCTTTGAGACCAAAACCGATCATCTGATTGGTTATGCTCGAACAGAATATCATTGTAAAAATTGTAATGCCCATCATGGACACATTTTTGATGATGGTCCTCAACCGACAGGTAAAAGATATTGTAACAATGGTGTTTGTTTAGTATTTCATGAAAAAAATAAAAAATGATTTTAAAGTATTTTAGTTTTTTAATTGGCCTTACTTGGTCTTATTCTTTAATAAAGACACAATCTATTTTTAGTAAAAAAGCAGGTCTGATATTTAAGATTTTTATTTCCAAAGTTTCTTGGTTAACTTTTTTAGCCGCAATTTATTTCGGTTATAAGAATTTCACAATTGAGTATATTTTAATTGGGATTGTAATTTCAGTTGTTTTAGTTCACGTGGGATTTCTAATTTTAGGCAAATTTTTAAAGACAAAATTTAACGAAAAACAATTGCTTCTAGCAAAAAACTTTTTCGAATATTCGCTGATTGTGTGGGTCCTATATTATTTCTTTTACTAAATAATTACCTATTTTGGTCGCTCTAAGATAACTAAATATTGTTTTTTTAACAAATTATATATAAAATTTAGTATGTTTGAAAAACTAGAAGAATTAGCAAAAAACAATAAAAAAATTTCTGACTTCCATATAAGAACTGGCTGGCCACTAGCCTATAGGCAAACGGGTGAAATTCATAAAATACCTGATGTGTTGGTAAAAGCACAAGATTTACAAGATTTACTGTCTACCAATTGTAATGAAATCGAAATGAAAAGATTTCAGGACACCCATGAGCTAGACTCGTCAGTGACATTAAGTGGACTAAGATTTAGAGCAAACTTTTATAAAACAATTCAAGGTCCAGCTGCAGTGTTAAGAAGAGTAGAAAGTGTTATCCCAACAATGGATCAATTTGATCTGCCTCCGGTGCTTTATGATATTATAGATATGCACAAAGGACTTGTATTAGTAACGGGTCCTACAGGATCTGGTAAGTCAACCACACTTGCTGCAATTGTAAATGAAATTAATAAGACAAGAACTTCAAACATTATAACTGTAGAGGATCCTGTTGAGTTTATTCATAAAGACCTAAAGAGTATTGTTTCTCATAGAGAAGTAGGTAAACAAACACAAACGTTTGCAACAGCTTTAAAAGCAGCTCTTCGAGAAGATCCAGATGTAATTTTAGTTGGAGAGATGAGAGATTTAGAGACAGTTTCTCTTGCACTAACTGCTGCTGAAACTGGACACTTAGTATTTGGTACATTGCATACCAGTGGTGCGCCTAGTACCATCAATAGGATTATTGATGTATTTCCACCAGAGCAACAAGCACAAATTCGAGCACAAATTTCTACATCTTTAAAAATGGTCGTAACTCAAAGGCTTCTTAAAACAAAAGATGGTCAAGGCCGTTGTGGTGCTTTTGAAGTGATGAAGTGTACACCTCCCATTCAAAACTTAATAAGAGAGTCAAAAATTCATCAGATCCCAAGCATCATGCAAACTGCTGTTAAAGATGGTATGATTACAATGACTAAATCTTTAGAAGATTTAGTAAAAGCAGGAAAGATAGATGCGAACGCAGGACGAGAAAATTAAAGGTTTTAACCTTCTTGAATTAATTGTTGTTGTTGTAATCATAGGGGTGATTTCAGCAGTTGGTTATCCAAACTTTAGTAAGTGGCGAAAAGATAGAGAAGCACGAGACGCAGTAATAAAAATTAAAACTTTAATACAAGGTATATATTCACAAACCCAAAGAGGGCAATACGCTTTTGTTCAGGTTCATATATCAGAAGAAGCTGATGGCGCAGATCGAAATTTAATTGTTACATCTAAAGGAATGAAACCACAAACATTAGCAAACTTATTAAACGATGAAGATAGTGCCTGGTGGATAGCTAGAGATGATCCAGAAACGGATACGACTTTTATAGAGCCTGATTATGCAAATATATGTCAAATAGAGGATGATCCATCCCTCCTTCGTTGGGATGATGACCCAGATCAAGGTTCTGACAATATTGAAGTACGACAAATAATTTTTAAAAACGTAACCACAAATTGGACAGATACCACTGGGGCAATTTGTTTTGGTAAAAATGACCGATGGTTCAGTGGCAATGGTCAACTTGCTTCTCAGAATAACAATGATGTAGTTGTTGATAATTATTTATTTATTTGTGATAGATCTAATAAGTATAACACAAGCATAAGCTGTAATGTGGACGGAGCGGGCAATCCAGATACAGAGCACGGTTATTTATATGCTATTGAATGGTCAAGATTTGGTAATATCACATATGAAAAATTTAAAAACACCTATCAAATTAATCAGAATGGCGAAAAAGAATGGACCGGTGGGAATTGGGTTGCTCAATAAATATGAAGAAAAAAAGATCTAATAATTCTGGTTTGTCAATTTTAGAGGCTTTAGTATCTACTGCTATTGTTGGAATTGGTTTCATAGCCATATTGCAAATGACAAACTTTTCAGCTCAATCAATTACGAACTCAGGTGAACGAACTAAAGCGAATTATTTAACTGGGATGATTGCTGAAGATGTTATAGGTAGTAAAAATACCTTATTTGGTATTAATTCAGATAGTGAGGATATTCAATATGGTCAAGATGGCTCTGTATCATTATCTAGTGGAGCTGATGCAAGTGATGTTGTAAAATTTTCAGAGCACTTAAATACTAATGGTTGGAACGCACAATTAAATTGTGGAGGCAGCACAAATACGTCAAATACTGCTGACGCAGCTAATAATACAGGTCAAGAAAATATTTATGATACCCAAAACATTGATGCCCCTAGGAATAAAAAACAAAAATGGGATTTGATATTTAATGAAAATAGATTTTTAAAATGTAGATCTAACAATGAGACAAAAAAAGTAGAAGTTTTCTCAGTATGTAGATGGCCTGGCTGCACAAATCAATCAGATCTTGTATTTGATGAACCAATTTTTATTGGTAGGGTAGAAATGAAACTCAACGATGGGAAAAAACGAAAATTTTTATACTTTCAGTCAGATTACAAAATAAAAACAGATAACGGACGAGCACCTGGAGGACAAGATGGAGGCGGCGGCATGATAGGACAACCATCAGGTTAAATGAAAAAAAAATATCTAAAACATATATCTGGCTTAACTTTAATCGAAATTATGATTGGTATTGTTGTTTCATCCTTAATGATGGCAGCAATGTATACAACTTATTCAATTGTTAATACTACTTATAGTCAAGTGACCAATAAAGCTCAGATCAGTAGATCATCAAGAGATTTAATAGAACTACTTATTCGAGATGTCAGGATGTCAGGATTTAAATATTATCTTGGTCAAAATACAAGGGGATACCCCGAACAAAGTTATTTACAATTTAAGGGTGGCGCAACAACAATTCAAGATAGTCATGATCCTATTGTAATTATTCCTAACTCATTAGGTCATAGTATTGGTGATACAGATCCAACTCCTACACCTAAACATGATGTTACAGATTTATGTTGTGATAAAATACACGTTGTTTTTGATGACTTTGACCATGTTGATGGACTCCAGCCTTACAAGAGATATAAAGTAACTTATTACGCAAAGCCAGTTGGTGTAGTTGGGGAGGATCCTAGATATGCAATCTATAAATCAAAGATTAGCTGGCAGCAAAAACGAGAAAGAGTCACAGATGATTTTCCACCTACTGGAGATTGGGTTACAGATTGTTCTGAGTGTTATCATGATCAACTAGTAAGAGATTATGTTGAAGATATGGAATTTATTGCCCTTGATAGAGAGGGGAGAAGACTTACACCATCTCCAAGCCCCACGAGTCCTGAAGGTAGAAACAATTTATACAAGATAAGATCTGTTGATATAAAAATAGCTTTTAGATCTGAGAATGAATTTTATAGATTTGATGCAAGACCAGGCAAGGAGAGACCATTAAGTGGATTTGCAAGAACGATTAAAAGTTATTCTGACAGATATTTAAGAGACACTGTTGTTATCTCAGTCTATACAAGAAATATATTAGATGATGGACTTTTTTAATGAATAAAAAAAATCAAAAAGGTTTTACTTTAATTTTATCACTTGTACTTTTGTTAGTGATGTCATTGATGGGTGGTAGTTTAATAGTTATTTCTTCTGGAGATCATCAAAGTAATAATACGAGTGACGAATACCAACAAACTTTCTATGTTGCCGAGCATGCTTTGGTTGAGGCTGAGAAGTATGTTATTAATGAAATGATTGGCCCATGGGTCGATCCACAATCAACAATGAGAATAGTACCACCGGGTGCTGGCGCTTCGACTGAAGAATTAGAAGCACATGCTAATTATCTAAATTCACTACAACAACAAGCAACTTTAAATGGTGGATTTGCAAGACACACTGATGCTAGCGTTCCTTGGCCTCAGGGAAGAGGTACACCAGTAAATATAAACACTGGAGCAAATACACCTTGTTTAAATAGTTTCAGAAATCTTGATCGAAATGATGCCGGTGATGTAACGCTTGCATTTCATAGCTGGGCTCAAAATTGGAATTTTGGTGAATTGATACGGCCTATCTTAGAGTCTGAAAATGCAAGTGATGCAGAGATAGAACATATGCAAAGATATAGATGGGAATTTTTTGTAATTAATTCTGGCAGTTCAAATTTTAAAGGAGCTGGGACCAGTTTAAAAAAAACCTCAACAAATGTTCAAAGACAGGGTA